>NZ_JXLB01000009.1 GCF_001886195.1 Enterococcus ratti | reverse complement strand
TTCTGGTTAGCTAACGGCTGGTACTAAAAAGAGGCTGGGACAGAAGTGTTTAATTCCGAGAAATAAGAAGGGATACACGTAAATTATTTTTCAAATTTTTGTGAATTTTGGATTATTTCCGAAGGAGTTGCTTCTGCTCCCAACGTTTATTCGTGTTTAGAGCGTGAAGTAAAGAATACTTTTACTTCACGCTCTTTTACATGTAATTTTTAAAATCCATTTTATTCTCATATTTCTCATAAATTTTAAAATTTATACATAGCTGTTTTTCTAATTGTTCAACATTCTTTTCTGTATCTCTTATCACCTTTAGTAAATAACTGTTTTCAGATTTCAATTCCTTCACCAAAGATTCTAAATAATCATTTTCTTTTCTTAAGTCTTCAATTGTTTGTTTCTTCTTTCCTTTTTTACCAAAACAAAATGACTTTATTGAAATCTCGGGTTTTTTCATCTCTATTTCAGAAGGTAAAATCGATTGGTTAATCAGTTTATGATAAAGTTCTTTATATTCTTGATACTGTTCAGTGGATTTTAAATCAATATGTACATTGGAAGTATTTTTTCCAGCAATAGACGTTTTACTTTTTTTAATAACTTTTTCTAATTTATTTAATAATTCTGTTTCTAATTCGCTATTTTTATATTTGGCAATAATATGTGTGGAATTGAGCCGCCCTTCTTTCATTGGTATCAATCCGATATGTAAGTGTGGTTTTTTTTCATCAAAGTGAACATTCGCATAAATGACATTAGACATCCCATAAAAATTCTGGAAAGTCTGAACAACCTGTAAAAAATATAATTTTGTTTCTCTAACAGATAATTTATTTAATGAAGATTCATCGAAAAAAATTTGCCACTCGATCAACACAATCCAATTAGAATGGATCGATTTTTTTGAAGGTAGATGAGTCAAATAACGCCTAATTGTATTTTTGTAACTAATCATTTTCTTATTTAAAACATCATAATTTAAAGAAGTTTTATCAGGAGATACAACTAGCGTTTCAAAAGATTCTCTTTGATTATGTCTTTGCACTTTTTCTAATTCATCGTATCGATAATTCGTTTTTTCTAATATAATCGACTTAATATTTATACCCCCTCACTTTTTTTACCTTAACTGACTCCTTAATTAGATTTTATAAAATATTTCTAAGAAAAACAAACCGATAAATTCCATTTCCTAGGTAATTTTATTGGTTTTACAAGTTATAAAATGAATGATTCATCTCAGATCAGATTTGCTTTCTTCTAAGAAATTATTCTACAACAAAGAATTGTTTTTACCTCAAAAAATAAAAAAAGGATCCTTTGCAAAGGATCCATAATAATTAGTTGATGTAGAGAATCTATTAAAATAAGTGCAAAGCATTTAATAATCTTTTTAGGAAGAAAATTTTAATCAGCATTCACTGATCGTTAACTTATTTTAAGTACACCATCAATAGTGGTTGTATTAATCAATTCTTTTTTATCATATACTTTGTAGTATATTTTTAAGTTATGTGTTCCTGATGAAGGCATGTTTTGAAAAGGAACAGACGCGATACCGTTATTAGGTGGAATCAAACCTGAAACATACAATTTCTTTTTATTCGCCGCTAAATAATACTCTACTTGAATATTATAAGCATTTACTCCAACGTTTCGAATATCAACATTAGCTTTCCCGTCTTTATTCACTTCAATTTCATGCTTCAATAAAATACGCACGTTGTCTTTATCTACTTCTGCTTGCATCTTTTTTAAAAGATCATCATTAGTTAACTGGGAGATATTCTTGTCTACGTCTGGAAGACCAGTAACGACTTGTGGGGGAGATTGATTAAAATAAAAGTATCCACCAACCCCTAATATTAAGAATATTATCGATAAGGTTATAAGGATATATGTGCGTTTTTTTCTTTTGTTTTTTATATGTGCCATTTAAAAAATCTCCCTTTCCAAATTAAATCAAAAACAAATCGTTTATCTTTTGACAAACCGCTCAATTATTTTTAGAAAAAAACATACTCAAGAAATTCTCTCCATTAAAAGTTCTCTTATCAACTAATTTCTATCGTTCCTATGTTTTAAGGATTTGCCGCTATTAGTAGAATTTCAATAATGAAATTCTACTAATAGCTAATAGACTTTAAAAAACTAACTATTTCATTTTTGCTTGAGTGAAAAGACATAAAAGCCAATTCAATTATTTCTATGTGCGAAAGTTTCCTTCATGCAGAAAACTTCCCTAAGTATATGATATAAACAAAATGAAATCAGTTTCTATTAATCTTTTAAAGCGGTAAAATTAAGCGTCATCGTGTAAGTCGGTTTCACTACTTCATCTGCTTTAAAACCTTCAGAAATTTCTCCTTCAAATTTTAACGCTTTACTTTTAGACTTTCCGATAGTCGTTAAATAAGTAGGAGTATTTAAAAATTGTCCTGAAACACTCTGCAGTCGGACACCAGCTTCATTTAATGGCGTGAAAAACAAACTTTGTTTAACACCAGAATTACCAACTTCCACAAAGTTAGATACTTCTACCATAACTCTACGTGCATTAGAATTATTTGTCATAGTATAAAGTGGAGACAAAATTTCTGGAAGTGTTTTTCCATCTTCAGACATTGCATTTGCATAGCGAACCGTTGTTGGTACAGTAATGTCAATATATGATGGATCGTCTGGATCAACCGGTGTCCACTCTCCCACCCAGCCGTTTACAGCAACGTCAGCATTTTCTTCGCCTTTAATTGTTTGCCCAGGTGTAGGGTCTTCTTGACCAGGCTGCCAACCTAATTCTTCTGCACATATGTTCATTGCTCCAATACTTATTCCACCTAATACAACAGATGATAACAGCAGAATATTCGTTAACTTCTTCATTTGATTCTCTCTCCTCACTGAAAATAATTAATAATCATTTCCATAAAAAATAAAATTTAAATTACATATTCTCTTTCTTTCTCTCGATTGACATTAAACAACATTACCAATGAGAAAAGGGACAACATCAGCCCAAGCAACAAGGTATATACTCTCACTTGTTCGCCAGTTTGTGGAAGTTTCGATGAAGAACCTAAATTAGACGGTGGAATCGTTATATTTGGTTTTTCTTTTGTATCTGCGCCATTTCCATTGTTATTTGAGCTGGCATTCCATGGTCCTATCGTTGCTTCGACTCGGATATTCTGTTTGTCTGTGGTTTGTGCATGACAGGTTGTTGTAATGAAAAGGCATAACATTAAAACTCCTGTCAAATAATACATCAATTTTTTAACTTTTCTACTCACCTCCAATTACTTTAACAACGCAGCCTCCACACCTATTATTATGCTCAAACATAAAGAATATTTAAAACCAAGTTTTACCGATAGATTGGTAAATAGGCAGCAGTTCAATACTTAATAAAAATAAGATGTTCCATAACCTAAAGAAATAACAAAGAGTTCATAAAAAAGAAGTACTTTTCCCTTTTGTTCTTCTTTTATAAATCAATCTCTGCATTTATTTTTAGATGATAATAATCCACTAATTTATCAATCACATCCTCATCAAGATAACTAGATATACCAATCGTTGGAATCCCAAAATAATCTGGAAAATAAACATTTGTTAAAAGACAATCAAATTTTTGCAAATACACTTTTTGAATACGAGTAAACGGACTAATAATTTCGATTTTTATATTTTGTCTAAAATAAAATTGAATTTCTTCTTTGAGCATACGCATATGGTCATAGGAGCTGTCTAATAAAAGAGCAACTTTAATACTTGCCTTATTTTTTCTTACTTGAATCCATAACTCTGACCAAGATGTCAATAATTTAAAAATAGATTGATGAATCATTTCATCTAGATAAGAGAAAAATGGATTCCCAAGAGAAAAATAAATATCAAAAAACTCATCCCTTAATGCAGTCACTAAGTCAGGACTCAAACGTAAAGTGTTTTCAAAAAATTCAGTTTTTTTATCATATAAAATATACGTCGGTCGTATACTACTCATTGTTGTCCAATAAATATCATGAATTAATTTATCACGATTGTCACACAGTAAACCAAACTGATCTTCTAAAAGTGTAATTACCTGACCAATTTGTTTTTTTATAAAAACCGAGTCAATATCAATTCCTTCAGAATGAAATCGAGAAGTTGGATTTATCGG
Organism: Enterococcus ratti; assembly: GCF_001886195.1. Taxonomy (GTDB): domain Bacteria; phylum Bacillota; class Bacilli; order Lactobacillales; family Enterococcaceae; genus Enterococcus_B; species Enterococcus_B ratti. The sequence continues at coordinate 114,668 of NZ_JXLB01000009.1, read as the reverse complement.
TTGGTAAAATTCATAAAACAGCTGTTTTAAATTTTCTTCTTCCATTTCTTCCATATCAAAGATCGTATGTATTTTTTCTACCATGTTTTTTTCATTTACTAAATGAGAAAAACAAAACGGTATTTCATTCGTTTCAATTTTGTATCCTTGTTTTAAACGTACTAAGCAAACGAATAGTTGAAACTTTATATTGCCTAAGAATAAATGATGATCGTTATTAGCCACTGCCCAAACAGTATTTTCTTTTATAAACATTTCAATAATATCTGAAATTAAATTGATTTCTTCTTGTTGAATTAGTTTTTCAGGTAAATGATACTTTTCAGAAAAATAAATTGCAAAAAAATCTCTGATATTCCCTTCATTTCCTATAATTTCAATATGATTTGTAATTTGAAAATCAAAAAAACGTATCTCCTGATTGATTCGATTAATCACTCTAGATACTTGGGTTTCTGAAATATAAAGGATATCACTAAGCTCTTCTTTTGAACTAGCTTTTCTTAAGAAGATTGTTTCAAGCAATGTGTATTCTAAACTATTCTCAAGTATTTTTGAATAGATAAATGACTTAGGAGTAGTTAAATCTTTCTTTAAAATAATACCGGCTCTAAAAGAAGTTTCAATAGATAGCGGTGCAATTATTTCATTGATTTGAGAAAGATCATTGCGAATGGTTTTTTCTGAACTATCAATTTTTTCTGCAAGTTCAGCTGTCGTAATCCATTCTGTTTCCCAAAGGATTTCTAAAATATTTAATTGACGTTTTAAACGTCCATCTAATATTTCTCTCATTTTAGCTTCCATCTCTCCTCTTGTAATAAATATATGAGCTTCCTTTATTTTTAACACACTACTCTCTATAAAAATAACCTTAATATACCTAGCGCTTGGTAAAATACCAATCACCATTTTTGGATTCATCTGTTCATTTGTTATCATATAACTATTTTATTTATACCGATACAGACGTAAAGCAAAAAATAAAAGAGCTAAGATAACATTTGCTATCAAAGCTCTTATCTACATATTTATTGAAAAATAACAAAAAAATACACTATTTAAAAGGAATGCTGACGAAAAAATTACTCTGAATTCAAAAAAATATCGCTACTATGTTTATGTTTATTTCTCCCCATCTGTTAGGAAAATTTCAACTATTTATATTATTATTTTTACTTTCTTTTATGTTTTTTATTGGCTATTGGATCAAAACATTTTTTCGAAATAATTTTAATTCTTCTTTTTTATTTATCAAAAAATGATGTAACTTTTTGATAAACTCTTCACCAAAATAATTAGGTACGCCAATTATTTCAACATCTCCCAATTCATCGCTATTAAACCCATTTGTCAACACACAGTCGTAAAAAACCAATTGGTTAAAAGAAGTTTGCTTTAGAGGTGGTAAAATATCTACTTCATATATATTTCTAAAATGATACTCAATTTCTTCTTTTAACATTTTTAAATGGCCGGATGATACATCTAAAAGCAGAGCTGCTTTTATCTTAACCATTGGTTTACGTATTTCTGCTCGTAAGTCAGGCCATTGTGAGACTAATGTATAAATGGACTGATAAAAAATATTATTTTTATCAGAAGAATGAAGAGATATCCCTTCATAAACTACCGCCAATTTTTCTTTTATACTTAACACAATGTCTTGCCTTTCTTTCATTAATTCTAATACAAAATCTTCTTCCACATTGTTTAAAATAAAAGTAGGTCCTATTGCACGAAAACTATTCCACAAAATGGCTTGGATCAAAATAGCTTGATTCCAACAGTCAATTGTTAGTTCTTTACGAATAGTTGAAATCATTTTTTCAAGCCTAATTTTTAAAGTAGCTTGGCTAACTCCCATTTGAAACCATTTTTTGCTTAAATCAATCGGTGCATGAAAATACTCAAATAAATTATATAAAATTTTATCCGACAAAGTTATGCCAAAAATAGATTGCCACTGCTTTTTTAGATTTTCGTCTTCTGTAATCATCGAGTAGCAAAAGTAGCTTTTTTCTTGTTGAAAAAAAGCGCCAGCTTTACACCGATAGGCTGCTACCCATATTCTCATACGCAATTTATTTAATAAAAAATGATAGTGATCCTCTGTAATTAATTGACTTTTATTTTGCGTATAAAATTTATTAAGCACCGTATCGATCAATTTAAATTCTTCTTTTTTAAAGAAAAAATCAGGTGTAAGGTATTTTTCATAAATCAAGCTAGAAAAAAATTTTCGGATGTTTCGTTCATTGCCAATAATTTTCAAATTATTTGTGATTCTTATATCGTATTTTTTTAAAAAAATATTCAATTTTTTATGTAGGCGATTTAATTGTGTTTCAGAAATAAATAATTGATCACATAACTCACCTTTGGAAATTTCAGAATCTATAAAGATAGTTTCAAGCATCTGACATTCAACACTTTTTTGCAAAAAAAGTGAATAAAGATATGCTTTAGAAATTCCTAAATCTTTATTTAAATACACTCCGTATTTATATGACGTTTCTATTTTTAAGGGTTCGATTATTTCATTTAACTGTTTGATATCTGTACGAATCGTTTTTTCCCCACCGCCAATTTCTTTGACGATTTCTGAAACCGTAAGCCATTCATTTTCCCATAATAATTCTAGTAAAGACAGTTGTCTCGCACTTTGTTTATTGAGTAATCGTTTCATTTCTCCCTCCTAATTATCCATTTTTTAAACCTAGTTTTTTCTTATACTATTAATTTTAAAACACTAAAATACGTATGTCTACCTTCTTATTAAAATATACGTATAAATATATTAAAAAATTTATAGATTATTTTTAATTATATAGCGTTTGTCAACAATTACTAGAGATTTGGATCAAAAAATGCTTAAATTTGAGACTTTCTTTACAAGACTCAAATTTAAGCGTTCTTCTTTTTTACCGATTTTATTTTTCAAAAAATGAATAAAGAAAAATTGTTACCAAATAAATCATGAATTTCAAAATAAAATTTTGCGAATCGTTTTCATTGGACGTAAAGAGTTTACTTTTTTGCCTAACTACTAAAATACCCATCTAGCGATTCACCATGTTTCATTTATTTTTTATATTTTTCTTCTTCATTTTGCTTCTTGTTAAAAATATAAATATATCTTCTCTAGTAATTTTCCCCATGACTTTTTCGTTTTCTTGCACATTAACTGCTGCATGTTTGATTAATATTTCATACACTTCTTGTAAAGGCGTATTTAAATGAACATTTGGCTGATTTGATCGTTGCTGTACTTTTGAATAACAATTAGCCATTATGATTTCTTTAACTGTTTCTTGATATGCTTGTCTTGTGTCATCAAAAAAACTATGGACAAATTCATTTTTAGGATGGGCCAATAATTGTTCAGGACGATCACACTGAACAAGTTTCCCCTCTTTCATTACAGCAATTTTATCTCCTAATTTAATGGCTTCATTCATATGATGGGTTACAAATACAATTGTCATTCCTAATTCTTGATGCAAAGATAATACAAGTTCTTGTAAAGAAGTCCGAGATAATGGATCTAATGCGCTGAAAGGTTCATCCATCAAAATGACTTCTGGATTAGCCACTAAGGCTCGGACAATTCCGACTCTTTGCTGCTCTCCTCCTGATAATTCTTGAGGCATTCTATTACGATAGCTTGCTGGATCGAGTCCTACTTTTTCAAGCAATTGATCTGCTGCGTGCTCACGTTTTTTTCTTTCCCAACCGAGCATTTCTGGAATCACTTCAATATTTTGTTTGACCGTCATGTTTGGAAAAAGAGCAATTTGTTGCAGCACGTATCCCATATTCCATCTCATTTTTTGCAGATTGTATTCTGTCAATGATTTCCCTTTAAATAACACTTCTCCAGCACTTGGCTGAAAAAGACCATTAATCATTTTTAGCGAGGTCGTTTTCCCGCTTCCAGAAGGACCTACCAATACAAAAATTTCTCCTTTTGTAATTGACAAATTTAGTTCTTTAATTGCATATTTTTCCCCATATTTTTTTTGAACTCGCTTAAATTCAATGAAACTGCTCATTTACTTTCCTCCTTCAATAGCCCTTCTTTTATCAAAAAGGTATGTGCAACTTTTGCAGGTGATTGTTTTTTTACGTTCACTAAATAGTTCATTTCAATCATTTGTTTTTCTGTGATTTTCCCTGAAAGCTTAGCCAAAGATTTCACGACTTCTGGATGTTTTTTGGCAAAATTAGTTGTCATTAAAGGTGCTCCTTGATAGTCGGGGAATAATTCACGATCATCTTTTAAAGTAACAAGCTCATATTGCCTTAGCTCACTATCAGTTGAATACGCATCCACAATCATCACTTCTTCATGATTAATTGCTTGATAACGTAAACTCGGTTCCATACTTTTAACACTTGAAAATTGGAGGTGATATCGTTTTTGTATCCCTTTATAGCCATCTTCTCGGTCGATAAATTCCAACGTAAAGCCGGCTTTAATTTGCTCTTGCACCTTGGCTAAATCAGAAATTGTTTTCAGATCATGTTCTTTTGCAAAAGTTTTTTTTACTGCCAAAGTATAGGTATTTTGATAAGCCATTGGAGGTAAAAAGTTCATATTATATTGCTCATTTAATAATAAATTGGCTTGCTTATATGTTTCTTTCTTACTCAATTTCTTGTCTTTTAAAGAATCAGGTACCTTTACTAAACTTTCTAATACGGTTCCCGTGAACTCAGGATAAAGATCAATTTGTTGATTCTTTAATGCACTAAAAAGAAAACTAGTTTTACCAAAATTTGGTTTTAATTTCACTTTATTGTTGGTATCATTTTCAATTAACTCTTTATACATTTGAATTAAGATTTCCGGTTCAGAACCAAGTTTACCAGCTATTGTAATCTTTTCTTCTTTAAAGAAACTACTTTGATACAAAGAAGTTCCTCCGATTCCAAAAAGAAGAACGAACAATGTAATCACCGTATATCTAGGTTTCAATTGTTGAAGAAGACGGATCAAGCTGCTAAAAACAATGGCTAATAAAGCTGAACTAATGGCGCCAATGAAAGTCAAAACTGGAGTATTTCGATCAATCCCCAATAAGATAAATGTCCCTAACCCTCCAGCACCAATCAAAGCTGCTAATGTAGCAGTTCCAATAATCAATACGAGTGCTGTACGAATTCCTGAAATGATCACAGGCAGCGCAATAGGCAATTCAACTTTAATTAAACGTCGCATTCTCGACATGCCAAACGCCTCTGCTGCTTCTTCAATTGATGGATCAATTTCACTAAGACCGATATACGTATTTTGAAAAATCGGTAAAAGTGCATAAATAATTAAAGCAAGAAGTGCTGGCATCGTTCCAATTCCGATAAAGGGAATCAACAGACCTAATAATGCTAAAGAGGGGATCGTTTGAAAGACACCCGTTATTTGGAGTAAAACTTCTGCCATCTTCTTATGATTTGCCGCCCAGATAGCTAAGGGGACTGCCAGAATGATAGCCATTAATAAGGCAAGAAGAGAAAGAAAGAGATGTTGAAAAGCAGCTGATAGTAGTTCTTCTTTTCTTTCACTAAGTGTTTGAACAAAATTATTCATAAGACCTTCCTTTCTATATTTAAGATTTAAGTATAAACATAGTTTAAATAATTCCCAACTAAGTTGTCTTAAGTTATTAAAATACTGACGTTCTTTCAATTTATAAAGTCACAGCGTACATAAAGTTCAAAAGAATTTTTAAATGATAGAAAAAACATTTATTCTTTAAATACTAATACCTCTCAAAATTATTTACATACGTATTAAATTTCCTAAACTTTTTAAGAAAATGTTGACTCAACGTATATTTTCTTACCCTTTTTTAAATCTAGAATTTATAAAAAAATACACATCTTCTGAATTCAATCAAAAGATGTGTCACTTATGCTTAATAAAAAACAGCCAGTAAAGTAGAAATCTCGTGGGGGAGATGTTTTTTACTGGCTTGCTCATTAGTTATTATACTGTAAGTTAGATGCATTTGAAAAAAAAATAATAAATGATGGTTTTAGACTCATAACTGTCAAATTTTGCACTTATTTTTTAATTTTTTCTAAAATTAAATGAAACTTTTTGTTTATTAAATTTAAATAAACCATTGATCCCCAGTTTCTTTCAGTCCATATAAAGGATGAATTTGTTGCTCTTTTTGATAAAAAAGGTCTTTTTCACGATTTTTCATTAAAAAAAGTAATAATTTTTTTATCGACATAGGCGGTTCCTTTTGTTCAAAAACAAATACACACTGATTTTTTTCATTTAAATAAATACTTGTCAACGGTTGTACCTTTTCATGGTTGCTTAAACAAATTCTTTTATATTCTACTTTAGTCGGTGAATTAATCATAAGAGTTAATAAATCTGCTGCTCGCATGTAGCCTCCTTTGTTTTTTAAGCATTCAATTTTTAGGAAAAATATTTTTGCTCTCCTATTGAAGATTATTCCTCAATCAGTATAATAAAGAAGTTACTGAAAATTTTCAAAAGAAAAGAGGATCAAAATGAAAAAACTAAACATATTGAATAATTTAGTTGGAATAGTCTTGGGTGCTGCAATTTATGCGCTGGCGGTCACTGGAATAAATGTTCCTGCTAAATTAGCAGATGGCGGCGTGACAGGAATTGCACTTTTGCTTAATCACTTATTTGGTTTTGCGCCATCCATGACCTCCCTTCTTTTTAATCTGCCTTTACTAATTGTTTCTTTATTTATTTTTGGAAAACAGGCATTTCTTCGCACCATTATTGGAACATTTGCTTTAATTTTCTTTTTACATTTATGGGAAGAAATGCATATTCATTTTGCTGTGCAAAACCTACTAATTAATAGTGTAATGACAGGGATCTTATCTGGTATTGGCTGCGGTCTCGTTTTTCGCTTTGAAGGTAGTACTGGTGGCACAGATATCCTTTATCAAGTATTTGAAAAGTACTTTCATATCAAAATTGGAAAGAGTTTGTTTCTAATTACCCTCGCTATTTTAATTATTTCTTTATTGTACTTGGATCTCACACATTTTATCTATACCTTAATTAGTTGTTCAATTTTAGCTTATACCTTAAATAAAGTAAAATACTTAGAAATGACCAACAAATTTCACTTCTTTTCTTCTACAAGAGGGAAAAAAACAGTTAAATTTTTTGATTCTACCAAGCAACTTGAATAGCCCTGCTTACTGACTGAAAAGCGACTTCATACATTTCAGTCAGTATTTTTTTTTACAAAAAGAAGTAAAACCACCAGAAATAACAACTTTTCCACATACTCTTTCTGATTCTACTTCTTGAGTTGTCTGTTTTCACGTTTCAACGGTTATTCCTTCTTTGTATACCTTTCCTAATATGTTATGAAGCTTATTTTCTTCAAGCAATTTTATCACAGCAGACAGATTTTTAAATTTTGAGATGTTGATGGGCTCTTCTCCCTCGATAATCATACCATTTTCTCCCAATGATTGAATAATTTCTATAAGCTGTGTTAGATAGGGACGAATATCATGTAAAACAGCGACAGTATTGACTATTTCTATTCCCGCTTTTTCTAGTTGTGGCTTTAGCTTTTGATGATGATCAATGGGATAGTCTACTCCATTTTGTTTTAACCAGTCAAAATTTCTTGGACTTGCAGTCGAAACAACTTCTAAGCCACTCCATTTTACAAGATGGATTAAAATAGAGCTAGGGGTGCAGGCTCCATTGATCACAAGTATTTTTTTAATGTTACCCAATTCGTTTGGTATAAATTGACATTTTTCAAATAAAAGTTCATAAGTAGTGAGCGCAGTTAAAGGCAAGGCTGCACAAGCTTCATCTGATAAATGAATGAGAACTTTTGCTGCAATTCGTTCATCAACTAATTGAAATGCTTGATTGCTTCCTGAACGCTTTGTAGTTCCTGCATAATAAACACGATCACCTATTTCAAAGTTTTTAACCTCGGAACCTTTTGCTGCCACGTTTCCTACAGCATCAAATCCTAAGACTATTAGCGTATTCTTCTTTACAACTTTTTTCTTAACATTATATCTATAGGATTCACTAATATTGCGGAAATTTTTACTAATAAATCTTTATTTTTAGGTAGAGGATTTTCTGTAGTTTCTTCTAAAAAAATGCGCTTATTTGCAATAGTAGCCCTTCATAAAAACCAATTCGTTTCATCTGTTTACTCAATTATTTTTCCTGCTTCCTTTTTTGAGTCTAACTGATGAAAGAAAAATTCAGGCTGTTTCTTATTTAAAATAACTATTTTCTCCCAAAGAATTCTCTTGTTCTTCAATCAGACCTTGTAATGATCTCTCTAAAACACCGTGATTTTTTTCTTTTTTTCTTTGATTAGGTGATTTTTTTTCGGATTTATTTCCTAATTTTACAGAAGTTTTTTCAATTTTTTTCTCTTGATAAGGTATTGAATCATCGTCAAATAACAAATAAGAATCTTTTGTCTTTTTCATGGAATGAATTAATTCATCATCTGAAATATTTTGTATTTTTGGTTCTGGAATTATAGAAGCTGGTACATACTTAGGAACAAAATAAGAACGATTACGAATAGTATTTCTACAATTTTTTCTATATACTAGACTATCCAAAGATTTCTCTTGACTATTATATTTTGATGACGATTTGCTTATTTTAATAGATGTAGGAGTCGTTTTTCTATCCTTATAATAATTAGGTAAATTCTCTTTATGTTGCACTAAAATTTCTTTTTGAACAGATGTTTTTTTTGTATTTCGAAGATTTTGACGCTTTCGTTGTTCTTTCACAGAACACTCGCCAAAATGAAATTCCTGCATTTGCTCAAATAAGGGCTGTTTGTTCATTTCATTCATTAAATCATCATGCCCCTCAAATAAAATTCGTCTTTGATTTTTTTTTAGCTTTACCCCACTTTTGTCGTCATAAGCCGGAAAACGAAAATGTTTTCGTCTAATTTCTTTCATTTAAATCATCCTTCTCATCAATGAAACTTTTCTCAATCATAGCACACTTTGCTCGTTTACCATAGTAACCACTATCAACTTTCACTTCTTTGCTGTTCATTAAAAAAGTCCCGTTTTACATAAATACTACAAATTCATTATTATAGATAAAACTGACACCTCCCAATAATTTATATTTTTGATAAAATTTTTTATATTGAAAAGGACTACGTTGATTAAAAACTTACTACACAATAAACTCTATCTTCAACCTACTATAGAAATGAAAAAATATTTTATTTATTATAACCTTATAAAATTCTTTCACTATCGTTTATTTCTAGCTCTTTTATCATTATATTAAAAATCACTGACACTTTTTTTAGTATACCAATCCAAAATATCTTCTTTCTATCACAGCAACAGATCATCTCATCTGAACATTCAACAGAAACTTTAGTAATGTAAGTTTAGTCATTTCAAATCTCGGATTTTTTTAAATAAAATATTTAAAAAAATTAAGCTTTACGAATCGAATAATAACGCAATCAATAAGAAATATAGAGATTGGATGATATCATTTCCTTGAAAGAAAAAGTTGGATAAAAAATTTTTACATTTTTCTTTAAATCTTCTAAGAAAACTCCTTATAAGAGACATTTCATCTACTTTGTAATAACAGTTGGAGGAAAAACTATATGCCTGATAAAAAAACCTATGTACGTCGTAGTCAACGTCATAAACAAACCCTTAATACTTATAAAAAATCGGATCAACTAAATGATACAGTATCAAAAGAACGCACAAAAGCAAAAATGACAAAGAGAAATTTAGCTTATAGAAAGTACATCTTCTCATTACTTATTGCACTTACTCTAATAATCATTGCTACAGGTGGTTATATTATCTACACATTAAAACAACAAGAAGCAAAAGCCCACGCAAAATATGAAGTCGCTACAAAGGAACTGATTGCCTCAATACAAAAGGAACAAGAGCAAAATGGCATTTCTGTAAAAATAGACACCGTAAGTGACGGAAAAAATAAATGTCTAATTTACTCTCCAAGTAACGAAAATAATATTCCTTTTAAAAATGTGAACCAAACACTAAAAAAACTAGCACAAAAGCAACATAGTAAACATAACAAAAAAGAGGTTCTTACAATTGCAAAAATAAAAATAACGACAATTTCTTCGAAAGCTGAAAATTATCAAATTGAAGCAATTAGTTTCGTCTGGGATCGTAATAAAGAACATTTTCATAAATCAGATAGCATTTCAGAGAAATCTATTTATGTTTCTAAAAAAACTGGCAAAGAAATTACAACTAGAGATTTGATTCCAGATGAAGAAGGTCTTTTAGGCATTCAACAAGTGATTCAACAAACAATACTCAATAATACAAAAGAACCAGAAAAAATCATTGATGCTGTTTTAACTATGGATCGAATTTCTTACGACAATAAGATGACTTACACTCCTACTGAACTAACAATCAACTTAAAAAAAAATAAAACTGGAACGACGAAAGTCACTTTAAAATACAAAGATATTGCTCCATTCATCAATACAGAACTTGTTTCTTCTGAAAGTATAAAAGATGCATTTCCTACATTAAATAAAAATAAAAAATATGTTGCTCTTACCTTTGATGATGGCCCTAATAATAGCTCAACACTTGATTTATTAAATATATTAAAAAAAGAGAATGTCAAAGCTACCTTCTTTATGTTAGGACAGATGGTCGAACAAAATCCTCACGTTGCAAAACAAGTACATGAAGAAGGACATGAAATTGCAAGTCACTCCTATTCTCATCCACAATTGAATACGCTGCCTAAAGACAGCTTACAAAATGAGATAAATAAAACAAACAAAGCAATTTTCAAAGCAACGGGAGTATTACCTCAGAATATCCGTCCTCCTTATGGTGCAATTGATAAAAGTAGTGCAGAAACAATTGGCATGCCAATTGTTCAATGGGCTATTGATTCACAAGATTGGAAACTAAGAAATTCTGATGCAACAATTAAAAATATTCTCAACCAACCTATCTATAATGGTGCAATCATTTTACTTCACGATATCCATCGGGAATCTGTAATAGCTGTACCGAGATTGATCACTATATTAAAAAATAAAGGATATGAATTTGTGACGATCAATCAGCTCTTGTCAGGAAAACAAAAACCATTGTATCAATATTTTGGTATGAATGACAAAAGAATCGTAGATTAAAAGACTGTCCAAAAACTTTTTAATTTTTGCCATTTAAAAATCAACTAAAATTTATAAACAGTATCTTTTTTAAATGGCAAAACTTTTCTATTTCTTTAACACCCTCATTAAATTCACCTATTTTTCAAACCATTTTAAAAACTAAGCAAAAAAATCCAAGCAACTGTTTATTTTACTCGTTGTTTTACTACGATTTATTGTTCATAGTTTATACATAAAATTGTTTACCAATATACAAGTTCTTTATCGTAAATTGTAACCATTAATAGCTATAGAAAATTTTCCCTTCATACATTTAATACTACTTCTAATAACAATTAATTAAACTCTTTGATTAGCTATTCATTTATCTTCATCAAAATAAGTGAACGGAATAATTCCCATGTGCTAATGATTATTTGAAATAAACTGATTACGCCAAAAAAAATCCAAAACGCATTGATTGCTTTTGAAAATAAAAGGAGCCCACAAATTCCCACCAATCCTAAGCTTAGCGAGAGTAACGGGGAAATAGAGAAATTCAAAAAGCTTGCAATGCTTCCAAAAATATTCCCTATAAATATAATAGAAAATAGAAGAATACTTAAAATTAAGCTATCTGTCAACGAAATTGAAAAGATAATAGAATTGGCTACAATAGGCTGTTGAATAGAATATAAATCTAAATAGCTGCAAATGACAATACTTAGAATATGAGTAATTCCTATCGTGTAGTTTGTTGTTTTCATATGTCTCACCAACTTTCTTTATAATCTAATTATAATCTTTTTATCATTTTTTAAAACAAAAGAAGACTTATATTTTAATTTTTTCTGATATCATTAAATGGAAGTAATAGAAAAGGAGTATATTATATGATTAATATTCAAATGTTAGGTACGATTTTTCTTATTAATTTTGCCTATATCACCTTAAATACCCTCAGATTTATGTTAACGATGAAAGGATACCGCCTAATTGCGCCATTAGTTAGTATGGTAGAAATCATCATTTATATCGTTGGTTTATCGCTAGTGCTAGATCGTTTAGATAATCCTTTAAACTTATTTGTTTACGCATTAGGTTATGCTACAGGAATTAGCGTAGGAATAGTCATCGAAGACAAATTAGCCCTTGGTTATATTATGGTCACAAGTATTTTGCCAGCAAATAGTCCAGTAGATCAAAATCTTCCCAATATTTTGAGACAACATGGTTACGGTGTGACTCAAAGTGCCGCTCAAGGATTAGAAGGAGAACGAGTGATTTTAGAAATACTCTCTCCTCGTAAAAATGAAAGAGAACTTTACCATTTAATCAAGAAAATAGAGCCACACGCTTTCATCATCTCTTACGAACCAAAATATATTTCTGGAGGTTTTTGGACAAAAAAAGTACGGAAACGTCAGTCCACATAATTTTTTATACAAATCTAAAAAATGAAATTTATATTAAAAAATATCTATTTATTATTATTTTTATTAAAAAATATCGACTTTTACTCATTAATTTGTTATCATATATCATTATTACTATTATTTTGATCAGGAGAACCTATGGAAACAAAACAAAAAACCATGATATTTTTACTCGTCGGAACTATTTTTGCTTTATTGACACTCTTTTTATTTTTTTGCTATTCTTATTTTCGAGTCTCTAATACACCATGTAATTCCTTCGGCTGGTTGCTATGGGATCATTCAAGCCTAAATAAGTGGGATGAAAGTCAATTTTTATTAACACTTTCATTATTTTTCGGCTTTATTTTTTCATTATCTTTTAGAGTCGTGATGATGGATCAATTACCTACAATGATGAATGAAGCTACCATTATTTTGATCATACTAAAATCATTGTCTTTATTCACTGCTCTATTTTATTCATTTAATCAAAACTCGCTATTCTTTTTTATTCTAAATGGCTTAGTTGTCATTTTATCTATTTTCACCTATTTTATTTTTTCTTTGCTATTCAAAAAATTACGCCTATCATTTTTTACATCAGTCGTTCCATTTTTTTGTTTTGGCTATAGTGTTTTTTCTTTTCTTATCCTTGCATTAGCGCCATCTTTTGATCCCGCCTACATTCAAATAACAAGTAATGTATTAGAACTGCTGTTTATTTTATATCTCGGATATATGATGTGGAAGATAAAAAAAACAGTTCAAGACAGAATTATTTAAATGTCTTGAACTGTTTTTTATTTTATATTTTACGTATATAAGAAACATCTGACAGTGAAAGTTCTTTAAATAATTGCTCATACACACTTCTTTTTATGTATGCATTTTCTGCAGCTGTTCGGTTTAATTTTATTTTTGGAAAATCCTTTGTTTTTTTTGGTGCATCAATTAATGGGATTGCTAATTGATAGCCTTCTTCAGGAGCAATGCTTTTAATTGTATTGGTAAGGATTAAAGAATCAAAAAAGATGCTTGGACGTCGTTTTTTATATTTTTTAGCTTGAATGTGCTCAATTATTACTTCTACTTGATCGAAATAATACATTTCATTAACATCTCCAATTAGATGAGCTAAATTTAAAAATTTGGGTGGCAGTGGAAATTGTTTTTTTTGTAAGTAAAAATAATTGGCAAGAGAAAAAGGCAAAGTTGTTTGACTGTTTAAAGAGACAAATTGATAGGTCTTATTACCAGATACTTGTTTATTTATTGAAGTAAAATCTACAGTTGTTCCATAGAAATAATCTGCTTCTTCTTCAAAACATGCACGCCAAATTTCTTCTCCCATAACGTATTGTCTTTCTTCTTGTTTCATAGGAAGTAACCATTGCAAAATAAGCGCTACATTTTTCTTAATTTCTTCTTGAAATTCACCTTCATCAAATATCGAAAAATTTAAACTATACCGTCGATTGTTGCGAATTAATAATTTTTCTGTAATAAGGTCTTCTATAAAAGACTCGATCTTTTGATTAGAAAACGCTTTTTTTAAGTCTCTTAAGATAACGTCCTCGTTTTGGTGTTGCTGCATATAAGCAATGAATAATGAGAAAAACGAGTGTTTAACTAATTTTTCGATTGACTTTTGTTTATTTTTTGAATAAAAATAGTTCATTTTTTTCCTTCTCATTTCAATATTTTTATTTACTGTAAATGAAAGAGGTAGGATAAACGTCTAGTTGACTTTACCTTACCTCTTTTGCATGAAGGAATCCAGCCCAATATTTATTTTACGCTTGGCTGACATTCCTGTTCTTTCTTAAAAGCTTAATTAAAGACTGCTGTTAATTGTGGCACTACTTGTTTTTTACGTGAAACGACCCCTTTTAATAATGCACGGTTGTTCATTAATTGGACTTTGAAAGCTTCTTCTACTTTTTCCAATTCTCGACCAGCTACTAAAAGCTCAGAATCACTATCTAAAATGTTTGTCACGATCAGAATAAACAAGTCATACCCATTTTTAGACATTTCATTAGTCATTGCTTCTTCTAATTCCTTTTGACGCATCATCACTTCATTAAGGTCGACTGTATTGACTTGTGCAATTCGTACATTTGAACTGCCCATTGGAAAACTTTTTGCATCAAGGTCAAGTAACACAGCCGCTGTTTTATCACTAAGATTCGTTCCCGCTTTTAACATTTCTAATCCATAACTTGTCAAATCAACACAAGCAATCGCTGCAAGCTCTTTGGCTGCTGCTTCATCTTCTGATGTACAAGTTGGAGATTTCAATAACAACGTATCTGATAAAATAGCAGATAGCATGATCCCAGCTATTTCTTTAGGAATTTCTATTTGCTTTTCTTTATATAATTTCAAGATGATTGTGCTCGTGCAGCCAACCGGTTCTGCACGATAGTAAAGTGGATTTGCTGTTTCAAAATTCGCAATGCGATGATGATCGACAACTGCTAAAATTTCAGCTTCTGCGATATCCGATATACTTTGTTGAAATTCATTGTGGTCCACCAGCATAACTTGTGCCCCTTCTTCTTTGATCGAACGGACTACACGAGGTGTAGCAAGTTTAAAGAAATTTAGCGCATATTGTGTTTCCTCGTTAGGAGTACCTAAAGCCACAGCTTCTGTTTCTTTTCCTAATTGATTTTGCAAATAGGAAAAGGCGATTGCCGCTCCAATAGCATCAGTATCTGGATTTTGGTGACCAAAAACTAAAATTTTTGACATGTATCTCGCTCCTTTGTGATTTCTCCTATTTAATAATAGCAAAAAACGGAAAAGAAGCAATACTTATCTTCTTTTTCCGTTTTTTACTACATCTTAAGATATCCCTTATAATTTTCTGTATGAAGCAGCCGTTTAGCATTTTCGACTCTTTCTTTTGTTGGTGGTTCAATTCCTTCTAACGGGTAGTCTAATCCAAGTGTTTTCCATTTGTATTTTCCCATTGTATGATAAGGCAAAATTTCTACTTTTGCTACATTAGACAAAGTCTTAATAAATTTATCCAAGCGAATTAAATACTCATCATAGTCACTGCGTTTAGGTACTAAGACATGCCTGATCCATACTGCTTTATCAATTGTAGAAAGATACTGAGCCATTTCTAAAATATTTTCGTTTCCCCAATGTGTCAACTTCTTATGTTCTTCATTGTCAATGTGTTTAATATCAAAAAGTAACAATTCGGTATATTTCATCAATTCTTGAAAGCGAGAAAAGAATGGTTCATCACGCGTAAATGGTTTACCACATGTATCTAAAGTAGTGTGTATTCCACGTTCTTGAGCTTTTTTGAATAATTCAATTAAAAAATCAATTTGCAATAAAGGTTCTCCACCACTCACCGTGATGCCACCTTCTGATCCCCAATAAGAACGATAACGTTCTGCTTGATCTAGCAGTTCATCTGCCGTATATTCTTTGCCACCGCCTATATTCCATGTATCAGGATTATGACAAAATTCGCAACGCATGCGACACCCTTGCATAAAAATAACAAATCGAATACCCGGACCATCAACAGAACCGAATGTTTCGATCGAATGAACGTAACCAATTGTTTTTTCTTCCATAAGAATCACTTCTTTTCCTTGATTTCAGTTTATTTCAAAATATACCCAATTTATTTACTACTAATGAAAAAACGAGAGCAAGGACACGTACTGTCCTGCCCTCGAACTGGGCAAAAAGTATTTAATTAAAAGAGCTTACGAAAATTTGTACATTTATCCTTCTTAAACACAGAATCTAATTTTTTGTACGCAGTAATCCACACTCTTGATACAGATTAATCTTTTTGCTATTTTTTATTACATTCTATTGTGAGAAGTTCGCATCAATACATCTAATTGCTGTTCTCTCGTCAAGTCACGGAATTTCACTGCATATCCTGAAACACGAATCGTTAAATTAGGGTATTTCATTGGATTTTCCATAGCATCACGTAACAAGTCATTGCTAAATACGTTAACATTTAAATGATAAGCTCCTTTAGAGAAGTAACCATCTAATACATTGCGCAAATTGCTAATTCGAGTATCTTCATCTTTTCCAAGTCCTGAAGGATTAATTGTTTGGGTATTAGAAATACCGTCACGAGCATAAGCATAATTAATTTTAGCAGTCGAATTCAAACTTGCTAGCAAGCCATTTTGTTCAGCGTTATAACTTGGATTTGCTCCGGGAGCAAGAGGTTTACCAGCTTCGCGCCCATCAGGAGTATTTCCAGTGTTTTTACCATAAACAACGTTTGATGTAATAGTCAACAATGAAGTGGTAGGTGTTGAATTACGATATGTTTTATGACGCTTGATTTGAGTCATAAAATATTCTAATATCCATTCTGCTAGTTCGTCCGCTCGATCATCATCATTTCCATATTTAGGGAAGTCGCCAGTTACTTCAAAATCTACAGTTACTCCTTTTTCATTACGAATTGGTTTTACTTGTGCATATTTGATTGCTGCTAAACTGTCAGCCGCATGTGAAATACCTGCAATCCCTGTAGCAAACGTACGCTTCAAATTAGAATCCATCAAAGCAAGTTGCGACGCTTCATACGAGTATTTGTCATGCATATAATGGATAATATTTAACGTATTGACGTATAATTCAGCTAACCAATCCATCACATTCATATATTTATGTTTTACCTCATCAAAATCTAAAACATCAGAAGTAATTGGTCGGTATTCCGGTCCCACTTGTGCCCCAGTTACTTCATCTACGCCACCATTAATCGCATACAATAATGCTTTTGCTAAGTTGGCACGTGCACCAAAGAACTGCATGTCTTTCCCAATAACGGTTCCAGAAACACAACAAGCAATTGCGCAGTCATCTGAACCCCATTGTTCGCGAAGCAAATTATCATTTTCAAACTGGATCGAAGAACTTTCAATCGCAATTTTACTTGCATAAGTTCTAAATCCTTCTGGTAAATGTTCAGAGTACAAAACAGTTAAGTTGGGTTCTGGTGAAGGCCCCATGTTTGTCAATGTATGCAGTAGACGGAAATCATTTTTTGTTACTAACGAACGACCATCTAACCCCATACCAGCAATCGAAAGCGTCGCCCAAATCGGAAATCCAGAGAATAATTGATTATATTCCGGTGTGCGAGCAAATTTTACCATGCGTAACTTCATCACTAAATGATCGATTAGTTCTTGAGCTTCTTTTTCTGTAATTACACCATTGTCTAAATCACGTTGAATGTAAATATCTAAGAAAGCAGAAATACGTCCAATAGACATTGCTGCGCCGTTTTGTGATTTGATTGCTGCTAGGTAACCGAAATACAACCATTGAACAGCTTCTTTTGCATTTGCAGCTGGTTTAGAAATATCATAGCCATATTTTGCAGCCATTTCTTTCATCTGAGCTAACGCACGATATTGTTCTGTAATTTCTTCGCGTAGACGGATCACTTCATCGCTCATCGTATGGTAACCTGTCATATCGTGGTCTTTTTTCTTTTGTGCCATCAAGTAATCAATTCCATATAATGCTACGCGACGATAATCGCCAATGATACGACCACGACCATAAGCATCTGGAAGTCCAGTAATAATCTTGTTTTTACGGGCTGCACGCATTTCAGCAGTATACGCATCAAATACTCCTTGATTATGCGTTTTTCTCCATTCAGTAAAGATATGTGTTAATTCATCGTTAGGTGTATAGCCATTGCTTGTTAACGCATTATTTGCCATGTTGATACCGCCAAAAGGCATAAACGCTTGTTTCAACGGTTTATCCGTTTGCAAACCAACAATTTTTTCTAAATCTTTATCTAAATACCCCGCATCATGCGAAGTAATAGTTGAAACAATTTCTGTATCCATATCATAGACACCGTTGCGCTCAAATTGGATATCATTTAGTTTTTGTAATTCTTCCCATAATTTTTCTGTTGCTTCTGTTGGTTTTTCTAAAAAGCTATCGTCTCCACGATATTCAGTGTAGTTATTTTGAATAAAATCTCTAGTGTCTACACCTTCTTTCCATTTGCTTCCTTTAAAGCCCTTCCATTGTTCCATTATATGATCCTCCCATTTTCTGTTTTATGTAACAGTTTTTACGTGATTAGTATAACACAGTATCATAACTTTGCAAGGGTTTTCTTGTTTTTTGTTTAACAAAAAATAGGATTTTTTTTTATAGTTTTATCTAACTATTGATTTACCAATATTTATATATTGTGAACACTTTCGTATTTTTACTTTAGCACATTTAGACTTTTTTAATAAATAAAAAATAAAACCTTTTCTGTGTTAGTACAGAAAAGGTTTTTACAAAAAAACATTATAACAGTTACTCTTCACTCATTACTTTTGGAGAATCAATCACACGGATAACTTCTCCTCCTTTTTTTTCGTCTATCACAAATGAGCCATTCGATGTACGATCACCAATTGGATAGTCGGTGGGGTTAATAATTAACTCTTGACCTTTTTGATTAATAATTGTTCGTTCTTTGGCATTTCCTTCCGACATATAAATGATACGATGCGGGTTTTTCTTTAATTCTCGTAAAACTGTTACTCCACGATTGGCACGAGAAGTTTGATTGATTTCTTGTGCTAGCATTCGTTTGACGGCGCCACGCTGTGTAACAATTACAATTGGCGTATCGCCTGGAGCAAGCACTAATAGTCCATTTACAACCGTATCTTCTTCTTTGAGATTAATGGAACGAACACCTGCTGCTTTGGCTCCTACTACAGGAACTTCTTTCAGTGGATAGCGTAAACCCATTCCTTGATAAGTGACTAAAAAGACATCTAAATCCGTTTGACTTTCTTCAAGGTAAACAGCTACTAGTTCATCTTCGTCACTTTTTAATTTCATTCCGCTAAGCGGGCGACTCTTGTACGTACGCCACGGTTCAAATTCAGTCATTCGTGTTTGTTTAATCCAGCCATTTTTACTGATAAAAACTAGTGTTTTCTCAGCTTCAATTTGCTTGTAAGGAAAAACAGCTAAAATAGATTCATCAACAGAAAGATTCAAAATGGTTTGTGAAAGATGTTCACCTGCTTCTTTCCATTTCAAGTCAGGTAATTCGTGAACTGGACGATAAATAACGTTTGCTTTATTCGTAATGAGCAACAGATGATCCAACGTATTCAATTCATCAGAATATAAAAGATAATCTCCTTCTCGCATGCCGGTTTCTTCCAATTTTGATGCGCTATAAGAACGTAGGCTCGTACGTTTTACATATCCTTCTCTCGTTACACTGACTATCACATCTTCTTGTGCGACTAGTACTTTCGTGTCAATTTTAATTTCTTCGATTTCATCTTCGATCGTTGTTAACCGAGCATTTGCATATTTTTTCTTAACTTCTCGAAGTTCTTTTTTCATCACTGTAAACAGCTCTTTTTCGTTTGATAGAATTTTATTCAATTCAGTAATTTGAGCAATAAGCTGTTCGGATTCTTGACGTAATTCCGTAATGTCGGTATTTGTCAAACGATACAACTGTAATGAAACGATTGCTTCGGCTTGTTCTTCTGTAAATTGAAAAACCTCTACCAAGTTTTGCTTAGCATTCTTTTTATCTTTGCTTTCTCGAATCGTAGCGATGACTTCATCTAAAATCGACAAAGCCTTCATTAATCCTTCAACGATGTGCTGACGCTTTTGAGCTTTTTCTAAGTCAAACTGACTTCGTTTTGTAATCACTTGCTTTCGATGATTAATATAACTGCTTAAAATTTCTTTTAGTCCAACTTGATGCGGCGTCATATGATCAATGGCGACCATATTAAAATTGTAATTAATCTGAAGTTCCGTATTTTTAAATAGATAGTTTAAGATTCCTTGAGCATTTACATCTTTTTTTAGCTCAATGACAATTTGCAATCCCGTACGATCACTTTCGTCTCGAACTTCGGCAATGCCATCTATTTTTTTGTTCAACCGAATTTCATCCATTTTTTTGACTAGCGTCGCTTTATTCACTTCATAAGGAATTTCAGAAATTACAATTTGCTGTTTATTTCCTTTAATGGCTTCAATTTTTGTTTTTGATCGTAAGATTACTTTTCCGCGTCCGGTTTCATAAGCTTTTTTAATCTCATTTTTTCCTTGCAAGATTCCGCCAGTCGGAAAATCTGGTCCCGGAATATACGCCATTAGTTTCTCTAAACTTGCTTGTGGATGATCAATGAAATAAATCGTGCCGTCAATCACTTCGGCTAAGTTATGTGTAGGAATTTCAGTTGCGTAGCCAGCTGAAATTCCTGTTGAACCATTTACCAAAAGATTAGGATATCTTGCAGGTAAAACAGTCGGTTCTTTTTCTGTATCATCAAAATTCCAAACGAGATCCACTGTATTTTTTTCAATATCTGCCAGCATTTCGCCACTTAATTTTGATAAGCGTGCTTCGGTGTAACGCATGGCAGCTGGAGGATCACCATCCATACTTCCATTGTTGCCGTGCATTTCTATCAGAACTTCTCTTAATTTCCAGTCTTGGCTCATTCGAACCATGGCTTCATAGATACTGCTATCACCGTGCGGATGATAATTTCCCATGATATTTCCTACAGATTTTGCTGATTTACGAAACCCTTTATCAAAAGTATTGCCGTCTTTATTCATGGCAAAAAGAATTCGTCTTTGTACGGGTTTTAAGCCATCACGGATGTCTGGCAAAGCTCTTTCTTGAATAATATATTTTGAGTAACGTCCGAAGCGGTCACCCATTACTTCTTCTAGGGTTAGCTCTTGTACTTCTTGACGATCTTCCATCAGGTGACCTCCTATTTTCTTACTATTTCCGCTTGTTTTTCTTCGTCAAATAATTCATTTGAATTGGAAGAACTATTTTTGGCGTCTTCTTTTTTATCGAGAATGCTGCCATCTTCTTCTAATGTAAATTGTACGTGATTTTCGATCCACTTACGTCTTGGTTCAACTTTATCTCCCATTAACGTCGTCACTCGACGTTCTGCTTGAGCAGCATCATCGATTCTTACGCGAATTAATGTCCGAGATGCAGGATCCATAGTCGTTTCCCACAATTGTTCTGCATTCATTTCCCCAAGACCTTTGTATCGCTGAAGCATGTAACCTTTACCGATTTTTTTGACAGCAGCTGCTAGCTCATCATCCGTCCAAGCGTACTCAATGATTTGCTTTTTTCCTTGTCCTTTAGAAACTTTGTATAGAGGCGGTAACGCAATATAAACTTTCCCAGCTTCAATTAAAGGCTTCATGTAACGATAAAAAAAAGTAAGTAGCAAGACTTGGATATGCGCTCCATCCGTATCTGCATCGGTCATGATAATAATTTTGTCATAATTACAGTCTTCAATGGAAAATTCCGGTCCTACTCCAGAACCGATCGTATATATCATCGTATTGATTTCTTCATTTTTCAAGATGTCTTGCATTTTTGCTTTTTCTGTATTAATTACTTTTCCTCTAAGGGGCAAGATGGCTTGAAATTTACGATCTCTTCCTTGTTTAGCAGAACCACCAGCAGAATCTCCTTCCACTAAATACAATTCATTTTTTCTCGGATTCCGTGATTGGGCTGGCGTCAATTTTCCTGAAAGCAAGGACTCGCCTTTTTTTCGTTTTTTGCCATTTCGACTTTCTTCCCGAGCTTTTCGAGCTGCTTCTCGGGCTTCGCGAGCTTTTATCGCTTTTCGCACAAGCATTTGACTCATCTCGCTGTTTTCTTGCAAGTAAAAACCCATTTGTTCTCCAATGACGTTATCTACTACAGTACGTGCCACAGGTGTTCCGAGTTTTTCCTTTGTTTGCCCTTCAAATTGAAGTAAATGTTCAGGAACTCGAATGGAAAGAACGGCTGCTAGTCCTTCTCTAAAGTCACTGCCTTCGAGATTTTTATCTCGGTCTTTTAATAATCCTACTTTCCTCGCATACTCATTGTAGGCCTTCGTCATAGCAGTCTTCATACCGATTTCATGCGTCCCGCCGTCTTTTGTTCGAACATTGTTTACAAACGACAACAGATTTTCTGAATATCCGTCATTGTATTGATAGGCAACTTCAACTTCAATTCCATCTTTTTCACCAGAAAAATAAACAACAGGAGTCAAGGTATCTTTTTCTTCATTTAAATAGGAAACGAATTCTTTAATTCCTTCTTCATAATGGAAAACTTCCTTACTTGGCTCTTCTGTGCGCAAATCAGCGAGCGTGATTTTTACTCCTCTTAAAAGAAAAGCTGATTCTCTTAAGCGTTCTGATAAAATTTCATAAGAAAATTTAGTGGTAGAAAAAATAGTTGCATCAGGTAAAAAATGTACGGTTGTTCCATTCTTTCTCTTAGTTTTCCCGACTTTTTTCAATGTACCGTCTGGTTTTCCCCCGTTACTAAATTTTTGCTGGTATTCAACGCCATCACGCACGATGGTGACAATCAACCATTTTGATAAGGCATTCACGACGCTTGCGCCTACTCCATGAAGGCCACCAGACGTTTTGTACCCTCCTTGACCGAACTTTCCACCGGCATGTAATACAGTAAAAATAACCTCAACTGTTGGAATACCGGAAGCATGCATACCGACAGGCATTCCGCGTCCACTATCTGCCACAGTGATACTGTCGTCTTCATGGATCGTTACACTAATTTCATTTCCATAGCCGGATAAAGCTTCATCGACCGCATTATCGACAATTTCATAGACTAAATGATGTAAGCCCCGGCTATCAGTTGACCCAATATACATTCCCGGTCGTTTTCTAACTGCCTCTAATCCTTCAAGCACCTGGATAGATGCATCATTATATTCGTTCTTTACTTTTTTTGCCAAGGCAAACGCTCCTTCAATAATACTTACGGTAAAAACCGCACCACGATAATCATACTAGAAATACACATGAAAAAAAAGAGGTTAAGAAATAATTAAAAAAGTCACGAGACTTTTTTAGCTACGCCTTTTCTATTTATCTTTTTACTTAACATATCTTCTATTATGTTTCATTTTTTATTCAATGATTTAGCTTATTTGTTCTAAGTTATAGCTTTAGACGTTCAGCAATTATTTTTACTTTGTCCAAACACACAGATACGTTCCTCGTACTAGTTTTTGTATAAACGTGCTAGTCTATTTGCTTTCATCAAGTCAATGATTTTTCCATTTGTTCCCATTCTTTATTCATGCTAAAATGAAAATTAGTTTTGAACTTGAAAGAGGTAGTACAATGAAATTGATTTTATTATTTATAACAGCCTACCTTTTAGGCTCGATTCCGTCAGGCGTTTGGATCGGTAAATTATTTTTCAAAAAAGATATCCGTCAACATGGTAGTGGCAACACTGGCACGACTAATACCTTTAGAGTATTGGGAAAAATAGCCGGCACAATCGTCTTATTTATGGATATCTTAAAAGGAACCTTAGCAACTTGTCTACCGCTCATTTTCCATGTGCCAGCCAGTAATCCTCTTTGGTTTGGTGTATGTGCAATTTTAGGTCACACTTTTCCTATTTTTGCGGGCTTTAAAGGAGGAAAAGCTGTCGCAACAAGTGCAGGTATGCTATTGGGATTCAATCCACTATTTTTTATTTATTCCTGTATTATTTTTGTTGTTGCTTTATTTTGTACAAGTATGGTCAGTCTAGCAAGTATGGTCAGTGCTGCATTGATTACATTATCTACGATCATTCTTCCTTATATTGCTCCTAGTATTTTGCCTGATCAAAATTGGTTGTTGACGCTCATTGCCTTTTTGGTTTCATCGTTTATCTTTTATCGACACAAAGACAATATTAAACGAATCAAAAACCATACGGAAAGCCGAATACCTTTTGGTTTAAATAGCAGCAAGGGAAAAAAACAGCGTTGAGATAAAAACAGCTGACTGTAAAAAAGCAGTCAACTGTTTTTTGTTTCTTTTGAGTTCTAGCAAAACGGTATGCCTTTTACTGCTTTTGACCGTGAAATAGTGCCGGTCGTATGAATTTTATTACAACGCATTTTCTTTTTTATTTTACAGTAATTGAATATTTGGTCTTAAAGATTTCATGGGCGCCTAACTGGATGATTCCGACTTTTTCCATTAAATTTCCTGTACTGTCTATTGTATCTGCTATACCACACCAAGGTTCAATACACACAAAAGGTGCTTCCTTTGGATACGGTGACCAAATACCTACATAAGGCATGTTTTTATAGCTCAAAGTCACACTACGATTTGATTTTTCACTGCGAATCGCAAAAGCATTTAATCCTTTAGTTTCAAAAACTAATGCATCTTGCTTAAACAGTTGACGCATCAACGCTAGATTTGTATTAGTTTGGCCAAGCGTTTTTTGTTCCATATCAATATAAGGACCTTTTAAAGGCAAACGCAGTCTTGATTTTCTTGGAGAAAATGCCAAATAGAAATCATCAAACTTTAATCCTTCTTCCAGAGGAACATTAAATGCTGGATGTCCGCCGATGGAAAAGAACATTTCTTCTTCTCCAGTATTGATTACTTGATAACGGACAGTAATTCCGTCGCCGCCTAGTTCATAAGAAACGACTAATTCAAAATCAAAAGGATAGTTTCTTTTGGTTTCTGACGTACTTTTAAGTACAAAGCCAGCTAGTTCCTTTTTCTATTCGATCACTTCAAAATCCATGTCTCTTGCAAAACCATGCTGTCGCATATCATAAGTTTTGCCTTGATAGGTGTACTGATCATTCTTTAAGCGACCAACAAAAGGAAAAAGTACTGGCGCATGTCTTCCCCAATAAGTTGGATCTGCTTGCCAAATATATTCAAATGCCGTTTCCTTTGACTTTAAACTGATTAATTCGGCACCATGTTCAGCAATTTCAGCAATCAATTGGTCATTTTGAATGATTACGGTCATGATAATTCCTCCATCGTTGAATCTTAAAACCTGAGAAAAAATGACTCAGGTCCTAAAAATCATCTAAATTTTTTTCACGTAGAAAAACTGGCTTACAAGAAAAATGAGTATTTTTTCAACTACCTCGACAAGCAAAAAAATTTTTCCTAAACAATCACTTAATTAATAACTGTGTTTTGTCAGCTCTTCTTTAAATTTAGCATTCAGGACTTTTAAATAAGTTCCTTTCATTCCAAGAGAACGTGATTCAATAATTCCAGCCGATTCTAATTTGCGCAGCGCATTGACGATCACAGAGCGGGTAATTCCTATTTTATCAGCGATATTTGAGGCTGTTAATCGTCCCTCATCTCCTTCTAGCGCTTGAAAGATCGCTTGAACCGCCTTTAATTCGCTGTACGATAACGTACTGATAGCCATTTGTACAGCAGTAGCACTTCTTACATCCGCTTCAATACTACGAGATTTTTGATAAAGAATCTGCATGCCAACAACGGTTGCTCCATATTCAGCTAATACTAAATCGTCATCTGTAAACACCTGTTCGATTCTTGATAAAATAATCGTTCCTAAACGTTCTCCCGCACCAAAAATAGGTACAACTGTGGTTAACCCAAAAGGATACTTTTCTCTTGCTTCAAAAGGAAAAGCAGTCATTTCGCTGCTAATAGGAATATTTGCTTCTGTTTTATTTAATTGATCCACTGTATCTGTATAAACATCAGGAAATTGTTTTTCAACAAACATCATTTTTATTCGTTCGTTATTGACATCATGTCGTTCATCATAGCCTAGTAATACACCTTCATTACTGATGATATAAACATTACTATCTAAAACTGCACCTAGAGTAACAGCCATTTTATCGTAAGGTAAATCTGCACGCATATCAAACGTATTTTTTTGCTGCAATAATTTATTTATATTGCGGGTTTTTGTCAATAAATCCGTCATTTTCTTCCTCCGATTTTATAAAATAAAACGACTTAAATCCTCATTTTCCACGATAGATCCTAATTTTTCCTCAACATACGCTTGTGTAATGGTGATCTCACCCATTTGCATGTCAGATGCTTCAAATAATAAATCTTCCAATAGTTTTTCAAGTATTGTATGCAATCGTCTCGCACCTATATTATCCGTATCACGATTTACATCATAGGCAATTTGAGCAATTTTCTCAATTGCTTCTTTGGTGAACGTCACGGAAACATTTTCTGTTCCAATTAAAGCTACGTATTGTTTAATCAATGCGTTATTTGGTTCTGTTAATATTTTAATAAAATCTTCTGCAGTAAGATCGTCTAATTCAACCCGAATCGGAAAACGACCTTGCAATTCTGGAATTAAATCACTCGGTTTAGACAAATGAAAAGCTCCTGAAGCAATAAACAAGATATGATCCGTTTGAATAACGCCATATCTGGTATTT
Organism: Enterococcus ratti; assembly: GCF_001886195.1. Taxonomy (GTDB): domain Bacteria; phylum Bacillota; class Bacilli; order Lactobacillales; family Enterococcaceae; genus Enterococcus_B; species Enterococcus_B ratti. The sequence continues at coordinate 87,773 of NZ_JXLB01000009.1, read as the reverse complement.
ACTTGTGAACCTTCCACAATAGGCAAAATATCTCTTTGAACGCCTTCTCTTGATACTTCACCGGATTGTTGCGATTTAGAAGTAATTTTATCCATTTCATCAATAAAAATGATTCCACTTGATTCCGCTAATTTTATGGCTTCACTATGAATATCTGCATCTTTTACAAGTTTGGCAGATTCTTCTTTAATCAATAGCTCTAATGCTTCCTTCACAGTTACCGTACGCTCAATTTTTTTCTTTGGTGTTAATGCACCTAATGTTTCATTTAAATCAATGCCCATTTGTTCTAAGCCATTATTCATCATCGATACAGGTTTCTTTTGTTCTTCCACTTCAATTGTGACTTGTCGATGATCAAGCAGACCTTTTTGCAATTGTTCAAGGATCGTTTTACGATTCACACGAATTTCTTCTGTTACTTCTTCTTGAGGTTCATTTGTATTTTTTTGTGCAGCATTGAACAAATTCATCATTTGCTCGAATTGATTTCCTGTTTGCTTTTGTTCTTTTTTAATTCCTGGTACTAAAACTTTGACTAGCCGTTTTTCTGCATTTTTCTTGGCGTTTGCATAAACTCGACTATATTGCTCTTTTTCAACAATTTGAATCGCATTTTCAACTAAGTCACGTACCATTGATTCCACATCTCGACCTACGTAACCGACTTCAGTAAATTTAGTTGCTTCTACTTTAACGAATGGCGCATGAACAATTTTCGCCAATCGGCGGGCAATTTCTGTTTTACCCACGCCTGTTGGTCCGATCATCAACATGTTTTTAGGTGTAATATCTTGTTGCATTTTTTCATCTAATTGCAATCGGCGATAGCGATTACGCAATGCAACAGCTACTGATCGTTTTGCTGCTTGCTGACCAACAATGTATTGATCTAGTTCACTTACAATTTGTCTTGGTGTTTGTTTTAATTCAACCATTCTTTTCACCTCTATAATTCTTCTACAATAATATTATGATTTGTAAAGATGCAAATATCTGCGGCAATATTTAAGGCATTTTCTGCAATCTCTTTGGCACTCATCTCGTTTTGCGTATAATTTTTCATTGCTCGAGCAGCAGCTAAAGCAAAATTACCACCTGAACCAATTGCTAAAATCCCATCATCTGGTGCAATTACTTCTCCTGTTCCTGAAACTAATAACATTTCTTTTTTGTTCATCACAATTAACATCGCTTCTAATTTTTGCATAGATTGTTGTGTTCGCCATTCTTGTGCTAATTCGACTGCTGCTCTTTGTAAATTACCGTTGTATTCATTTAATTTGCCTTCAAATTTTTCTTCTAACGTAAAAGCATCGGCTACACTTCCAGCAAAGCCCACGATTACTTCATCATTATAGATGCGACGAACTTTTCTAGCACTACCTTTCATTACAACAGATTCTCCCATTGTTACTTGTCCGTCTCCTGCCATTGCAAATTTTCCGTCTTTTTCAACTGCACAGATGGTAGTTGAATGAAATGGTGATTCTATCATAATTATTTCCTCCTTGTTAACATTTGTTCATTTTCTTATCATGCTCTTGGATGAAAAGAACGATAATTTTTTTGTAAGCTTTCTTTTGTCACATGAGCATAAATTTGTGTAGTAGACAAATTTGCATGCCCTAACAACTCTTGAACAGTCCGCATATCCGCTCCATTATTTAATAAATGCGTAGCAAAAGTGTGACGAAGCATGTGCGGATGAATTGATTGATCTAAGCTACTTTTTTTCATCAATTGATTCAATACATATTCGATCCCCATTGGCGTGATTGGTTCGCCATGATGATTGATAAAAACAAACTCATGATTTTTATGGTACTTATCCATAAGCACCTTTCTCCCTTTTTCAAAATATTCGTACAATGCGTCTTGAGCAAATGATCCCATTGGTACATAACGTTCTTTGTTTCCTTTTCCATGAATCAGTATCACTTCTGAATCAAAATCAATTTCTGATTGTTTCAAATTACTGCACTCACTCAAACGAATACCTGAACCATAAAGGACTTCTAATAAAGCGCGATCTCTTAAGTTCAACGGCTTTTCACTTGACACGCTGTCAAATAAAGCTTGCATTTCATTTTCATAAAAAAAACGCGGCAGCTTTAAATTTTTCTTTTTAAGATGAACATAGGAAAACGGGTTTTCTTTTACCACTTCTTCTTTTAAAAGGTATTGATAAAATGAACGCAGGCTGGCAATCTTACGGCTGATTGAGTTTCTGCTATATCTCTTCTGTGTGAGTTCACTTAAATACACACGAACATCTAAATGAGTGATTTTAAAAAAATCATCCTCCCCAGAATTTACCAAAAATTTTTTGAAATTAGTGATGTCTTCTTCATAGGCTTTTCGAGTTTTTTCAGAATAACCACGTTCCACAATTAAATACCGTAAAAATTTTTCTTCCCATGTTAATTCTGACATTTTAGCACCTTCCTTTTTGTCCCAGTGATAAATTTAGCACAGCCATATAAAAAAAACAAATAAATTGTCAGAATTTAACCAATATTTCTAAGTTTGTTCACAATTAGAACAATTACTTTCATAAAATCTTTCGTCGGTATCCACCATCATTTATTTTAGACGATTATTACCACGAATAATAAAAAAATGCAACAACTATCAATCAATTATTGATAAGTTGCTACATTTTAGTTATTTTGATCATCTTATTGCACCTAAATAAGCGCGTTTTCTGTCCATACAGTCGCTTTATCTTATCAATAGAACACTCGTTGCTTTATTGATGAAAAACTTCTTTTTCATTGTTTAATTCTTCGCTTGCTAATTCTTTTTTGACTTGTTCATTTGCTGCCAGTGCTCTTTGTGCAATGGCTTCATAGCGCATTTTTTTATCACGAAGTTGTTCAGGTAATTCAGGAAATAGACCATAATTCGCATTCATTGGTTGAAAATATTTGCCTTTTGCGTGTGTAATATAATACGCCATACTACCAATCGCTGTTTCTCTTGGAAATTCAATGGGTTCCATTTCTTTCGCTAGGCGAGCGGCATTAATTCCTGCTAATAGACCACTTGCTGCGCTTTCAACGTATCCTTCGACACCTGTCATTTGTCCTGCAAAAAACAAGTCGGCACGTTTGATTGACTGATACGTAGGTTTTAACAATTCTGGTGAATTCATAAAGCTATTGCGGTGCATGACGCCATAGCGAACAAACTCAGCATTTTTCAAACCTGGAATCATGCGAAAAACACGTTTTTGTTCCCCCCATTTTAAATGGGTTTGGAAACCAACGATATTATATAGCGAAGCGGCCGCATTATCTTGTCGAAGCTGAATTACCGCGTAAGGTCGCTTGCCCGTTTTTGGATCTTCTAAGCCCACTGGTTTCATCGGCCCAAACAACATGGTTTTAAAACCACGCCGAGCCATCACTTCGATTGGCATACATCCTTCAAAATATTTTTCTTTTTCAAAAGATTTAAGCTCTGCGACCTCTGCAGTAATCAGTGCTTCATAAAATGTTTTAAATTCTTCTTCTGTCATTGGACAATTTAAATAAGCGGCCTCTCCTTTATCGTAGCGTGATTTTAAGTAAACTTTTTCCATATTAATCGTTGCTTTATCGACAATGGGGGCTGCTGCATCGTAAAAGTAAAAACCATCCGAACCATTAAATTCTTTGATATTTTCGGCTAATTGCTGAGAAGTTAAAGGTCCTGTTGCAATAACAGTGATTCCTTGCGGGATATCTGTTATTTCTTCATGTACAACTGTCACTAGTGGATGTTCTTTTACTTTCCGAGTAATCGTCTTAGAAAAAGAATCACGATCGACCGCTAAAGCACCGCCAGCCGGAACAGCTGTTTCATCTGCCGAAGTGATTACTACCGAATGCAAACGGCGCATTTCTTCTTTTAACAACCCGACGGCGTTGGCTAAACTATTCCCTCTTAAAGAATTTGAACAAACTAACTCGGCAAAATGGCTTGTATGATGCGCCTCTGTTGATTTTACTGGGCGCATTTCATATAAATGAACAGGAACACCGGATTGAGCGATTTGCCATGCAGCTTCGCTTCCAGCCAACCCTGCACCTATAACATTAACAGTTTTCAATTAAAGTCCTCTTCTCCCTTTATTTTTGGATATCTTCTTCATAATCTCCATTGATACAAATGACTTGTTTTCCACCTTTTACTTTTTTCTCAACTAAATATTGCCCACATTTTGGACAGTTTCTGCCGACTGGCTTATCCCATGAAGTAAATTCACATTCTGGAAAACGCGAACAACCGTAAAACAGGCGATTTTTCTTAGATTTACGTTCAATAACTTGCCCTTCATGACAAAGTGGACAAGTCACCCCAATCTCTTTTACAATCGGTTTTGTATTTCTACAATCAGGAAAATTACTGCAAGCGTAAAATTTACCATACTTTCCTAATTTTATAACCATTGGATGTCCACAAATGTCGCAATCAAATCCTGCTGGTTCATCTTTAATTTGAATTTTTTCGATTTTTTCTTCTGCATTGGATAATTCTTTTTCAAATGGTTTGTAAAAACGATCTACCACTTGTATCCATGCTTCTTTTCCTTCTTCGATTTTATCTAGATCTCCTTCCATTTCCGCAGTAAAATGGATGTCTACAATTTGAGGGAAAAATTCACAGATTAATGAATTGACAATTTCACCGAGTTCAGTCGGCTCAAAACGTTTTTGCGTCAATTTAACGTAGTAACGTCGTTGAATCGTATCAAGCGTTGGTGCATAAGTAGATGGTCTTCCTACACCATTTTCTTCCAATGTGCGAATCAAAGTCGCCTCACTAAATCGCGCAGATGGTTGAGTAAAATGTTGTTTTGGTTCGATCTTTACAGATTGAACAACATCACCTTCTATAAGCTCAGGTAAGATATTTTCTTTGTCCTCTTTACCATCATCTCTGCCTTCTACGTATACTTGCATAAAGCCTTTAAATTTTACTTTCGAACCGTTAGCAATAAAAATAACGCCGTTTTGTTCTAAAGTGACTTTCATGGTGTCTAAAATAGCTGGAGTCATTTGACTAGCTACAAACCTCGACCAAATTAAAGTATATAATTTTAATTGATCTTTATCTAAATATTGTTTAATCGCTTCTGGGGTTCGTAAAACGCTTGTAGGTCGTACCGCCTCGTGAGCATCCTGAGCACCCTGTGCATTTTTAATTTTATGACGAGCATGGCTAGAGAACTCTTTCCCATAAGTTTCGTCAATGAAATCAGCAGCTTCTGCTTTTGCTGTATCAGCAATACGCGTAGAATCTGTACGCATGTAAGTGATCAAGCCAACCGTTCCTTGTTTCCCCAGATAAATTCCTTCATACAATTGTTGTGCGACCATCATTGTTTTGCGGGTTCTAAAGTTTAGCTTTCTAGCTGCTTCTTGTTGGAGACTACTTGTTGTAAATGGATTGGCTGGATTTCTTTTTCGCTCTTTCTTTTCAACTTTTTGAACTGTAAAATCTTGTCTGTCGATTCGCTCAATAATTTCTTTCACGGATTGTGCATCCGGTAATTTTTTCTTTTTGCCATCGATTCCCCAAAAATTTGCTTTAAATTTTTTCCGTGCTTTCTTGAAGTTTCCATCAATACTCCAATATTCTTCTGGAATAAATTCACGAATTTCTTTTTCACGATTAATGATAATTTTTAAGGCAACGGATTGGACTCTTCCTGCACTCAAGCCTTTTTTAACTTTACGCCATAAAATCGGACTAATGGAGTAACCTACCAAGCGATCTAAAGCTCGTCGTGCTTGCTGAGCATCCACTAAATCAATATCGATCTTTCGCGGTTCCTTAAATGCAGCTTTAACCGCTTCTTTTGTGATTTCATTAAAGACGACGCGATTTTTTTCTGTTAAATCTAATCTTAGCAAATAAGCTAAATGCCAAGCAATTGCTTCCCCTTCTCTATCCGGGTCACTTGCAAGATAAACTTTTTGCGCTTTTTTAGCTGCTGATTTTAAACTTTTTATCACATCGCCTTTTCCACGTATTGAAATATAATGGGGCTCATAATTGTTTTCTACATCAATTCCCATTTTACTTTTAGGTAAATCACGTATGTGACCGACACTAGCCATCACTTTATAATTACGTCCAAGATATTTTTCAATGGTTTTGGCCTTTGCAGGCGATTCAACGATCACTAGATATTTATATGCCATTACTGAATGGGCTCCTTTCCATTGACATGTTTCTACTATCTATTAAGCAGACTTATACAAATCGTAGCTTATCATATCCATTCAGAAAACGTTTGTCAAGGAAAGAAAGTGAGAAGTGGTGTGTTATTCTTTCAATTCTGCTAATAAATCTTGACCAGAAATTACACAAACTGCCCCATCTTGAATTAGTTGGTGAGAACCGATTGAATGTTGTGTTAAAATATTTCCCGGCACTGAAAAAACAGTTCTGCCAATTTCTAAAGCTTGTTGTGCCGTTATCAAAGAACCGCTTTTCTTCTTTGCTTCAATTACACAAGTTCCTTGTGATAAGGCGGCAATGATTCGATTTCGCATAGGAAATTGGGTTCGCCGAGGTCCTTGATCTGGTGGATATTCACTAAGCAAAAGATGTTTTTTTCCAATTTCTTCTTGAAGAAGCTGATTTTCTTTAGGATAAACTTGTTTTATACCTGTACCGATCACTGCAATGGTTTTGCCAGAATAATTGATCGTTGCTTGATGTGCGTATGTATCGATTCCTTTGGCACAACCACTAACAATGACGTAGCCAGCTTCTATGATAGGAAATAATAGATGATGAACCACTTTTTTCGCTAAAACAGAAGTTTTTCTTCCGCCTACTACACTAATCATTTTTTTCTTAAGCAGTGAAAGATCTCCTGTATAAAATAAAAGGATTGGCGGATAAGCAAGATGTAAAAGCTGCGGAGGGTAGCGCGAATCAACACAAGTAAGAAATGACTGCGCTGTTTCTAGTTCAGAACCCTTTTTATGGAGTTGACACCAGCTTTCTTGAAAAAGTTTTTGATAACGATAATTTTTTGCAATTTCAACGATTTCACTGCAAAGTAATTCTTCCCTTTGCATGTTTAATAAAGTTTGTACGACAGTCCATTTCCCTTGACTGCTAATCCCTTTTGCATAAGCTAATTTAAGTAAAAATCTTTCTAACTTGTTCATTATTGAAACCGCCTCTCTGAACTGCTTTCAAACAAAATACGCAAGAGGCGGTATTTTAAACCAAATAATTTTTTACAGGAGCAAAAGTTTTACGATGAATGGGGGTAATTCCTTGCTGCGCTAATCCTTTTAGATGTTCTTTGGTGCCATAACCTGCATTATGTCCAAATCCATATCCCGGATACAATTGATCATATTTTTTCATTAAGTTATCACGATAGACTTTTGCAATAATACTTGCTGCTGCAATTGAGATGGAACGTGCATCTCCTTTGATAAGTTTTGTTTGTGGGATCGACAAGTTAAGAGTCATTGCATCAATTAATAAATAGCTAGGCGTTACTGCCAATTTTTCTACTGCTTGAATCATCGCTAATTTGCTTGCTTCATAGATATTTACTTCATCAATTTTTGCTTCATTAATAATACCGATCCCAATAGCCACTGCTTTTTGCTGTATTTGATCATAAAGTAATTCACGTTTTTTTTCTGATAACTGTTTTGAATCATTTAATCCAAGGATTTGTTCGTTTCTAGGTAATATAACTGCTGCTGCCACCACAGGTCCGGCTAAGGGTCCGCGTCCTACTTCATCAATTCCTGCAATCCATTCATAACCTTGCTTATAAGCAAGCTGTTCAAACTGTGACATTGCCAAATATTTTTCTTGAATAAGTGCTTCTTTTTTTAAACGTTTTTTAAAAGCAAGAAGTGCTTGCTGCACTCCCTTTCGCTCGTCTCGTCTTAAAACATCAATCAATGGATCGTCCAACGAATTGAGTGCTTTTAAACGTTCTTTGATGCACTGGATCGATTCATTCATCTTTTTCCTGCCCCATTTCTTCGCAGCGATCTAACGTATACTGCCCTAGTTTTCCTTGACGGATATCAAAGACCACCACTTCACTGCCACGTTCATAGTCTTCTTTGTAGCCTCGCTTAGCAGTAATAGCCAGCAACAATTCAGGTACGGGTTTTTGTTCTACTTCTTGAATTAAATGATAGCGTCCAGCAATTCTTCCGGGATAGTAGCGGGCAAAAAAATCTAATCCATAAATAGCCAGATCATCCAAATGAACAAGTTGATCTTTAATGGCACCTGTTAGTGCTAATTTTTTTCCAATCTCTTCATCTTCAAATTTAGGCCACAAGATTCCCGGCGTGTCTAACAATTCCAATTCACTGCCTAAACGTAGCCATTGTTGGCCTTTTGTTACTCCCGGTTTATTTCCTGTTTGAGCCATTTTTTTGCCAGCTAAACGATTCAACAAAGTTGATTTTCCTACATTAGGAATACCTAAAACCATCGCTCTTATCGCACGAGGCTTAATACCGCGTGCTGCATCACGGGCACGTTTTTCTTTTAGTACCTCTTTTGCAGCTGGTAACAACTTTTTCATTCCTTTATTTTCTTGAGCAGTAATTGCTAATGCCTCGTACCCTTGTTTACGAAAATAAGCTTGCCATTGTTTCGTCTGCTGATCGTCTGCTAAATCTGCCTTATTTAATAAAATCAAACGTGGCTTTTGCTGGATGATTTGATCAAGCATTGGGTTCCGAGAAGATAACGGTAAACGAGCATCTACTAATTCAAATATGATGTCTACATACTTCATTTTCTCAGAAACCTCGCGACGTGCTTTTGCCATGTGTCCGGGGAACCATTGTATAGTAACACTCATATATAAACTCCTTTCTATCCTATCTTTAATTGTCGTATTTGGGCATAATTATTATTGATAGCCTTTCACTACTTGTGCATCTATAACCAAGAGCCATTTTATCACGAAACAATTCAAGGGAAAACACCGCTACGTCATTATTCTTTTTTGCAGATTCTAAAAGAAAAATCATATTTTCCAAAAAATTTTTCTCTTTTTCACTAATTGTTTAATTGATCATGTGCTAAATATAACGTGATTTAAACAATTCTTCAAAAAAATGTGCTGTATCTTATAAACAGGTAAAAATTACTCACGTTAAAAAATTATATCATCAATCCACCGAATTTGACATGAGAGAAAGAATAATTTACTTCTGTCATAGAAAATAGCCACTGCTTATCTGCTCCAAAATAAAAAAAGATTAGTCTAGCTGTTATTACTAATTAAAAATCCACAAAAAATTGATTAGAATAAGTCCAGCTTACTGCCAGATTTATTCCAACCAATTAATTAGTTCATAACATTCTTTATTTAGAATAGACTGTTAGCTCGTATTTTTTATTTAAAAACTAACAGGAAAATAACCTAAATAGTTTCTCATCTTTCGTTTAAATCTTTTTAATATCTATCCACTTTTTTATAAAATAGCTGACGTAAGAATAATAAGAAGAAAGACAAACAAATGAAAATCACCCCCCAAACCGTCAAAACATTCGACTGTTTTTCGCCTGTTTTAGGGAAATAAGTGGCTGGTCCATTTCCGTGATGTTGCCTTTTTTTCTTAACATGATCTACAGAAGAATCCGTACGAGAAGCAGTAATTCCATCATGAAAATTCGTCCTATCATTTTGATAATTGTAGATGTCAATTGTTAAAAGAGAGGACTCACGATTTAACGTAAACAAGACAGGTTTATCTTCTAATTGATAGCCAGAAGGTGCCTTTATTTCGATTAATTTATAGGAACCGTTTGCTAATCCGTCAACTTCTAACGTGCCATTTTTAGTCATCTCTAAGTGTTTTTTGACTATCTTTCCAGCTTGATCCAATAACTGGAATGCAGCACCTTGTAAAAATTGTTTTGTCTGTCCGTCTTTCTTTTCTAAACGAACAACATGTTTTGCTTGTTTATTCATTTTCGTTAACTTTTGAGCTGCCTTTTGATTTTTTTGCACTGAAAAGCGCAAAGGCTTTTTGTCTAATTGATAGCCGTCTGGTGCTTTTGTTTCAATCAATTGGTAGGTGCCTGATTTTAAATTTTCAATTGCTAACCGCCCTGAATCATCTGTAACCAAGTGCGTCATTAGTTGCTTTCCATAATTTGTTTGGAGTTCAAATTCCGCACCATTCAATTTTTTCCCTGTTTGATCATCGATTTTTTCTAAAATTACGCCACCGGTAATCATTTCATTGGTTGCCCTTACTTGTACTGCTTCTTTTTGATTTTTTTCAATCGTAAACGTGATAGGCGTAGGATCTAATTTATATCCAGTTGGTGCTTGTGTTTCAATGAATTGATAATCTCCCGGTGCTAAATTATCAATTGATAACTTTCCAGAATCATCAGTTACCAAATCTTTTTTCACTATTTTGCCAGTTTTATTTTTTAATTCAAACACTGCATCTTGGAGTGTTTGACCAGTTGTTTGATCCCTTTTAGTAAGGATAACTTCGCCCGGTAGTAATTGATTGGTCATGGTGAGCCGAACTGTTTCTTTTTGGCCTTTTTTAATTGAAAAATTTAAAGGCGTCTGATCTAGTTTATAACCTGTTGGCGCTTGTACTTCAACAAATTGATAAGTTCCCGGTACCAAGTCGTCCAAAAAAATTCGCCCGGTTTCATCCGTTGCTACTTCATTTTTAATTGTTTTCCCATTTTGATCTCTCAGTTCAAATACTGCACCTTGTAACACTTGATTTGTTTTTCCGTCTAATTTGGTTAGTTCAACACTCCCTGTTATAGGAATGTTCTTTTTTTCCAAACGTACCGTTTCATTTTCTGCACCTGTAATCACAAAATCAAGTGGTGTACTATCTAAAATATAGCCATCAGGTGCTTGTATTTCCGTTAATGTATAATGGCCAGGTGCAATATTTTTAATTGTCAGCTGACCATCTGAAGCAGTTGTAAAGGTGTCAAGTTTTTCTCCAGTGACTTTATTGGCTAACTGAAAGACGGCATTGGCTAACGGCTGCTCGTCTTCTTTGTCTACTTTTAGTAACGTTATCTCGTTTAATGGCTCATACACAGGCTTCACTGGTGGAACAGGCTTCACTGGTTCTTCTGGAACTACAGGCACAACTTCATACATAGGCGGCGTTGGTTTTTCTGGTTCTGTAAGAGTTGGCGTATAATTTCCATTTGATGGACTAAATGAAGGATGATTGTTAGCCCAAGAAGAGGCCGTCCCCGCTATAATTGTTTCATTTGCTTGCGGATTTTGTAAATGGAAAAAACCATATACCGTTTTGCTGGCCATATTGCATAACAATAATAAATACCCATATTTATTAGCTAAATCACTGGCAGACATGGATTTTAAATCATTATAAAAAGGTGCTGTGTTATCTTTGTCTTCTAATTCTACACCCGTTCCGCCAATTAATCCAAACGCTTGGGATTGCATACTTCCAGCTTCATTGATACCTTTTTTTAAATTTTCATAATCTGCCGTCGTATACTCTGATTGATTGTATACGTCATACGCAGCATTAATTTTATCTAGTGATTGTGCAAATAGACTGAAAGATTGTTTCTTTGCTTCATCCAACGCTTGTTTCCATTTATCAACCATACCTTGATCTACCATAAAGGTATTCAGATCCATACTCATTGTTGCACTATCAAATGGTGCCCCATTTGTTTTCATAAAAAGTTGCGACAAGGCATCTTTGATATTTTGCTCTGTCGGATGATCTAAAGTACTTGGAATATTATCTTTTGTCTGCCCAGTATTGGAAGAAAAAGTATGAAAAAAATCTACTCCTCTATATTCATTAAAAAAGCCACTATTAGAATTCATCGCTCCACCTTTTACAGCATCAAAGGTCAATTTTCCGGGAGAATTTCCATAAATACTTGTGATAAAATCACTAAACTTATTGTATTGATCGATATATTCTTGAATTTTAGCTTGATTTTCAGTATTTCCTAAAAAAGGATCGGCTACTACCTTTGTCCTAATTGTAGAAACTAGGTCATCTCCTGATAAAGATAATCCAGTATCCATCATTTGAGTGATCGCGCCAAAATTTAATAAATATACTTCCATATTTGTCATAGCCTGCCAATATTCTGGTCCGATATATTGTCCTTTTTGACTATGTTCATCCACTTCACTCTTTTTTTTATTATATTCGTCTAAGTCCTTTTGATATTGAGCTAAAGCTGCTTCATAATCCGCTTTTTTTGTGCATTTTCTTTTTCTATGCGATCAGCTACTTCTTGAACCTCATCATGTTGTTGTTTCTTTTGATTATATTCATTTAAATCTTTCTCATATTGCGCATACTCCTTATTATATTCATTCAATGCCTTTTCATACTCCGCATAATCATGATAGACGACCGTCTCTCCATCATCAGAAGAATCAATCGTTTTAGCAGTCACAACAGAAGTAATTCCTAATTGATTTACTACCATTATGAATGTAGCCAGAATATAAAAGGCTACTTGCAGCTTTTTTTTCATCTCATCCACCCTTTCAATCATTTCGTTTGATATTTCTAAGTGGTAATAGAAATAACAACGTCTTTCTATTAAAAAATACACTTTTTTAATAGGATGTTTTGGATAAATTATTGGAAAAAGTTCTTTTTTTTATGGCAAAATTAAAAAAATTAAAATTTTTCTTTTCTCGTACCGTAAAGTAGTGTTCCAGACAAACTTTTTAATTGTTGTCCAAAGATGGTCGTGGATGCTCCTGTTTTTTTTACAAACACTTCTTTTTCTAATTTCATTAATTTCTGCTGGATTAGCTGTAAAGAGTCTTTATCATTTCCTCTTTGCTTATTTTGGCGAGCTTGACGGTCTTTTCGATGATTAGTTTTTTGCAAAACAATGGATTTCTCGCCAATCACCACCTCATTTTTAACCGAATTTGATACATCAATCTCCTGTTTTTGCTCTGCTTCTTCTTTACTGCTCTCATTTTTAGAAAAAAATGCTATATTTATTTGGTAATTCAAAAACGATAGTAAAACAGCTATTAATCCTAGTTTATACATGTACTTGCCCTCTTTTTCTTTGTTTTACTGCAATAACATGATTTCCAAAATCTTCCCAATCATCCGCATTAGGTGGCGTTTTCCAAATAATCTGATCCATTGATAACTTAGGAGAAGCATAATCAGAAATAAAAATGTCGGTATTAAATTCAAGCTTTCTCTGTACAACAATATTTTGATTTTTAAATCCTTCAATTTGATTGATGATAAAATTGGAATAAGCAATTCCTTGTGTAAAGTCAACACATACATAGACTTTATCATCAATTTTATCTAAAGGAATAATTTCTAAAACAGAAAAAAATACGTCATCAAATACCCGATTCTTATCTAAATAAGGCGCAGAAACATCCGTCCATAAATCAATTAAGTCTTCAACCGGCTTCACAAGCGATGGATAGTTTTCTTCTAAAAACTCTGTATGTCTATAAATCGTAAAAAAATCAGTCGTAAGAGGAAATATTCGATATTTGATATTTAAGCGTTTCAATTCTTTAGTAAGTTCCGTGAAATAATGAAGATAGTTGTGGTCATCTAAAGCGATAAAATTTGTTAAAAAACAGGTAGTTTTTTCTTTCATGTTAGAATGCTCAACCTTAAAAGGATTTACTATGATTCTTTCTGATACTAAATATGTTAAAAAATATTGCCATTCCAGTTGTTTTGAACGATCATCTGCAACAAAAAAATTCTGGTAAACTTCAAACGCCTTCTTTTTAACCTGTAACTGATAGTCAAATTCTTTTAAAGAACAAAAATGGTTATGCTTTGTTCGAGTTAATACGATACTTATAAAGATCATTAATTTATTTTTTTGCGTAAACGTCAGGCTCAACTCTAAGTAACTCATCATTGAATTTAAGAGATTCGTCGCTTCATGAGTAATTTCTTTTGAAAAAGGATTGTAAAGACCGTAAAAATAATTAAGATACAAGGAATAAACAAAATTTCTAATGAATAGTTCATTTCCTATCACTTTGCCTTTTTTGTACTTGAGTTTATACTCACTAAGTAAACGTGATAATTTTTTACGTTTGTCATATGCTTGTGTTCTACTTAAAAAACGCTTTTCAGAAAATTCATTTAAAGATAATTCCAAGTTTAGCGAGGTGTTTAATAACTGAAAGACTTCTGATTTGACTAAGTAGTGTGCACGTATTTTCTTAACTGTTAAAAAATTTAAATGACGACTATAGATTTCACCAGACGGCTCTACTTTTATTTTTGCATCTTTATCCACTGGATAAAGCAGCTCGTTAAGCTCCTCAATATACTTTAAACACCTAAATCTAGAAATTCCAACAAATTCACATAACAAATCAATCGTACAATAAGTGGATTTTTTTAACTCTAGCCATTCTAATATGAAAACTGGATACTGATTTTGATCTAAAAAACTATTTAAATTCATAAATACCTTCCTACTACTCTTTTTTGCATTCACACAATACTTGAACACATAATTATTTACTTACCAATAAAAAACATCTCATCTAAGGTACAGCAAATTCAATCATTTTAGACACTTCTTGTAACCGTCTACATAAAAACGTGCAAACTACTTTTTGCTTGGAACACAACGTTTAGAAGTAAAAATATTAATGGCAAAAGAAAACTTAATTCCTTGTTCATCTCTAACTTTTTTACTGATTTACAAGCTCTTCTTCCAAAAAAACTTTCTGGCAATTTTTCGCTAATTAAAGTCTCTCCAACCAAAAGTGATTATAGCTCACATCAAAAGTAAAAACAATGCTCCTTCATTAAGGAAAAAACGGTGATGAAAAGATAAAATGATATGAATGAACTTTTTCAATCAATTGAACTAAAAAAAGAAGATGCCATTTAGCATCTTCTGCTAATTATTTAACTGTTTATATATTCTCCTGTCTATCTTTATTCCTTCACTTTATTTTCCCATAGCTATTTTACAACAAGAATATTTCCTAATTCTGTCATATTAGATGGCAGAATAACCGCATTAGTTTGGCTCGTTACTACTTCCTTAAATACCTCGATGCTTAAATAAGCTAAATTAGAGAATGAACGTTTATTTTCTAGACCTTATTTTTTATTTGTTTCATTTAATTGAAATATTGCTACTTTTTTGTGAACCGAACGAAGGAAAATAGCAAAGAAGCTCACTAATCACCCTGCTAAACGTATTAAAACTGTAATTTTCGACAAGACAACTAAAAAGCCACTACTCTTACTGCCTACTGATCTTTAACATAAAGCAAGCATTAATTAAATGTATCTAAAACACAGTGATTGGCAACAAATCAACTACTGTGTTTTCTTTATGAAAATAGTTATATAGTAGGCAAAGAATCGGATTTTTTTGAATAAGAAATATACACATCTAAAAAAATGTGACGGTCTACTCTAAATGTAATCGGGTTATCAAAAAACAGTGACGCAAACTTTATAACAGAGATTTATTCTAACCACAATAACAAAAAATTCAACCTTTTCTCCTTATAAATCGATATTTTTCGTATGTTTAATCCCCGACATACTTTCTTCAAAATTTTGCGAAACATAATGATAAAACAAGATATCTACTACAAAAAGTTGTGCCATTAAAGACATTGTAGCGGCCGTTCGCACAGGAATCGTTTCACCAGATGTGGGTGTCAAAACAATTGCCGCTTTTGAAGCTACATATGAATGAATTTGTCCTGTAATCCCAATTACAGGAATTGCAAGCGAATCTGCTAAATTGCTTAGTTTAACCACTTCAGTCGTTTCTCCGGAATTAGAGATAGCAATAAAACAAGCTTTTTCTTTAAATACAGTCATTGAAGTAGCCATCAAAGTAATATCGGTAGTCACGAAGCACTGTTTCCCAATTCGGCTAAATTTCTGAAAAATATCTTGTGCAACAAGAGAAGATGCCCCGAGGCCAAAAACCAGTACATGTTTTGAGTCCCCAATCAACTTGGTCGCCTGTTCCACCTGTTCATCTTCTAATACTGCATTAACCTGATCTGCCATATGATTCATCCGTACTAAAACTTTTTTCTTGATTTTGGCTACTGAATCGTTTTTAGCAACTTCTTGCAAAGATTCCGGACTAATTATTTTAGTTAACGCAGCCGAAATATGCTGTTTTAAATCAGTGAATCCTTTAAGCCCGATCATTTTTGAAAAGCGCACAACTGTAGCCGAACTAATGCTCAGCTTACTAGCAAGTTCATGGACGCTCATCGTTAAGATTGCTTGAGGATCGTCGATAATAAAATCAACGATTTTTTGTTCTACAGTTGTATAATGCTGGCGATTTTGCTGCATTTGCATTAAAACATTCATACTATCCCCCATTTCTCTATAAACAATCCTATCATACCGATAATTTACTCGTCTATGATTTTTGCTAAAGCGCCATCATTAGCTGCAATTAAATTGCGTGCAGTGTCTACTGATACCCCTTTTGCCAACATAACAATTGCTGTGTTGACTTCATTTCCACATTGATGCATAGCTTTTGCTGCTGCTTGTTGCGAAACCCCCGTTGCATCACGAATAATTCGGATACCACGATCCACAAGTTTATGATTGGTTGGTTGCACATTAATCATCAAATTTTGATAGACGAAGCCTAATTGAATCATAATTCCAGTTGAAAGCATATTGATAGTCATTTTTTGTGCCGTACCGGCTTTCATGCGAGTCGAACCGGTTACGACTTCTGCTCCTACCGGCACATCAATTCCAATTTTGGCAATTTGACTAATTTGACTATTCTGACTGCAAGAAACCGCAATCGTAAGTGCACCTTTATCGTTAGCATAACGTAAACCACCAGCTACATAAGGCGTTCTACCACTAGCAGCTAACCCGATCACAACATCTTGCTTCGTTAATGCAACCGATCGCAAATCTTTCACTGCTAATTCTATGCTATCTTCAGCTCCTTCTACGGCTTTGATGAGTGCTTGACTTCCACCAGCAATCAATCCAATAGTACGAGCTGGCGACACACCATAAGTCGGTACCAGCTCGACTGCATCAAGAAATCCTAAACGTCCGCTTGTTCCGGCCCCGATATAGATCAAACGTCCACCTTGTCGATATCTTTTTACAGCTAAGTCAACAGCCTTTGAGATTAAATCAATTTTATCGGCCACAACTTCTGCAACCTTCTTATCTTCTTCATTAATAATTCTAAGCATCTCTTTAGTGGAAACACGGTCAATATTCAAACTGTTTTGATTGCGCTGTTCGGTATCCAGATTCTCCATTTCCATTGCTTACACCACCGTCTATAATTTATTATCAATCATCGGTGCCCACATAAATGCTTTAACAAAATACTGCGAGTCGACTTCCACAGCACGTATTTTTCCCATTGTTGTATAATACGAATGGTACGGCATCGAATTAACTTTTCCATTAAAAATGGCATAATGACTTAACGCATCAAACCACTTATTCACTTGTTGATCAGAAACCTCTAAATATTTATTTGGACAAAAGCCCGCTAAATCTTCGCAGTTTTCCCCATAAAGTAAATCAATATCTACACCTTCTAAACGCAATTGACGAACTGCTTGTGTCACTGTTTCATAAGTGTAGTAGTGGCGAGGATGCAAAGTACCGCGTGCATGCGTCACTACTAAATCGACTTTTTCTTTAAGAAAATATTTCTTCAATAATTGAATGAATTCTGCTTGGCTTGGTAAAGTATTCGAACTATAACCGAAAGAATAGAAATCACAATCCATCGCTTTAGCTACTACTTCATTTTCTGCTCGTAATTGCTGTAAATACGCTATTTTTTCTGTTTCAGTTGCATTTGGGTCTTCCAAACGACCCGTAGTTACATGAATAAATGTACAATGCACACCTTTTTCTGCATATTGAATCAACAAAGGGCCGCCCATTAATTCGGCATCTAAAGAATGACCACCAATACTTACTACTCTAGTTTTCATTTGTTAACTCCTTTTCTAAATAGTTTATAGGTGCGATAAATTTCAAACCCGTGTTTATGATAAAAATTGATTGTTTTACCATGAGTCCACAAGAAAAAAGTGTAGAAAATTCCTCGTTTGATTAAATCATCAAGCATCATTTCCAATAGCGCACCGCCTAAACCTTTTGAGCGTAACGTTGAACTGACCCCCATTGGTCCAAAACGCATATCGTTACCATCAATTTTGCGCATGCAAAAACCGATCACTTCATCTGCTTTATCAATTGCTAAAAAAATTGTATCACGGGCTTCATGCGCTTGCATAGCTAGCAAAACATTTCGATGCCAGCCTCCACCAAATTCAGCTTCTGCAAATGCTAAAACTTTAGCATAATACACTTCTTGATAAGGAATTAGACGAATACCTTGAGCTGCTTTTTCAGCAATAATTGTTTCAATATCCACTTCATGATTCGTCAAATTTGCTCCCATGCTCACCGCCTCTCCTTTGCCGATGTAACCTAATTTCTTAAAAAAGGCTAACCCTGCCGTATAACGTATGTCAATTCCCGGTGCAAAATAGTTTGGACTAAAAGCACAAAGTGTCACTTCAGTTACTCCTTGAGTGACAAACGTTGCTTCAATTTGATGCACAAGCGCCGTTGCAATTCCTTGTCTTTGATAGTTTTTCGCAACTACAACTTGTAAAATCCAGCCACGAGTTGGCTCCAAACCACGTGTTAAGTAAGGAACGCGACGTTTAATCGCATAAATAAAACCAACGACTTTATTTTGAACTAATGCTACTTTAAAAAGTTCACTAGCAAAGTTTTCATCATACAAAATTTGATCTAAAAAACGACTTTTAGCGATTCGATCATAAATTAATTCTTGATTCCATAAAGAAATAATTTGTTCTAAGTTTTCTATTGAAAAATTTTGATAAACAATATTCATGATGCTCCTCCTTCCAAGTTTATTCTTTCGTCTTTAGCTCATTAGCTAGTTCTTGTTTTTCAAGAACTTTAAAAAATGGATAGAAAATAAAGAATATTAAAACAAAGTTTAAAAGACTGATAGCCAATGCACCAAACTTAAAACCTGAACCGATAAAAGCCGCAAGCGGTGCTGGCATGGTCCAAACAGTCATAGCAACCATAGGAGGCGTCAAACCAATAAGTGATAACACCACATTAAAAAGAAACGTAGCAGCAAATCCAAGAACCCAAGGTACAAACATAATTGGATTCAAGACAACAGGTAATCCGTACATGATCGGCTCTGCAATATTAAATATAGTTCCCGGTAAGGAAAGTTTTCCTAAGACATTAAAACGTTTAACTTTTGATATCGTACATAATAAAGCAACTGGGAATAGGCTCACTCGCACATAATTGTTCATCCATTGTTCCGTGAACATATATGGAATTGGCTGATGAGCATTGAAAGCCGCAATGTTATCAGTGACTTGAGTGGTCCAAATTGGATTCATCACACTGCTGACGATATTGGAACCATGCAAACCAACAAACCATAGCAATCGATCAAGTAAAAAAGCAAAAAATTGAGTGATCCAACTACTGCCGCCCACAACTAAATAAGCAAATAACTTATTAAAAATCGTCAAGAAATCAAATCCTTCAAATCCTTGACCAAAGACTGAGAATACAATGATAACGACGGTCACGGGGATAATACTAGTAAAAGCTGCCGAAATCATTGGAGGTACACCGTTTGGCATTTTAATTGTAAAGTTTTTCTTGATCAAAAATGTATAAAGCTCGACTGATAAGATGCTAATGATAATTCCAGCAAATAAACTAGGCGAACCGAGAATATAGCTAGGATAATCGAAATTTTTACTTAATTTAGCAAAATCAATAAAGCATAGTAAAGAAACACCTGATAAAATACTTGTGACGAGCGGTGTGACACTCGATACTTTTTGAGCATTAATTTTACCTAAGTTATATCCGTTTAATAATGCAACTAGCAAAGCTAAAATATTGATCGTTACAAAAACTAATTGCAACAAAATCGGTTGTATTGGTGTAATGATTTTATTCAAAAAATTTGCAACATTTGGTAAATCAAATCCGCCGTCAGTTATAAAAAGTCCCGGTAAATTATTGAATAAAGTTGCTGTCGCACCAATAATCATATATGGCATTAAGGTCATAAAAGTCATTTGTAGCGACTCAAGATACTTCACTTTTGATAAGCGCACTAATGGTGGAGAGACTCTGTTTTCAATAAAATCGGTAAGTTTTACCAAAAAGCCACCAGAATTTTCCATTTTGATTCCTCATTTCTTTTTTAGTTATTTTGTATCTCAATTTTTTGAGCAGAATTTAAATAATTCAATAAAATACAATCTTTTTCCCGAATTTTCCCCACTACATTGACCTTTTTATTCGCTGGCAAATTTGTTTTAGTAATCTGTAATTCTCCCATATACCGTCCATAACGTTCATTATCAAGGGTAATTGAACCAATAATTCGTTCAACACAATTTTCAGGTACAATCGTGGGCAAGTTCCATAAACGCGCTTGTTCCGAACGAAAAACATCACGGGCAACATCTTTACGGTTCACATGTGTACGTAAAACCCATTGCTCATAACGTGGTAAAACTGTTGCATATAATAAAATTCTGTGGCTTTTTGCATAGACTTTAAATTGCTGTAAAGACTTCGTTTCTAGCCCTTCATCGCCAATGTATACGCTATCAATTCTCATTGAAAAAAGCTCTAAAGCGCTAGCTAATGGTAACTGATACCGATGTTTTTCTAACGTTGGCAGTCCTTCAAATAACGGCTGTCTAAGATTTTGATCACCGGGCACAAAAGCCACAGTCTTCAAACCTAGATTTTTCAACCAAGTTGTTTTTTCTTGGAAAAACTCCTGTGAAACTCCTGTCTCTGGACGCGGATAGTAGTTATGCCACGCTTCCAACTTCGTAAAATTTGCTTGGTAGTTTTTTAGTTCATTCACATCTTGTTGTGTGATAGTACTTGCATTAAGTCCTACCCGCATATACTTCGATAACTCCGCAATTTTGCGATTTTCAATCCCTTCGTCTATTCTTAGTCCAGTTACACCGAGTGATTTGATACTTTTTAGATCAGCAAGCGAAAAACCGGCTTTTTCTAATGATTTCAATGAAACATCGACCATTAAATCCAAATGATTAATGCGTGCTTGTTCCCCTAAAAAAGTTAAATATTTTTTATACGTTTTACTGTTTTCTTCAGGAATTTGCAAAGAAGTAAAGATGCCCTTAAATCCGCGATTAGCCATTTTCCTGATATACTCTTTTTTATCCGTATTAAACGATTGATTTAAAAAAACTGAAAATCCAAACATTTCATCATCTCGCTTTCCTTGTTTTTATCATACAACAAAAGAAATATTATTTCAATAAAAAATATAAATATAATTAATTAAGAAATAATGTTCCATAAATAACGAAAGAAACCAATAGAAAAAAATACTATATACTGACTGAATACAACAAAAAACACAACAACAAACTGCTAAATAAAAAATAATTTACTCTTATGATTAATTATTGACCTTTATTGAAACAAATACTTTTTAACTTTTACCAACAAAATAAAAGCGTGGAACAAAAGTAAAGAATACTTTTACTTCACACTCTAAACACAGATAAATAGCGTATTTAAACACTTTTTCCCAATCTCTAAGGCAATCTTAAACGTCACTTGATTCATCTACCTGTTTATTACCGGCCGTTTTTATCTTTCACTAAAAAAGTAGCGCTAATAACTCTTCATTGCTAAAATGATCAATATATTCAGAAACATCTACCTCTTGTAAGACTTTTTTTATTTCATCATAAATAAATTTTTGATTTACTAATATTTGTTCAAATTCTTTAATATCTTTTTGACCAAAATAATCACCAAAAAATCGAATAGTTGTGATTGTTCCTTTTTCTGTTAATAGACGAATATCAACAATTCCTACTCTTGGAAGGCGCAAGCGGCGTGACATCGAAAATTGGGGTGTTTCTCCATAAATCCATTCATTATTTCCATATCGTTTATTGACTAATTGATCAATACATTCTTCTTCTTTACTTGTTAAATATACTCTTTTATCTTCTATTTTTGTTAAACTATCTACTTGATAAATTTCTCGTAGCAACGCATCACGAAACTCTTCCGTTTTGTCAAATTGAAAAGATGGTTTTAAAAATGGTTTGATATTCGTCACACTTTTACGAAGAGATTTAGTCGCTTTAGACACAATTTTTTCCTTTGAAACCGTTAATATTTTGTCAAGAACAGATAAATCGACATCGTACATTAAGGTACCATGTGAATATAATCGTTGTTTTCTTGTATACATCGCATTTCCAGAAAATTTCATTCCGTTAATATACAAATCATTTCTACCACCAGCCTTGGCATTTATCGCTCCCATTCTTTTTAGTGCTTGTAAAATGGGAAATGTAAGTGTTTTATATTCACCAAATTTTGCTGAGTTCTTCGTAGTGACAAAGCTAAAGCTAAGATTACCTAAATCATCATAAACTGCTCCACCACCTGATATTCGCCGCGTAAGCGTCACTTTTTCTTTTCTTAAATAGTTGAGATTTATTTCTTCATACACATTTTGATTTCTGCCGATAATCACACAAGGCTTTTGAATATAGAACAAAAAAAGCGGCTCATCCATTGGAAAATTTTTCATTAAATATTCTTCAGTCGCTAGATTTCTACGAATGTCTTGACTTTTCATAATATGATAACGCATAAATAACCCTTCTTATCTTTTTTTCTTATCATCGCTTGAATAACCAAAAAAATCAAGGAAATTCTTACAATTCCTTTTTTCAACACATTTCTTTAGATTTATGGAATAGGCAAAATGAAGCAAATAACAAAAAAGACTTGAAACATAGCTCCTTGAGACTGTTCCAAATCTTAAAAAATCAGTCATTCAGATGTACTAAGTAAACTGACTGAAATTGTCCTTTAGTTTTGTCATATTTTTTACGAAGTAAAACGTCCTCGCCATTTTTTATTTGATCCACTTTATTTCTTGAAAAGGATAGTAGACAAAGCGAGCTTTCCCTAAAATATCTTTTTCCGTGATCATACCAAAAGAACGACTATCTTTAGAAACACGTCGGTTGTCTCCTAAAACAAAATAGCTATCTTCAGGTAATCTTATTTGATTCGTCAACTCTTCAAGAGTAAAGTCTGTTGTGTACGGGATACTTTTATGATCTAATTTTCTATTTTTTGTTAAAAAAGGCTCCTCTACTACTTTTCCATCAATTTTCAGCCGGTCTTTTTCATAACTTACTGTTTCTCCCGGTAAACCGATAATTCGTTTGATATAAATCGTTCCATCTGCTAATTGAAAAACAACAACGTCAAACCGTTTAATCTTAGAAAATTTTTCCATTACCACCATATCACCTTGTTTTAATACATTCTCCATCGAGTTTCCTTCTACTGGAACCGGAATAAAAAGAAACCCTCTTAAAATAAACGCAATAAATATTGAGCAGAGCACATATTTAAATATAAGCCAAAAACGGTCTAAATAGCGTTGTTTTTTCATCAATATCCATCATTCCACTCTTAAATTTATCTTTCATTATCTATTATAGAAAAAAAAATAAAAAAATGCGACTAGATGGATCTTTTTTAGATTAGAAAGAATAAATATGAAACATTTGCTTCATTTAATGGTTATTTTCAATATAGCTTTCCCATACTTGATCAAAAATATCCATTGATGGCAAATAATTTACCGCCAGTTCAAGATAATTGGAGATTTCCTCATAACTTGTACTATGCTTTGGAAACTGAATATCATTTCCCGCCTCTGTAGCAAAAACAGAAATTGGGTCATTTGATTTGCCACCTCTTAATGTCATCAAATAATGATAAAAACTTCGATTCATTATTTTTACCCCCAGTATTTTTTTATAAAAACAGCTCTTCTCTTATAAATTCATCCTTTTATTGGTTACTTTTTCGATCTTCAACTCTTTTGTTGTATAAATAATGTCAAAGCGATTCTATTTGCGCTATTCAAATATATATCCTATCATTTAGCTGCTAACAAAATTCAATTCAAGTTTAAGTAAGAAATTATTTTTTATCCCTAAATACTCTTGACTATTTGAACATGACCTCTTTTATTGCTCATGCATGACTTGATATACTTGCTAGCTATAAGCGGATCGTTTCTTGAAAAAACAACGCATCAAAATAGCTACCTACAAAAATAGTCGTTCCTTTGTTTTGATGCTACGATCATTCATTTTGTTCGTTGAATCTATGTGGTTTTTCTTTTTATCTTTTGATGTTTTATGCTCTTTGTCGGTACCGCTATCTTTTGGTAAATATAAACTGAAGCGAATATCATCATTTACTAAATCAATTTTGTCTGTTTTGATGTACATACCGTTTTGCATGCGAAAATGATCTAATCGAAGCATGACTGTTAAATCTTCTGTATTTATATCAATCCACTCAGGGATTTTATAGTTACGCTTAATCATATTCATCACATCTTTAATCGGTAAACTTAACGTGCCAATGGAAAGACTTTTTGCCTTTAATTGGACATTCCCGTTTTCCATCATATAAGGATCAAAATAAAGATAAAAATTAATAGGAAATCCCAACACTTCAAATGTGCCATTTAGCATCGCTTCGTTTTCGAGATAAAACGTATATTCAATCTCCTGATCTTTTTGATATTCCGACAAGAAAAAGCTAATGATCTGATTGACCTTTTTTTTGTTCGTATTGATGGTTAATACTGGTTCTCCTTGCCTTTGAGTAATGGGCGGTATCTCTGCAAAATCCGGCTCGCGATTCGCAAAAATACGTGTACCTAAAAAAAGACTCAATCCAAAAACAACACCTAAAAGGAGCAAAAAAGCCCATTTCCAATAATATTTTTCTTTGCCTTCCATAGAACTATTTTTTGAAACTTTTTCCATTTTTATTTGTCCTCCTTAGGCAACCATTGTTCCTGAGTGTCAATTAGTTTATCTCGCACTGCATTTGCCATTAACTGGTATCCTAAATTATTAGGATGAAAGTGATCTCCTTCATACAAGACATTATTTTTTATACTTGAAGAGCTTCCTTTAGTACTTGATTGTTCTGTCTCTTCTGATGATTCAGACTCTTGATTTAAACCTTGGTACAACAACTCATTGATTGGAATGAAATAGCAATGACTAAAATGTTTGACTACTGCTTCAGTACCAGCATTCCAATCATTTACGACGGTCTGCATGTCAGTTATTTCTGGGAAATTCAAATAAAATGGGTTATAGATACCAAGAATATACAAAGGAACATGATCATTTAATGTTCTGATCTCTTCAATCAAATTTTTTAAATTTTCTTGGTATTTTTTTAACGGTTTTTTAAAAGATTCAACACGGATGCCTAACAAATCATTTTGGATGACTTTCATTAAATCATTCCCGCCGACAGTCAAGGTAATTAAATCAGCTGTTTTTATATTTCGTTGAATTTCTTCTTTTTTCTTGATTCGTTTTAAAATTTGGTCGCTTCGTTCTCCATTTACTCCATAGTTTTCAATCTCAACAGCAGTCAAATTATAGCGTTCTTTCAAGTCATCGGCGACCAGTGGAACAAAACCACCTTGTTTTGTTTGATCTCCTATCCCTTCAGTTAACGAATCACCAATAGCTACATAATGAATTTTTTTCTTTTGATCTGCAAAGCGACTAATTGCTACGGGCTTCAATAGAGGCTTAGCTTTTGGTAGAGATAGTGTTAAACTAGCATAAACAACACTAGCAATAAGTATTGGGAACAAAATAAGCCATAACAAACGTCTTGTTAATTTCATGTGATTCACCTCACCGCGTTCAATTGTTACATATATTATCAAAAATTTAAATAAAAATGTATAGTTTATAAAAAATAAAAAAGAATAGAATAAAAAAAGGATAAAACCAACGGCTAGTCAGCCTCTGATTTATCCTAATAAATTAGTCAATGTAATACATGATTGCAAATGCATTTTTTCCTGTATGAGTTGCGATCACTGGGTTAGTGTGTAATACGGGAATAGCCATTTCAGGAAATATTTCTTGCAAACCTTCTTTAAATTCTTGCGCTAATTCTTGGGCATCTGCATGAGAAATACCAATTTGGCGAACATTGTTTTTTTCTTTTAATTCCTTTTTTAACTGATTAAACCATTTATCAAATGTTTTCTTTCCACGTCCTTTAGTAACTGGAATCAATTCCCCGTGAGTAAAGTTCATGACAGCGCGAATATTTAATACACTTGAAAGCAAGCCAGTTGTTCGACTGATGCGCCCACCTTTTACTAAATTATCTAAAGTGGAAATTCCTATATACAATTTTGTATTCTCTTTAATTTTTTTGATTTCTGCAAGAATTTCATCTAAAGTTTTTCCTTCTTTTGCTAGTTCTGCTGCACGAATCACTTGAAAGGATAATCCTTGATCAGTTGTGTCACTATCAATCACCGTCACTTTTGTTTTGGTTAGGTTGCTAGCTTGACGAGCTGCTTCAACAGTTCCACTCAAGCCTTTCGTCATGTGAATAGATAAGACCTCACTGCCATCTGCTCCAAGAGAATCATACATCGAAATAAATTCACCAATTGGCGGTTGACTTGTTTTAGGTAACGTTTTTGCTTGCGCCATCATCTCCATAAATTTTTCTCCACCCAATTGATCATCATCAGGATAAACAACACCATCAATCATTATTGCTAATGGCATCACTTGGATATTTAGATTATCTCGCACAGTTTTTTCCATTGTACAAGAAGAATCTGTTACGATTTTTACGTTTGTCATACTTTCTCACTCTTCCTTTAACAAGATGCCTTTTGTTTACTTAGAGTAAATAAAAAAAGACAATTTCTTTTTTTAGTATAACAGACAACAAAATTTTTTTCATTAAATACCTCTAGAAGTAACGCCGTTCTTGTGAAAATCATTTGTTTTGATTATTGATGCGCTCCTAAAAAAAACTATACGTTAAAATGTTGCGCAAACTCAAAAAAACACACAAGACAAAATTTATTCACTTTCTTTTCGTTGATAGGTTTCAAATTGATGATCATAAGGATTTTTTTCATCCGTTTTCCCTTGACTGATATTGATTAATGACCATTTATTCCAATCAATATCCGGAAAATACGTATCTCCTTTAAAAGAATGATGAATGACAGTCCGATACAATACCGTACAAAAGGGAAGGAATTCTTTGTAAATCACTGATCCACCAGCAATAAATAAAATACCGTCAGTCTTTTGTTCATATTCTAGTACTTCTTCTAGATCGTGCATCACCGTCACGTGATCTGCTTGGTAGTTTTTGTCTCGTGTCATAACGATCGTCTGACGATTAGGTAGCGGACGACTTCCCATTCCCTCAAATGTTTTTCTTCCCATTACTAAAGTATTTTCTTTGGTCATTTGCTTAAAAAATTTCAAATCACTCGGCAATCGCCAAGGAAGTTTATCCTCTTTGCCGATCAAACCGTTTTCATCTTGTGCCCAAATTGCCGCTAACATCTACTCATCCTTTCTACGGCTATACCGCAATAGGCGCTTTAATTGCAGGATGCGGATTATAACCTTCTACTTTTATATCATCCATTTCAAAATCAAACACAGATTTTTTTTCTGTATTTAAAATCAATTGAGGAAAAGCACGTACTTCTCTTGAAAGCTGTTCCTTCATTTGTTCTGTATGGTTTAAATATAAATGGGCATCACCTAACGTATGAATAAATTCTCCAACTTTCAACCCTGTTTCATGAGCAATTAAATGAGTTAATAAAGCATAACTTGCAATATTAAAAGGTACACCAAGGAATACATCGCCACTACGTTGATAAAGTTGGCAACTCAAACGTCCATCGTAAACGTAAAATTGGAACATGGTGTGACACGGCGGCAAAGCCATACTAGGTACATCTTCTGGGTTCCATGCAGAAACAATCAAACGTCTTGAATCTGGTGTTTTTTTAATTGCTGTGATGACTTCGTTAATTTGGTCAATAAAACGTCCATCTTTTTTTTCCCAATGGCGCCATTGATACCCATAGATATGTCCTAAGTCACCATGCTTTTCGGCAAACACTTCATCTTTCAAAATTTTTTCACAAAATAAACGACTTTGTTCTTTGTAACGTACATTAAATTCAGGGTCGATTAAACTTCTGTGACCAAAATCTGTCATATCTGGACCTTGATACGCATCACTTTTAATGTAACGTTCAAATGCCCATTCGTCCCATATGTGGTTGTTATTTTGTAATAGATAGCGTATATTAGTATCTCCTTTTAAAAACCATAACAATTCGCTTTTAATCAATCCAAAAGGAACACGTTTTGTAGTTAATAGCGGGAAACCTTTTTGGAGATTAAAACGCATTTGAT
This sequence comes from Enterococcus ratti, assembly GCF_001886195.1. GTDB lineage: Bacteria > Bacillota > Bacilli > Lactobacillales > Enterococcaceae > Enterococcus_B > Enterococcus_B ratti. Next base: position 59,332 of record NZ_JXLB01000009.1, on the reverse strand, counting down.
AGCCAAAAATACTACGTGTTCCTGTACCCGTTCGGTCGCCTTTTACCTGTCCTTCTTCTAGTAATTTTCTGCCTAAATCAAGGTATGCTTGTTCCATTTTTTCCTCCTAATCTTCTGCCCATTCGCTTAAGTATTCCCAACGAATCATTTTCTCTTCCAATTTTTTTTCAACCTCTGAAACTTCCATTTGTAGTTCTTGTAAACGGATGAAATTATCGCCTTGCTGTGTCATTTTCTCTTGAAGCACAATCATTTTTTCTTCTAATTCTGCAATTTCATCTTCAATTGTTTCCCATTCTTTTTGCTCCATATAAGAGAGTTTCTTTTTAATTGAAGGAATACTCTTTTCTTTTTCAAAGGGTGGATGCTCTTCTTTTTGTTTCACTTCTTTTTTCTTCATTAAATAACTCGACATGTCACCGTAATATAACTCTTGTTTGGCATTTCCTTGAAAAACAAGTAATTTTTCTGCAACTTTGTCTAAAAAATAGCGATCATGAGACACCGTAATTACTGCTCCCGGAAAGTTCTTAAAGTATTCTTCTAAGATTGTCAACGTCGCAATATCTAGATCATTTGTTGGTTCATCTAATAATAAAACATTAGGTTGTTGAACCAGTAATTTCAATAAATAAAGCCGACGTTTTTCACCGCCTGATAACTTTTTAATCAATGTGCCGTGCATAAACCGAGGAAATAGAAATCTTTCCAGTAATTCCGCAATACCGATGGATGTACCATCTGTCGTTTGTGCTTCTTCTGCTGCTTCTTGTAAATAAGCAATCAATCGTTTTTCTGGATCCATTTCTTCATTTTCTTGTGTATAATAAGCAATACGAACCGTTTCTCCAACTGTAAAAATGCCCTCATCTAAAGAAAGTCGTCCTGCTAGAATATTCAATAAAGTTGATTTACCAGCCCCATTTTTTCCAGTTATTCCTAAACGTTCTCTTGATTGAATTAGCAAATTTAACCGATCAAACAATAAATGTTCATCAATTAAATAACGTCCATTTTTAATTTCCAGTACTTTCTTTCCTAAACGTTTCGTCGCAATATTTAATTCTAACTCTTCTTCATGATTTACTTGGTAAAGATTTTCTTTGAGCTGTTCAAATCGATTGATACGAGCTTGCTGCTTCGTACCCCGTGCTTGAACACCGGCTCTCATCCAAGCTAATTCTTGTTTATACAACCGTTTACGTTTTTCTTCTTGTTCAATCTCTACACGTTCTCTTTCAGCTTTTTCTAAAAGATATGCTTCATAGTTTCCTTTGTATTCATGAAGTTTACCAAAAGAAAGCTCAAAAATTCGATTCGTCACGCGATCTAGGAAATAACGATCGTGAGTAACCATCAATAAAGCACCACGGTACTGTTTTAAATAGTTTTCTAACCATTCGATAGCTTCATAATCTAAATGATTTGTCGGCTCATCTAATAGCAATAAATCAGGTTCATCAATTAAAACTTTTGCTAAACTTACCCGTTTCTTTTGTCCACCTGAAAGTGTACTGATGGATTGATTGAGTTCACTGATTCCTAATTTCTGTAAAACAATCTTTGCATTTGTATCTGTTGACCACGCATCCTCTTTATTCATTTGCTCTTCTGCTTTTAAATATCGCTCTTGGATGCTCTTTTCTTCGCTATTTTCAGCTAACGCCATTAGAGCTTCTTCATACTCCTTTACCGTACGAATCAAGGAACTATCTCCTTGAAATACAGCTTGAAGAACTGTCAATTCATCAGAAAATTCTGCTGTTTGCGACAGATAGCCAATTCGATAATCACTTGGATAAAAAAACGTTTGTCCATCGCCTTCTCCACTATCAACACCGGCTAAAACATTTAATAGACTTGTTTTTCCAGTTCCATTCGTTCCAATCAAACCAATTCGATCTTTTTCATGAATCAAAAAAGAAATTTGATGAAACAATTCTTTTTCTCCATAGGTTTTATTGAGGTCAGTTACTTTTAATTCTTTCAATCCATTCCCTCCTCATCTTGGTCATTGTATCATAAAATAAATTAATAACAGATGTTTTTTATATTAAAAGAAAGAGTTTTTTGAAAACTTTGGCTGGCAACGCTGTATTATTACGTAAATAGCAACAAACAATCAATAACTCTTGACTGTTTGTTGCTATTTTAAAGTACAGTAACACTCGCTTGATAAGAAAGTCCCCGCAACCCGCACGCTCTTTATTTCAATTTCTTAGCAGAAACTGAACGCTTTCTTGCACGTAACACAAACCGATAGGAAAAATCATTCATTGGTTGATTCATCGTATAAGATTCAAGCAAATTGATATTTTTTCGATAACGATTTGCAGAAAAAGTTGTAATTTTTTCTGCTTCTTCATATTCATCAACGATTTTACGTTCAAGATAATAACCTCGTAACATCTTTTTAGAATAAAGACTGTCTTGCTGAATCATCCAAGCAGAAATTAAGTTGCCAGAAACCATTTTTATTCCTTGAATTTTTCTTTGTTGAATAAAAAAGTCTACCGTTGTTTCATTATATACGTCGGTTAAGTTTTCTAAGCTTTCTATAATTAGCTGGGTATTTTTTTGATAGGTTGTGCGAATTCCTTGGATGTCTTTTTCTGAAATCAATGTTTTTCGATCTGCTTTTTGTCGTTGCCAAAACATTTTGGGATGTAAAATGATCCGAATCAATCGCCGAACAAAAATAAACCAGAAACCAACAAATGAGAGAAACTGACTAGTAATTGAATGTTCAAAATTTGAAAGAAAACGCGAATAAAAGCGATAACCACTTGAAGAAAGCTGTCCAGAACGATAACTTTCATCTAATCCATCCCGTTCAATCGACAAAATTAATGCTTGAATTTCTTGTACTTCTTGTTTTTCATCTTCTGAAAGACCTTTTAAGTATAAATCACGTATGCGGTCTTGATAATTTTCAATAACTGCTTCTGTCGCTAAATATTCTTTTGAATCTTTTTCTAGAGTTTTCAGTTCATTTTTTAATACTTCTACCACATCTTCCAAAATCATCAACGCATTTAGATCCATTTTTACTGTTTTTTCGGTTTCTGTCAGTATAGGCAAAATAATCATTCCTACAATCAACGTCACTAAGATAACACCAGCAGTTAAAAATAGCAATAACGAACGTTGGTAAAAAAATAGATTATTGATCGAAAAAGGCAGAATAAAGATCGTGGCTAAGCTAACCGTTCCTTTTACACCGCCAAAAGTCAAAATTAGTATTTCATTCAATTGTCCTTTTACGTTTTCTCCTTTATTTTTAAATAGATAAAAAAGACCAATTGAAATAAACCGAATCACAAATAAAATAACAGAGATCAGTAAAATCGTCCATAAAAGCAGCCAATTTGAATAAAGACCGTCGCCCCATACAGGAGAAAAAACTTGTGTTAACTCAATTCCTAAAAAAATAAATACTAATGCGTTAAGTGTAAAGGTAATCGTTGTCCATGTGCTATCAGACAAACTCGACAATTCCGCATCAAACACTGAGATTTTTCTAAATCCGGAAGCTTGCAATATCCCTGCTACTACTGCGGCAATAATTCCTGAAACGTTCACTACTTCTGCTAGCACATAAGCTAAAAACGGCAACAGCAATTCAATTAATAGATAACCCGTTACATCTCTAGCAGAAGCTTTTTCAATCAAATTGATCACTCTTCTTTTGACCCATACAAGTAAAAAACCTACGACTGCTCCGCCAATACTGGAAAAAACTAAACTCCATCCCGCATGGACTGCAGAAAACGAACCCGTAATCAACGCTGCCAAAGCAAACTGGAAGGCTGTAACACCTGAGGCATCATTTAATAGCCCCTCTCCTTCTAAAATATGCATGGCTTTTTTAGGAATGTTTACTCGACCGGACAAAGAACTTACTGCAACAGCATCCGTCGGTCCAAGCGCTGCACCAAATGCAAAACAAGCAGCTAAAGGAACACTCGGCAATAAAAACGATAACGTGATTCCCACTCCGACTAACGTGAGAATGACCCCACCAAAAGCCAAAAATAAAATCGTATCAAAGTTTTTAAGAATGGACGAAACGTCTGCTTTTTCTCCTTCACGAAAAAGTAACGGAGCAATGATCATGACCAAAAAGAGTTCTGGTTCAAAGTTAATCAATTGCCCCCATTTGGTTAACCCTAAAATAATTCCAAGAAATATTTGAATCAGTGGAGCTGGGATCGTTGGTAAAATGCGGCTAGCTATGTTAGATAGCGTGATTGTTACTGCAAATACGATTACTAACTCGGCAAATTCCATGGTCCATCCCCTTTATTTTTTATTTTGAGCGAGCACCTTTAGAAATTGTTCTTTCTTTTTTAATATTTTATTTTCTACTGCTTCTGCTTGAACGGCATTTCCTTCTAATTCACATTGCACTCGTTTTGATTCCAAACGAAGTAAGTCATGTTTTAACCGTTCAAGTTGGCGATACATGAGAATATTTCTTTTACGTAGCTTGCAAAGAATTTGGCGACGATCTTCCACAGTAAATGTGCCGTAACGAGCTTGCAATAGTTTTTTTTGTACTTCAAAACTCTTTCTCATTTTTAGTTCTCCTAGATGCAAACTTCGCTTGCTATCATCAAGCATCTATTCGTAAAAAAGTTATGTACACCAAGTTTCTTATACAAGAGTAGATGCTTTTAAAAAGGTACGAAATTTGCTTAAATTTCAGTACCCTATTCTATTCCAAAAAAACTAAAATAGCAAGTACTGAAAAAAGCTAAAAAAGGAGCTGAGCCAAAATTAACACTCCTTTTTTAGCGTTGCTTTAATTTATTCAAAATATTCGCCGTAGATATCTTCCACACGTTGTTCTGGGTTGATAACAATGTAAAGATTCCCAGTTTTTTCACTTATCTTCGTTGACTGATATTTGTTGTCCAATCCTTCTGTTCCTTTATCAAGATAAGGAAAATAAACAAGATCCGGAGTACCGTTACGATAAAGGATTTCCATTCGTTCAATATCTTCATATTTTAATGCACGATGAAACATGCCCATTTCTAATCCACCCAAGTTAATGTCATGGGTTGCAACAGAGTCACCTTCATGAAAAATTTCAATTTTAAAACCAGCACATGGATGAATTTCTATAAATTCACTGCCGTTGATGCGCCCAAAACTTGTTGTTATCTGCTTGATCCATAGATCACCAATATGACGGCGATCAATTGTCCACGTCTCGCCGTTTCGGAAATAAAATTTTAGCGCTGTCATTTCTTTACTCATAAAAAAATCTCCTTTTGACGTCATTTATTCTAATGCACTCTTATATTAGCATAAATTTCCTACTTACGTCACATCGAAAGTTGTTGTTTAAAAAATATATTCTATTAAAAAAACTAAATTTTCCAGTATAACTCATCTTTTATTATAAAATATTCGTTGAAAAAATTGAATCAGAAAGTGTTATTTTGTTTTAAATAAACAAATAATTCATCGCTTTTATTCACCACTTTTGCTGCAACCACCGCCTCTTCAGCTAATTGTAGCGCTTCACTAATCCATTTTCCAGGTTTCTTGCCACTTTCAGTCAGAAGCATTTTTCCATCAATTGCGAGTTCTCCCATTGATTTAATGGGCAGTCGGTCATACTGTTGTGCGACTTTTTTTAGTTGGGGCATTTCACCAAAATAAAACATCAGTTCTTCTACTTTTAATGCCGCTTCTTTTCCTAAATGATACAAAGTCTGTGCATCCAGCAGCCTTTTTTTTCGCCGATTAAGTCCAAAAACCAACAACTGCACTTCTTTAATCATTTGATTGGAACATTTCCATTGTTTTAAGAAAAAACGAACTTGATTTTCTTGAAGTGCTAATTGATCGATTAATAAAGTCCACGCCTGACTTTCAGTTTTTAATGATTCATTCGGCAAGTCTGAAAAACGCAACAACGCTTCACCATATTCTCTTAATCCCGGACAATAAATGTAGCACTGCGTCTCAACAAACGTTTTTATGCCAACGGAGCGTTCTTTTCCTAACAACATTTTAATAAATTCTACATTGATTCGTTCCACCGAGATTTTTTCTAGCAACGGGTGGTTTTCTTGAATCGCAATTGCCGTCTCTTGTTCTAGCTTAAATCCTAACTGACTGACAAAACGAATCCCGCGCATCATTCGCAAAGCATCCTCGTGAAAACGTTCCTTAGGGTTTCCTACTGCTCGCAGTATTTGGCGCTTTAAATCGGATAAACCATCAAAAAAATCAATGATTTGACCATCTTCTTTTAAAGCAAACGCATTAATCGTAAAATCACGCCGTTTCAAATCTTCCTCAAGTGAGCGTACAAACTCTACATGATCCGGGCGTCTATAATCTTGATAAGCAGATTCTGTACGAAATGTCGTTATTTCATATTGCTCTTCATTCACTAATACTAGTACCGTGCCATGTTCAATACCAATGTCAATAGTTCTTGGAAAAAGCTGTTTAACTTCTTCTGGAAATGCACTAGTAGCAATATCTACATCATGAATTTCTTGCTTTAAAAGAATATCTCTGACACTTCCACCAACAAAATAAGCTTGAAACCCTGCTTGTTCTAATTTATTCAATACAGGGATCGCTTTTTCATACTCTGGCGGTAATTTTTTTAATTTCATTTTTTCCCCTCTTTTGTTCTCTACTTATTCTTTTTTGCTTTTCTTTCAAATCGATTGTGGTCTCTTCGATTAAATTTTTCCATATTTTTTTCAAATACTTCCGTTAAATCAATTTCTAACGAATTTGCCATAGACAAAATGACAAATAAGACATCACCTAATTCTTCATCTACTGAATTTTCATGTTCAGTCACTTTTTTCTTTTTTTCGCCATATGTATGATTGACCTCCCTAGCCAATTCACCGATCTCTTCTGTTAAACGAGCCATCTGTGCTAATGGGGAAAAATAGCCTACTTTAAATTGTTGGATATACTCATCTACTTCTTGTTGCATGCTGCTTAAAGAACGCTCATTCATTATTTCTTCTCCGCCTTTCTTCTTTATATTACATATTACCAAAAATTCTTGATAAATCCTAGAAAAGAGCGATTGAGAAAAGGAGGATTCCATGCTACATTAAGTAATGTAATCTTTTGAAAAGATCTATCTCAATTAAGGAGGGATTGCGTGGTCTCAATAAAAACATTAAAAGAAGTCGTTCTGATTATTGTTGGCACAAGTATTTATGCTTTTGGACTTGTTTATTTAAATATTGCCAATAATTTAGCAGAAGGAGGAGTTTCAGGAATCACCTTAATTTTGCGTGCTTTATTTGGCATTGATCCCGCCTATTCTACACTTTTAATCAATATTCCTTTAATTTTACTTGGAGGAAAAATTTTAGGAAAGCGATCTTTTGTCTATACGATTTTAGGAACGATCTTTCTGTCAACTTTTTTGTGGATATGGCAACGCGTTCCTTTACAAATCAATCTTCAGCATGATTTATTAATTGTTTCATTGTTAGCCGGGGTGATTGCAGGAACCGGAAGCGGTCTTGTTTATCGGATGGGCGGAACAACCGGCGGAAGTGATATTATCGCACGTATTTTAGAAAAATACTATGGCATTTCTATGGGACGTTCACTGTTAGCGTTAGACGTCATCGTCTTATTTGCTTCTCTTTCTTATATTGATTTGAAACGCATGTTGTATACATTAATTGTTTCTTATGTTTTCAGTCGAGTCATTGATTCTATTTTAGACGGCGGCTATTCAGCAAAAGGAATAATCATCGTTTCAACTAAAAACGAAGAAATTGCATCACTTCTTATGACGGAACTAGAACGCGGTGTCACTTTTTTAACTGGAGAAGGAGGAGTTTCTGGTCATTCAAAAAAAAATTATTTACATGGTCGTTAGCTCAAGTGAATTAAATGAAGTCAAGCGAATTGTCCATCACTTAGATAAAAAAGCGTTTCTATCCATTATTAACGTTCATGAAGTTGAAGGAGAAGGTTTTACTTATCTTAAGCCACAAATTAAATTATTGCAACGCCGTCAAGCAAATGAAATAAAAAGAGAGTCACCTAAGTAACTCTCCACTAGCTGCTTCACTTCTAAAAAACTCGTTTACAAATACCCCCAAGCATTAAGTTGAAAACATTCAAATCAGCTAATTCACTCATTTCTTCCTTAATACTCAGGTCAAAACACAGTCTTATTTATTGAAAAGAAAAAGTGCTCATTTTACTTACTTTATACTTTTTTATTGCTGTTTCATATTTTCTGAATTACACCTTACAATCAGTTGATTCACTTCATCAGACAGTTGAAGAAAAGCGTCTTTATCATTTTCTTCAAGTGCTTGATCAATTTGTGTATAAAGCATTTTCAAACGTGCTTCTTGTTCTTTTTCTTTGAAGTAACGTTCAACTTTTTCTATGTCTTCTTCACTGACCGAATCATTCCATGAGACAAAAGGATTCTCTTCTAAGACCATTAAATACTCTTTTGTCTGCCAAGCATTTTCAAAAAAGCATTCTACATATAAAGGTCTTTTCCAGTTTAAACGAATTTCATGAAAAATTTGATCCGTATCCGTAAATTCTTTTCCCTCTAAAAATAACTTTATCGGCTCTTCTTTGAAAGATAAATCACTAAGCCTCAACCCACGTTTTGCTTGGCTTACACCTTCAATAAAATGAACATTGTTTAATATAGCCTCATGATTAGCAAGATAATTTAAAATCCAAAAAACTTCTCTTCGACTAAAGGAAACATGATTCACCATCCAATTTAAGAAAATTTTTTTTTCTTTTACATCTATTAACATTGTACTCACCTCTTTACTAGATCATCTAATAGGGACAGAACCTCCAAATCTCCAGGTTCATGTTCTAAATAACGTATAAGCAACTCTTTAGTTTTAGCTAGCTGTCCTTCTTCTCGTAGGAAAAAGGCATATTCTTTTAGAAAATCAGGTTCATGTTCTAATTCATGAGAAGCTTGTTCATAATGAACAGCCGCTTTAGTAAAATCTTCTAATTCATTATAAGCATGTGCTAAATTCCATTCGGCATATGGATTATCCGTTTCCTCCATTTGTTCAATGATAGAAATAGCTTCTTCATAACGTTCATTTTCTAAATACAAATTACTTAACGTTAGCAACGTTTCATCTTGCTTTTCTCCTACCTCTAAAGCGTTTTGCAAAAATCTTTCGGCTTTTTCTTTTTCATGCAACCGATAAGCATTTTCTGAAGCTAGATGATACAGCTCCACTTGGTAAGGATTTTCATGAATTCCTTCTTCTAACACTTTTTGAGCTTCTTCAATCAATTCTTCTTCTCGTAACGCTTGACCTAAATAAAGATAAAGTGATTGATATTGCGGATTGACTTCCCTTAATTCTTGCAGATAATTGATGGATTTTTCATTTTCTTTTAATTGCAAATTAACGAAAGCTAATTGAAACAACCGATCATCCGTACGTCCTTCTTTTAACGCTTGCTCTAATGGTTCAATTGCCGCTTCAAACTCTCCTTGCATACTTAACGATTGACCAAAACGCTCTTGGATAGAAACACCAGAAAATTCATCCACGCCGATTGTTAATAATCGTTCATAAATCATTGCGGCTTCTTTAAAACGATCAACAGAAAAATAAAGTTCAGCTAAAGCAAATTGAATCAACGATTCTTCTGGCAACAATGCTGCGGCTTCTTTCAATTTTGCTTCACTGACTTCCGGAATGCCAATTACTTGGTACAAATCAGCAATAGCCACTAATGCTTGTGGATACTCCTTGCTTTCTTTAGAAATTCGTTCTAAATATTCAAACGCTCGATCCATTTCGTTGTCTTCAATAGCAATCTCAGCCAACGGAATATTCCATTCATCGTTTTCAGGATACTGACTAAGTAATTGTTCATAAATGCGTTTTGCTTCTTCTAAAAAGCCAAGTGCTAATAGCTTTTCACCTAGTGAAGCTAATACATCTGTCGAATCTTCTTTTAACGCTTTTTCTAGATAAGACTGCGCTTTTATTAAATCTTCATTAACTAACGCTTGCAGCATTTTTTCACTATTTGTATTCATTTAAACTTAAACCCCTCTAATCTCACGAATAATCTGTTCATAACACGTCATCATTTGAATTAACTCTTGTTCATTAGGTATTTGATGATTTTCTATTATACCAATATTTTTCAAAACAAGAATTTTTTTACTTTTTTCTGCCAGCTGCAAAACATTTGCTAAATAATCTGTTTTTAAAAGGCGTTCAGGCCACTCAATCGGATAATTTAGATGTTTTAGCCAAATAAAGAAATTTTTTAATTGAAAGGGAACATCAGTTATTTTTATATTCCATACAAGATGAAATAAAATACCTAAAAGTTTTTTCATACTGGCAGACAATAAATGACCATTTTCTGTTAAATAAAAAGCCTGTTCAAACAGTTTACCATAATTTGAAAGATTTTCAGCATTCACTTGATAAAAAGTGATCATTTCTTCCAGCATTCCTGTAAAAGGAAGATTTGTTAACTGACGTATCGTTGGATAGTTTTTATAAAGAGTTTGTAAAAAATGATAATCACAAACTAATCCACAACAAATAAATATCAAAAAATCAATTCGTTTTCCTTCTACTTGATTTTCACTAATTGTCTGATCATACACAATTCGTTCTGGAAGATTATGTGTTTGCAAAACGAGCCTATTTGGAAGTTGCAAAATCATTCGTTGGGGAGTCAATGCGCGTGCCATAGACCGAATGGAAACAGGAATCAACCATAACGTTGATAAAAGTGGAGAATGCTTTTGGAAAAAACCCGCCAAGTCCATAATTCCTTCATTTCCAAATCCAATAATAAGAAAAGATTGATTTTCAGGATAACGTTTTGCAAACGCAAGCAAATTACTCAACTCTGTTAAATGATTGCATTGTGTGTTGGCACAAATATACCAATCAATTTCGTTAGGATTAAGAAACTGTTGATTAATTTTAACTGCAAATAAATCATAATACCGCTGATTCGTTAAAAACAGTATCGGCTGCTTGATCGTGATTCTTTTTAACTGACTAACTAACGTTTCACCGTAAGAGATTTTTGTTTTTTCATTTTGAATTTGATAATCAAGCTCCATCTGCCTCCCCTCCTTTTCTTATTCGTTGTAGGCAGCTGTAACTGCCTACATTTTTTACTGAAAGACTCCTTTCTTTTATTTTACCATCAGTAAGTCAATTCGAAAAAAGATAGGTCGATTTTATTGAATACTAAAAAATTTCTCATTTACATACTTTAATAATGCCTATACTTCATTCTCATAATATACAGTCTGTGTTATACATGAAAGTAAATCTATCTTTGAAAATTCATTAAAAAGCTAGCTATGTACACTTTCATTCAATAAACGTTTCTTCATACTTAAAACGCATTCTTTTTTATAAAAATAAAAAAAGAAAAACGCCTGTAGCTTTAGAGCCACAAGCGCTTTTTTAGACGTTTATTTCACAGCATCTTTCAATGCTTTACCTGGTTTAAACGCAGGTACTTTGCTAGCTGGAATTTCGATTTCTTCACCCGTTTGTGGATTACGTCCTTTACGAGCTGCGCGTTCGCGTACTTCAAAATTACCAAAACCGATTAATTGAACTTTTTCGCCGTTAGCTAAAGCATCTTGGATAGTTGAAAATACAGCATCGACTGCTGCAGTCGCATCTTTTTTAGTTAAATCAGTAGCTGAAGCAACTTTTTCGATTAATTCTGCTTTGTTTGCCATGGATAGATTCACCTCCTCAAAAAGAGATATGATGTAAACATCAGTTTAGTTAAAAATCTTCTGAGTGGTCCAGAAGTTTAAAAGAAATATTGATCAAGTTCAATACTCTGTTATCACGATATCATATAAACCGCTTAATAGCAAGGTTTTTACCATTTTTCCCCTGCTTTTTTTAGTCATAAAAACGTAATAATTGAATCTATCTATTTTTTTTGAAAAAAATCTGTTGATATGGTAAAATCCCTACTTTCGTCTTCTTGGAATGATGCGAATAGATGTTCCTTCAAAAGTGAAGGCTTTGCGAATTTGATTTTCTAAGAAACGTTCATAAGAAAAATGCATTAATTCTTCTTCATTCACAAAAACAACAAAAGTTGGTGGTTTAACTGCGACTTGTGTGGCATAGAAAATCTTCAATCGTTTGCCTTTATCTGTCGGAGTCGGATTGATTGCAACAGCGTCCATGATGATATCATTTAAGACCGCAGACGGTACACGCAAGTTTTGGTTCACACTTACCTCTTCGATCATTTCAGGCAACAGTCCTAAACGCTGTTTAGTAACAGCTGAAACGAAAATAATTGGTGCATAATCTAAATAGCGGAAGGCTTCACGAATTTCTTGCTCAAAGTCACGCATGGTGTTTGTTTCCTTTTTGACAAGATCCCATTTATTCACTACAATAATCACACCACGTCCTGCTTCATGGGCATAACCTGCAACACGTTTGTCTTGTTCTCGTATGCCTTCTTCTGCATTAAGAACCATTAAAACAACATCAGAGCGGTCGATAGCACGCATGGCACGCATAACGCTGTATTTTTCTGTATTTTCATAGACTTTCCCTCGTTTTCTTATACCGGCAGTATCAATCATTAAAAATTTTTGTCCACTTTCAGAAACAAAATGTGTATCAATCGCATCTCTTGTCGTTCCTTGCACATCCGATACGATGACACGTTCTTCTCCTAAAATCGCATTGATTAATGAAGATTTTCCAACATTTGGACGGCCAATCAAACTAAATTTAATTGCATCTTCTTCCTCTTCTTCTTCTTCATTTGAAAAGAATTTGATTGCTTCATCTAATACATCACCGATACCTAATCCATGACTACCAGATACTGGATAAGGGTCGCCCAATCCTAATGAATAAAATTCATAAATTTCATTTCTCATCTCAGGATTATCTACTTTATTAACCGCTAAAATTACTGGTTTATTGCTACGATACAATAGTTTTGCTACAACTTCATCTGCATCGGTAACTCCTTCACGTCCGCTAACCACACAGATAATCACGTCAGCTTCTTCAATTGCGATTTCTGCTTGAAGTTTGATTTGATCCATAAATGGTTCGTCACTTAAATCAATTCCCCCTGTATCGATCACGCTAAATTCTCGACCTAACCATTCACCTTTAGCATAAATACGATCACGTGTTACTCCCGGAGTATCTTCGACAATTGAAATACGCTCACCAGCAATACGATTAAAAATCGTAGACTTACCAACGTTTGGGCGACCAACGATTGCAATAGTTGGATTTGCCATATTTTTACCTCCTTACAAGTTTCCAATCTTACTTAGTGTACCCAATGCTCTACTAAGTTTCAAGCATTGTTCGATAAATTTATATAAGTATTTTGTAAAAAACAAAAACATATACAAATTTAAAAGAAAAAAATCAATCAAAGCTCATTGCTTCGATTGATCTTTTAATTAAAAACTTGAAGATGTTCAATTATTTTTGCTAAAACCTTTATTCTTTTGAATCATCCGTTATCTCTTCTACTTCTTCTTTTAAAGCGTCCCCTAAAATGTCGCCCATCGCAAATCCAGTATTTTCTTCTGGTAGCTCATAAGCTTCTACATCTTTTGGTTCTGCTTCAGAAGCAGTTTTTTCTTCCAATGCTTTAATGCTAAGCGCAATACGATATTCTTCAGGTTTAACTTCTAAAACTTTTACTTTTACCTCATCGCCTTCATGAAGAACTTCATGCGGTGTTGCAATATGCTTATGTGAAATTTGTGAAATGTGAACAAGACCTTCAACACCCGGAAATATTTCTACAAAAGCGCCAAAACTTGTCAAACGTTTTACTTTTCCTTCTAAAACAGAACCAACGGGTGCTTTTTCTTCAATGTTCTCCCAAGGACCAGGCACGGTTTCTTTAATCGATAAAGAGACACGTTCTTGTTCAAGATTAATTGAAAGAACCTTTACTTTTACTTCATCTCCAACAACTAATACATCACTCGGTTTAGCTACATGACTATGAGAAATTTCAGAAACATGAACCAATCCATCAATCCCACCTAAATCAATGAAAGCACCAAAGTCAGTGGTACGAGCTACACGACCACTAAGAACATCTCCTTCATGAATGTTTGCTAAAATTTCTTTTTTCTTTTTCTCTTTTTCCGTTTCAATTACTGCTTTATGCGAAAGAATTAAACGATTTTCTGATGGTTCAATTTCAATAATTTTAAATGCTAAAGTTTGATCTTTATACGGTGAAAAATCAGCCACAAAATGATCTTCCACCATTGAAGCAGGAACGAATCCACGTACACCTACGTCAACCACTAATCCGCCTTTCACCACACTAGTTACAGGTGCTTCAATTACTTTTCCCGCTTGAAAATCTTTTTCAATCTTTTCCCAAACTTTTTTTGCATCTAAACGGCGTTTTGAAAGCAGGTAGCTGCCGTTTTCTTTATCTTTACCAATTGTACTGATCACAACGAGGTCTAAAATATCTCCCACATTTACAATTTCATTGATGTCTTCAACCGGTGAAGTAGATAATTCTTTTGCAGGAACAACGCCTTCTACTCCAGCACCTTGGATTCCTACAATAACTTGCTTATCTTCAATTGCTAAGACTTCACCTGTCACCACGTCTCCTACGTTCACTTCTTGAACGCTATTAATCGCATCTTCCATTGATTGACGATTCTCTGCTTGATTTTGTTCAAATTCTGTCATAACATTTGTCCTCCTAACCAACATTCTGCCGTAACAACGGTACTGTTTTTAGTTTAATTGATTATCTAAAAAAAATAAAGCGATTTCGTTTGATTTACATCAAAAATACAAATTTTAAAATTCTTTTTTTTATAGAAAATACCCTTTTTCTTTTACAATTTCTTTAATTGCTTGCACAACTTCTGAAATTGTTTTTCCAGTAGTATCAATACGCACGGCATCAGTCGCTTGTTTTAACGGAGAAACTTTTCTTGTGGAATCATAATAATCTCTTGCTTGTATTTCTTTCGTCAACTGCTCTAATACTGTTGGAATTCCTTTTTCAATATTTTCTTTATATCTTCTTTGCGCACGTTCCGTCACACTGGCCACTAAAAATATTTTTACTTCTGCATTTGGTAAAACAGAAGTGCCGATGTCTCTTCCATCCATAACGACCCCACCGTTTTCTCCAATTTTACGTTGAATCTCAACAAGCGCTTCTCTCACTTTCCGATGAGCAGAGACCTCAGAAACTGCTTGAGTCACATCTGGCTGGCGAATTGCTGTTGTTACGTCTCGATCGCCTATCAAAACATGTTGTCCGTCTATTTGTTGAACAAAAGACAACGGATAATCATGAATTAATTTAACCAATCCTTTTTCATCCGTAAATGGTATATAATGTTTGATGGCTAAATACGTAACGGCACGATACATCGCCCCCGTATCCGTATAAATATAATTAAATTCTTTTGCCAAAATTTTTGCAACAGTACTTTTCCCTGAAGAAGCAGGTCCGTCTATTGCAATACTGATTTGCTTCATGATATAACTCCTTTTTCAAAAAAAAAGCCGCAACTTGCGGCTAAAATTATTTGACTTTTAATTGCTGACCGGGATAGATCATATAGTTATTTGGGTCTAATCCATTTAATGCAAACAATTGATCAATTGTGATTCCTGCACGCTCAGCTACTTGTTTAGGACCTTCTCCTGCTTGTACAGTGACGGTCGTACCATCTGTTGCAGCCGAAGAAGTCGGCGTAGTTACTTCTTCCACACTGCTTGTCGGTTGTGTTTCTTGTTGATAAGTAGTTGTGGTGGTTGTAGTCGTTGGCATAGTTGATTCTGAAACAATCGTACTGCTTTGAAGCGTACTTTCCACTATTGACTGAGTTTCAGTCGTACTTTGCGATTTAGTACTTGATTCTTTTGTTGATGATTCGGTAGCAGTACTTTCGACTGACGAAGTAGTAGTGGTCGATGTAGCACTGGATGTATTTGTAGAACCATTTCTAATCCAAAAATAAGCACCTGCCGGAATAGCAATACATAAAACTAACAATATTAAAAAGAGAGACAAAAATAATGTATTGCCTTTCTTTTGTTGACGTTGAGAACTTCTTGAAGCAGTTTCATCTTCCGTATCATAAATTGGTTGTTCCCATGGTTCTTGTACTTCATTATTTTCTGATGAACGATGTCTATCTTTTCTACTCACCTTATTACCTCCTAATTTCTATCGTAAATATTATACCATAGCCCAAACTTTATTGTCTTAAAAAGTTATCATCCATTATTTTTTTTAAATAAATTTAGTAAAATATCGGACCAATTTTTTTGTTCTATTTTGTTTCTCTCTTTTGTTGTTTGAATACTTAATACAGCACCATCCACATCACAGCATTTCTCAGGCTTTTCAAGCAGTTTTTCGCCAAAATAATCAAGAAGCATGACTCTTCGACAAGTAGTTGCGTGGATATAGTAAAGCATTTGCTGTAGACGTTCATTCTTTTTTCTTTCTTGTAATTTTAATTGCTCCAACCACTCTTTAGAATTATGTTTTTTTTCAATCATTTCTAACCATTTTTGCTGAATTTCATCAAAGGGCTTTAGCTCTGCGATATTAGACTGTAAATAAAGTTCAAAACTTTGACGCTGTTCTTTGGAAATCTGATTAAAAAAATAATGGATCCATTCATCCCCCTCTTTATATAGAAGAAGGGCTTCACTAAGTCTTTGATCTCTACCGGCACGTCCAATTTCCTGCATATAATTTTCAAGACTGGCAGGTAAATCATAGTGAACGATATAACGGACATCTGGTTTATCAATCCCCATACCAAACGCATTCGTTGCTATCAAAAATTGGAGTTTATTTTGACTAAATTGTTGTTGCAGCTGCCGTCTTTGAGAGGCTTCCAAATCACCATGATAGTAACCAACAGCAAATCGAAAACGAAACAATTGGTACAAGCGTTCCACTTCTTTTTTGGTAGCACAATAAATAATCATGGCTCCTTGCGCTTGTTTCATTAAATTTTCTAATGCTTCTTCTTTATGTGATGTTTTTTTTACATATAAAGCAATATTTTTTCGGTTAATAGGATGTGTCACGCAAACGGGTGGCGTTTGGAATAGTACTTTTTCAATATCTTTTTGAACGACTGTTGTAGCTGTAGCAGTTAAAGCCAGCGTAACTGGCAAACCCAATTGTTTTCTTATCTCTCCTAATTGTTGATATTCTGGACGAAAATCAATCCCCCATTGTGAAACACAATGAGCTTCATCAATCACATATAATCCAATTTTTTGTTTTTTCAACAGCTCCAACAACGTTTGTTGTACCAACATTTCCGGACTCAAAAATAAAAATTTATAGTCAGATAAATGATTCAAAACATCATATCGTTCTGCTTTGGATAATAAACTATTATATGCTATCACTCGCTTTTCGCCTCGTTTTTGAAGTTGAATGACTTGATCTTCCATCAATGACAGTAAAGGTGAAACCACAATGACCATTCCCTCACATAAATATCCTGTTAATTGATAACAAAGACTTTTTCCATTTCCCGTAGGCAACACAGCTAAGACATCTTGCTTATTTAATAACGAACAGATAATTTTTTCTTGTCCGGGACGAAACGAAGAAAATCCAAAATGTTTTTTCAGTTCATCCTTCAATTCCATCCAACAGTTCCCCTTTCAATACTCCTATTTGATAAAATCGAAACTCGCCATAATCTAAAGATGCTTGTTCGTTTAGTTGACGATATTCCAATGTCTGTACATTTGTAAACTGACTTAATCGGTTCAACGTTTTTTTTGAAATCATTGTTTTATAAGGAAAATCATCAAAATAAAGTTGCCATTCAATTAGATGATCTGTCACTGTTCCTTTTTTTAAGTGGCGAATTTTCATAATTTCTTCCAAAGAATGTCCTTCTAAAACAAGTTTTCTTGTAATTAACATACTTTGATTATAGTTTTGTATAAGTAAAGGTTGAATAAGATAAAAAAGAACCAATGGTTTCTTTTCTTCAATTTTTTTTAATAAAGAATGTATATTTTTGGCTTCGTATAATTTAAGCTGCATTTCATCCTTTATTTCTGTTAGTTGGTAAGACAATAATCCCGGTGCTTGTACGCCGGAAAATTGGTTTGCTAGAAAGTCGGCCATTTCTGTCGGCATATCTAAAAATAATTCCTCAAGCTCTCGGCTTAACTTGCTTGCCAGTTCAAATCGGTCTAACTTCATATCGACAATCCATCTTTTAACTTGAAAAGTATAGTAAGGGCTTGTCTCTATCGGCAAATAGTCAGAACAGCTATAAGTTAAATAAGAAACAACTTGTACAGCAAATTTGATTAAACGCCAACAAGTACTCGCTGTTCTTCCGTATCGACTAAAACAAAGACCATTCAAGTTTATTTCTGATTGAAGATGTTTCTTGTTTCCTAAAGCCGTAATTCTCCCATAGTTTTTTGATATACTGAGTAACTTTTCGTTTACTAATTGATTCATTACTCTTGAAAACTCTTCTTGTTTTAATTCAGGCAAGCTACCATGGACAAACAATAGATGGTTCAAAAAACTATAGATTAATATTGAACTCGTACGTTTCCCATGAAGTATTTGATATAAAGTACTGATATTCTCAACTTGTTTCTTGTTGAAAATAAGGATAAAATAAATTCAGTCATGTTACTCCCCTTAAGAATAGGATGGTTAAAAATGTCTCTACTATGTAAACTAGTGTCCGAACGCTGTATTGCTTGTGGCCTTTGCCAAATTGAAGCACCTGATATCTTTGATTATGATGAAGAAGGAATCGTTTTATTTGCTCAAGAAACTGAAGCACGTCAACAGTTTATTTCTGAAAAAGAAGAAGCAGTTTTACAAAAAGCTTATCAAAAATGTCCAGTAAGAGCAATTTTATTCGAACGGTTATGAAAAAGCTAGGGACTTTGAACAAATTAAATCTGTTTTTTTCTTATTCTCATCATAAGAAAATTCCCATAGTCGCTTAAAAAACTGCATGAACTAGCAGTTAAATAAATCCATAGTCTAACTTTCTCATTTTATTTCTCCTATTCACTTGCTTGTCAACAGTTGCCTGTCTCTGTTTTTTTGCAATTACTAAAACAAACATGGTTTTCTTTGACTTTCGTTTGTTGAAACTAGTACTCTCTTTTTAAAAACGAGTCAACTTTTTATCCTGACGCTACCGCTTGATCTAAAAATAGCGTTTCCTCGTATCTTTTTCTTTTTTTACACACTTTTCTTCTCATTTCCCATCTAATTACTCTACACTAAATAAACTACGATAAAATTGCAACTTTTTTCTTTAATATAAAATCAAGAAAGATGTACGATTAGAAGTGGAGAAATTAGTTTCATGCTTATAACATTCATCAAAAAAACTGAAGGTTTTTTAAAAGCCATCCAAGTGTTGCTTTTAAAAACCTTCAGTTTGTTTATCGGCGTATTTTCGTCTAACGATTTTCCTACTCACAGATTAAACAAGACAAGCGTATGAAACAAATCCTTATTTACTGCACAAATGATAAACCGCTTCTGCATAGATTTCCATGGCTTTATACATACTACTTAATTCCCACCGTTCATTTGCTTGATGCATAAAGTCTGGCGTATCTGGAAACATTGCTCCAAATGCAACACATTGATTCATCGTACGTGCAAAAGTAGCTCCTCCTGAGACAAATGGCTCAGTCATATCACCTGTGATCTCACGATAGGTACCTAAAAGATTTTTCACTAGTTCACTATCTAATGGTACATAAAGTGAATCTAAAAAGTCAAATTCTTCATAAGTTAATTCATAGTTCTTAACGACTGCTGCTAATTTTTCCACTAACTCATCTTTTTTAAAGGTTACTGGAATACGCATATCTACACCTATTTTTGTTTGTTCCGGCGTAATTTCTAAACTTGCAAAGTTCATAGTTAATTCGCCAGATTGTTCATCAATTGTTTTTCCTACTACTTTTTCACCAGTTGCATTTTCTTGAACCAATTGACCTAAAAAATTGATAGGTGCAAAATCGAATACTTCGGAAAGTGCGATGGCTAAACGTGAAATCGCATTTACCCCTTCTGCTGCATCTTTTGCATGAATACTTTTTCCAAGAACGACAATGGATTCACCTTTATCTTCAAAATCAAAGCCATGTTTTTTCAATGCTTCTTTTACTTCCGCCAATTTTTCACCAGCGTAAGGGGCTGCATCTGGAACAACGTTCAACGCGCCACCAGCTTTTACTGAAAAATCTGTCGTTCCGGGACCAATTAAATAAGCTTGTAATAGCCCTTTTTCAGCATAAATCAATGGAAATTCCGCATCGGGAGCAAATCCTTGTGTGATACCTTCTTCTTTTTCATTGTATTTATCTAAACAACGCCATAGATTTTCTTCATCTGTTCCAAATATAAAGCGTATACGCGTATTAAACTCAACACCCGCATCTATTAAGGCTTTTACCGCATACATTGCAGCAATCGAAGGTCCTTTGTCATCTTGGGATCCTCTTCCAATCAACCAACCATCTTTTACTGTTGGTTCAAAGGGATTAGAATCCCAATTGGTTTCATCACCAGCCGGTACCACATCCATATGGCATAAAATCCCAAACAGTTCCTCGCCCGTTCCTACTTCTGCATAACCATAATACCCTTCTGGATCCTTAAATGTTTTAAACCCTAAACGTTCACAAATTTCTAAAACTTTGTCCAAAGCTTCAATGACTTTTGTTCCAAAAGGATGCCCTTTTCCTGTATCTGATTCGTCTAAAACTGAAGGAATCCGAATCAGTTCACCTAAAGATTCTAATGCTTGTTCATGATGTTGCTTTGTTACAAATTGTTTCATGTTCTCACCCTCCTAATGTAATAAAAAGGTCATGTCAAAACAACAGACACAACCTTAGTTTTCACCCAATAATAAAGATACAAGAGCTTGAATCCTGTAAAACAGTCAACCGTGAACCTCAACAGTGTTTATTTGGTAGATTCCTTTCGTTGACCTTGGTCAAAACATCGCTGCTATTCCTAAGATTACACAAATTGCAATAAATAAAATAGCGATTAATTTTCCTATAAATTTCCACCATACAGAGATATCAAAACGAGCGATGGCTACAGCACCCATAACGATTGCTGAAGTTGGGGTAATCAAATTTACCAAACCGGATGCTGATTGATAAGCGGTAATAACCAAGTCTTTACTTACACCAGCAAATTCGCCCATTGGTCCCATGATTCCCATCGTAGCAGCTGCTAATCCAGAAGTTGAAGGAATCAAGAAAGACATTGGAATGTAAAAAATAAATGTAAGAATTAAGAATACACTTGACGCCAATGAACTTAAGCCTTGTTCTCCCCAGTGAAGAATCGTATCTGTAATTAATCCATTGTTCATCACAACTTGAATTCCACGAGCAACGGCTACGACGATTGCTACTCCGATCAAATCTGAAGCACCCGCTAAAAATTCTGAAATAAAATCTGACTCTTTCATCCCATAAGTAATGGCAACAACAATTGACATCACTAAAAATAACATAGTGATCTCTGGGAAATACCATTCACCGAGCGGAAGCATGTTTTTACCTAATACGGTTCCAACTACTGGTAATCCCGTTAACCATTTTGTCAAAGATTCAAAAATCGTAAAATTGGCATTCAAAGTTGTCCAAGGAATCAAACTAATGATCATAATACCAAACGTAATAAAGAATAAGACATTGACGTGTTTTTGCCTTTTTGTGATTGTTTCTTGACGACTGATTGAATCAATATCAAAATGCTTGATATCTTCTTCTCTTTGAGTATAAACAAGTGATTTAGTTGGATCTTTTTCAATCTTAGAAGCATAACGATAAACATAAAAAATGGAAATAGCTAGTAACACAACAAACATCAAAAATCGCAACCCGATTCCTTGACCCATGGAAATTCCAACAGCTTGAGAAGCAACACCTGTCGCAAACGGATTGACTGTTGAAGCAAGGCAGCCAACTTGTGAACCGACTAAAACGATTGCCACAGCCACAACGGTATCAAACCCTACTGCCATCATAACAGGAATCAATAGTGCATAAAATGGAATTGTTTCTTCTGCCATCCCATAAGTGGATCCACCTAATGCAAACAATAGCATCAATACTGGAATCAACATTTTTTCTTTGCCTTTAAATCGTTTAACAACAGAAGCAATGCCAGCGTCTAACGCCCCTGTTTTATTAATAATACCTAAAAATCCACCAACGACTAAAATAAAGAAAGAAATCGGGATAGCAGCGGGAGTTTCTTTCGTTAATTCTCCGGCTGGTACACCGAGCATGCCGTTGATTGGCGCCATAAAAATATCCCATAACCCTTGAGGATTTTGTTTCACTCGTTCATATGATCCAGCAATGATGTTGCCTGCATCATCGACACTGTAATGTCCAGCTGGTATAAACCAAGTTAATACAGCGATAATTGCAATAATAATGAATAAGACCGTATACGCTGAAGGCATTTGAAAATTCTTCTTTTTTGTTTGTTCCATGTTCGTCTTCCTTCCTTGTTTCATTAGAATCTTTTATGATTGATTCCACTAGTTATTTTATCAAAAAGAACGGAATAACTAAAACAATAACCTATTATTCGAAAAATTTTATTCAAAAAATGCTATTTTCACTCCTTTTTCTATTAATTTTATTAGAAAATTTTTTTCAAGATAATTGTAGCGTTTTCTTTCTTTCCGTTAATCAACCTATTTATCATTTAAAAAGCTAAAAACATCACATTTTAATAAAAAAAATACATTTTTATACATAAAAAAATGAAATACTCAGATACGTTTAATAAAACGTTTACAAATCGAAAATAAATGAATTTTTTTCATAAAAAAAGAGAAGAAAATATTTGTATCTTCTACTCTCTATAAATAAAACACACAGCCAACTGGCAGGAACAAAAGCAGTTTTTTCAAAAACATTTACCAAGACTCACAAAAATAAGTGAATCTCTTTTTCTCGCCACTCTTTTGTCCCGTCTATTTTAGTTTATTTTGACATCATTTCTTAGATGTCCTCTACTAGAACTGCCTTGCTTCTTCTCATTATTTATTATTTATTGCTGTATGACGCTTTGCTAATTGATGCTGTTTGCGACTTAACCAAGGTAATAGCTTTGCATGCAGTACCAAAAAAGCAATACTTACAATAAATCCTTTGATTAGATTGAAAGGTACAATTCCTATCAATACATAGCTCGTTAACGACATTCCTAGCATCTGACTAGCTGTTAATCCTAAAAACATGAGATACAATGGCGTAATAACAAAATAATTCGCTATACTCATGAATAAAGTCATGGCAAATGTGCCAACAATCATTCCGAAAACTTTATTTTTTCCAACATTTATTTTTTTATGGAAGAAATAAAAAATAGGTAAAGTAAAAATGGTCGTTGCTAAAAAGCTCGCTGTATCCCCCACCAAATTATCTGGAGAAAAACCAGTTGTGATTAAATGGAGAAGTGAACGTAAAAATGCTGTCATTACTCCTGATATCGGTCCAAATAAAAACATACTAAGTAGTACCGGAATATCACTAAAATCAATCTTCAAAAAGCCAAAAGTCGGCATAATAGGAAATGCAACGTATTGCAAAACCAATCCGATCGCTGCAAACAATGCCACAGCAACCATTTTTTGTACACGGGTGTTCTTCATTTGAAATCCTCCTGTTAGGACTCCTCTTCAGCGAACTATTCAACGGCTTTTTACAAATAAAAAAACTCTCCAGTATTACAGGGAGAGTCAGAGTTATTTGGCAAAAAAGCAGCGTCAAATAAGCTCTATCTTCTTTATCCAGACTATACTGTCGGTATCGGAATTTCACCGATTCAGCTACTTAACAAGTAGTTCGTGGACTATCACCACCGGTCGGGAATTACACCCTGCCCCTGAAGACGAACCATTTATTATTTTGTTTTCCTTTTCATTATACATCGCTTAAAAAAAAATGCAATCATTTATTCTTATAATAAGTAAGTAATCATTTCGAACGATTTAACAACTGATTGATTTCTTTCTTATTTAATTCACGATATTCGCCAGGATGTAGTCCTTGAAGTGTCAAATCACCGTATTTTTCTCGTTTTAATTTTTGAACTGGCAGTCCGACTGCTTGAAGCATATTTTTCACTTGATGATTTCTACCTTCATGAATTGTTAATTCCACTAAGCTATGATTTGTCTTTGGGTTAACAGACACAATTTGATATTTTGCCGACGAAGTCCATTTGCCTTCAATTTTAATTCCTTTCGTTAACGGAGCTAGCAATGCTTTAGTTGCAAGTCCTTTTACTTTTGCTACATACACTTTATCGACTTCATGCTTAGGATGAGTTAGACGTTGGGCAAAATCACCGTCATTTGTTAAAAGAAGAATACCAGAAGTATCATAGTCAAGACGCCCCACTGGATAAATACGTTCTTTAACCGTAGGAAGCAAGTCTGTCACCACTTTACGTCCTTTATCATCCATCACTGATGAAATGACTCCTTTAGGTTTATACAATAAGTAATAAACAGATTTTTCTTGATAAATTGGCACTTCATCGACTTCAATCACATCATGTTTTCCGACCTTCATTCCTAATTCTTTGACCACTTTTCCATTGACTTTCACTCGTCCAGCTAAAATAAATTCTTCTGCTTTACGTCTTGAAGTAACGCCTGCATGCGCTATTACTTTTTGCAGTCGTTCCACTATAATCACTCCTTTTCATTCATTTCATCAAAGAATAAGTCTAGTGGAGCTTCTTCATCTGATGAATATTCCATTTCTTGTATATCTGGTAAATCTTTTAATGATTTAAGTCCAAAATAATCTAAAAAATAAGGAGTCGTTCCATATAAAATCGGACGTCCAGGGCCATCTACTCTACCCTTTTCTTCAATTAAACGATAAGCAGTCAGCCGCTGCACAGCCCCTGAAACTTGAACTCCACGGATTTGTTCGATTTCTACACGGGTAATTGGTTGCTTATATGCGATGATTGCTAACGTCTCAACTGCCGCTTGCGATAAAATATTTGATGTTCCTTGCGCATAACGTTTTAATAAGGGAGCTAACTCTTTTTTCGTCGTCAAAATGACCCGTTCTTCTGTTTCTAAAACATGCAAAGCACTGGAAGGATCATTTTCATATTTTTCTTTCAGTCTCGTTAATACTGCCAGTGTTTCTTCTTTATCAATCGATAAAAGATAGCAGATTTCTTCCCGTTTAATTCCTTCTTCGCCAACGATAAAAAGAATCGCTTCAAGTTCACTTAGTTTTATCATCTTTGGTATCTCCTGCTACTAGATAAAGCATAATTGATTCATAATTTCCTTTTTGCTGTGCAATAATTCGACCGTTTTTCATCATTTCTAGTAATGCCATAAACGTCGTTACAACTTCTATTTTTGTCGGAGCATCAAAGAAAGAATCAAAAGAGCATCCCTTAACATTTTTATTGAGGCGCTCCTCAATAAAAAGTATTCGCTCTTCAATCGTCGTATTATCTGGTGTAATAGTCTTTTCTACTTTTTTAGAAAATTTTTTTCGTTCTAAAATTCTTTCCATTGCTTGAAATAAATCTAGTTTTTTTACTTGTCCTCGCTTTAAAGTTTTTTCTTTTCCTATGAAATTAGCTAATGAAACAGGTTCCTTTGTGTAGTATAAGCTTCTTTCTTGCGCTTTTTCAATTAATTGTTCGGCTGCATATTTATATTTTCGGTATTCTAATAGTTGATTCACTAATTCCTCACGAGGATCTTCTTCCCAATACTCATCCTCTTCCACTAAAATTTCTTGAACAGGTAATAAAGTTTTACTTTTAATCGCCATTAATGTTGCCGCCATAACAAAATATTCTCCCGCCACAGCAAGCTCAAATTTTTTCATTGTATGAATGTAATTCATATATTGCTCGGTAATCGCTGCAATAGGAATATCGTAAATATCAATTTCCATCTGCTGAATTAAGTGAAGAAGTAAATCTAACGGTCCTTCAAATATATCTAATTTGATGCTAATTTCTATCAACTTACTCACTCTTTCTTGTTGTTCCTATTGCTCCATTTTGTTAAATAGGATTGGGTAATTTCTGTTGATTGTATTAAAAAATCTGGATATTTTTCTTGAAGTTCATCAAGCATTTGAAAACCCATCTGATCCCCACGATAAGAAGGATTTAAGGCAACATCATGAACAATTAATTTCTTGTCTTCTCCCCAATAAACTCCAATGATTCCTTGAATGTTTGTAGAACCTTCTGGAGTAAAGAAAAAAAGTTCATATCCTTCTTCTGTTTCATACGTATTAATTTCTTTGAGCAGATCAGTTTTATCTGTTAATTTCTTATGAAAACTCAATAATCCCATTGCAATTTTACGATTTTCTTTTCGATAATGTGTTAACATTCTTTCACCTTCCTATAACTACGCCCTTGGAAAATGTTGCTTATAAACATCCGTCATTCTTTTCTTTGTAATATGCGTATAAATCTGAGTAGTAGATATATCAGCATGTCCTAATAATTCTTGAACCGTGCGAAGATCCGCCCCGTTTTCTAGTAAATGCGTTGCAAAGCTATGCCTTAAAGTATGCGGCGTCACTTCTTTATTAATTCCTGCTTCACGTACCAATTGCTTAAGATTCTTCCAAATACCTTGCCGCGACAATCCAGCTCCGTGATGATTCACAAACAAATGCGTTTCATTCGGATTTTTCACAAGAAGTGGTCTTGCTTCTTCTAAATATCGTTTCACCCATCTAATCGCATAATCCCCTAAAGGAATGATTCTTTCTTTATCTCCTTTACCGACCGTTTGCACTAATCCAAGAGATAGATGAAGATCACTTAACTTTAACCCGATCAATTCACTCACTCGCATCCCTGTCGCATACATCACTTCAAGAATTGCTCGATCCCTGAGTCCTAAATTTTTAGTGACATCTGGTGTTTCAATAAGTCTCTCAACTTCAGATAGCGTCAACGTGCTTGGTAATTTTTGTCTTTTTTTTGGTGTATCAATGTATTGCATCGGATCATGATCCGTTACTCGCTCTTGACGTAAGAATTGATGGAATCTTCTTAAGCTAGTAATCATCCTTGTGACTGTTGCCGGTGCTTTATTTTCACCATGCAGTTTTTCTAAATAATGAATGACGACATAGCGATCAACCGCCTGCCAAGAAGAAATGTGATTTTCTTCTAAATATTGAAGGTATTGCGCTAAATCTCGTTCATAACTTTTCCTAGTATTTAGTGACAGTCCACGTTCAATCGTCAAATAGTGAAGATAATCATCAATCTCTTCTTTCATAATAATCCACCTCGTGTTCTTCTATCATATCAGATCACTTTCATTTTCGATAGTCTATTTTACAGATAGCAAAGAAAAAGCCGTCTATCAATCAGACGGTTTTACTTTCTTTTTCTTTCATATAGCATTCCTTACAAATACCATGAAATGTCAAACGATGATCCTTAACTAAAAAATGATACCTTTTTTCTACTACCTCTTCGACTTCGCCTAATAAGTCTTCTTCAACTTCTTCAATCGTTCCACACTTTAAACACAACAAATGGTGATGAAAATGCTTTGCACCTTCTTTTCTCAAATCGTAGCGTGCAACACCATCATTAAAATTTACCTTATCAACAACCTTTAAATCAGTTAATATCTCTAACGTACGATAAACGGTGGCAAGACCAATTTCCGGACTCTTTTTTTTCACTAAAAAGAATACTTCTTCTGCAGATAAGTGTTCTTTTTCATTTTCTAACAGTACAAGTAAAGTCGCTTCTCTTTGCGGTGTCAATTTAAATCCCGATTCATGTAACTGCTGCTTCGTTTTTTTCATTACTGCCATCGCATTCATAACCATATTTTCAGTCCCAACAATTTATAATAATTACAATTAAATAACTAGAAATCTCTTTTTTAATTATAATTATTATAAACGAGCAAAAGAAAACTTGCAAGCCATTCTCAATTAGATTTTCTTATTCGTCTGGTTACACCTGCTTCTTGTACAATCAGCCCTTGTTTCAGCAAATTACCGATTGCACGTTTAAAAGCACCTTTACTAATACCAAACGCATTCATAATTTCTTCTGGAGCAGATTTATCTGTGAAAGGAATTTGCTTATCTTCCGAACGTTCAATAAACGTTAAAATCATTTGGGCATCCTCTGTAATTGTTTCATGAGCTCTTGGTTTTAAAGAAAGATTCAATACGCCATCTGCTCTTACTCCAATGACTCGACCATTTATTTGTTCGCCCAATCTAGGCTCTTTATAACGCTCAGAAGGATGAATAAATCCAATGTAAAAATCTGTCGTTAAAACATACGTTCCCGTTAATTTCAAACGATAAGCAATCCCAGAAATCTCTTTATTTTTCAATTCTTCCGTGCCACGTTTACTTAGCGATTGAAAAATTTTCTCATCTGCTAAACTTCCCCAAACACGATTTTTCCCGTCTACTCTTAAAGACACCATCAACCGATCACCTTTTTTAGGCCAAAGTTCTGTCATTGTTGGTAATTCATCTAACGAAACCACAAAGTCTTTGTCCGTCAATCCAATATTGACAAAAACACCTAAATCCTTTCTTGATGAAGTGACTGTACCAAAAGCGTAATGACCTCTTCGACTTTTAGGAAGGATCGTAGTAAATCGGTTTTCGTGTTTTTGATTTTGATAGCCAAACCCTTCAACAGCTTCTCCAATTTTACGTATACCTTCTGTTTTACTTAGACCAAACGTTTGTCCGTTTTTTTGAACAAAATAATTTTTTTCATTTTCATCAATTACCATGCCGGTAAATATCGTTGCTAATAACTCATTCATTTTATTTCTCCTTTTTTAGGAAAGATGATTTCTTTGCTATCATAACATAATGTCTATTTTGATTAGTAGATGAAGCTCTATGCCAACAATAAAAACTCAGGCTTATGTCTATTTTATTCAAAGGAACATACTAGGCGCTCCTCTGATTCAAAATATCCAATAGACTATGCCTGAGTATTAAGAAAAATACGACACAAACACAAGTTATTGACTCCCATTTCCAGCAAACCAACCCGTTTTACAATTAATTGTCACGATGTAAAATGGCAAAGCACTTTCGCCAATTCCATTCATTAAAGCAGATTTTGTAGATGTAGCATAAAGGTTATAATAACCTTCTCCATTTTCAATTCTAGCTTTTTCAAGTGTATAGTCTCCTTCAACGATATACCCGCGTTGAATACAAGTGTCAATCACACGTTGTTTCACTCCCGGTGCCCAATTCCAAGCAGGATTTCCGGTATCTGAGACATCACTTTCTCTAGTTGACAAAATGGGTTGGTTCCCTGAATTTACAGTAGAAGGAGTTCTTGTTTGTTGTAAAATCTGTGCGTCTGCTTGTGGAACAGCCTCTTCTTTTTTTCGAGCTTCTTCAACCGCTTTTTTGGCTTTTCTTGCTTCTTCCTTTTGTTGTGCTTCCTTTTTTTCTTTTGCAGTCAACTGTTCCTCTACTTTTTTTAATGAATCGTTTAAAGAAACAGCTAATTTTTCGTTTTTAACTTTTGCTACTTCATTTTTTACTTCATCATACTGTTTTCTAGTGACGTTGTCTACTTTATTATTGTAGATAGTTTTTAGTTTTTCCTTAGCTACTTGTAGCTGCTTGTATTGTTTATCGGCCTCTTCTTCTGCTTGTTTAATCAGTTGACCAAAAGCAGTATCAACTGTTGTCATTGATTGAACTTTTCTATCTTCTTTTAGCTTAGGTTCTTTAGCCAAATGATCGTCTAAAATAACAGGAGCGGTAAACAACTCATTGATTCGTTGAATCTCTTTGATTTTTGTTTGGATATCCTGATAAATTTTTACTAGTTCAGTATATTCTTTTGCCTTTTTTACTTCATTTAAAGAAATTCGGAGCTTAGATAAATCTTGATTGATCATAGAAGTATAAATAAACTGACGAGAATCGTCCGTATAAAAAGCAGCCAACGCTTGACTTAACTTTGTCACTTTTCGTTTTTGTGCCTCTTCTTGAGCGACAATTTGAGCTTGAACATTCTGATAATGATCATAATAAGCCCATCCCCCAAGCCCAAACAATAAGGCAACCCCTAAAGTAATATACAGCCCTTTTTTTGACTTCTTCGGCAATATTTCTGACGCAACATATTCCGTTGGCTTCGTTTCTTTCATCAATAAATCATTGTTTGGCTCGTCTGAGTGTTCTTCCTCAGAAGATAAATTTCCGCCACAACTTGCTTCATCAGAGAATTTCTTTGAGTCCGTTTGCGAATAGTCCTTTTCCAAAATAGGAGCAGCCTTCTCGCTTTTTCTTTCTACTGAAGAAAAATTTTCAGCTTCTTCTATCTTTATTTGCGATTCTTTGGTTAAGCTGTTTCTCTTTTTATCAGTTGACTCCACTGTATCATTTGGCTCTACGAGTTTTTCCGTTTTGTTACTTCTTGTATCTTTATCAACTTGAGAAGACGGTTTGAGTAAGTCACGTCGTGCTTTTGATCCCACCTTTTTTTCTTGCTCAGAATTCGATTCTGTCCGATTCACTGCTAGTTTTATCTGTTGAGAATGTGCTTCTTTTGAAGCTTTAGAAACAAGCTCTTCTTTGATCATCCGCATTAATTCTTCTGCATGCTCTTCAGTTGTATCCTCTCTATGTGCCTTAATGTATGCAGATAAAATAGAATTTTCGTTTTCTTGATCAACAAACTCTTTCAAATCTGCGACTTGCTTTTGCTGTTTCGTTTTTATTTCATTTTCAGGCGGCGCTTCAACTGATTCCTTCAAATTTGTTTCTTCAATTTTACTTACATGCTTTTGATTTGCAATTGTATTTGTCTCGCTAATACTTTTCTGATCTGTTTTTTGCTCTTCATTAACAGTTGAATCCTCTTTAAACAACTCCATCACCGACTCCAATGGCAAATCAGTTAATTCTGACCATTCAATTGGATCATTTAATTCCGTATCTGGAAAAACTTCTTTTGAAGAATCCATTTGATCAAGATTCTTTTTTTCTTCACTCGTGTGTTGATCGTCTTCTTGGATTTGATGACCACAATCGGGGCAGATTAACTCTCCTTGAATTTTTTCCGATCCACACGTTGGACATTTTTTTATCACTTAGTGATCGGCTCCTTTTGTTAGGTTTACGCTACCCTTTAATCTACCATATTCTGAAACTTTCGCCAATAGGCTATTGCCATCAAATTATCCATTCAAAAGAAATTTCTAAAAATAAATCAATTGCCCTAAGATTTTCAGAACGTTTCGTTTAATTGTTTCTTCCACAACTCGCTATTTACAAAAAAGTAAATGCTTTCCCTATTCTTTTACTTTTTATATAAAGTAGAATAAAAATACACTTTTTTCTTAAGTTTGCTTCAAAAATAAGCCAAAATTCACAAAAATTTGAAAAACAATTTTCGTAAATCTCGGCTTATACCCGTTCAATTGAAAACTTTATAATCTTTGAGCATACATTTTTTGAGGATATTTTATCTCCAACTTTTCAACAATAAAAAACTCTTCAGACAACCCTTTTAGTTTACTCTAAGAAATCTTTTAACTGTTTGGAACGTGATGGATGACGTAGCTTTCTTAATGCTTTTGCTTCAATCTGTCGGATACGTTCGCGAGTCACCCCAAAAACTTTTCCTACTTCTTCAAGAGTTCTTGTGCGTCCATCATCTAATCCAAAACGCAAGCGAAGAACATTTTCTTCACGATCAGTTAGCGTATCTAACACGTCTTCTAATTGCTCTTTCAATAATTCATAGGCTGCATGTTCTGCCGGACTTGTTGCTTCCTGATCTTCAATAAAATCTCCAAGATGAGAATCATCTTCTTCACCGATAGGAGTTTCCAAAGAAACTGGTTCTTGCGCAATTTTTAGTATTTCTCGTACTTTTTCTGTAGGAAGATCCATTTCTGCACCAATTTCTTCTGGTGTCGGTTCTCTTCCTAAATCTTGCAACAACTGACGTTGAATGCGAATCAATTTGTTGATCGTCTCTACCATGTGTACAGGAATACGAATTGTACGAGCTTGGTCAGCAATCGCACGCGTGATTGCCTGTCTGATCCACCACGTTGCATAAGTAGAGAATTTAAACCCTTTACGATAATCAAATTTTTCAACAGCCTTCATTAGTCCCATATTTCCTTCTTGGATTAAATCAAGAAACTGCATGCCACGACCGACATATCTTTTCGCAATGCTAACCACCAAACGAAGGTTTGCTTCAGCTAAACGTTGTTTTGCCTCTTGATCACCTTCTTCGATTTTTAAAGCTAACGCTACTTCTTCTTCCGCAGTTAAAAGGGACACACGGCCAATCTCTTTTAAATACATACGAACTGGATCGTTGATTTTTACTCCAGTTGGCGCAGATAAATCATCTGTTTTAGCTTGCTCTGCTTTTTTTTCTGCATTTCTTAAACTATAGATGGATGGATCACCATTTTCATCAACCACACTGATCCCCGCATCTTCCACTTGTTGAATCAATTTATCCATTTCGTCTGCATTCAATGTGAATGGTGTTGCCAGTTTATTTGAAAGATCATCATATACTACTTGCCTTTTTGGTTTATTTTCTTTGATAAAAGCTGCTAGTGCTGCTTCGTACTTTTTATTTTCTGTTACATTTGCCATAAAAGAAGGCCCCCCTTGAGTAGCTACTCGGCTTGTTTTAACTGTTTTATTAAATTCATGATTTCAATTGTCAATTCCAATTCTAATTGTTTGTTGCCAGTCCTTCTGGCTTCTTGCTGCTGTTGCTTTTTTATTGCTATTTCCTCAGCTAAACTAGAATGACCAATTACACGCAACAAATCTTGGATTTCTCTTGGCGAGCTTTCTTCTGCTACACGCAAGTACTCAATTTCCACCACTAAACGCCTTAAATTATCATCCTGCAAAAAGTCTAAAAAATCTGCAAGTTTAAATTCTTCCTGTTGGGATACAAACGCATCAAATAAAAAATAAATTTCTGCGTATGTATCATGAGCAAACTGAAACTGCTGTTCTTTAAGAAAATTGCGAACAGAAATTTCCTTAAACACACGATATAAAAGCATTTGCTCTGCTTTTTCCACCTGCGTTAACGGTCTTTTTTTTGTTACTATAGATCGTGAAATCTGTGGTTTTACTACCCTTGAGTGTTCGAATTGCTTCGTTTGATTTTTTCTGCGAAGTTCACGTAATTGTTTTTGCATGGTTTCTCGACTAACGTGAAATTCAACAGACAACTGTGAAAGATACATATCTTGTTCAATCGGTGAAACTACCTGACTAAGTTCCTTTATTACTTCTTCTAAATATTCAATTTTATCTTTTTCATTTTCTAAATTTTTTTCTTGTTTCAAATAACGGCACTTAAAAGTAAAGACTGTTTCACGACCATGAGAAATCAATTCATGAAACGAATCATTTCCATACTTGCGTAAATATTCATCCGGATCAAGTCTTTCTGGAAAAATAATAATCGACAACGGCAGTCGACTCGTTTGTCTGAGCAACTCAATTCCTCTGTTTGTCGCCTCAAAACCCGCTTTATCGCCATCATAACAAAAAACCAGTTCTTTCGTTAATCGCTCAATATGCTGGATCTGTTGATTCGTTAAGCTTGTTCCCATGGAAGCTATGCCATTTTTTATGCCCGCTTGCCAAGCTGCAATCACATCCATAAATCCTTCAAATAACAGCATCTCACCGCTTTTTCGAATCGCACTCCGCGCCTTATCTAAATTAAACAACAGCTGTCTTTTATTGAACAACTCCGTTTCAGGACTATTCAAATATTTGGGTTGATCTTTTTCTCTTCCATTTTTCGACGCAAGCCATCGTCCAGAAAAACCAATCGTCCTTCCTTGAGGATTATGAATCGGAAACATCACTCGTTGATAAAAACGATCAGATAGTTTACCATCTTCATGTAAAATAAACAGACCCGAGCGTTCCAAAACTTTTTGGTCGTACGGTTCTTGTTGAAATACTTGTTTCAAAAATGCTCGTTCATTTGGCGCAAACCCTATCTTAAATTCTTCAATTACTTCTAGCGTTAATCCTCGTTGCAATAAATAATTTAACGCTTGCTCTCCTACTTTTGTATGAAGTAGCATGTGATGATAAATATCTTCAGCTTTTTCATGCGCCGCCATCAACTTCCCATTGATGGAATCACTCATCTCTAAAGGGAAAGTTTGTTTTCGCCACTGTTCTTCTAATGGAATTTGCTCAAAATCAGCCACTTTTACTACCGCTTCTGGGAAACTAAGTCCTTCTAATTCTTGAAGAAATGTAAAAACATTCCCTCCTTTTCCACAACCAAAGCAATGAAAAATCTGTTTATCTTCAGCAACTGAAAAAGAAGGCGTTCGCTCTTCGTGAAACGGACACAAGCCTAAATAGTTCTTGCCAGACTTTTTTAATTGAACGTATTGTCCAATTACTCCAACGATATTCGTTTGACCACGAATATTTTCGATAACTTCTTGAGGAATTCGCCGAGCCATTCTTTCACCCCCCGTAAGAACTAATTGGCATCTGTTTGAAAGAGGCCTCAGGAGAATAACCGGTAAAAAATCGCACTAACGGATATCAGTGCGATTTTAAAGGACACAATTATACGTATTTCATTTTATCATAATTCTGTCTTTTTTCAAGTATAATCCTTTTTCTTCTCCTACTTCTTCTATGCTCACGGATCATCTCGCTGTTGCAAACTTATCTAATAGATAATCTTGAATGTTAGCTTTCCAATAAAGGAGTCGCAGCAAAATGTTCATGAACATAATTCCTATAAAGTATGGCCATGCTGTTCCTAATCCGAGATTAACTTCTAATAAATGATAAAAAAGCATAGCGGCTACATAGATACCGATAACAGTCGTAATTGCCAAAAAAATACGTAACGAATTAAAAGGATAACAAGCCTTGATTACTGCCATACAACTAATTCCAATTAATAAATAATACATTAAAGTCGTTGTTTGTAAGAACGTAAAAGGCAAAACTTTTCCTAACATATAAACAACTGCAATATTCAATACAACTAATAAAGCATTTGGTAAAGCATTAATTAAAGCAGTTGGAAGATAACGATAGGTAATTTTCCTTTTATCTTGTTCAAATGATAAGAAGAAAGAAGGATATCCTTCAATCGCTAAATCAATCAAAGTGATTTGGATAGGAATAAATGGAAATCCTATTGCAGTTATCGCACATAAAATGGATAAAACGAAGGAATAAATCGTCTTAATGAAGAAAACTCCTGACACTTTCGTGACATTGTTGACTACACGTCGTCCTTCAAATAGGACTTCTGGCAAAGTAGTAAAATCAGAATCCAGCAATACTAAATTGGCAATTTGTCGTGTTGCTCCATCTCCTTCAGCCATTGCAATACTACAATCTGCTTCTCGTAATGCCAAAACATCATTGACACCATCACCTGTCATCGCGACTGTACGCCCGCTTTTTCTTAATTCATTTACTAGGATTTTTTTTTGTTGAGGACTAACTCGACCAAATACCGTATATTGATGTGCAGATTTGCGAACGTCTTCTTCTTGCGTCACAGTTGAAAGATCGATGTAGGCATCATAATTGGGCAACCCCGCACGTCGAGCAATATTTGAAACAGTAAACGGATTGTCACCTGAAATGACTTTTAAGTCCACCCCTTCTGCATGCAAATAAGTCAAAGTTTCTTCTGCATTTTTACGAATAGGATCATCAATTTCAAATAAAGCAATGGGTTCGACTCCTTGAGGGGCTTCTTCAGTTAATGGTTGGCCAGCAGCGACTCCTAACATTAATACGCGATATCCTTTCGCTTGAGCTGCTCTTAAACTTTCTGGCAATCGTTTTGTTTCAACTAAGCGTTCAGGCGCTCCAATATAGATCACACCTAATTCAGGAAATTCCATTGCTCCCCACTTTCGATCCGAAGAAAAAGCTAATTTTTTCGTGACGTTATAGCGATTGGATAAATCAAAATACTCTCTGAGCGCTTGCATCGTAAGATTATTGTCACTGCTTTCTGCCAGATAAGTACCCATAATTTCCGGAATTGCTTTTTCATATTCTGAATGAAGTGCTTCTACATGTTGAATACTCATTTTTCCTTCCGTAATTGTCCCTGTTTTATCTAAACAAAGGGTGTCTACGTGAGCGAGAGTTTCAATAGAATACATATCTTGTACTAAAATCCTTTTTTTGGCTAATTTAGTCACACCAGTAGTCAGTGCAATACTAATCAAAAGAACCAACCCTTTAGGAAGCATTCCTAGTAAAGCCGCTGCTGAAGCAATGACAGAAACCTTAATAGAAGCGTCTCGAATAAACAGCGCTTCTAAAAATAAAATAATTCCTAGCGGAATGATAACAAAACTAGTAAATTTTGAAACTTTTCGAATCGAATCCACCAGTTCTGAGTGAATTGCTTTATGCGTTTTTGCTTCACTAGTCAATTGAACCGCATAATTATCTGCCCCAACACGAATTGTTTTTGCAAAGACTAATCCGCTTGTTAAAAAACTACCAGAGAGTAATTCGTCGCCGGCTGTTTTTACGATTAAATCTGATTCACCTGTTAATAATGCTTCATTTGCTTCGGCACGCCCCGAAATCACTTGTAGATCAGACGGTATCTGTTCTCCAGCTCCAATTTTAACAATATCATCCAAAACTAATTCTTTTGTTGCAATTGACTGTTCTTTACCATCACGAATGACTCGAACTTCTGATTGCGAAACAATTGACAGTTTTCTTACTAGATTTCTTGCATGTACTTCTTGGTAAATACCAATAACAATATTTACTACAATTATAGCAAGATAAGCCATATTGGAGTAAGCACCTACAAATAGCAAACATACTCCGATACCAAAATTCAAAAAATTAAATAATGTTAGGATGTTATCGCTAAAGATTTGCTTCGTACTTTTCGAGGCATCCTCTTGATAGTCATTTTGTTGACCATAAGCAATTTTTTGATTCACTTCTTTCTGAGTAAGTCCTTTTATTTCTTTATTCTCCATTTTTCGCCAACTTTCAAAAAATAATCAACATCTTTAAGTCTAGCTTCTTCTACCGTTAAAAACAACACATTTTTTATAAATTTATACTGCTTAAAAAATTCTGATGCTAGTTCGACTCTTTTTTAACCGAATTTCTTTGAACCATGTTTTTTATTGCTCACTCGTTCAAAGCTCTGATACACGAAAGGTTGTAAAATTCTATGAAAGAGTAGCACATTCTTAAAAAAAGAGCGCGTAATTTGGTCTATTTTTCCTACCATTCATCCTATTTTGTACTATCAACTAATTGAGGAAAAAAGAAAACATGTAACAAAGAGAGCTCTTTTTTTCATTGGTTTTAACACTTAGAATCCGCAAAGAACGCTTAAATCTGTTCAGTTTACTTGTTCAAACCTTATTTCCATATTTTCTCGTATAAATCAATGAAATCTTCATTCACACTTACTACTTTTGAATAAAACATGTTGCCGCCATTATGATAGAGATATCCACCATTATAAAGCAGCGATTGAATTCGCCAATAGCGATAAGTTGTTTTTTCTTCATTTCCTAATAATGGACTTAATACATCTTTTGAATATTCCTCTGCTATTTCCAATGTATTTATTCCACCGCGTTTCTTAACATACACAATATAATCTTTACCAAAATTATAGGATTGAATGGCCGTACTGAGATCACATCCTTGTTTTTTCGCTTCTTTAATCATTTCTGCTAAATATTTTACGCCTTGATTGATGCTGTTTTTCGGTTGATCAATCATACTTGCTTTTCCATAGGTACTTTCTGAACTTTGCATCAAATCTACACCTTTTCCTTTTGACTCAGTCAGAATAATTGCCTTTACTAACGATTCATACTTCTCCATCTGATATTTTTTAACAGCTGCTGTTATTTCTGGTTGATATTTTTCTACACGTTTGATGGATTGATAGGTCTTTCCTAGAAAAATTAATAGCCCGGCAGTCACAATCACAACGAATACAGAGAGTATTTTCTGAAAAACAGATTTTCTTTTTTTCTTCATAAACATTCACCTAGTTATTTTGACGTCTTTTTTTATCTTACTATGTATTGCCGCTCTTGGCTATTTCTTAGTAAGTTTTTACTACTTTCCTTAATAAAAAATGAAATTTTTAAATATTTTTGCTATCTTACGAAATTGATCGCTGTTTTTTGAGAAAAACAATTGCTCTTATAGGAGAATTATCGTTATACTTTAAGCAGTAGGTGATTATGTGAAAAAAGAAAAGAAATATGCAAAAATGACTGATGGAACACAAATTTATTATGAAAAAATTGGGAGCGGCGCACCACTTTTTTTGCTTCATGGAAATGATGGCAGCAGTCGCTTTTTTTCAGAACAAGTACCTGTCTTTAAACAATTTTATACCGTTTATCTCATTGATAGTCGTGGTCATGGTCGCTCAACGAATCAAGCCAATACGCTGTCTTTTCGTTTAATGGCACAAGACCTTTACACCATCATGCGAATAGAAAGGATTAAAAAAGCGAACATTCTTGGCTTTAGTGATGGAGCAAATCTCGCCTTAGTCTTTTCAAGTTATTATCCTGAAAAAGTACAACGACTGATACTAAATTCAGGGAATACCTTAGTTAAGGGAGTATTGTTTTCTGCTAGATTTCTTAGTTATTTGCATTACATGGGCATGTGGCTATTCTCTTTAGTTTGCCCTTCCTTTAAAAAAAATTTATTGGTGATCAAATTATTACTAACAGATATTGGTCTTTCGACTGCTGATTTAGAAAAAATTCAATGCAAAACGCTGATCATTGTAGGAAAAAAAGATGTTATCAAATTGAAACACTCTCTATATTTGGCAAAAACGATTCCTAATGCTTCTTTTGTTCTCGTAAAAGAACAAGGACATCAATTAGCCAGAAAAGATCCACGACGTTTCAATCAAGAAGTTCTTGATTTTTTGTCTGAATAAAAAAGAATAGTAGGTGATTTTTTGTTAAAGCAAACCTTGCAATGGGTAAAGAACCATCTCGGTCTCTTTAAAACGATATTTTTAATTTCAGTAATCGTGATTATCATAAGCGAATTGATTCGAATAGGAAAAACATTATCGGCAGAACAATTAGCCGCAACATTTGAAACAATTCCCGTGTGGAAGACAGTTTTGATGCTGCTTATCGGTTTATTATCAGTTTTGCCAATGATTGGTTATGACATCATCCTCAATCAGTTATTGGGTCAAAAACCTAAAAAAAATTATCTATTTGAAACAAGTTGGTTGATCAATACCATCAATAACGTCGCAGGATTCGGTGGCTTTGTCAGTATCGGTTTGCGATCTGAATTATACGGCCATAAAAAAAACAGCAAACAGCTCATGCAGGCTTTATCCAAAATATTTTTATTTTTAATGGCTGGTCTTTCTATCTACAGCTTAATTTCCTTTTTTATGGTTTTTTTTACTCCTGTTTCGCCTTTTATTAAACAATATTGGATTTGGTTAATTGGCGGTGGCTTATACTTTCCCATTGTCTTTCTTGTTACTACGTTGAAAAAAGATGGATATATTGGCGGACTTTCTTTAAAAACACAATGTCAATTACTTTTTGTTTCAGTTTTAGAATGGTCTGGCGTCTTATTTACTTTTCTTGCAGTAGGTTCGCTTATGGATATTAACGTCGATTTGTGGCAAACCATTCCGTTGTTTATTGCTGCTTCAGTTATCGGAATTGTATCAATGATTCCCGGTGAAATTGGAAGTTTTGATATTATGATGATCATTGGGTTATCCGCCATCGGTGTTCCAAAAGAAACAGTAGTCGTTTGGATTTTGCTATATCGTGTATTTTATTATATTATTCCATTTTTGATCGGAATTATCTTTTTCTTTAAAACGATTGGTTCAACTTTCGACCAACGCTACTCTGGAATTCCAAAACAACTTGCCACCGAGCTAGCTCATAAAATCGTTGTCATCCTTTTATATTTTTCAGGGATCATGCTGGTTCTTTCCGCGACTATCCCGCAAGCTTTTACAGAATTTCGCTGGCTGCACAGTCTAAATCCATTGAGACTCCATCTTATTATGCAATTTCCGAGTATTTTATTAGGTTTTTTATTTGTGATCATGGGACGCGGAATTGCTGCTAGAGTCAAAAGAGCTTATTGGCCAACCATTTCATTGATTTTTCTTGCATGTGCATATGTAACAATCATTGATTTTAGCATTACAGCAATTATATTTTTGTTGGTGCTTTTGTTAATCGTCTTCGCTTCTAAAAACGAACTTTTTCGCGAACAAATCATTTATTCTTGGGAATGGCTGACAATCGACGGAGGAATCATCGGGGCCCTATCGCTACTTTATATCATCATTGGTGTCTATAATTTGCCTACTTTTCCTCATCGAAAGCATTATTTTATTTCATTCTTTTTATTTCCCTCTGAAAAGATTTGGTTGTCTGGTTTACTGGCCATCATTGCAGTAAGTTTTATCATCATCCTTTTTGTCCGCTTTTTACAAGGAAAAAAACAGCAAGTCGGTGAAACTTTTAACGAGGAAAAAGCGTCCACGCTGCTAAATACATTTGGGGGAAATTCAGATAGTCAGTTGATTTTCTTAAAAGATAAACGAATGTTTATTTATGAAAAAGACCAAGTTGAAACGGTGATGTTACAGTTTTCTTGTTATAACAACAAGTGCATCGTAATGGGAGATCCTTCCGGAAAAAAAGAAGATTTTCCGGCAGCAATTGAAGCATTCATTGAAGAAACGGATCGTTTATGTTACTTACCAGTCTTTTATGAGACCAGCGAAGAAATGGTGATGATCTTACATGAATTTGGCTATGACTTTATTAAAATGGGAGAAGAAGCCTATGTAAACTTAAATCATTTCACAACTTCAGGAAAAAAAATGAAAGGTACTCGTGCAGTCTTAAATCGGATCGAACGAGAAGGTTTTACTTTTGATGTCTTACAACCACCGTTTTCTGCTGAACAAATGGTTATATTTAAAACTATTTCTGACAATTGGCTAGGTTCACGAAAAGAAAAAGGCTTTTCATTAGGCTTTTTCTCTGAAGATTATTTACAGCGAGCACCAATTGCAGTCGTAAAAAACGATCAAGAAGAAATTGTTGCCTTTGCTACGATTATGCCTACTTATACCAACAATCAAATAGGAACAATCGATTTAATGCGCTATGATCCTAAAAAAGCTCCTTCTGGTAGTATGGATTTCTTATTCTTACATTTATTTAACTATATGAAAGAAAAAAAAATACATTGGTTCAACCTTGGCATGGCTCCTTTATCCAATGTAGGAACTTCCAGAAAAAGTTTTTTACAAGAGAGAATTGCTTATCTCGTTTATGAATTTGGCTCACATTTTTACTCTTTTCATGGACTTAGAGAATACAAAAGCAAATATGCTACGAATTGGGTTTCACGTTATACTTTATATTCTAGAAGCAGCTGGATTGCCTACGTTATGATTGCATTGCTAATTATTGACAATGCGTCTGTGGAACCT
Source organism: Enterococcus ratti (assembly GCF_001886195.1). Taxonomy (GTDB): domain Bacteria; phylum Bacillota; class Bacilli; order Lactobacillales; family Enterococcaceae; genus Enterococcus_B; species Enterococcus_B ratti. The sequence continues at coordinate 17,656 of NZ_JXLB01000009.1, read as the reverse complement.
TCATCAAATAAAAGACGTGGTTTAAAAAGATGGATAAGAAGAAAATAGGAACCAAAACTTTCTTTTTCGTGCGTAAAATTGACTACACAATTGAAGACTCAAGTTTAAGAAAACATTTTGTTCTTGGTCATGTAGTCTTTTTAAAAGTAAAAGTGACAAAGTAGATTTTTTTGCATATATTTTTCATTGCTTTTAAAAGAAAGAACTGTTGAAACACACGATGGATGTTTAAAAAAATGGACAATTTTCTTTATGTCTTTTAAAATTGTTGAAACTATTCAAACTATTTATATATATCTTACCTTACTATTAGTTAAACAAAAAATACAATTCTTGATGGTAGCCGTCTCTTCAAAAATAAAAATTTTAATTGATAGATGGTTTTCACTAGTCAATAACTATCTGCTGATTTAAAGTTTAATGCCCCCTCCTCTTTTTTTAGCAACAAACAAGTGTGGACAATTCTTAAAAATAAAGAATTGTCCACACTTTCTAATTAATAAGTCCATCGTTTATAGCAATCTGATAGTACCCTATATTTTAGAGCGCTTTTTTATGCTTCGATTTGCGTAACGATACCTGAACCAACAGTACGTCCGCCTTCACGAATCGAAAACGTCGTTCCATTTTCAACAGCGATTGGATGGATCAATTCTACTTCGATCGTTACATTATCGCCCGGCATAACCATTTCTGTATCTTCTGGTAAGGTAATCGTTCCCGTAACGTCTGTTGTACGGAAATAAAATTGCGGACGATAGTTATTGAAGAACGGCGTGTGCCGTCCACCTTCTTCTTTCGTCAACACATAAACTTCTGCTTTAAATTTCGTATGCGGTGTAATAGAACCCGGTTTAGCAATCACTTGTCCACGTTCAATATCATCTCGCTGGATTCCACGCAATAATACACCCACGTTATCTCCTGCTTCTCCATAATCTAACGTTTTACGGAACATTTCTACTCCAGTCACAACTGCTTTTTGTGTCTCTGGTTTGATCCCAACAATTTCAATTTCATCTCCCACTCGAACAGCCCCTCGATCAATACGCCCAGAAGCTACCGTCCCCCGTCCAGTAATTGAAAAGACATCTTCTACCGGTAACAATAATGGCTTATCTGTATCACGTTCAGGTGTTGGAATATAGTCATCCACCGTATCCATCAATTCCATAATTGCAGCCTCAGCCTCTGCATCACCTTGCAATGCTTTTAATGCAGAACCTTTAATAACAGGTGTATCGTCACCTGGAAAACCATATTCACTTAATAATTCGCGCACTTCCATTTCTACAAGATCAATTAGTTCTTCGTCATCAACTAAATCTATTTTATTCAAGAATACAATCAAGTATTTTACCCCAACTTGACGAGATAATAAAATATGTTCACGCGTTTGCGGCATTGGCCCGTCTGTTGCAGAAACAACTAAGATTGCCCCATCCATTTGTGCAGCACCAGTAATCATATTTTTTACATAATCAGCATGTCCCGGTGCATCGATATGCGCATAATGGCGTTTATCTGTTTCATATTCTACATGGGCAGTGTTAATTGTAATTCCACGTTCACGTTCTTCTGGGGCTGCATCAATACTGGCATAATCTTGAGGATTTGCTAAGCCTTTTTTACCTAATACTGTAGTAATTGCAGCAGTCAACGTAGTTTTACCATGATCGACGTGTCCAATGGTTCCAATGTTTACGTGTGGTTTACTTCTGTCATAGTGTTCTTTTGCCATAATTAACAAACCTCCTAATAATTTAGAGCTTTATAACGCTCATTAATATTTATTATAGACTCTTTTGTTACATTTCAAAAAAAATCTGTTCAACTTACTTTTTGTAAGTACTGAACAACTTATATTATACGTCAAAGTTGGTCAAAGTCAACTCAGAGCTCTTATTGTAAAAATATCTCCTCTATCGAAAAACAAGCCCCTAAACAATAATAAATTCAAACAGTTCATTTAAGAATTAATACTCTTTATAGCAGCAAACAATTTTATGACAATCAATCGAAACAAAATCAAATTATTTGGTCCTTCCTTACGTTAATAAAACTTTTTGTCGAACCAATAGTTTCTCCTCCCCTACACTACGAATAATTCCAATCAACTCTTGGTCGTGCCAGACAGTAATCACTTTTAGTGACTGAAAAATTCCCTTTACTAATCGCTGAAATTCATCCGTATACGCAGACCATCCCACAGAAAAGCATATAAGTTCCATAGAGCCTCTGAATCAATTTTTAGTTCTTCACTAAATTTCATTCCCCTTTTTTCCTTTCAAATAAAATTTCATGCTCAATAATGAAAAACATGCATTTTTCCTAAGCGTTTTAATCCATTGCGTACTATTTTTTTAATGTTCATCACTGACTCTCCTCAAAATTAACGCAGCTAAATGGCTTAGCTGACACTTACTTAGAGTTTTTTTCATTCCTTACACATGCTATTTTTAATACTGCACTCCTTTTCTCCAATGCACGTAGATTTCTCTTTAACATTTACGAAAGTTATCTCATTCAACTTTTAATCAATCTCTTGTAAATTTTAGCTCTTTTTTTCCGCCTCGCTTTACAAGACATCGTATGATTTTACCTCTCACTACTGTTTTCAAAACACACTTAAGAAATAAAAAGTAAAGAAAAAAATTATTTATAAAAATTTATTTGTTTTATAGACGAAGCAAAAAAAATAAGAAATAATAGAGAAAAAAGAAAAGAGGGAAGAGGGAAAAGAAAAATGAAAAAACTTATCACCTTGCTCGTTATACTCGTTGTCTTCATTAGTGGAAGTTTTGCTGCATATCATTATTTTTACGGAGGAACAATTTATTATACAAAAATCATTACACTTGGAGATAAAACAACCGAAAAAAACTACGATACTCGTGACGTGAAACGTTACACGTACGTGCAATCAGCTTATACAAAAAAAGGCAAATATAAACGGGTGATTTTAAAGGAAACTCGAATAAAACCACTAAAATTAAATGCTTATTTAAAACTGAAAGTCAATCCTAGAAAAGGCGTCATCAGCTGGATAGAAATTTCTAAATCTGAGGTACCAAAAAAGGCAATTAATCAATTAGACAAAGAAAAAAGTCGCATAAAATAAAATGAAAAGTATACTTTTTAATTCCTCTTAATCCTTCATTCACGTTTTTTTACAGCTACAGTTACAAAAAAACGAGACGAGTAGAATGTAGAACCCTTCCATCAAGTAACGGTGAAAGCTAAAATAATCACTTTGAAAAAAGTAGTTGAATTTTAAAAAAGAACCTCACATTATTTTCAAGACAAATATTTTTGTAAAATTCTCTTTTTACTCTCTTGTTTTTTAGCCTGTTCTTTAGATAGCAATAATTATTTAACTAAGTAGCTTATTGTTCGTTTCAACAAGTCCCCTTTATTTGTTACAAGCGATTCAATATCTCCTCTACATTTTTAATCAGCACTGAAATAGTACCATCTGGATTATTTGCAAATTCAATCAAATTGGGATTTCGATAAACATCAACCGGCACAATTAATTCTATCCCATTAGATAACTTAAATTTTTGTTTCCCAAATTTTTTTTCAGAAATTTCTTGTACTTCTTTGACAGGCAAGGCTTCTGCTACAAAGCCTTGTTCTTGAACTTCTTCTTGAAAAGCCAATTTTGCTGTGACATTTTCCTTGAAAACTTTTTCAGCAATCATTTCATGATCCAATCTACCTTTTTCTTCAATCGTATCATAAACCGCTTCTTTCAAATCAGCCACAAGATCAAATTCTTCTGTTTCAAATTTTTTTCCTAAACTTTTCGCTACTTTTTGAATCACCTTGACGTTCTCTTCAAGAGAAGGCGCAGGAACACTTTCGATAACTTTATTAGAAAAGTAAAATTCTTTTTTACCAGAAAACTTATATTTTTTTTCAATCAATTCATACGTAAGATTCGTTAAATCAACCGCAAATGCCTCATCTGCCTTTTGAGTTTTTGACCCTAAAATTGCACGATTTAAAATCAGTCGATTATCAATTCCTGCTTCATCTGCTTCTACAAAATGAGTATAAGACTCGCGATAATTGACTTTCAACAACGCTAAGTACATAATTGTATCTATTTCATACAAAACGATAAATACGTCAGCACTCGGAGCTTCCTCGCTTTCTTGGTAAACCTCAAACCAACGTTGAACGATTGCTTTGCTTGCTTCAATAAAATTTTCTTGACATTGGCGCAATTGTTTAACCACTATGCCATCTGAGGCCAATTGACCTGTTTTCGTTTGCACAGAAGAAATTTTTTGGATTTTCTTTTGCAAAAATTCTCGAATAAACTCCTTTGTCAGATCTAACTCTTTTTGTGAAAAAACTGGCGTCCCCGTTTCACGATCAATAATATGCAAAATTGCTTTTTTTAAATAAATGTCCATACGCTCATTCCTTTCTGATCTAGTTTACGGAAAATATCTAAAAAATGCCAGAAGGAAAAACAGCTTTTTTCTTTTTGAATAAAAATGTTCCCTTTTTAAACAAAATAGGTTTCTTTTTTTTTTAAATGCGCTACACTTAGAATGAATTAAAAATTAAGGAGTTGAGCGTATGGATTCACTAACAAACACCTATCGTTTATCAAATGGTTATGAAATTCCTGTTGTAGGCTTTGGTACTTGGCAAACGCCAGACGGCGATGTCGCTGTTTCTTCTGTTAAAGAAGCTTTAGCCGTTGGTTATCGTCACATCGATACAGCCCAAGGATACAAAAACGAAGAAAGTGTCGGCCAAGCCATCAAAGAAAGCGGAATCCCAAGAGAAGAGATTTTTTTAACCACTAAACTATGGAATGCCAATCACAGTTATGAGTTAGCTATGGCTTCTTTTGAAGAATCTTTAAAAAAATTGCAGACAGATTATGTAGACCTTTTCTTGATCCATTGGCCGAACCCCATTGCTTTTCGTGAAAACTGGCAAGAAGCAAATGCACAAACTTGGCGTGCTTTTGAAGAACTATACAAAGCCGGTAAAATAAAAGCTATCGGCGTCAGCAATTTCTTGCCGCATCATTTGGATGAATTAGCAAAAACAGCGAAAATCATGCCGATGGTCAACCAAATTTTCTTAGCGCCAGGTGAGCTACAACCTAAAGTAGTGGACTATGCGCAAAAGCATGAGATGATTCTTGAAGCTTACAGTCCTTTAGGAACAGGAAAAATCTTTGAAGTACCAGAAATGCAGAAAATTGCTAAAGCATACAATAAAAGCATTGCACAAGTTGCTTTACGTTGGTCTTTGCAGCATGGCTTTTTACCGCTTCCTAAGTCAGTTACTCCTAGTCGCATCAAAGAAAATACAAAACTCTTTGATTTTGAACTTTCTGAAGACGAAATGAAACAAATCGACCAATTCAATGGGGTAGTCGGCAAAGCAAAAGATCCAGATACCACGCAATTTTGATTGAAGGAATTTGCTGATGATGAATCCGCTTGAACGCTTAAATGCGCTGCCCGAAGAAATTACCCGTACCTTTCATTCTGATTTTCTTTTTTTGATTGGACCGGATAATATTCAACATTTTCCTGTACGTCATTGGACTCATGAACAAAAGCTGCAAGAGCTAACCAAACGTTTTGATCATTCACTTATGGTCACGACATGGCAAGAACATGAAGTAATTTATTCACCTGAATTACCCGTTTTTGCATTGATTCCAAAAAACATAAATAAAAAATGAAAAATGACATTTGCTTTTGCCTGCAAGTTTCAAGTAATGTTTCTTGAAACTTGCAGGCTTATTTTGCAAGAAACGGTTAGCTTTTTTCATTTGTAAAGTTAAAACTATTCTATTGTCCTCTTAAAAAAATTACCATTTTTTAAGAGGACAATACATATACTATGTAAGTTTTTTTCATTTAATCCTTTTCATTTCTTCTTTTTTTTCTTATAATCGTAAGGGGATGAGCGAAGGAGAGAATATATGAAGAAAAAACAAAAACAAAAATTACTCAACCAATTCCGTCCTTCTTTAGATGGAATCAGAAATCAACTATTCCATTCATTGGAAGATGAAAGTTTACGTCGCTATGGCTTACCGTTACAAGTCATGCTTGATTCAAAAGATCGTAAAGTCTTAACAATTGGCTTAGCGGGACAAACAAATCAAAGCACGCGTATCAATGTGCCAATTGATGATAATTTTACAACTGTCTTAAAACGAATTCGTTCAGGAGAAAAAGGGATTTTTGAACGTTTCCGTGATAATTTATTGATTGAAATCGTTTCGTATTGGAACGATCAACGTCTGAAAAACAATGAACCAACAGCTCAACTAGCTTCAACAACTGCTATACCAGCAGTAAATGAAACAACACCTGCCGGTTCAATAGATGCAACAATAGAAAATATTACTGAAAAACAGCGTATAACTGAGCCTATTACTTTGTCTTTCACTGATTTTTCAAATGCAATAGCTGAATATCCAAAATTTTACACAGCAAAAGAAACGGATTCAGTAGTTATTTATGAAAAAACAACAGCTGAACCACGTAAGCTAGCTGAAATTTCTATGAAAGTAGAAAACGAATTTACAATTGAAAAAGCTTTAGAACGTAAGTACAAAATTAAGCTAACACTGATCCCATTAATCGAGCAGTTTGCTGCAACTTCTTTAAAAGAAAGATAATATCTTTTTTAAGTAAAAGCGTTACAAATAAAAACGGAGTGACTATCGTTCACTCCGTTTTTATTTGACTTTACACACAACAGTAAGGAACTACGCCTTTTTATCAACGCTAAACTCAACTAATCATTAACAACTTATTCTCTTTTTAAACAGAGATTTTATTGCATGAATGCCAAGTTGTTCTTTGTCGTTCGTTTACTTCTTGGCTTTTTTTGAAACCATCGTTTAGCGACGAATTTTCATTAAATATTTTTTAGCCGTGTCTTGATTCACGTGGGTCGACTTTCTCAGATACGCTGCAACTTGTTCAATCTCACTTCCTTGTGCGCCAACTGTAATAGCTAATGCTCTTGCTTGCAATGACATATGACCTTTTTGGATTCCCTCTGTAACTAATGCTCGCAAAGCAGCCAAGTTTTGCGCTAAGCCGACAGCTGCAATAATTTGTGCCAATTCTGTTGCCGATGCTACTTTCAACATTTCAAGAGCTATTTTTGCTTTAGGTAGAACTCTTGAGGCTCCACCAACTGTAGCCACTGCTAAAGGTACACTTAATTTTCCTATTAGCTTGTGATCATTTATTTGCCAATCTGATAATCCTTGATAAAAGCCATCTTTTGAAGCATAAGCATGAATTGCAGCAGAACAAGCGCGCGTATCATTTCCGGTAGCCAGAATCACTGCTTCCACACCATTCATAATCCCTTTATTGTGAGTAACAGCACGATAAATATCTAATTTTGCATATTCTGAAGCTTGCTGGATTTTTTCTGCTACTTTCTTTCCCTCTTCTTGTGTTTTCCCCAAGCGTTCAAAAGGAATTTCACAGCAAGCAGTTGACAGAGATTCCGTTGCAAAATTGCTTAAAATACTAAACAAAATTTCTTTTTGGGAAAACCACTCTTGTAATCGATGAGTCACTCCCTCTAAAATGGCATTAATAATGTTTGCGCCCATTGCATCTTTGACATCAATTAAAAAATCAATCGAAAGATACACGTGGTCACTTCCCATAAATTCTCTAGTATTCATTTCTTTTACGCCGCCTCCACGTTTTACAATCGAAGGATAACTCTCGTTGGCACAAGCGATCAGTTCGTTTTTTCTTGTTTTTATGGTTTCGATAACCTCTTGATATTGCATTTGTCCAGTCAAAACAATTTGTCCTCTCATCAATCGTTGCGGTGTTTTTGCTAAAATATTTCCACAAATTTTTGCACCGTTGCTAGCAGCTGCAATGACAGACGGCTCTTCTGTAGCCATTGGAACTTGTCTTTTTATTCCATTAATTTGGAAATTTTGAGCTACTCCCAAAGGAATTTCCACTTGACTGATTTGATTTTCAATCAAATGATTAGCTATTTCTTCAGATAATCCTCGGTTTTTTAAACTATCTGCTTGTTCTTGACTGATATGATCTTCACGAACCAACTGTTTTCGACGTTGTTCAGGCGTCAGTTGATAAAATTTTTTTTTTAACTCATTTTGTTTTTCTATTTCTTGAGTTGATTCAAGCAAAACAGCTAATCCAAGACCACCGCCAATACATAATGAAGCTACTCCATATTTTTTCTTCATTCGTTTTAGTCCATAACTTAACGTCGTTAAAATTCTTGCACCACTTGCACCAATTGGATGACCTAAAGCAATTGCGCCGCCATCAACGTTTACTTTTTTTACATCAAGCTGTAAATGCCGATTCACAACGATAGATGAAGCTGCAAACGCTTCATTAATTTCAAAGCGATCCACTTCTTCTACTGACAAACCTGCTTTTTTTAATACTGTTTGGATTGCTAAAATTGGTGAAATTCCCATTATACTAGGATCAATACCAATTTCTGACACTTCTTTAATCGTCGCTAAATAAGGTAAGTTATTTTCAATCGCATATTCTTTAGAAGCTAAAATTAAAACAGCAGCCCCATCATTTAAAGGCGAAGCATTACCAGCTGTTACTGTTCCTTTTTCTGAAAACACCGTCTTCAACGTCGCTAATTTTTCTAAAGTACTATTTCCTCGAATCGCTTCATCTTTTTCGATCGTTGTTTGATCAGGCAAAGAAATAGGAATAATTTCTTCTTTAAATGCGCCACTTTCACTGGCTCTTGCTGCTTTTATTTGTGATTCCAGTGCATAGCGATCTTGTTCTTGTCTTGTAACTGAAAATTTATCTGCTACTTTTTCAGCCGTCAACCCCATGTGCGCATTGGAAAAAGCATCTGTCAAACCATCGTTAACCATACTCGATATTTCTTCTTGATAAGTCGCTGTTTGCGCTTCGTATTGTTGAAGCAGCGGAGCACGAGACATGCTTTCCGTTCCACCAGCTACAACCAATTTAGCTTCTCCTAGCTGGATCAATTGACGAGCCAAAATCACTGCTTTCATCCCTGAGCCGCAGACTTCATTAATCGTCATAGCAGGAACGCTCACAGGAATTTTACTTTTAACAGAAATTTGTCTAGCAACATTTTGCCCATTTCCAGCTTGTAAAACATTTCCAAATATGACTTGATCAATCATCTCTTTGGGAATCCTTGTTTTTTTTAACAGCTCTTTTGTAAGAATGGTTCCTAATTCAACTGCTGTCAATGAACTTAAACTTCCTCGATATTTTCCAATTGGTGTTCTCACAGCATCTATAATTACGACTTCCTTCAAGTCAGCCACCTCCTAGAAAAATATACCATTGTTTTTACTAAAAACAAATAGTCTGTTACAGCTTCAAAAAAACTAAGAATAAATTTTAACAATCCTTAAATATTTGTTTTTTTATATTTCTTTTAACATTTTTATGTTAACTTAATAAAGTAAGCTTTTATCCTAATTAAAGAGGTGTTGAAATGAAAGTAGGGATTGACCGTCTTTCCTTTTTTATTCCAAATCTATATCTAGATATGACAGAACTAGCTAAAAGACGAGGAGCAGATCCAGCCAAGTATCATATTGGAATCGGCCAAGACCAAATGGCTATCCATCGTGTATCAGAAGACATTGTCACATTCGGAGCAAATGCTGCCAGTAAACTTGTAACCAGTAAAGACCGTGAATTAATTGACATGGTGATCGTTGCAACAGAATCAGGAATCGATTATTCAAAAGCCAGTGCGGTAATCATCCATCGTTTATTAAAAATTCAAGCATTTGCTCGAGCATTTGAAGTAAAAGAAGCCTGTTACGGCGGCACCGCTGCCTTACACATGGCAAAAGAATATATCAAAAACCACCCAAAACGTAAAGTTTTAGTCATTGCAAGCGATATGGCTCGCTATGGCCTAGCCAGTAGCGGTGAAGTCACTCAAGGCGCAGGCGCAGTAGCAATGATGGTGACAAAAGATCCGCATATTCTTTCGATTGAAGACGATAGCGTCTTTTTAACAGAAGACATCTATGATTTTTGGCGTCCTACTTATTGTCAATTTCCAGTGGTTGACGGACCATTATCTAATGCCACTTATATCGAATCTTTCCAAAAAGTATGGAATCATCATAAAGAGATAACGGGTCTTAAACTGGAAGACTACGATGCTTTAAGCTTTCATATTCCTTATACAAAAATGGGGAAAAAAGCCTTACAAAGTATCTTAGATCAAACAGATAAAAAAACACAAGCCCGCCTGCTCACTCGTTATGAAGAAAGCATTCGTTACAGCCGTCGAATCGGCAATCTTTATACTGGCTCTCTTTATCTTGGTCTGACTTCTCTTTTAGAAAATACGCAAGAATTAAAAGCTGGAGACCGAATCGGATTATTCAGTTATGGCTCAGGGGCGGTTAGTGAATTTTTCACTGGTTATTTAGAAAAAGGCTATCAAGATTTCTTATTTATAAAAGAACATCAAAAAATGCTAAATGCAAGACAAGCCGTCACAATCGATCAGTACGAAGAAATATTTAGTGAAAAGCTGCCTGAACAAGGAAAAAAAGCAGAATATTCTTCAAATGTACCTTTTTCAATCACTAAAGTAGAAAAAGGCATTCGCTACTATAAATAATAATCAAGACAAGTTTTCTTTTCCTTCATCAAAAAACCCCTGATTCACTTCAAATAATCACAGTCTAAAATATCTATTTAAAATGAAAGCTTCTTTTGTAACAACAAAAAATTTCAAAAACAAGAAGTGGAACAATCAGTTTTATAACTGATTGTTCCACCTTTTTCAAAAATGTACTCTTCACACAAAAAAGATCATTACAAGAATATGGATATTCAAATTAGAAATGTTCAATTTTAAGAAATGAAAAACATTCTTTCCTCACTTTATCGTTCTTGCGGTAAAATTAACAATAGTTGATAAGTCAATTTTGTTGTGCTAATTACTTGCTCTTTTTGATCAAAATACTTCTTAACGTATTCATTAAAACGTGCATCTTCGAGATATTCTTCATAATAATCTTTCATAAATGATTCAGTAATTTTTTCTTTTAATAAATACGTAAATTTTTTGCTTTTATAGGGAATTTCTTCCTCCTTCAAATAAGTTTCAAACAGCTTCATGATCTCTGATGAAACTATATAATCCTCCTCTAGAATATCTAGCTGTTCTTCCAGTGGTGCAAATAGATCATCTTTAGAATAGACAACCCTTATAATTACACAAGCTTTTTTCATTTTCCTGTATATTTTTTCCAATTTTATTGGATGATCTAACGCTGGATTTGAAGCCGAAAAAATAAGATCATACTTTTTGGCATTTTCTAAAAAACTTAAAAAAGTTTTTTTCGTCAAACAAATATTTTCAATACTTAAATTTACTACTTCTTTTGCAGCAAACTTCAGCATTTCACTTGAAAAATCAATTAATTCATACATCTTTGCTTCTTTTGCCATGGCTAAGTAACGCCCAGAACCACCAGCTACATCTACTATTTGTTCAGTCGGTAAAATATCTTCTCTTTTTAGATAGTCAATGACATCCTTGACAATCGTCGTTTTTCCTTCTCTTTGATTCAGATAATACTCAGCTGCAAATGCATTCCAATCTTCTTCATTCATTTTAAAACTCCTTATAATTTTTTACCTTTTATTACTTTTTAGAATCAATAAATATATCAAGTATTTTATAATTAATGAATCCATTCATTGCCATGACCTGCTTTTTATTTAAAATAAAAAATTTTTCAATCTTTCTCATTTATTATTCAAAACCAAATTTATCCACGATTCCTTCATTCACTTTTCATTCTTTTTTCACTTTTTAAAACTATTAACTTTTCTATAGATGGCTCTACTTGTACCCTATTTTATTACAAAACAAATTCTTAAAAAAGAACACTAACCATTACCTACATCATTTTGCTTTTGACAATATACAAAATAAAGAGTGAATTTCTTCACTCCTAAAAAATATCGTTTTTCACTTAATTGCACCAATCATTTATTTTTTTGCACTTGAATAAGAATTAATTTTGTGACTTCCATCAAAATAATCGTCACTAAAGCAATACCCATACATGTTAAAATTTCTGTTAAACCAAATGCTGCGGGAATGGAAAAGACTTCTTTCAAACCGGGAATGATCGTTAAACAATACAATGCGCTACATACAACAACTGCTAGTAAAACACTTCTATTAGAGAAAAAGCCGGCTTGAATGGCTGTTTGTGTATTTGAACGAGCAGGAAATGTTTGCAGCGTCCGACACCAAATTAAAGTAGAAAAAGACATAGCTACACCAAATTCTGATGAATGCTGCATCCCCAACCATTGAGCAAAAATAACTGCAACACCGATCAATACGCCACGATAGGTGACAGAAATTAATGTTTTATCGGTAAAAATACCGGAATTTGGATCTCTTGGCGGTCTATTCATAGTTGCAGGTTCCGCTTTTTCTGTCCCTAAAGCAATCGCTGGCAGTGAATCATTTACTAAATTAATAAATAACAACTGTAAAGCGGTAAACGGATTCGACCAATCAGCAACTAAAGCAAAAATGATCGCAATGATTGCTCCTAAGTTACCGGAAAATAAATAAGAGATAGCTTTTTTAATATTATCAAAAACATTTCTTCCTACTTCTACGGCACTAACGATCGAAGCAAAATTATCATCGGTTAAAACCATCGCTGCTGCATCTTTTGCAACATCCGTTCCCGTTCCCATGGCTATTCCAATATCGGCTTGTTTCAAAGCCGGCGCATCATTTACCCCATCACCAGTCATAGCTGAAATATGCCCCTTGTTTTGCCAAGAACGAACAATGCGAATCTTATTTTCGGGAGACACTCGCGCATAGACCGTCACTTTTTCTAACACTTCATTTAGTTGATCTTCTGTCAATTCGTCTAATTCCGTTCCTGTCAATGCTTGATTTCCTTCTTCAAAAATACCGATTTCCTTTGCAATCGCAACCGCAGTTGTTTTATGATCCCCTGTAATCATGATGGTTTTAATCCCAGCACTTTTAGCTTCTTTTACTGCTCGTGTCACTTCTGCTCTTGGCGGATCAATCATCGCCAGCAAGCCCACTAAAATCAACTCATTTTCATCTTCAAAGGATAACTCTGTATTTTCAATTGGACGATAAGCAAAAGCCAACACACGCAACGCCTTGTTTGAAAAAGCTTCATTTTGTTCTTTGAATTTTTTCATTAATTCATCCGTCATCGGCACCACTTCACCATTTATCAATACTTTTTTACTGCGTGCAAATACAATATCTGGTCCGCCTTTAACAAAAAGATATTGTTTTTGATTAATAGTATGCGCAGTTGACATCAGTTTTCGATCAGAATCAAAAGGCAACTCCGCTTGCCTTGGATAATTACTCCGAATTTCTTGGTAAGGCTGATTCAATTTTTCACTAAAATCAATAAAAGCAACTTCTGTCGGATCTCCCAACTTCGTTCCGTCTTCGCTTATGGAAGCATCATTTGCTAAGACGCTAATTTCTATTAAACGTCTTTCATCATCTGTCCATTTAGCTGGTTCATTTGTAAAATCGCCTGTAGAACCATTTGCTAAATAATAGTCGACGACCGTCATTTTATTTTGTGTCAGCGTGCCGGTTTTATCGGTACAAATAATACTTGTAGAACCGAGCGTTTCAACAGCTGGTAATTTACGAATAATAGCATGGCGTTTGGCCATTTTATTGGTTCCCAAAGATAAAACAATGGTCACAATGGACTGCAAAGCTTCAGGGATAGCTGCTACCGCTACTGCTACTGCAAACATAACTGCACTTACAATATCTGCCGTTAGATCCCCCGTTCCTTCACCTGAATAAATCCGGAACAACTGGATAGCAAGAATAACTAAAGACAAAGCCAAAATAGCTAAACTTAATTTCTTACTAAATTTATCTAACCCTCGCTGTAATGGCGTAGCTTGTTCAGTTGTTGATTCAAGCAAGCCTGCTACTTCACCGATTTCTGTATTATTTCCTGTAGCCGTTACTAAAAATTTCCCACGACCATAGGTGATGATGGTTCCGCTAAAAACCATATTCAAACGATCACCAATTGGCACAGTTTGTGTAATATCTATGACTTCTTTTTCTGATGCTGTTGATTCTCCAGTAAGCATTCCTTCATCTACTTTCAACGAACCAGCTTCTAATAAACGACCATCGGCAGGTACATAATCTCCTGCGTCTAACAAAACAATATCTCCTACTACTAGTTTATTAGCAGGAATTGTTTTTTCTTTTCCGTCACGAATCACGCGCGCATCAGGAGCAGATAGATTTTTTAATGCTTCTAAAGAACCTTCTGCTTTTTTTGTTTGGATTACACTGATGACAGCATTTAATATCAACACAGCAAAGATAACAATAAATTCAATGTAATCCCCCATAACCATTTGAATCAGAGCAACAACCAATAAGACAATAACCATTGCATCTTTAAATGTTTCTAAAAATAATTTCCACGTTGGCTTTTTAGGCGCTTCTTTTAGTTGATTTAATCCGTTTTTTTCAAGCTTTTCTTTCGCCAGTGACGTACTCAATCCTTCTACTGAACTCTGTGTTTTTTGCATTAAAGAGTCAATTGATTCTTTATAGACAGCAGTCTGAGCTTGTTTCTTATTTTCCAAATTCCATCCCCCATTTTTTTCGTTCCAATAGCTTACCAACTGAAAAAAGAGACCTAAGACAAATACAGATTTGTCTTAGGTCTCACCATTTCATACAATACCAGAAAACCATTGGTTAACTTACTGTTGATATTATCACAACGACTGTTGTCGGTTACTCCCCTAAGGAGATATTCAATTCTATTATTATCCTACAGGAAGACATAAAAAATTGCAACCATTTTACTTTAAGAATAAGCACATCTTCAAATTTATTTTTTATTTATGTTCTCTTAAATTTAGGTTTCTTGGATTTATCATGCTATAATAGCTATTGTTATTCTATCTAAGGAGGATTCTATTTTGGTCACAACTATCCTAACTAGTCTTTATATAATTAATGCACTAATTGCTTTAGTCACAATTTTAATTAAACCCCGTGATGTAGCAGCCATCTGGGCATGGCTGCTTGTCCTATTTGCACTTCCAGGACTCGGTTTTATTCTTTATCTCTTCTTTGGTCGCGGTCTCACTGACAAAAAAAAATTCTACTTAAGACAAAGCGACTTAAAAGAACTCGAAAATTTTCAAGATTTTAAAGAGGATACAATTGAGCATTATGATCCAATCATGGAAAATCAAGAACATCAACAATTTGTTGATTTTTTTTCTTCCTTAAATCGAATGCCGCTAACCCGCCGCAACTCAGTAACATTATTAACAGATGGACAACAAAAATTGACTTCTTTATTAAGTGATATTCGACAAGCAAAACATTCCATTCATTTTGAATATTACGCATTTGTAACAGATAATATTGGACAACAAGTTTTGGCGCTGCTTGAAAAAAAAGCCGCTGAAGGCGTAGAAGTACGTCTCTTATATGACGCTTTTGGTTCTCACGGCACAAAAGCAAAAGATTTTAATCGGCTCATCAAAAACGGTGGGCACGTTCACACCTTTGTAACTTCTCAAAGAGCGTTACTTCGCTTTCGTTTAAATTACCACGACCATCGAAAAATCGTAGTAATCGACGGAAAAATTGGCTATACTGGTGGCTTTAACATCGCTAATCAATACGTCAATCGAACAAAAAAATTTGGCTATTGGCGAGACACACATATTCGAATCCATGGAGCCGCGGCTTCCTTATTACAATTACGTTTTTTAACTGATTGGAACGTATCTGTTCCCGAACAAAAAAAAGTTGGATATCATCTTGATTATTTCTTTCAAAAAGAGCATAGCAAAGACTTAAGCTCTGAGAATACCTCCATTCAATTGGTATCAAGCGGTCCAAATAATGAACGTGAACAAATTAAATTGTCTTTCATCAAACTGATTACTGCTGCAAAAAAAAGAGTATGGATTCAAACGCCTTACCTTGTTCCCGATGAAAGTGTTATTGCTGCTTTAAAAATAGCTGCTTCTTCAGGTGTTGAAGTAAAAATCATGATTCCAAATAAACCTGATCATCCATTTATTTATCGTGCAACCCAATATTACGCACGACAATTAATTAAAGAAAATGTCCAAATCTTGGTCTATGAACAAGGTTTTTTACACGCTAAGACTTTGGTCATGGATGATGAAATTTGTATGATAGGCTCTGCAAACCAAGATATCCGTAGTTATCGTTTAAATTTCGAAACAAGTACAGTAATTTACGATCACGTATTTTTAGAAAAATTAGCCAATCAATTTTTATTAGATGAAAAACAATGTATGCCCATGACAACTGAAACAATCAAAGCCATGTCTAATTGGTTGTTATTCAAGCAACAAATTTCTCGATTATTTTCACCAATTTTATAAAAACGCATAAGATAAATCATGTATTCATTTTAGACATTCTTATTTTAACGTTTCCACATTTTTTACGTAAAAAATAGCAACAAGCTATCCAAGAATAGGAAAATATATATAAGAAGCTGCTTTTCTCTTTTTAAAAAAATAGCAAAAGCAGCTTCTGTAAATAAATCTTAGTGAACACTCTCGTAAATCACAGTTTATTTTTGAGGCTCTCCCTATTTTTGGTTCTCTCTACTTATTGTCTTTTAATATTTTATCGTGTTAACACTCTTTTATTTATATCTATACAGTAGCCTTTTCTAGACGTACTTTTATTTAACTTATTTTCTCATTAAGCTACAAATAGAAAAAATAGGAACTATCTCTCAGATCATTCTTACTACTCGTTCATAGCTTTGACAAAGATAGATCAAAGCATCCCCTTTTTCACCGTCACCCAATCAAAAATAGCTTCTGCAAAATAAGCCTAAATTTGCAAAAATACGTCAGCTATTTTTGTAAATTCCGACCGTTTTTGGATAACCATATAAAATATACGTTTCAATTATAAAGACAATGAAACGTATATCCTACAGTTTTAAATCATTTGAGAACATGAAAAACAGAATCCTTTTGATCAATTAATTAATCAAATTGAAATAACAAAAAAATCTGAGACAGAATGGGGGCATTCTGACCCAGATTTGATTTTGTCCAGCTCATCAATCTTTATTGACAAAAAGACAGAAAAACCCAAACGCAAGTCTGCGTTTGAGCGTGATACCGGCGGCCGGGGTCGAACCGGCACGATCGAAAGATCACTGGATTTTGAGTCCAGCGCGTCTGCCAATTCCGCCACGCCGGCGTTAAAAAACTGGGGTAGCTGGATTCGAACCAACGCATGAGGGAGTCAAAGTCCCTTGCCTTACCGCTTGGCTATACCCCAATAAAAAGGGCGAATGATGGGAATCGAACCCACGAATGCCGGAGCCACAATCCGGTGCGTTAACCACTTCGCCACATTCGCCATTCTAAAATACGTTATTTTATTTTCCAATAAAAAACTAAGATGAATTCATCTTAGTTAATACCGGCGGCCGGGGTCGAACCGGCACGATCGAAAGATCACTGGATTTTGAGTCCAGCGCGTCTGCCAATTCCGCCACGCCGGC
>NZ_JXLB01000008.1 GCF_001886195.1 Enterococcus ratti | reverse complement strand
TAGGTCTAAAGACAATAATAAAAAAACTGACTCTAAAAAGATAGCTTTTCAAACTATCTTTTTAGAGTCAGTTTAATTTTTCTGATTTTTTGTTTCATGAATAATAAGACCGACCACTGCTGCAAAATTTGAAACTCTCTGTGGTAGCATCCATTCGTTCATTTAAAAGGGATCTTACAAAAACGTACAGTTAATCGAAGATTTTATATCTGAGCCATTATGTGAACCTACTTAAAAAATGCGTCACCTATTTTATAAAAATCGGAGTTTCATTTTTGATACCTATTAATTCTCTTTGAATAATCAAAAAACCATTAACAACTAACAAAAAATCTTTGATTTTATTAACAATAGATCGTCAAATGCGAAGGCAACACATGAATTCTAACAGGTAATTTTTCGCCTTCATCTCCATCCACATTGGTCGCTAATTCCACATCATCTACTAATGAGATGGCAATTTTTTCACATGTTTGATACGCCAAATGATTGGTTGACTCTTCTATACCTTTTAATAAATCAGGGATAGTTTTTAACGTGTCAAGAAGAGAAGAATCTTTTAAGTAAATAAAATGCAGCTTCCCATCGTTTACTTTTGCGTTAGGAATCAATGTTTCAAACCCACCAATTGAATTTGTCAAGCCAATGAGCAGCGTACTACTCTTAATCATTTCTTTTTGACCGTCTATATTTAATTGAAACGTATAAGATTGCGTATCAATCAATTGTTTAAGTCCGGAAATAAAATAAGCAAGTTTTCCGTACTTGGTTTTCTTTTTTGACTCAACATCATTGATGGCTTCAGGAATAGTCCCAATTGCTGCGATATTCATAAAATAAGCATCATTAATTTTGCCGATATCTATAGATTTGAAAGAATCTATAGAAAGATTTTGGATAGCCTTTTCTGGCTCCAACGAGATGTTCAAAGCTCGAGCTAAATCATTCACTGTTCCGTCTCCCCCCATCACAAATACGCTGTGATAGTTAGAACTAGCTGCTTCACGAGTAAATTTTTTTGCATCTCCTGCTTTTTCAGTAAAAAGAACCCTTACTTCATCAAATAATGTTTTTAATTTTTCATGAATCATTTTTTCATATTCTTTTGCTTTTTCTCCTCCAGAGCTAGGATTAACTACCAACAACGCTTTTTTCATAGTAACAACTCCTTCGGAAATAAGCCGAATTTCATAAAAATTTGAAAAGCAATTTTCTTGAATACTTTTTTATTTCTCGGAGTTAAACACTTCTGTCCCAGCTTCTATTTGCTTGCAAAGCATTGTTTAACTGTAACCTACTCTTTTAATCTGCCTTTCTCAAAAATAATATTCAAGTATTCTGAACACTCATTCTAAAAAAGTTTTAACCGTTTTTCCACTGACTATTTCAAATAGTAACAAAAGAAACAAATAGCATGCTATAAGCCCTTTACATTATAGCCATAGCCGCTAACCTGCGTCCTTAATATTTCCAAGTTGCACCCCTTGATAAGCTCTTAACTCATTTACTGTTCCTTTACGCATTTCAATTTCTTTTGCTAATATTTTTTTCCTTCAAACTCAACGTCGCGATCGTCTACTAAACATTGAAAATAAAAAATTTAAACTGAAACTAGATAAATTTAATCAAAATAAACAAGCATCGGTGCTCGGATTGTTCGAAATATGATGCATCGAGGTCATCAGGCATCTATAAAAACAGAATAATAACTTAGAAATAAAGCTATTTGTTTGATTATTTTATTTAGCTTTCTCAATTTAGTCAATTATTCCACCAATTACAACCAAAGCCTCTTAAGCGTGGATTATAGCTTACCATCTTTAAATAAGTACTAGTTGCTTCGTCCAGTCTCGCTTCATCTTCAGGCGTTAATGTATATTCATCACTATTCTCCATCTCTTTTACACTGTTAATATTTGCTTTTTTAGCTTCTTAAGCATACATTTCTTGAAGAATTTTAAGTACTTGATTACTTCGTTTTTCTTCTGAAACACAAATACTTTCCACTTTGCTCATTTCTTCATTAAAAATCTCACTTGCTTGAACACCTATTGAAACTGTCGGAAATAACATTTCAAAAAGAAACATAGCAGTTGCTAATCCAGTGAAAGTTTTCATTTTTGGCATAATCATCAACTTACCTCATTTCTCTATTGTTGTATGTTTGTTCAAGTATATTGAATTGTGAAGAAAAGTACAAATAGATTGATAGACTATTTTTCTGTCTACAGAAATACTTGTTACAACGCAAAAAAAATTTCTTTTCCCTTACATTTAATTTAAAAATCCCTCTCAAGTCCTATATAGAAACAGCAAAAAAATCATAATAAAGCATTTTTGTATTTCGTATTTCTCTTTTTATATTCAAAAAATCATAAAAGAGATTTCTTTTTCAAGATGATATATTGAATAAATCGTACTTTTTCAATTGATAATACTAAAAATTGCTATAACTTCAAATATGGTGTATGGATTCCAATTAGCTAGGTCTCTAATACTCATGATTTCCATTTGATTGAGCCTTTTTTTCATTCGAGAGCAATGCCCCAAAAGTCCTTCATTTCAGGAATATTCCATACTTTCTCAGGAACATTTTGATACATCCATTCGGCAATAAATTCTTCATTGTGCTTTGCTTCATTGTCCAAAGCAAGTTTGGCTAATACGAGTATCGTCGTCACCTACCTATGATGGCTCATCAGTAAAAGAACTGGTCAAAAGCTGGCTATTTCTAATATCAAGGCACAACAAAAAAGCTAGAACCCTTGTATACCAAAGATTCTAGCTCCTATAATAGCTTTACCCTACACTGCCTTCCATCTCATACGATATCAAGCGATTTAATTCGACGGCATATTCCATCGGTAATTCTTTGGTAAATGGCTCGACAAACCCCATAACAATCATTTCTGTGGCTTCAGTTTCGGTCAACCCGCGACTCATGAGATAGTAAAGTTGTTCTTCTGAAATCTTTGAAACTTTGGCTTCATGCTCTAAGGATACTTGACTATTATGAATTTCATTGAATGGAATGGTATCAGATTTTGAAAGTTCATCCATGATGATCGTATCACATTCAATGTGAGAAATCGAGCCAGCACTATTTTGGGAAAATGTGACTTGTCCACGATAATTAACTTCTCCGCCATCTTTTGAAATAGATTTAGAGACGATGGAACTTGAAGTATTAGGAGCATTATGAATCATTTTCGCTCCAGTATCTTGAATTTGATTTGCTCCAGCAAAGGCAATAGACAACATCGTACCACGAGCACCTTTTCCTTCTAAATACACACTCGGATATTTCATCGTTGTTTTCGCCCCAAGGTTTCCATCAATCCATTCAACTGTCGCACCTTCATAGGCTTTTGCCCGCTTGGTTACAAGATTGTAAACATTGTCGGACCAATTTTGAATCGTAGTATAACGACAATAAGCATCTTTACGAGTAAAAATTTCTACGATTGCTGCATGCAAGCTGTTGCTAGAATAAGTAGGAGCAGTACAGCCTTCTACATAATGAATGCTGGCACCTTCATCCACAATAATCAATGTACGTTCAAATTGCCCTGTATTTTCTGCATTAATCCGAAAATAAGTTTGTAAAGGAATATCCACTTTAACACCTTTTGGTACATAAATGAATGTGCCGCCGGACCAAACCGCTGAGTTTAACGCCGCTAATTTATTGTCAGTTGGCGGCACAAGCTTTGAAAAATATTCTTTGAATAATTCTGGGTATTCTTTTAAAGCAGAATCTGTATCGGTAAAAATAATTCCCAATTTTTCAAACTCATCTTTCATGTTATGATAGACGACTTCTGATTCGTATTGAGCAGATGCTCCAGCTAAATAGGCACGTTCTGCTTCTGGAATCCCAATTTTTTCAAAGGTTTCTTTAATTTTATCGGGTACATCCTCCCAATCACGGGCTGGCTTATCGCTTGGCTTTTGGTAGTATTTAATAGCATTGAAATCAATATCTGATAAATCAGGTCCCCATTCTTGCATTGGCATTTTATTGAATGCTTCAAGGGATTTCAAGCGAAATGCCAGCATCCATTCCGGTTCACCTTTAATTTTGGACATTTCACGCACAACCTCTTCAGTTAGGCCTTCACCCGTACTGAAAATTGGCTCTACGTCGTCATGAAAACCAAATTTATATTCTTCTAACTCTGGTACGCCCATATTCTCACTCCTCTTCTTGATGAGCATGATGGAAGGTTGCAGTACCGTTTTCTTCCATTGCTTTTTCTAATGCTTTCCAGCCTAACGTCGCACATTTAATTCTAGCAGGAAATTTAGCTACTCCACTTAGCATTGCAGCGTCGCCTAATTGATCAATTGCTTTAACTTCTTTGCCTTGAACAAGCTGCAAGAAATCACCAATTAACTGATGAGCTTCTTCAACGGACTTGTTGATTACAGCGTCTGTCATCATCGAGGCGCTAGCTGTACTAATTGAGCAACCACTGCCGTCAAAGGCAATATTTTCAATAATGCCTTCTTTAACTGCAATTTGCAATTCAATGACATCTCCACAGGTAGGATTGTTTAATTCGATTTTTCCTGTTGACTCAGTCAATGTGCCGCGATGATGGGGATGTGACGAATGATCAAGGATGACTTGACGGTACAGATTATCTAGTTTAGAAAGTGCCATGTTGAAAAAACTCCTTTGCTGCAAGAATTGCTTCAACTAAACGATCCGCATCTTGTTTGGTATTGTAAAAATAAAAACTTGCTCTTACTGTAGATGAAACTTCTAAATATTTTAATAACGGTTGTGCACAATGATGTCCTGCACGCACTGCTATTCCTTCCATATCAAGTGCTGTCGCAAGATCATGCGGATGCAAACCTTCAAGATTAAAGGCTACTACGCCTGTACGATAAACAGAATCTTGCGGACCATAAATGGTCAACCCATTGATTTTTTGTAATTTAGGTAATACGTAAGCGACTAGTTCTTCTTCATAATGATGGATCGTGTTAAGTCCGAGATTTTCTAAATAATCAATTGCTTGACCTAAAGCGATCGCACCAGCAATATTGGGTGTACCTGCTTCAAATTTCCAAGGTAGTTCTTTCCAAGTACTTTCATAAAGATCGACAAAATCGATCATTTCTCCTCCAAATTCTATGGGTTCCATTTGTTCCAGCCATTTTCGTTTGCCATACAGCACACCAATTCCTGTAGGTCCACACATTTTATGCCCACTGAATGCGAAGAAATCACAATCTAATTCTTGTACATCAATGGGTAGATGCGGAGCTGATTGTGCGCCATCAACGACTAAAATTCCGCCTCGTTTATGCACCATTTCTCCTAATTCTTGTATAGGATTAACCACACCTAACACGTTTGAGACATGCGCAATCGATAAGATTTTCGTTTTATCGGTTATCATTTCTTTTGCTTGTGCCCGATCGAGAAATCCTTCCTCTGTCAAATTGATGTATTTCAATACGGCACCTGTTTTTTTAGCAATTTGTTGCCAAGGAATCACATTAGAATGATGTTCCATATAAGAAAGAACAATTTCATCTCCTTCTTGAAGAAAGGCTTCTCCAAAACTTCTTGCCACCCAATTCAAGCTAGTTGTGGTTCCACGGGTGAATAAAATTTCTGCTCGATCAGACGCATTCAAGAAGCGTTGCACTTTGTCTCTTGCTTGTTCATAGTTCTTCGTTGCTCGTTCGGCTAAAGTATGCACCCCACGATGAACGTTGGCATTATCTTGTTCATAATACTGTCTTAATGATTCTAAGACTTGTTTTGGCTTTTGCGTAGTAGCTGCATTATCAAGATAGACTAAAGGTTCATCATTGACTTCTTGAAAAAGGATAGGAAAATCTTGTTTGATTTTTTCTATTGAAATCATGTATTCAACTTCCCTTCAATAACTTCTACCAGTTCTTTTCGTACTTCTTCTACCGGAATAGCAGTTAAGACGGCACCTAAAAATCCGCGAATGACTAAACGTTCTGCTTCTGCTTTATGCAACCCACGACTCATTAAATAATACATTTCCTCTGGGTCAACACGTCCCACGCTTGCAGCATGTCCTGCTGTCACTTCATTTTCATCAATTAATAAAATAGGATTGGCATCTCCACGTGCTTTATCAGAAAACATTAATACACGACTTTCTTGTTGAGCATCTGCTCCTTTTGCACCTTTTAAAATATGCCCGATACCGTTGAATGTGAGTGTTCCTCGCTCTTTGATTACCCCATGTTGTAAAATGTGACCAACCGTATATTTGGCTTTATTAGTTACGCGTGTATCAATTCCTTGAATTTGTTTTCCCGAACTGATCGCAACAATTTTAACTTCTGCATGAGCTCCTTCACCTACTAAATCAGAATCAAAATCTGCAATCACATGACCGTCATTCATCACACCTATTGCCCAATCAATCGATGCATCACGTAAGATATATCCTCGCCGATTCACATAGGAAGTAACATTTTCTCCTAATTGATCGACTGCTGCATATTTAACCCTTGCACCCGCTTTAGCAATGACTTCAACAATAATATTTCCCGAGGCTTTTTGAAGATTTTCACCGGTAGTTTGAAAACGCTCAAGGTAAGAAAATTCACTGTGTTCATCTGCAACAATCAAGACATGTTTGAAAAAGTGTTGTGAAATTTCACCAACTTGAATAAAGAGAGCTTCAATGGGTTCATTGATCACAACATTTTTTGGTACGTATAAGAATAACCCTGTATTCATAAATGCCACATGCAAGGCTGTTAATTGATCTTCATCCATTTTCACTGCTTTTTTCATGTAATATTCTTGGACTAACTCAGGATATTCTTGTAAAGCAGTAAATAAATCAGTAAAAATAACCCCTTTTTCGGCTAACTCAGCAGACAATTGTTCAACTACTGTCCACGTCCTTTGTTGAACAATCATTGGATTATCCTTCATTTGATCAAAAGCCACCACATGTCCTGATTCATTCATCTCATCTGCCATTTCATGAATAGAAAATAGTGGCCAACGACGAAATTTTACACGATCAATATGAGGAAGCGGTAATTCATTGGCTTTTTTCAATGCTTCTCGACGAAACTCGGTCATCCATTGAGGTTCACCTTTACTTAAAGAAAAAGTGGTGACAGCATCCAGTTGATCGAGCCAGTTTGTTTTTTTCATTTTCAGCCCCTCCTTACACTTCTTCTTTGTAATCGATTCCTAATTCTTTACTGATTCCAGCATAGCCTTCTACTTCTAAGCGTTTAGCTAAATCTGCATTCCCCGTCATTACAACGCGACCTTCCATCATAATGTGTACTACATCAGGTGTGATATAATTCAACAGCCGTTGGTAGTGGGTAATGATTAAGACCCCAAAATCTTCGCTACGCATTTCATTGACTCCTTTTGCGACAACTTTTAATGCATCAATATCTAACCCAGAATCAATTTCATCTAAAATCGCAAAGGTCGGTTCCAACATTAATAATTGTAAAATTTCATTGCGTTTCTTTTCTCCCCCAGAAAAGCCTTCATTCAAATAACGTTCTGCCATTTCCTCGGGCATATTTAAAAGAGCCATTTTTTCATCCAACTTCTTCAAAAAGTCCATCACAGACATTTTATTGCCTTCCTCACGTTTAGCGTTAATGGCTGCTCGCATAAATTCTGCATTTGTGATACCGGGAATTTCACTTGGATACTGCATCGCTAAAAATAAACCTAGGCGTGCACGTTCATCAATTTCTAAGTCTAAGATATTTTTCCCGTCAAATAAAATCTCACCTTTTGTTACTTCATAATTAGGATTTCCCATAATAGCCGCAGATAAAGTTGATTTTCCAGTTCCGTTTGGACCCATGATTGCATGAATCTCGCCCGTTTTCATTGTTAAGTTCACACCTTTAAGGATTTCTTTTTCCTCAATTGCTACATGTAAATTTTTTATTTCTAAGACAGACATGCACATTCCCTCCAAATTCTCTTTCGTTCTCATTCATTTTAGACTAATTGAGAATGAAGTTCAATGTTAGAACATAGATTAAAAATGAAAGTCTCCTACATATTACTATTAAATAATAAATATTAAATAATAATTTATATAATTCTAAGACTTAATTATCATTTTTATAATCCCCTTCTCTAAAGATTATTTCTTATACAATAAAATCTCATGAACTAGCGCAATTAATTAAAGCTTTAGCTAATAACTAAAAGTTTTTCTATTTTATTGAAAATATTGCTGTTAGGTGAACTTTACCTATAATTCACCATTTATTTTCCTGTATAATTATTTACAATATTTCTATGTTTTGTCCATTAATTTTTTCCTTTTATCCCTATATTTTTTGTAATATGAAATCAAAAAATAATATTTATAAATAACGCATATCTTATAATAAAGTAGACTTTTTTGAGTGTGGAAAGGAGTACTAGCTTGTCAAACAATCGTTTAATTTCTTTATTAGAAAAAAAGCGTTCTGCTTTAAGTAAAGTTGAAAATGAAGTACTTGATTATATATTTGAGCATCTACCTATTATCGGTAGAAAAACTATTTATGAAGTAGCTTCTGATTTATTTGTTTCGACTGCAACCGTTTCACGTACCGCTAAACACCTTGGATATCAAGGATTTAAAGAACTAAAATATGCGATTGATCAAACCATGCCTATGGAACAAGAAGAAGCAAATCTCCATAGTTTTCAGACAATTACAAGTCAAATGATTTCAAATGTCACTGAAACATTTCAACAGCTAACTGAAAAAAAGGTAAAACAAATTATCACGATGATTGACCAATCCAATACAATTGAAGTTTTTGGATTAGGAGGTAGCTTACCTATTTGTATAGATTTTGCACGTAAATTGACATTTTTAGGAAAAAAAGCCTTTGCTCGCTCAGATTGGGATGAAAAAGAAATGGCAATATCTAACTTAAATCAAAAAGATTTAGCTATTTTTGTAAGCTTTACAGGAGAAACAAAAGGGATTCTTACCTATGCACATATCGCTCACAAACAAAAAATACCGATCGTTAGTATCGTTTCAATGAATGGTAGTAGTTTAGAAAAATTATCAACCATTTCATTAATTGCAAAAGGAACTTCTCACTATCATAAAAGAGTAGACTTAAATTCAAGATTTACGAGTATTTGTCTATTTGACACATGTATGCAGAACAAATAAAAGAAAAATAAGCACTATTTCTTTCAATTCAATGTAACCAATTACTGGATAATGTAAGCGGATACAAAATGTTGACATCCTCTTTTTTACCTATTTAGAGCCGTCTATAATAAATCTATCGCAGAAAAACAGAAACCATGTTTGATACGATAATAATAAAGAGAAAAAAGAAATGGAGATATTAAAATGAAACCAAAGAAAATAAGTTTATGGGAATTTTTCCAAGGCTTAGGGAAAACATTTATGTTACCCGTAGCTCTATTAGCTTTTATGGGAATTTTTTTAGGGATAGGTAGTTCTTTTTCCAGTGAGTCCATCCTCAACACTTTACCATTCTTAGATCATCCTCTTCTTAAGACCAGCTTTCAATTCCTATCAGTAATTGGCGGATTTGCTTTTACTTATTTACCTGTAATGTTTGCCATGGCAATCCCCTTAGGCTTAGTCCATAAAGAAAAAGGTATAGCCGCTTTTTCTGGATTTGTCGGTTACACAGTAATGAATTTGACCATCAATTTTTATTTAATCTCAACGAATCATTTGGCCGATGCAGCTCATTTACGTGAAGCTGGACAAGGAATGGTTTTTGGAATTCAAACAATTGAGATGGGGGTATTAGGAGGAATGATTGCAGGTCTCATCGTTTACAAATTACATAATAAGTTTTATACTATTCAATTACCAGATAGTTTCGCATTCTTTTCTGGCACTCGTTTTGTTCCAATCATTACCTCACTTGTTTTAGGAATTATTGGTCTCATCATTCCATTAATCTGGCCTTTATTTGCGACCGTAATCACGACAGTCGGCCTGCTTATTCAGCGTTCCGGTATTTTAGGACCATTTTTATTTGGCTCAGGGGAACGACTGCTTTTACCATTTGGATTACATCATATTCTAGTTTCCATGATCCGCTTTACTGAAGCAGGTGGTGCAACAGTCATTAATGGAAAGGAAATCTTTGGTGCATTAAATATTTTTTATGCAGAACTGCAAAATAATCTACCTATTTCCGCACATGCTACTGCTTTTTTATCACAAGGTAAAATGCCTACTTTTATCTTCGGTTTACCAGCAGCAGCTTTAGCAATGTATCATACCTCACCATTACAAAACCGTTATAAAATAAAAGGCTTATTAATTTCTGGTGTAGTTGCAACAACCATAACAGGCATTACAGAACCAATTGAGTTTTTATTCTTATTCATCAGCCCGTCATTATGGCTGTTTCACGTAGGAATGACTGGTTTAGGCTTTATGGTCATGGCATTATTCGGTGTCGTTATTGGAAACACAGACGGTGGAATTTTAGATCTCATTATTTTCGGTTTACTTCAAGGAAACACCACAAAATGGTGGTGGGTAATAATTATAGGTATTTTATGGTTTGGTATTTATTATTTTGTTTTCAAAACAGTAATTCTAAAATTTGATTTAAAAACACCCGGGCGAGAAAAAAAAGAACGCACCAATCATGAAAATAGTTTGCCACAAACTGACAACTACGATGCAAAAGAAATTTTAGCAGCACTTGGTGGAAAAGAGAATATTCAATCATTAGATAATTGTATTACACGTTTACGGCTAGTTTTAGCGGACGCAAATCAAGTGGATGATGAAAAGTTGAAACAACTGGGCGCATTAGGTGTCGTTCATCTTGATCGTCAAAACGTACAGGTAATCATTGGAACAAAAGTTACAACCGTTCGCAATCAACTTGATTTGATTTTAGAATAAAAAGGTGGATAAAAATAATGTTATTTGATACGGTAATTGATAGAAAAGACACTTATTGTACACAATGGGACTTCGTAAAAGATCGTTTTGGAGAAGACGACTTACTTCCTTTCACTATTTCAGATACAGACTTTATGGTTCCAAATGAAGTGCTAGAAACCTTAACAAAAAGAATGAAACATCCAATTTTTGGTTACACACGCTGGAATTATGACGAATTAAAAAAAGCCATTCAGCAATGGTATCAAATACGTTTTGATGCCATTATTGAGAAAGAATGGATCATGTACACTCCTACCGTAATCTATGCAGCATCTGCTTTTATTCAATTGCTCTCTAAAAAAGGTGAGGGGGTGGTCTTACAGACACCTGCTTATGATGCTTTTTTTAAGGTCATTCAAGACAACGGACGACAAGTAGTAGAAAACCAACTAATTTACGAAAATAATTGTTACTCTATTGATTTTATTAATCTAGAAAAACAATTAGCTCAACCAGAAAATAAACTCCTTCTGCTTTGCTCTCCACATAATCCAACCGGCAGAGCATGGTCACAACAAGAGCTAGAAAAGATTGTTGCGCTATGTCAAAAATATACTGTATTTTTACTATCAGATGAAATTCACATGGACATTTTAAGTAAAGGACAAAGACATTTACCAGCCACTAGTTTTCATTACGAAAAAACGGCAGTTATCACTAGTGGAACAAAAACGTTTAATTTTCCTAGCTTATCTTTTGCTTATACACTCATCCCAAATCTTCAACTGAGAAAAGCTTTTCATCAAAAATTAAAAAATGCAGACGGACTATCTTC
The DNA here is from genome assembly GCF_001886195.1 of Enterococcus ratti. GTDB lineage: Bacteria > Bacillota > Bacilli > Lactobacillales > Enterococcaceae > Enterococcus_B > Enterococcus_B ratti. Next base: position 112,083 of record NZ_JXLB01000008.1, on the reverse strand, counting down.
ACCAAATATTTTTGGCATGTTAGCTACTATGAGTGCTTATCAACATTGCGCTTATTGGGTAGATGAATTAAACCAGTATTTAGAAAAAAATCAGCAATATGTCAAAACATTTATTCAAAAAAATTTGCCTCGTATAAAAATCGTTGATCGTGAAGCAACTTATTTAATGTGGCTGGATATATCTGAAATAGTTTCAGATATATCTATTTTACAGAAAAAATTGGTTTCTACCGGGAAAGTAGCTATTATGGACGGTACTATTTATGGAGGAAATGGTGCTCAATTTTTACGATTAAACATTGGTTGCCCTATTTCAAAGCTTGAAGACGGATTAAATCGTATGTTAAAGGGAATTAAATCCATTAAGGAGAATGAAGGATTTCATTAAAAATCCAAAGCAAAAAAAACTTTCTTAATAAAATTCATTAGCTTTTTCCTGAAAAACACCCTAGAAGTGAGCAGGACAAAAGTGTTTAACCTTTTATTGTGGATTTTGATAAAATTTCCAAAACACTGGCGTTTCATCCTTATTTAATGAAGAGAAAAAACACTTTTGTCTCCTACTTACTTTTTAAAGACAAAAAAGTAAGACAAACATCAGAATAAATTCCAACGATCATCTTACTTTTTTAATTAGGAACAATGTCTTTTTAAAAGACAGAATTGATAGCAATAATTGATAAAAATTTCCAGCTTCATTTATACACCATCTATAGAAAAAATTGGTTTACTAAAATTTTCTGTACCTTAAATAAAAGACAACCATTGCTTATTTTACATCCACATCTACTGGTTTCACAGAGCCGCCCCATTTATCTTTGATCCAGTTTTGAACGTCTTTACGGTGTAAGACTTCCTGCAATTTTTTGATTTTCTGATTATTTTCTTCACCTTTTCGTGTCACAAGAATATTTACGTACGGTGAATCATCCTTTTCTAATAAAACCGCATCTTTTAATGGATTTAAACCAGCTCCATAAGCAAAGTTCGCATTGATAGCTACAAGATCCCCTTCATCATTTTGATAAGTAGAAGCGAGTAAGGAAGGATCAATTGAGTGATTAAATTTTAGTTTTTTAGGATTTTCAACAATGTCATCAAATGTTGCTGTTTCTAAATCCACCCCATCTTTTACTTTAACTAATCCTGCCTCTTGCAAGATAGTAATAATGCGTCCCCAGTCAGATTCTGAATTTGAAGTAATCACCGTGGCACCATTCTTTAAGTCTGAAATATTTTTGAGTTTCTTTGAATATAATCCCATTGGTTCAATATGAATCGCACCAGCATTGACAAAATCATAGTCTTTGTCTTTTATTTCTTTATTTAGATAAGGAATATGCTGGAAATAATTCGCATCGATATCTCCTTCTGCCAACGATTGATTAGGTAATACATAATCATCAAATTTTACAATTTCTAAATTGATTCCTTCATCTTTTAATAAAGGCTGCACGTGTTCTAAAATTTCTGCATGGGGAGTTGGTGAAGCCCCCACTTTTAAAGTAGTATCATCATTGCTTGAAGCATTTTTGTTGGTGTTGCTATTTCCACAAGCCGCTAAGCCAATCGTCAACAATCCAACAGCCACTAAACCCCAAATTTTCTTTTTCATCTCTTTCGTCCTCCTACATCTTCTTATCTTTTATCTGTTTTCTTCGTTAAGAAATCGCCAATTCCTTGAACAATAAAGACAATCACTAATATCACTAAAGTGGCCACAAACGTCACCGTAAGATTTCCTCGTTGATAACCTTCTTGCCAAGCAAGACCACCTAGACCGCCCGCACCGATTGCTCCTGCCATGGCAGTAAAGCCTATCATTGAAATGGTTGTAACGGTTAAACCTGAAATCAGTGCAGGTACACTTTCTGGAATTAAAACTTTCCAAATAATTTCCCAGTAACTTGCTCCCATAGCATCCGCTGCTTCTAAAACCCCCGGATTAACTTCACGAAAAGCAATTTCAACTAAGCGCGCATAAAAAGGGGCAGCTGATAGAACTAAAGCAGGAATTGCAGCTTGAGCTCCTAGCATTGTTCCCACGATTGCTTTTGTAAATGGAATGATCAAAACCATTAAAATCATAAAAGGCGTGGAACGAAAAACGTTACTGATAACCGAAACAATTCCGTAAATAATGCGCGCATATGGTTTATTTTTACGACCAATGGAATAAAGGATCAGCCCAAGCACCAATCCGATGATTGTGACTAATATCATGGAAATAATCGTCATGTAAAGTGTATCCATCAACGCCTTTTTCATCGTCTCCAAGTTAATTTGACTAAAGTCTAAATACGTTTTAGCAAAACTTTTATCCACAATAGATCACCTCCACTCCTACACCTTGTTTTTTTAGGAAACTTTCTGCTTGATCCAGTTCTTTTTCTTTTCCGGTCATTAAAGTCGTCAAAGAACCAAAAGAACCTTCTGCCGTTTGTTTAATTTTTCCATAAACAACATTAATATCTACGTTGTATTGACGAATAGCTTGTGAAATTACTGGTTCGTTTGCATTTTTTTCATTGAATACTAATGTAACTAACCGTCCGTTGGGATTTTCTTTAATCAATTCTGCCAACAGCTCTGTAGAATCTGCTTCTGGTTCAATGTCTTGTTGAACAAATCGTTTCGTTACTTCTTGTTGGGGATGTTTGAACACTTTTAACACATCACCTTTTTCCACGACCGTTCCCCGTTCTATTACAGCAACTTTGTTACAAATTTTGCGAATAACATTCATCTCATGAGTGATCAACACAATTGTTAACTTTAACTTTTTATTGATTGCTGCCAATAATTCCAATACTTCTTCCGTTGTTTGTGGGTCTAGCGCACTTGTTGCTTCGTCACAAAGCAAAATTTCGGGATCATTTGCTAATGCACGGGCAATTCCAACTCTTTGTTTTTGTCCGCCCGATAACTGTGAAGGATACGCATCGCCTCTTCCTTCTAATCCTACTAGCCTTAACAATTCTCTAGCTCGTTCTTGACGTTTAGCTTTTGGCATCCCTGTTAGCTCTAAAGGAAGTTCAATATTTTCTAAAACGGTTCTTGACCACAATAGATTAAAATGTTGAAAAATCATGCCAATTTTTTTTCGAAACTTTCTTAATTCTTTATTTTTTAATTTTGTAATTTCTTGGTCATTGATAATGACTGTTCCGCTTGTTGGCAGCTCCAAACCATTTAATAACCGCACGAGCGTACTTTTTCCTGCACCGGAATAACCGATAATTCCGTAAATATCTCCTTTTTCAACGTGCAATGAAACATCATTTACCGCTTGGATCGTTCCATTTTTTCCATTAAATGTTTTCTTGACATTAGTTAATTGGATCAATGACATAGCGCTCACATCTTTCTTTTTGTTTTTAAAATACAAAAAAACTTTCGTCCCTTGCTTTAGCAAAAGGACGAAAGCTTAAACCTCCGTGTTACCACCTTGATTTGCTGCTATTTCACAACAACAGCCTCTACCAGTACTTGATTAAGATTTTAAAAGAATCTTTACGTATACTGTTGTGCTGTAACGGGCACGCCCGTAGCAAGTTTGCCATGGCTCACTTACTCTGCTCTAAGACCATCTTCCATCTCATTTTCATTACCCTTTTTCAGCAAACAGGGCTCTCTTTAAACGTCCGTGACATGTACTCTTCTTTTCAAAGCTTTAATTATGATTGGTATGATTATAGCAGTTGATAAATAACGTGTCAACAATTTACTCATTGCTTCTTAAAATTTTCAGACAATTTTCACCTTATAATTTTGCAAATTCTTCTGGGTCTACGTCTTTAAAACTTAAGATCCAAGCATTCATTTCATCTTGGTCGTTTAGCACGCAGACATCTTTATTAATCTTTTCATTGATTGAAGATACCGTACCGCTTAATGGGCTAGCAAACTCGTTAACTGCTTTTTCTGCTTCTACTTCAATTAATGGTTCACCACTTTGATATACTTGACCTACCTTTGGCAAACTAGCAAAAGTAATCGTTCCTAATTCTTCTTGTGCTTCACTGGTTAAACCAACACAATATTCTTTACCATTAAATAAAATCCATAGATTCTCTTTTTTCTTTAAATGTTTCCCAGCCATCTTATATCAATACTCCTTCATATATTTTTTCATTAAAACCAACTGCGACAAGTTGTTTATCTTTGACAATTAGTGGTCGTTTAATTAACATGCCATCACTTGAAAGAACATGGCTGACTTCAGAGATAGAGAAATGATTCAATTGATTTTTCAACCCTAACTCTCGATATTGCATCCCACTCGTATTAAATAAACGACGCATAGGAAATGTATTGTACGTCAACCATTTTTCGAGCGTTTCTGCACTTGGCGGATAAGTAATCATATCAATTGCTTGATAATCAATATGATGTTCTTCTAGCCAAGCTTTGGCTTTTTTACAAGTGGAACATTTAGGATACCAATAAAAATGATACAACGATGTTACCTCCTAGAAATTTTTTCCGGTGCTTCATTTTGATACCTCATGGATAGAATTAGCCCCACACCGATCATATTCCCCAAAATAGATGAACCTCCTTGACTAATAAAAGGAAGCGGGATGCCTGTTAATGGCAATAGTCCAATGTTTGCCCCAATATTTTCAAACACATGGAATAAAAGCATCATGATTAATCCACTGGCAATATAAGCATAAAATTCATTATTTGTATCAAAGCAGACACGTATCATCCGATAAATCAAAATAAAATACAAGAAAATAACAAATGCACCTCCGATAAATCCAAAATTCTCGCCGATAACCGTGAAAATCATGTCGGATTCTCGTACTGGAACATAAATATTACTCACATTAAACCCTTTACCAAATAATCCGCCCGTTCCAATAGCTAATAGCCCTTGTGCGGGTTGATAACTCCTACCTGTTGCATCATGGAAAGGATCAAGCCAAGAATCAATTCGGGCAAACTGATAAGACTTAAAGCCTACTTTATAAAGTAAATCTCGGCCACCTTCCGTTGTAACCAAAAAGATCGTACCAGCACCTATGACAACTGCAAAAACAATAACAGGTACGATAATTCGCCAAGAAATACCTGACATCAAGAACACTCCACCAAAAATAGCTAAAAAGACCAACATCGTTCCAAAATCATCTTGCGCCATAATCAAAGCCAAAACCGGCAAAGTAACAATCAACAATTTAGCAATCAACCAAAAATCTGATTTCACTGTACGTTCTTTCAATTGAGTATTATGTTTTGTAACAATCAGTGCCATCATTAAAATATATGCAATTTTCATCAACTCAGCTGGTTGAAATGTAAAAGAACCAAAACTGAACCAGTTTTTTGACCCGGTAGACGCTGCAAGGTTGCGATCATAAAATTTTAACAACAATCCCATAACAACTAATCCCAAACCGTAAAGATAAGGCGTTAGTTTCCAAATCCATTTCGAATTTAAGTGCATAATGACAATAATAGCAGCCGAACCAACTAAGTACCAAACCGCCTGCATTCCTACACCTCTTAACACGGAAGGATGATTGGGATCATGACTAAGCGCAACATATAATGAAAGCAAACCAATTAAACATAATAAAAAGACTGGTAATATCACACCATAATCGATTCGATTATCGCGATTACTCTTCAAAGCATTTATTTTTTTTTCCATGTTTCATCCCTTTTCTTAAAAACCATACTGTTTTATATTATAGCGGTCACGCTGTATAATTGAAAGCTAAAGAAAATACATTTGTGAAAACTTAAAACTATATTTTTTAGATTAAATTCATTTATTCAGCTGTCTTTTAGTCATTTGTGAAGCGACAAGAAAAAATTTTTCTCAACATTTTTCATCCTTTTTTTTGTAAAATTCATTATAAATCAAAATTTCTTTAGCAATGGATTGCAGATTTTCAGACACCAAATTCGTTCGTTGAATCAAATAGAATTTTCTATGATAAGTTAAGCTCTTCATTGGGACAGTTTCTGGCACAGCACGTTTTGATAAGATAGAACAGCCAACTCCTTCTTTTAAAAGAGCAGCAATAACCTCATTACTTTTCACTAACATCTTTTTACCTTGAATATTCTTTTCTTCAAAATATCGTTGTGTATAATGAAAAACACCTGAAGTTGACTCTCGAACCAACCAAAGCTTACTTTCTGGATCACCAGCAATTACTAACTCGTCGTCCATCAAAGCAAATCTTTGAACGCCAGCTGTCTCTAACGGTTTTTCAATAAATCCAAAATCTGCTTCATGTTTAGCTACTTGATTTAATGCATCATAAGAATTAGCATAAGAAATAATAAAATTAATTTTAGGGTGTTTAGGAAGAACATATTTTAGTAGTTTAGGCAATAAATAAACAGCAAATGTATGCGAAGCTACGATCCGACATACTTCTTCTTTGTTTTGTTCATCCAATAATTGTTGCTGAGTCTCTTGCCATTCTTCTAACAAAATTAATGCTCGCTCATAAAGCAACTCTGCTTGTTTTGTAGGTTTCATCTCTTTTCGACCATTACGTTCAAACAGTGTCACACCTAATTCTCTTTCCAATTGTTTGACTTGATTAGAAACAGCCGGTTGAGATAAAAACAGCAGTTCGGCTGTTCTAGAAAAATTCCTTGTCTCGTAAACAACACGAAACGTCGTTAGTAATTTTAACATACGTTCACTTCCATAATTTTTTTTTATAATAAGTATAATAACTATTTGATTTAAATATATCATAATTTTGTTATAATAGTAAATGTAAAGCACAACATTTGAGATCTAGAAACACCCAACTATTTGATCTTCCTCAGAATCAATGTAACAGCTTCTCTGTTTATGTAACGATAAGTAAAAAGAGCTATTTGTTTCTTTCCCAATAAACGATCATTCATGTTTGTGCAACTACATCACCCCTTTCCAATTACTTATCGTTACATTTCTGAGGATACATCTACTGTCAACTTAATTAAAAAGGAGAATAAATAAATGAAGAATTTTTTGAAGGTTATTCCTATACCTATTTGTGGGCTTATTCTTGGTTTAGCTTCATTAGGTAATTTATTCAAAGAATATCATTTGATCCGTTTAGGAAATGTTATTGGTGGAATCAGCATCATTTTATTATCTTTAATGTTAATTAAATTATTTTTGCTGTTTGAACATACGAAAAAGATGTTACATGATCCGATCATTGCTTCTGTTTCGCCCACTTTTACAATGTCTTTGATGGTCGTTTGTACTTACTTTGCTTCATTTTCTAGTATCGCCCCACTTGTGCGATGGATTTGGCTTTGTGCAGTCATTTTTCAAGTGATCTTAGTTTTTTATTTTACTTATCATCATGTAATAAAAGCCGATTTATCAATTGAAGCCATCTATCCAAGTTGGTTTATTATTTATGTCGGTTTCGGTGTAATTACAGTAACAGCTGGTAATTTTTATCCAATTATCGGTCAAATTTTCTTTTGGCTTTCTCTTACTTGTTATGTTTTCTTATTACCGATTATTATTCATCGTATCTTTTTCGTAAGAAACATGGCGCATCCAACACTGCCGTTAATCACCATCGTTGCTGCACCGGGATCACTTTGTTTAACTGGTTATTTGAAAAATTTTGGTCAACCTTCTCTTTACTTAGTGGTTATATTATTTGTTCTTTCTCAAATTTTATATTTTATTGTTTTATCCATGCTACCACATCTCTTAAAACTAAATTTTTATCCAAGTTATGCAGCTTTTACTTTCCCATTAGTCATTTCTGCAACTGCGTTGTCTTCGGCCGTTCGTTATTTTGATTCATTGGGTATGCCAAACAACCTTTTAAACATATTGAAAGTGGTTGAATTGCTCATTGCTACAGGAATGGTTCTTTACGTTTTGGTTCATTACATTCTTTATTTACTAAAAGAGCACAAAAACACGAAAAAATATATCCCTAATGAAATTTAACTGTACTGTTCTTCCAGACAGAAGTTTTAATCTTAAAAAGAAATCGAAATTCATAAAAATAGATGCGTTTCGGCTTCTTTTTAAAAAGGCGGCTTGTAGTTTTACTGTTACTATAAGAAAATGAAAGTCAGCTACTTCTCTAGAATTTTTAGTACTACACTAAAGTCCTAAACAATCATGAACATCAAAGTTAGCAATTTTCGCAAACTTTGATGTCATTTTGTGTATCTGTAAAAATTAGAGGATTGGCTTTAATGATTTATTCAAGGAGATTCTCTCGATATTCCTTTTTCAAAATACTTGTTGATTAAAATTAAGAATTGAACCTCTCATGATTTCAGTCATGAAAGGTTCAATCAATTGACGTATTTGAAAAAGCTACTTCTAATTCGAGTAATCGTTGTTTAATCAAAAGTCCATTTTCTGTGTTTCCCATGTATCCAACCAATTGACCATTTTGTCCAATTACTCGATGACAAGGGATAACTATAGGAAGAGGATTCAATCGGTTGGCTTGTCCAATTGCCCTTACGGCTTTCGGGCTGGCGACTGCTTCTGCTATTTCCTTATAAGTTCGTCGTTGCCCATATGGAATTTCTTGAAGAGCTTGCCAAACTTTTTTTTGAAAAACTGTTCCTTTTTGAATTGACAGAGGAAGGGTAAATATCTGCCTGATTCCGTCAAAATATTCTTGTAGCTGCTCCTTTGCTACTTCTAAAATTTTGGAGTTGGTCCCTTTTTTTTCGACAATTAATTGAAAAGAAATTGCTGTTAGTCCAACATCATCCGCAGCTAACCACAATTCTCCAATTGGCGTATTTATTTTCATTTTATCACCTAATTCATAATGGCTAAGTAGGCTTTCCTCCTTAGCGTTTTTAACTTTTCAATTATTTTCTAATATTTTTACTAAAAGTGCAATCTAAAATTTTATTAATTCCCATTTCAATGATAAACTAAAAACGATAATTACTTAAAGTAATGCTTAGATACCAACATTATTTTAGGATATCTGTTAGAAAGCATTGATGTGAAAGGAACTGTATTATGAAAATATCGATTATTGTACCATGCTTTAACGAAGAAAAAACGATTCCACTTTTCTTCGATGAAGTAGAAAAATTCAAAGGTGAGCATGAGTTTGAGTACTTATTTATCGATGATGGCTCATCCGATGGCACGTTACAAGTTATTAAACGATTATCTAAAAATTATGAGTATGTCAGGTTTGTTTCTTTTTCTCGAAATTTTGGAAAAGAAGCTGCCCTTTATGCAGGTTTAAAGGCTTCTACGGGGGAACTCATCACTGTCATGGACGTCGATTTACAAGATCCACCAGAATTACTACCGAAAATGATCGAAAAAATCCTCACATCTGAGATTGATTGTGTCGGAACACGTCGTTCTACTAGAGATGGAGAACCTGTCCTTCGTAGTTTTTTTGCAAAACGATTTTACCAGTTAATCAATAAAATCAGTGATACAGAAATGGTAGATGGCGCTAGAGACTTCCGCTTGATGACTCGGCAAATGGTAGATGCCGTTTTAGAGTTAACTGAATACAATCGTTTTTCAAAGGGATTATTTAGTTGGGTTGGGTTTAAAACAGAATATATTTCCTTTGAAAACCGTGAGCGTGTAGCGGGTGAAACTTCTTGGTCGTTTTGGAAACTTTTCAATTACTCTATTGATGGCATTGTTAATTTTTCAGACGTTCCACTTACGATTGCTTCTTTTGTTGGTGCTTTAGCATGTGCAATCTCAGGAATTGCTATTTTATTTATTATTTTGCGTGCCTTGTTCTTTGGCGATCCTACAGCTGGTTGGCCTTCGATGGTATCTATCTTTTTGTTTATCGGCGGTATCCAGTTGCTATGCCTTGGAATTATAGGTAAATATATCGGAAAGATTTTTCTTGAGACAAAACAACGGCCAGTCTATATTATTCGTGAAACTGAAAAAACAAAAAAATCCCCTCTAAAATAACTGCAGAAGGTCAACTTTTTTGAAAAATGATAAATACGCTTTGAACTAATTGAAGTAAAAACTAGTGAAATAATCTTTTATCGTTTAAAATTTTTAGCGGTCTTGAAAAAAAGCAGCTCCTTTAAAACTCCCTTTCAAGCTCAAAAAAAGAAATAGTGGCTGCTCGGTACTAGTTTTTCCTTATACTTCAAATATGACTAAACCAGCCTTAACAGTAGTAATTAATGTCGGTTCATCTTCTTTTTATTTTTTTCATCTTATACAATTGACTCTTTCTATAACTAAAAAAGAAACGATGTGCAGATAACGATACAATTTTCATTCATTTATCTTCTCACTAACTTAAAAATTTATCGTTTCAAAAATAAAGTGCATTCCTTAACTTGGACATTAGTTCCAATTAAGGGGTACACTTCAAAATTAAGCTTTTAGTTGATAGTATTTTATGGCTAACTTGCACTAAAAATAATAAGCATCTATAAATAAGAATACTTAAAACAAATTGAAAAGAAGATAATTAGCTAAAAAGTATTCAGTTAAGGAGGTAATTGAAACATTAATCCAATTTCTATTGTGAATTGTCAATACCAATAGTTAGCTGCATTACTCCTTCACCAAATGAAACTCTTCGTTAAAAAAGCAAGTTTATCTTTAAACAAATCATGTTTCTTTGAACATTACTTCCTTCCCCATAAGCATCAAAAAAATACCTACATAATTTTTTCTGAAATAATCTTCAAGCCTATTCTTTTCATTCTGTTCCGCTAATTTCTTAAACCTAGCTAACATTTAAAAAACTATTTTTTCATTCACTTCTCTTAGCAAAACTATATTTTTAGTTCGTTTTTTATAAATAAATAGAACATTTATTTCCTTTAAAAAACAAAAAAAATACTTCTTTTAAATTGTTTTATGATTAAATCCAATAGTAATACTACTTAAATTCCAAATAGAAAGAAGAGGAAATCTATAATGAAAAAGAAAATGATTGTTACTTCAGCTGCTGGAATTATGTTGTTCTCAAACCTATTTGCAGTAAGTCCACAAGCCCTAGCTGCTCAAACAGCTCCTTCTTCATCCAGCACTAGTCAAGTTGTTTCTCAAGAAGCAACACAAAGTTTTACTTTAAAAGGAGCTAACCATGCAACATTTGCACAAATTAATGTCACTAAAAATAACCTTCATTTGCAAACATTTGCTGTCAAGCCAGACACAAAGTTTAGAAATGCTTATGCAAGCATAAAAGTAAAACGTGTAGGATACTCTGTTTTTAGCAAAGACTTCATTGGAAATAAACTTTTAGCCGCAGGACAAAAAAATATTCATTTAGAAGAAGGTGACATTGTAACAATCACACACCGTGAAGCTAATGATGCCAATTTCATTGTAAGCAATGCGGACTTAAAAGGTAATACTTCAGGTAATTACACGTATATGGTGAGAAATGGACAATTAGAAAATATCACTTTACAACTTGAAGAAGCAACAAAAGCAATCAATAATTTATTTAATGGTCGAAAACCTAAACCTAATATTACTCAAGAACAACTAGACCTTGCTTTAGAAAAATTAGAAGCTTTACCAAATGATTATTACTTCATGGAATATGAAACATTGTACAACAAATTGGAAAAAGCCAACACTGCTTATCTAGATAGCTTGAAACTTGAAGAAGCAAAAAAAGCAGTAGATGCTTTATATAATGGTAATACACCTAGACCCGATATTACTCAAGAACAATTAGAAGCTGCAGCAGACAAATTATATGCTCTTCCTGAGAATCTAAAAGGCCTTCAGGAATTAGCTTGGAAACTTCAAGATGCTAGTGATGCTTTCATGGAACAAAATTCTTCCTTTTAAAGAATAATCAACAGAATTGAGCTCTAACTGCTAACTTAAAATAGAATATTTATCCCATAGAACAAGCCGGTATTTACAAAATTTGTTAAACAAATTTTGTAAATACCGGCTTATTTTTTAATGGAACTAACAAATTATTTAATTCATGTCGACTGCTGTTATAAAACATCGCATTACTAAAAACGATTCATCCATATGTAGAAATGTTTATCAATCTATATTATTGATAAACTAGAAAACGCTTACGCATCTTTTAAAAAAAGTGTTGACAAAAACAACTACATTTTCTATCAACACCAAGCTGTATAAAGTGATATCTATTCATTATTCTTTGATCAACTTATTAGACCGTCCAACTTAATAAATAGTAAATATAATCACTACATCTTGGACCAATGAACTTTTTAATGATAAAAGTCTCTCTGATCCTTTTAAGTTTCATCAAAATTTAGCATATTATCTGAACTTTTTACCGTTAAAAACAAAAGTTTAATAAAACACTCCTCATTTTACCATAACTTTCACACGAGTGAATTGATGAAACAAATAAATAGCTTTTTTCCAACACCATTCATTGAATCATTGGATCGCTTAAGCCATCTTCTTTTCTAAATTTACTAGTTAAAAGAACTATTCCTTCACATTTTTAGGTTTAAGGATCATCGCCGTTAATCGCAAACCGCAAAAAATAGCAATAATTCCAAAAAATAAATTAAGAATAGTATAATAAGCCGCTAATGTTAGAGCATCTTGCCTCAAATATTTCATTACTTCAAGTGCAAAAGAAGAAAACGTTGTTAGCCCTCCACAAAAGCCAGTCGTTAAAAAAGTTTTCACTTTTGACGACGCCTGACTTTTCATAGAAAAATAACCAATCGCCATCCCCATAATCAAGCAGCCAAGAAAATCAGCAGAAAACGTACCTAATGGAAAATTTAGCTTGTCTTTTACCCATAAATTCTCTAAAAAGTAACGAAGCATCCCACCAAAAAAACAGCCAAAGCCAACAATCATATAGTTTTTTACTTTTGTCATTCCATTTGCCTTCCTTACTTTTTAATACTGTCCAATAAAGAATCCTAAAAATACTGCTAAAATAGAACAAATAAAACTACCGATCCAATAATAAAAACCACTAGTTATTTTCCCATTCATAAAATCTTTCATTACTTCTGAATTAAAGGTCGAAAAGGTCGTTAAACCACCACAAAATCCGGTTGCAAGAAAAAGATACAGCGTTTCTTCACGTTGAATAAAACTGGAACAAAAGAAACCAATTAAAAATGCTCCCACAATGTTGGCAATGAATGTACCTAATGGATAGCTATGCTTACTGCTATTGTATTGGTGACTAAAAAAATTTCTTAAACAACCGCCTAAAAAACAACCAATACCTACTAATATATATTGACTGACCATTTCCTCATCCTCTTTTATATTTGATCATTTAAATGTGGAAGTTGATGATATTTTGCTCTAAAATAGTTAATTGCAGAATAAATCAACTGTTTATTTTCAGCTGCCGAATTTCCTAGTACGCGTAACACTATTCCCGGCACGCTTAATAAAGATAGACCGTAGCGCAAAGTCGTTTCTTGTTGACTTAATTTTACTCGAAGTTCATGTACAAACTCTTCATCAATAGCTGGATCAATAATAATTAAAGTATTGTAATTTGTTTTTCCTTCAAAATACCCTAATTCTGTCATTGGCTGTTCCTTAGGATTTAAAAAAAGATAATCATTAAAAACTAACTCTTCTTCAAAAAAAATTTTTGTCTTTTGCTTTAACTGATTGAAGGTAAAAACTTGTTCATCCTCAGACCACCCAGCCGTCACCCCATCTGAATACACTAAAGTAGAGACGCTATCCATTCGAATAATAGTTTCTTGCTCATAAATTGCCTTTTTATAAGGAATCACTTCATGCGTCAAATATTCCAAAAAACCAGTAGTCAGCTTAACTAAGTTCTTTTGTGTAGTCGTCTTTTCATTTTCACATTTGTAAACATATGTCGGCGTCTGATTTTTCACTATCACATGTGATCCAGACAAAACTTCAAGTTTAGTGACGTATGATTCACCTTCTACAAAACCGCCACCTGTACTTATCAAATAATAACAAGGGGTATCTTCTGTTAACAACCGTACATTAGAGGAAATTCTTGAATTTCCTTCATGATATACTTTTTTTGCGATCGTTCTGCCAGAAACTTGTGCAAAAAGAAGATCAATGATTCCATCTGCTTTATCTATCATTTTTCTAAATCCTCAAGTAAACAATTTTTACGAATCCATTCTTCTACTTCTTTTAATCCTTCTTTTTCTCTCAAATTTGTAAACAAAAATGAATCTGCTTTTCTAAAAACGGAAGTATCTTTTTTCATCACTTCAAGATCTGCACCTACAAAAGGAGCTAAATCAGTTTTATTAATAATAAATAAGTCACTTTTAATCATCCCTTGTCCGGCTTTTCTAGGAATTTTTTCTCCTTGAGCTACATCAATAATATAAATTGAAAAATCAACAAGGTCCGGACTGAATGTAGCTGCTAAATTGTCCCCTCCACTTTCCAAAAAAATAAGATCTAAATTAGGAAAACGAGTTTCTAACTCTTCGATAGCAGAAAAATTCATTGACGCATCTTCACGAATAGCTGTATGTGGACATCCTCCTGTTTCTACACCAATAATACGCTCTTGTGGTAAAATGGAATTCTTCGTCAAAAATTTTGCATCTTCTTTGGTATAAATATCGTTTGTAATAACTGCTACTTCTAATTCTTTGCTTAATTCTCGAGTCAAGCGTTCAATCAAAAGTGTTTTTCCTGATCCAACTGGACCGCCTACACCAATAACCATTGTATTTTTCATGATTTGTTTCCATCCTTCTATGACATAAATAAACGAAATACTTGAGTTTCGTGTCTAATTTGTGATAATTCAATCCCAGGCATCGTTGCACCAAGATAGGAACTGTCTTTTTCTTTAATACGTTCAGATAAATTAAGTAATTTGGGAAATAAATTAGTTAATATTTGTTGACCATCTTTTTGTCCTAGTGGGATTGTTCGTACAGCATTTTGGATCATGGTTGATAAAATACTATAGCCATAAAAACAAATAGCTTCAGAAGCTGTTAACCCACGGTCTTTTGCAAAAATAGCAAAAATAATGGCAGGGTGCCCTTGCGACAATCCATCTTTTATCCGTTTTTCATAACACTCTAACAGCTCAATCGTATATAACGATTGAATCAAAGTGATCATTTGCTTTGCAATCATTTTTGTTCCTTTTCTTGTTTCCAACGCTTGGGTTGAATGGGTAATGATTTGATCGTATTGCCATATTTTTTCTAAATCTTGGGGAAGATTTTCATAACATAAATGAATCAGCAAGCCTTCACCAAAATGAAATTGCGTGTCTAAGTAAGCCGTTAACCATTTTGCAAATTCGGCTGCATCAGTGACTGTTCCTTCACGTAAATAAGTTTCCATTCCATAAGAATGATTAAACGTTCCTATAGGAAAAGTAGAATCACATACTTGGATAACTTCAAGATATCGCTGTAATTTACTTTTATCCATGGCTATGTGCTAGATTCACATGTCGCAAAGGACTGTTCAATGCGATTTTCTCCGTATGATGTTCAATTTGTTTGTGATTCAAAACATCAAGAACAACTGGATCGATCGCTAATTTTATGGTGCCATTTTCTACTTCAATCGGTTTATGGGTGTTCCCTAATAAATGAGCAATTTTTCCCATTTCATCTATATTTTTTGGTCTAATAACGATCATTTTTTCAGGAATAACCGATAAAACGAGTACATTGTGCGAATCAATTAAAAAGTATGAACCATTTTTTAATTCCTCACTTTTTTCTGCTAAACGAATACCAAATTCATTTCCGTGGTCCGAAATGATTCGAAGCACACGCTTATTTAAATCATCACTACTGATTTGAGCAACCTCAATGTGGTAAGCTTCTTTATTTGTTAATTCATT
Source organism: Enterococcus ratti (assembly GCF_001886195.1). Taxonomy (GTDB): domain Bacteria; phylum Bacillota; class Bacilli; order Lactobacillales; family Enterococcaceae; genus Enterococcus_B; species Enterococcus_B ratti. The sequence goes on along the minus strand of NZ_JXLB01000008.1, from coordinate 96,289 downwards.
TATATTTCCTGATACAGTTGTAAATATCATTTTCGTTCTCCTACCTATTTTTACTTGCGAATCACTCTTACTTTTTCACTTGATAATGGGAACAACTTTCAGAAAATTTAGCAAGTAATTTTCCTTCATCGTTCCCATTACTTTAACTATTCTGTCCTAATCGTTCACCTTAACGCATTAGAATAAATAGTAACGTTGTGCAAGCGGAACGGTCTCTTCTGGTTCACAAGTAATTAATTGATCATCAATTTTCACTTCAAACGTATGAGGATCTACAGTAATTGTTTCTGGGCAATAATTATTTAACTTCATATCACGTTTCGTTAAATTTCTCGTATTATGAACAGGTAAAACTACTTTATCCAATCCAATTTCTTCTTTGATCCCATGATCATAAGCATATTTTGAAACAAACGTCATGCTTGTTTTTTGTACTGCTTTTCCACAGGCACCAAATAAATCTTTCATTAAACGTGGTTGAGGAGTCGGTAGACTAGAGCTTGCATCCCCCATGACGCCGTAAGCAATCATCCCCATTTTTAAAACCATTTTTGGTTTTGTACCAAATTTTTCCGGCGTCCAGATAACTAAATCTGCATACTTACCTACTTCAACTGAACCAATATAATCGGCTACCCCATTTGTAATGGCTGGATTAATCGTGTATTTTGCAACATAGCGTTTAATCCGATTGTTGTCATTAAATTCTGAATCGCCTTCCAATGGTCCTCGTTGTTTTTTCATTTTGTGTGCAAGTTGCCAACAGCGCATCGCTACTTCGCCAACACGTCCCATAGCCATTGCATCTGAAGTCATAATACTTAACGCACCCATATCATGTAAAACATCTTCGGCTGCTATCGTTTGTTTACGTACACGAGATTCAGCAAATGATACGTCTTCAGGAATTTTAGGATCCAAATTATGACAAACCATTACCATATCAAACAATTCACTAATTTCATTTTTAGTAAATGGATTCGTCGGATTCGTCGAAGAAGGCAAAATATTGGTATGTCCGGCAACGACCATAATATCTGGAGCATGCCCCCCACCAGCACCTTCTGTATGGAAAGTATGAACCGTTCTTCCTGCAAAAGCGTTCATCGTATCGCCGACAAAGCCGCCTTCATTTAGTGAATCCGTATGAACTGCAAATTGTACATCATATTCATCCGCCACTTTTAACGAATGATCAATTCCTGAACAAGTAGCCCCCCAATCTTCGTGCGTTTTTATTCCCATTGCACCTGCTTCAATTTGTTCAGCAATCGGTGCAGTCATAGCACCTGCGCCTTTTGCCATAACCCCCATATTAACTGGTAAATTTTCAGCAGCTTGCAGCATACGATGAATATGCCACTTACCAGGTGTAGTTGTCGCAGAATTTGTTCCATCAGCTGGCCCAGTTCCACCGCCAAACAATGTAGTGATCCCATTATCCAATGCCGCATGCGCCAATCCGGGAGAAATGTAATGAACATGAAGATCCAATCCTCCTGCTGTAACGATCAATCCTTCAGCAGAAATTGCTTCAGTACTTGCACCGACAATAAAGTCAACATCGTCCATGTTACCGGGATTTCCACCTTTACCAATGGCAATGATTTTTCCGTCTCTAATCCCAATATCTGCCTTGATAATCCCAGTATAATCAATAATCGTCGCATTTGTAATAATGGTATCTGCTACTAACGGATTATCTTCACGCGTTTCAATTGGATTTAATCCCATTCCATCACGTAAGACTTTCCCTCCACCAAATTTACTTTCTTGACCATGTACAGTATAGTCTTTTTCAATTGCCGCAAATAATTCTGTATCTCCTAAACGAACGCTGTCGCCGACAATCGGTCCATACATTTGTGTATATTTCTTTCGATCCATTTCAAAACTCATTGTTGTGATCCCTCTTTTCTAACCTCACGACGGTCATCATCTAAATAACCATTCACACGATCATTAAATCCAAAAATCCGGCGCTTGCCTCCAAAGTCAATCAATGACACTTTCTTTGTTTCACCCGGTTCAAAACGAATAGCTGTTCCAGCCGCAATATCTAATCGTTTTCCCCATGCTTTTTTCCGATCAAACTTCAAACCACTTTCATTTGCTTCGTAAAAATGAAAGTGCGAACCTACTTGAACTGCTCGATCGCCAATATTTTTTACTTCAATTGTAATTGCTTCGTATCCTTCATTGTAAAGAACTGGTTCACTTGATAATTTGTATTCTCCAGGTACCATTCTTATCACTCCTTCTATTGAATTGGGTCATGAATCGTAACTAATTTCGTTCCATCAGGAAAAGTAGCTTCCACTTGGATCATTGGAATCATTTCTGGCACACCTTCCATCACATCTTCACGTGTTAATAAATTACGACCTTCATTCATCAATTCAGAAACGGTTTTGCCGTCTCTTGCACCTTCTAAAACTAAATCAGTAATTAACGCTACACTTTCTGGATGGTTTAGTTTCACCTTACGATCACGTCGTCGTTGAGCAATCATTGCAGCCAAACTAATTAACATTTTTTCCTGTTCACGTTCTGTCAATTGCATGTTCTATCTCTCCTTTAATTATTGTGGCCATAAACTTAAAAGCATCAACATACCTGGTATCCACGCCGTAATAATTCCTTCAACAATGGACAAATACCCCACTGATTTGCCTAGATTTTTTCCTAAAACATTTTCAATAAATCCAGTAAACCATAGAACAGCCCATAACCACCAAATCAATCCGTATACGGCATTACCGCCAATACCGTAAAAACACAACAAACCTGCTGGAATTGCATTGATAGCAACAAATAAGCTATACCATCCATAAAGTCTCTGATCTAAATGGAAGGTGCTGTTTATAGCTGTGTACAAATAAGTAAAAGCGAAAAGTAACCCTGTTGCACTGCCATAAAACCAATCATTTGGCTGATTTGTTGCCACGCCGATAAAAATCGAACCTAGATTTAAAATTAATCCTAATCCACCGGTAAAATAATTCATTACTACAATTGATTGATCCTTTAAATCATACAAACGATAAAAACCGTTACTGATTAACACCATTCCAACATAAAGTAAAATGACACCAAGCATTTTTTTCACCTCCTCTCAATTTGAATAATATTTATTCCATATAAGCCTTTTCTGCTAATAAGTATTCATCCAGCCCCTTATCAATTTCTTGATTGGTTGGTTCAATATTAAAGAAACGTTTAAATAAACGTAACATTACATAAGTTAAAATAAATGAATACAAAGCAATGAAGATAACCCCACCTACTTGCACACCAAGTTGTGTCATACTTGCGGAAACTTTATTTACATTTGAAGCTGCAAAAAAACCAATTAAGATCGTGCCAGTAAATCCACCAATTCCATGAACACCCCAAACATCTAATGCGTCATCCCAACCTCTATTTTCTCTAAACTTAACAGCGACATTACAGATAATTCCCGCCACTATTCCTACTAAAATTGCAGAAGTCGGTTTAATATAACCTGAACAAGGTGTGATTGTAGCAAGTCCTGCAACGGAACCAGTTAAAATATCTAAAAAATTGATTTTCCCTGTTTGAATATAAGCAAAAATCATCCAAGTAACCATCGCACTAGCTAAACCAACAATCGTGTTGATAAAGGCTGTAGATGCTAAATAGTTCGCACCTAATGCTCCACCAGAATTAAATCCAAACCAACCGAACCATAACAGCCCTGTACCAATTGCTGCTGCCATTAAATTATTCGGCTGCATGCCTTTTTTCTTTAATGTTCGATTTCCTAAAACAAAGATGCTGGCTAACGCTCCAAATCCTGCTGTCGTGTGAATAACTGCCCCACCGGCAAAGTCCACAAAACCCATTTTTTCTAAAAAGCCGTTGCCCCATACCCAATGACAAACGGGTAGATAAATCAAAATAGTCCAAAAAATTAACAATAATAAGTAACCTTTAATATTTAATCGTTCGGCAAAAGCGCCTGTCATCAATGGAACCGTGATCACACAAAACATCAGTTGAAAAGCAAAGAACAAAGCAAATGGAATTGTTGCTCCATGTAAAATATTGGGATTTAAATCTACATTTGCTAAAGCAAAATAGTCTTTAATATTTCCAATTATTCCACCGTGATCTTGCCCAAATGCTAGACCAAAACCACCAAATATCCAGATTAATGTAACGATCCCCATTGAAATAAATGATTGCATCATAATAATCAAAATGCTTCTTTTTCTAGCTAATCCGCCATAAAAGAAAGCTAAACCGGGAGTCATCAGACATACCATTGCTGTACAAAGCATCATAAATGCCGTGTCTCCATTATTTAGAACTACTTGCGTCATAATTCTTTCCCCTTTCCTTGATATCCTTAATTGTACTAATTCAAAAAAAATATAAATTTTATATTTTTTTATTTATTTAAAAAAATAAAGTAATGATTTAATAGTTATAAAATCGTGAAAGCTAGTCTTGGCGTCTAAAAAAATAATTGAGAACCGAAATGTTTAAGTTTTTCGATTCTCAATTATTTTTATTTTAATTATGGACATCACTTGAACCTGCTCATTCTCATTGATATCAAATTGTTTTAAACTGTTTTCCTAGAAAAGAATCCAATAACCGTCTTGTCTTCTTCAAAAGCGATTATCGTTAGTTTAAAGAAAATGATACAGTGTTCGATACTTTTTATACAAATAGTAGGAATTATTTAAGAGAAAGAAGAGTTTGTACATATTCAGAAGTTGTTTCTTTCAGCTGTTTTGTTTGACAGTCTTCAATAATTGTTCCATCCTTAAAAAATAGTAGACGTTCACATAAATAGCAGGCTAATTTTATGTCGTGCGTAATGATTAGATAAGCAAAGCCATACTCTTTTTTCAACGTTTTTAACAAATTAATGAAGTGAAACGTGTGAACTAAATCTAAAGAACGAAATGCTTCATCAAAAATAAGTAGATCTGCTTTCGTAGCAATCCCTCGGGCAACGCAAACGCGTTGAATTTCCCCACCACTCAAAGTTGTACATTTTCTATTTAAATTAATAGAAGACAAACCGACTTTTTCTAATAGTTCTGTGTATTGTGCCTCTTCCACTTTCCCGAGTACTTCTTCTAAAACATCTTTTATAGTATAAGAAGGATTAACTGAAGAACGATAATTTTGAAACACAATGCTGCATTTTATATGGCCAGAATGAGAAAAAGACGCCACCTGTTCATTATCAATAAATAACTCTCCTTGATTAATAGATTCTATCCCTAAAAGGACACGAGACAAAGTTGTTTTTCCACTGCCACTAGGACCTAATAAAGCAACTGTCTCTCCTTTAGCTATCGAAAAGGAAACTTGATCAAGTACTACTGAATAATCAAAACCATATTTTTTTTTTACTTTAAATACTTTCGTTACCTTTTTTAGTTCAAGTTTTTTCATTCATTTAACAATTCCTTTACGTAAGTTTCCATTTTCTCATGAATATTTTTGATCTCAGAATAAAAAGCCGCTTCCTGTTCTGCTGTTTTCGTATCTCCCATATAATGACAACAGCCATTTTCAAGGATGAGCAGCTGATCACACAGTTGTTGAATCACTGAATAATCATGAGTTGTAAGTACAATCATTGCATTGTTTTTTCTTGAATATTCCTTGAATTCATCTAAAATAATTTGTTTTACTTCTTGATCCACTGAACTAGTAGGTTCATCTGCTAATAGAATTTGTGGCTTCAATTGCAAAGCAATTCCTATTGTACATCGTTGCAAGATTCCACCAGATAGTTCATGAGGATAACGAGTTAAAATTGATTGATCTAATTGAAAGTCATTTAAAATACAAGATATTTTTTCATTTGCTTCTTTTTTTGACCAGCCATTTTCACAAAAAGTTTCCATTAATTGATGTTGCATTGTTTCGATTGGATCAAAAATATTCATGGCATTTTGCGGAATATACCCCATTGAGAATTGTTTTCTCAATGAATGTGTATTCGAGAAAAATTTTTCTTTTTCTTTCTCACCATTTTTAGTCCATGTAAACGATCCATGAACTTGTAAGGTTGGATGTGATACACCTGCTAATACATGTAAGAGGGTCGTTTTACCGCTACCACTGGGACCGATAATTCCTTGAATTTGTTTTTCGTTTAATCTAAAATTTAATTCCTTTAACAATTGATTATCGGTGTTTTTTTCTTTAACAATTAGGTTATTTATGAAAATCTCCATGGTTATGCCTGCTCTTTCGTAGAAATTAGCTGTGTTGCAAACTGATCCCCTAGATAATTCAACGCAGAAATCACAATTAACATCACTCCACCTACTGGAATTAGCTGCCAATAGTCAACTAATAGAAAATTCTTTGCCTCATTAACCATATTTCCCCATTCTGCTGTAGGAGGTTGAATGCCGATTCCTAAAAAAGACAACGCAGAAATGCTCATAATAATCCCGCTAAGATTCAATGTACCATAAACAATAACTAACGGAATAATCTTTCTTAGCAAGTGATGGTGTAAAATCCAATAATTTGATTTACCAATCACTTTTGAAAATTGGATATAATTCTTATACTGGTATTGCTTTATCTCACTTTGAAACATTCTGACAAACCATGGCCATTTAGCAAGAGTGATCGCAGTAAAAATCGTCAGTAAATTAGGACCTAAAATTCCAATAACGATCAATACAATCAATTCACTAGGCAAAGCAAGTAAAGTATCACACAAAAAATCGATGATTCGTTTCAATTTTCCATGACGAATAGCTGTTAACCAACCAAATAAAAAACCAAAAAAAAGGATGACTGTTGTAGTGACTAACGAAAGGCATAATGTCGTACGCCCTCCATATAAAATACGCGTATAAATATCCCTACCTAACTGATCCGTTCCTAGCCAATGTTTGCTGCTCGGATGTTGTAGTTTATTTAAAATGTCTTGTTGATTAGGATCATAGCTCGTAACTAAGGGTGCAAATAAAACAAGTAAAAATACAATTGCTAAAAGCAATAAACAACAGTTAAAAAGTTTATCTTTTGTATTCATTGGTTTAGTCATTGATTTCCTGTCCCTTCTAGTCGTGGATCAATTTTTTGATTAAGTTGTTGAATTAGCATATTAAATAACATAAAAAAGAATGCGACAAAAACAATATACCCTTGCAACAAAGGAATATCTCTTGTACTAATAGCTCGTACACAAAGCATCCCCATTCCCGGCCAAGAAAAAATACTTTCTACTACAGCACTTCCTGCGATTAATTTTGGAAAACCCATACTCATAGAAGTTAACGAAGCTCGTATAGAATTTTTTAGCAAATGATAAAAAATTCTTCGACTAGAAAAATTGCGTAAATAATAATACTGCATAAATGTTTTTTGCATGGTTTGAATTAGTTCCTGTCTCACAATGCGAACATAGGAGGGCAAATTAGCACATACTAATGTTAACGTCGGCAAAACAATCGCTCCTGCTTCATCTACCCCACTTGTTGGAAAAAACTGCAATTGAAGTGAAAAAAAGACAATAAACAAAATTCCAATCCAATAAGACGGCAATGAGCCGATAAAAAATAACGTCAGTCTCAATATTTTTTCGCTTATACTTCCTTGTTTGATAACAGAATAAACACCAATAGAAAAAGAAAATAAAAGCAAAAGCAAAAAAACGAGCCCCGTAAGCAAAAGCGTCAGTATAAATGCTTGTGCAATGGATACTGAGACTTTTTCTTTGGTGATAAAGCTCGTACCAAAGTCTCCATGGCTTGCTTGTTGCAACCAACGAATATACCGAATGATAAAAGGCTGATCTAAACTTAATTCTTGTGTAACCTCTCTCGTATTTTCTGCTGTAGGAACGATTTCATTTGCCCTTAAAACGGTTTCTGCTAAATGAGTAGATTGTGTTTCTAACAAGAAAAAAGAAAGGAAGGAGAGACATAGAAGTAATCCTATGCCTGTACCTAATTTTTTTGAATAATAAAAGAAGCGATCACTCATTTTATTATTTTGACATTTTTTCAAAAGGAATTTCATACTGTGAATCATTGAATGTAACTCCTTTCACTTGTGAAGATGCAACCGCTCTTGTTTGCGAATAAGATAACGGAAGATAAATACATTGGTCATTTATATAAGTTAAAATTTCTTGATAATCTGCCGCTCGTTTATTTTTATCCGTCTCTACCAATGTTTCACTAATTTTTTCATCTAACCACTTTTTCTTAGCTAAACCTAGTTGTGCTTGATAATCACCATGTGCTGCGATACGCCAAGAAGAAAGATAAGACTGTGGATCATATGGTGTTCCCCATGATAACGAATACTGTAGATCAAAATTACCATCTTTTTGTCGATTTAGAAAAAGTTGTTTTTCTTCTGGTAAAACTTTAACAGAAATGCCAATTTCTTTTAAATCTCCTTGAATCGCTTGAGCAATCATACCTTCTTGTTCATTTTGAGAATTATAAGAAAAAAGTAATTCCAACGTTTGCCCATTTTTTTCTCTAAGTCCCTGTTTATTGAAACGCCAACCAGATGCTTCCAGTAATTGACTTGCTTTTTGAGAATCATAAGAATATTTCGTCAAGTCTACATCACAATACGGTGTTTTCTTTGAAAGCAAAGTACGGGCTTCCTGTTCTGTTCCATTTAAAATACCTTGGATGATTTCTTTTTTATTTACCGCATAAATAATGGCTTTTCGTACATTTATGTCCTTAAGAAGCGTTCGATGACTATTCAATAATACTGCTCTAGATGCACTAGGTTTACTAATATAGGTTGCAAAAGAAGAATCATTTTTTAAATGATCAAATGTAGTCACAGACAACTGATCACCATCTGCTCCATAAATCAAGTCAATATCTTTGTTTTTTAAAGACAACACCAACGTCTCAGGATCTGAAATAACTTTCCAGTTAATTTTTTCTAATTTAGGTTTGACTCCCCAATATTGATCATTTCTAATAAATGTTGCCTTTTGATTATCTACATGATTTTGCAACACCCAAGGCCCCGTACCAATATAGCCATTCACGCCATTTTTTGTTTCACCTTTTATAAAGCAGCTAGGAGCAATAAAACGAAAAGGTCGTGTTAACCCTAATTCTGTTAACGTGGGATAATAAGGTTTCTTCAATACCAATTGAAACGTATTCGAGTCAATAGACTTCGTTTCTGCAATTTGATCGACTAATTCTAACCAAGCGTGTCTTGATTTATTTGCCATAATTGCGTCCATATTCATCTTTACGACCTGCGCATTAAACGCTTCTCCATCAGAAAATGTTACATTTTTTCTTAAATGAAAGGTATAGATTCGACCATCTGAAGAAATTGTCCAGCTTTTTGCTAATGATGGTTTAACTTGTCCATCTTCATTTTTTGTCAATCCTTCAAACAACATGTTTTGAGCAGACATTTCTCCTGAATAAATGTGAGGATTAAGATCACGTATATCTTTTGTACAGCCATAGGTTAATTGTGTTTGACTACTATGTTTAGTAGACGCACAAGCACTCAGTATGAAAGAACATCCTAAAGCAATTAATAAACAACCCAAATTTTTTCTTCTATTCATTTTCTCATTCCTTTGCTTATTTCACTGCTTGTATAAAAAATAAAGGCGAAAAACTAAAATTGATTTGCTCCACTTTATCTAATACTAAAGAATTGATATCTGTAACCGTTACAACTTGTTCAAACCCGAGTTTCTTCAACACCTCTTCATCCCAATTGGGGCGAATTTCTTTACTTAAAGGAATCTCTCGAGCAATGTGTTCCATCATAGGAATATCTGTATTTTCATAATAATCTTTTATTTGATACTTTTTAGTAATTAACCGATCTTTTTTATACTTTTTATAGATTTGTTCATCATATAAATAACGATACCAATTTGCATCTACATTGATCAATATTCCTTTTTTCTTTAACACCCGAAACCATTCTTGATAAGCGAGAACAGGATTTTCTAAATTCCATGTGAGATTCCTCGTGATTACAGCGTCAAACGTTTGGTCTTCAAACACTAAGTCTTGTGCATCCATTTTTAGCCAGTTAATTTTATCCTTGTAAGAACCAGCATTATTTTTCGCTTCTGCTAACATCTCTTGAGTGAAATCAATGGCAGTCACTTCATAGCCTGCTTCACTTAATAAAATGGCCATAAACCCCGGCCCTGTTCCAACATCTAAAATTTTTTTTATTTTTTTCTCTGAGGTTACCAATTTAGGAAATAAAAATTTCTGCCAGCGATTTTTTTTACTGGCCTGTAATTCTTCTTTATGCTGCTTTGCATAAGTCCTTGATCGTTTTCCCCAATACTCTATAATTTCTTGCTGTAAATTCTCCATCTGCTTCATCAACTTAGCCTTTCCTATATTTTAAACAAAAAAAGGATAACAAAAAATAAAACAATAATACTTCTTTTTTTTTTAGTTAATCAGAACAATTCAGAAAAATTAATGTGAAAATTTTTTTAAAATGAAATTATCCAAAACAATGAACAGGATGTATGTCATTGAAAAATCAAAATTATGATAAAAATTACACTTTAAATTTAAGCCTTATCTTCATTAGTGGCATGATTGAGTGTTACACTTATTTAAGTTATGGTATTTTTGCCTCCGCTCAAACTGGTAATCTTATTTTCTTTATTCTTGCTCTTAAAAAACAGCAATGGGAACTAGAAAAAAAAATTTTAGTAGTTTGTGCCTGTTTTATAGTAGGAAATACTTTAGCTACTTGGACGAAGAACTATTTTAAGAAAAAATGGTTGCCTCTATGTGTACTTTATGTTGAAACTTGTATTTTCTGTCTTTTTACTTTCTTGCCTCCATCAATTTTAAAATTAGCAGTGATTGCTTTCATTGATACGTTTCAGATTTGCTTTTTCAACACACTAAAAGGCTACACTTACAATAGTTTTTTCATTACTGGTGATCTAAAACAATTAGCAACTGCGATAGCCAACTATTTATGTGAGCCAGCAAAAATCAATCGGCAAAAAATGGTGTTCCTTGGATTCATTCCTCTCTTTTTTAGTTTGGGTGTTTTTTGTTATTTACAATTTTACCCACTAGCAAAAGATTGTCTTACTATTTTCTTTTTTCTTTCGATTGTTACGATAAAAAGTACATTTTCCTATCTCACTTATTTAAAGAAAAATAAGTGAATGATATTTTCACAGCGATCAGCTAGAAAAGATAGAAAAGTCAGTCTTTTATCACAAATTCTCTAGATAATAAAATATTTTCTACAATCGAAGATATTTTATTTAACTGATCCTTGTTTCCCATATCTGTGATTCGATGAACTTGTTTCGTATTAGTCACTTTATCAATAGTCAGATTAGTAATCACTAAATCATAAGATTTATCAGACAAGTATTTTGTTACTTGAATGGCTGGATTATTGTGAAGAGTTTCTTCTAAACTAGTTAAAAAATTTGAAAATAAAAAAGAGGAGGTATTTAATAATAGTGCAATATGCACTTTATTTTTACGATACTTTTTTAAGCTGTAAGCAATTGAATAAAGTCCGTATTTATAATAAAGTTGAAGCGATTCATTAAATTGTTGTCCTTGAAATATACCAGAATTAATAATTTTATTTACCGTTTCTTTTTCAATCTCTGATATATAGTTTTCAATTGAATAAGCCATAGTTAGTTGATCAATTGAATAAATCGTTCCTTTAAAAAAAAACATTTTTCCTAAAAGATAATATAACATGCTATGTGTTAATTGATAGCACCCTTCTAAATTATAATCATCTTGTAAAAGAAGGATGATTTTTGATAACAACAAATGCCGTTGATCGTTTATATGAATCGAATTTAGATCAATGATTTTTGCATCTAAAATCTCAAAGCTATTAAAAAAAAGATACGTTAAATAAGAAACATACGTTAATTCATCTTTTGATAATTCTTTCCATTCTTGATAAAAAAAGAATTTTAATGACTTAAACAATTCAGTTTTTTGCACGTTAGCAATAGAAAGATTGTTTATTTTTGCAATATTTTCCAGTGTAAGTAGTTTTTTCTTTTCTCTGAGCAGTGAACACCATAAAGAAAGTTTTTTTTGCTCAATCATTCCTATTTTTTGCTGGTATTTCTCTTCGATAAAAGGAATCAAGCGAGTACTTTTTAAAGAGGATAGATCACAAATGGGAAATGTTTCTGTTCCCCAATAAAATAAAAAATAAAAGTAAAAATATTGAAAAACATTTCCTTGTATTCTTCCATTTTTGATACATAAATCAAATTCTTGCAACAATTTATTGCATTGGATAATCACAAAATTTAGTTTAGTCATGCTAACATTCAATTTGTTTGCTAAATTCGTTCTTGTTAAAGCTTTCTGATTATACAATATATTTAATAATCTGTAACAGTCTGATTCAATGAAAAAAAAACTAGTAAGCTGATCGATAGGCATTTGTGGTACACATTCAAAATAAATTTCACGGCTATCATTTACTAAATGCAGATTTGAAGAACATAAATGTCTTGTAAAATAACTATTGATACGATCAACCATTTTTTTTAAAGTAGGATAAGTAATATTTAATTTTTTACAAATATCACTTTTGCCTAATTTAAAATTTTCTATGTATAACCAGTGAATCAAAAGATATTCTTTTTCGGCTTGGTAATCTAACAGTTGCTCTTTATACATCAATTAGTTCCCCTTATTAATAAAATTTTCACATTCATTATAAATATCCCTTGATAATTATTTTGTATTTTTTTTCATATATTCCATAAAAAAAATTGTTTTTTTATGGAATATATGAAAAAAATCAGTAATTTTTACGTTTCCTTCTCTCTATTTTTTGTAAATATTTTGAAATTTCTCTATTTGTAAAAAAAAAGGCTGGAACAGAAGTGTTTAACTCCGAGAAATAAGAAGAAATCCACAAAAATTATTTTTCAAATTTTTGTGAACTTCAGATTATTTCCGAACAATTTTCTTCTAATCCCGCCATTTATCTGTGTTCAACGCGTGGAATAAAAGTGTTTTTTACTTTTATCCCACACTCATGTATTTCTGCTTTATTAAAAAAATGCTAAATCTAAAATAAATGATTGATCTGCTCTTATACTAAATGATTCAAAATATAAAAATAGTCAAAATTCTCTATAAAAAACGTTTCATTGCTGTCCAACGATAGTTAAGTTTATTTTTTTCGTTAATATTAATGATTTGTAGTCATTTTCATCCAATTATTTTAAAATTTCGCAATTATTATTGGATGATTCTTTGCTTATTCTTATTCGAGTATACTTGCTGATTGTTGGGAAATCAGCGTTCCTTCACGCTTTTTTACATTTTTTTCGAGAATAATTTTCTTAATTTGTGTAATCAGTTCTTGCCAATTGTGATGATTTGGCAACCTTTGCCATAGAATCGTTTTACATTGAAGATTTCCTAAATGAAAATCAGAAATATAAACATCTGTTTTGGAAGAAATAACTTTTTCAATTACAATTTTTCCAGCTAAAGAATATTGTAAATGTTCTGCAATAAATTCTTCGTAGGCTTTTCCATATGAAAAATCCAAAGCAATATAAACAGCCTCCTCAATTGCTTCTAAGGGGAATTTCTCAATTAATTCCATCATATAACAAATATACAAATCCGTTTTTTCCTCTTCATTCAACAAAACAGCATTAGTAGTCTTTAGAATGGTTTCTTTTACTTTTTGATCAAATAAAGGATATTCTTCTTGTAAAAATTGAAAATTATGAATACTTCTAAAGCTATGATGAATATCAGGCATAAACAGTAATCGTTCATGAATCGGCTGCACCTCTTTCACCAAAGTGTTGAGCAATCGATAATCTAAGGAAATGACATCGGCAATTTCTCTGATCATATTCAAATAATTGTGATTAAAAGTAGACAAAGTCGGCTTTAATTCAGAAAAATCTAAATATGTTTTATTATGAATGATTCGATTAACGTATAAATAGATATACAATACCGCAGCTTCTCTTAAAGCAATGGTATCTGAAACTTGATATTCTGCCTTTAACTTCCAAGCAAGATGTTGAATCAGTGGAGCTGTCATATCTACCTTGATTGTCACATTTGATTCATTAAAATAGGCTTTTTTCTGAATACGAAGCGCACTAACTGAAAGAAACAAAGATAACTTGTAACGTAAACTATTTCGAATTCTAATTTTAAAAAATTGTTCAATCCATAATACAAGCCGATCACTTTGAGCTTTTTGCTGTTCGGTAAAAGGATAACCCATACCATTTAAATCATGAATAATAGAATAACCTACTGAACGAATCTTCCATTCATTTCCCATTATCTTATTCTTCTTAATAAGCAAATGTTCTTTTTCCAACAACTTATTGATTCGTTTTTTGTAAAGGTATAAAGAAGAGTTTGAGATATAATGTTCTGCAATAAATTTGTTGATTGGTTTATTTGAAAATAGCAAAAAAATAAGCAACTGATAAATCAGTGAATTATCTAAATATTGTTGCCGTAACTTAAGAATATCCTCATCACAAATAAAAGAATTCACTTGTATGACCCCTCTTTTAAAGGTAAAAATGTTATCAAAACTTAATTTCTGTTGCAAGTCCATCTTCAACTCATTAATTAATTTTCCTAATTTAAATTTAGATATAGCAGTTTTTTGCGCTAAAAAAGATATTTCTACTTTTTCACCAAGTTTCGTTTGAATTAGTTCTAGAAGATCAATTTTCATTTTGGAATTTTCATCTAGCAACTGAACGATGTCCATTTCTCCATTCCTTTCATTGTTCATTTTCAACACATTTATGACATCTGTTGAAAACAATTTAATTACTCAGTTTTTCTCTTTTTACAATCTTTACGATAGCGATCAAAGACAATTGATTTGAATCAACCATTACTGATAAAAAATTAGCAAAATTATTTTTATGTTCGATAAAATTTATTATTTGCTTATTCTTACGAATGAGCATAAAAAACATCCTCATCTGGAAGAGAATTCCATTTGAAGAAAAAACGTATAGTATGCTACTTAAAATTGTCAGTAAATGATTGCTCATCTTCTTTCTAATGAAGCACTCGTATTGAGTTCTCAGAAATTGTCCTATTTTTTCCTAATTTTCCTATTTATAATTTAACAAATCAATCACTTTTATTGCACAAAAAACATATTTTTATTCGAATAACCTTTCTATTAGTAAACACTATGCCCATAAGTAACAGACTTTTTTTCAAATTTTCGTTACTATATAATAATAAATTTTCTTATATATTTTAGGATAGAGTGTTTTTTATTAAATAAACACCGCAAATTTCCAATTTTTTCTATTTTTTTCACTTTTAAATTTTAAAATAATAGGATTATGAATTTTAAATGATTTTTATATTAAAATATGAAAAAAGTTAATTATTACAAGGAATGCGCTACTTTTTGTGAATATTTCTCAACAATCAAATAATTTTTTTAATAAACTTAAAGAAAAAAGTTAAAACAATTTTACTTTTAATCACAATTGTAAAACGCATATTCAGTTTATTTTGAAGCAACTACTTTTAAGATAACGATTTCAAAAATAAAAAAACAGATTCCCTTTCGCTTCTTGCAATGTCTACAAGTGCGCTTGTTTTCTTTATTATCGTTATAGCTTCACTACCAGCAGCCATAAAGCTTTTACTATTAATTTCTTTTCTATTATGTCAAAGTTAGACTCTTGACTTTTGAAAATTACATCTAGTTCTTCATAAGTAAAGTCATTGTTTCACACAATCAATAGTACTTCTTCTTTTTTAATCATGCCCTCCAAACAACAAATAAATATTTTAGATTATAATTTTCTTCAACTGTTAATGAAAGCTTTCATAGCTACCATATAACACTTTAGGAATAATTTTATTTTTGCTAATTTCCTGCACAATTTAATAGATTACTCCTGCACATTTAAACCCCATAGAACAGAAAACTGATAAATCACCAATTTTCTGTTCTACTTGATAAAGATCAATAGCATTTTCATCATTTTTATTTCCTCTAAAAATTTAGTTCTTCCGTAATTTCTTTTGTCATCATTTTTTATAGCAAAAGTATTTAATTGTTATTATAAATTATAAAAAAACAAAAAAAATATGTTAAAAAAATGAGCATATTTATTTTAAAATAAAAAATATTATGTTAACATACTCTTGTATGATCATACAAAACCAAATAAAAATCTATTAAAATAGTTTTTTTAATTAAATTAATAAATTTAATATAACTATAGAATATTTTATTTATTACATTTTTAAAACGTTATAAAAACAAAAAATATTATTAACTAATATAAAGATAAAAATTATTTATAAAATGGGGAATATTACATGAAAAAAAAAGTTCTTAAAAAGATTTATATGGTCTCTTTATTATCTTCGTCTTTACTATTAAATGCTGCAACCACATATGCAAGTGATATTAACATAACGAATAATCAAGATTTTATTTATGTAGCTAATGATGAAATAAAAGATTTTAAAAATAATAAAGAAGAAGCAAAAAAATGGGGAGAAAAGCAAGAAAAGGAGATATGGAAATTATCATCTTCAGAAAAGCAAACTCTCAGTGATTTTGTATCAGACAAAGGCAACATAAAAACTAATTATAAAACAATTACCTTTTCAATGGCTGGTTTATTTGATTCCGAAATCAATGAATTAAAAAAAATAGATAACATACTTAATAGAGCTAGTACTTCAGAGTCTGTTATAACATATAAAAATGTTGAGCCAACAGCTATTGGATTTAATTCTCCATTAACTAACGGCAATAACATTGATTCTATAGCTATGGAAAAATTTAAAAATCAATTTTTAGGACAAGATATTAAATTCGATAGTTATTTCGAAACTAAGCTAACAGAAGAAGCTCCTAATAGTAAAGAAAGAATACTTTTAAAAGTCCTAGTACCAAACAATCAAGGACAAGCTACGAAAACAAAAGCCGGAGTATTTTTAAATAATCAAGAATATACTATGTTGGTTAACAATAACTATGTGCTTAATGTTGAGAAGATTTCAAAAGTAGTAAAAAATGGCTTAGAATGTGTACAAGTAGAAGGCGCAATGAAAAAAAGCCTTGATTTTAAAAACGACATTAATGGGGAAGCTGATAATTGGGGGAAAAAAAATTATACTGACTGGGCAGGATCATTAACAGCAGCACAAAAAGAGGCTTTAGTAGGATATGCTGGACAAGATTATAAAGCCATTAATGACTATTTGAGAAATCAGGGTGGTCAAGGCAATGCGGCTTTGGATAATAAAATTAAAAATATATCTTCTTCCTTAAATCTAAAACCACTTCCAGAAAGTATAACTCTCTATAGATGGTGTGGAATGGCTGAATTTGGTTATAATATATCCGATCCACTTCCTTCTTTAGCGGATTTCGAAAAGAAATTTTTGAATACAA
The DNA here is from genome assembly GCF_001886195.1 of Enterococcus ratti. Taxonomy (GTDB): domain Bacteria; phylum Bacillota; class Bacilli; order Lactobacillales; family Enterococcaceae; genus Enterococcus_B; species Enterococcus_B ratti. Next base: position 78,841 of record NZ_JXLB01000008.1, on the reverse strand, counting down.
CAAAAGAAGACAAAGGATATTTGAGTACAAGCTTATCTAGTGAAAATTTATCTGCTTTTGGTCCAAGAAAATTTATACTTCGATTGCAAGCTCCAAAAGGAACTAAAGGTGCATATATAAATGCCTTAGGAGGATTTGGTAGTGAAAAAGAGATTCTTGTTGATAAAGGTAGCAAGTATCATATCGATAAAATAACTGAAGTAATTGTTTCAGGTAAAAAACGCTATGTTATAGATGCAACATTCCTAATCAATTAAATCATAACCATCCTTCAAAAGGGTAGTTTGCACTAGGGCTATAAGCCCTTAACACCGGCCAGCGCCAAAGACGCTGGCTTTCTCATTTCATGTTCAAGCCATATTGCCTTTTCCACTTTTGTCCATCTTTAAAAAGATATTTGTATTACTTTCTAACCCTTGAAAGGGTCTTGGTATTCTCGAACATTCAATTTATCTATCGCCATATCATGCTTTTCTTGCTCTTGAATCTATTTTTTGATAGTCGCTTTGTTGAGTCCAACCGTACTCACATAATATTCTTCTGCCCAAGAGTGTCGATTTCTAAATTTATATTTTAAATTTACATGTTTATCGAAAATCATTCATGTACTCTTTCATTTTAAATAGCCCATAAAATATCAATGGTCATGCTAGGTGGCATAATCAATAATGCTTTTACCGTTTTTATATTCTTCGTTGAATTTGTCTAAGTTGTGTTTTAACTTATTAGGATTATCTTGTATTGTATTTAAATCCGCTGGACGCTCTTTTCAAAGCTTGATTGTCTTTCTTAGCACAATTGTGAATGATAGCTAAGTAGCTCTTGTAGCTTTTACCTGTAGGTGCGCAATATTCAGATCGTTCAATTCTTTCTTGATAATCGTTTAAAAACTCAGTTTTAAGTTTCTCCATTTGATCATCTAACAAAACATTTGGATACTCTTCGTATTTATGGCGAGCACAGGTTAAGCCTTCGATTTTTTCAAAGTCGTCACATCTCTTTTCTCTTTACTAACCTTACCTATGTATTATCTTGTATACAAGAAGTTTCCGCTTGGTCTGAAAGCTCGTTATTAAAGCTTTTTCTTCCTGAAGGACAAACGTACCAGCAAAAACTAAATAAGTTTGCCGAAAACATATGCTGATGCTTTTGTGGAACGTCTAAATATACATATCAGAGCTAGTTTAGTTAATGCTGTCGACAGAGGAAGAGAAATTTTTAAACTATAATGAGTTTCAAGTGTTGATGAGTTTAGCAAAAGAAAAATTAGAACCTCGATTTGCTTCGCACTTCATTATTTTTGTAGCAAGAGCTACAGGTATGCGTTTTGCTGAGCTTTTAGAGTGGACTTGGGATCGCGTAGATTTAAAAACAGGACAGATTTCAATTGACAGAGCTTGGGGTTATCAAGATAAAAATGATTTTGTATTTTATAATGTAAAAGAAGGTACAATCTCGAATAATGCTGTAAACAAAAACTTAAAGAGTTATTGATTTCTATTCCTCTTACAATACATGGATTGCGTCATAAGCATGCCTCTATTTTAATTTTCAAAGGAATTAATATCATGGCTGTTTCAAAACGTTTGGGTCATAAAAATCTATCTGTGACAACAAAAACTTATAGCCACGTAGTTAAAGAAGTGGAAGAAAGAGAAGTGGAAAAAAACAAAGGTGTATTTCAGGGTATGTTAAAAATTAGATAGTATTTGGCACATGTTTGGCACAAAAAAAGAGAGAAACGCTTATATATTAGCATTTCTCTCTTAGTTTTCATGCCAGCTGCAGGGTTCGAACCTGTGACCTACGCGTTACGAGTGCGTTGCTCTACCAACTGAGCTAAGCTGGCTTTTTATAAATATTACCACATAGAATTATATACGTAATTAATAAAATTGTAAAGTCAGAAGTGGAAATTTTATTTTATTTCATGATCTTTTTCATAAAACGTGGTATAATTGATATGAAAGGCAGGTTTTATGAAAATGGCAACGTTTGGAAAATTTGACACAACAATTGTACCATCAGAATTCGGGGAAAAATTTACGATCAATACACACGTGGCATTTATGTTTCATGGAACGCCACAAACTGGAATCGTTTCAAAACAACTAAAAAATTCTGCGGTTGTTGAAATTGATGAAACAGAAGAAAATACCAATTTAATGACTCAAAGTAAAGGTGTAATCATTATTAATTACAAAGAATTGAAGAAAATTTAACAGAATTCAACAAAAGCGGGACAACAGTCAGAGAAAAACCCGATGATTGTCCCACTTTTTATTTGTGATTAACTATCTATCTGAATAAGATTGATACTGTCCCTTATATGAACTAGTATTAGTATAACTATTGTAGCTTTGACTTTTTATACTATCCATAGTACGACGAGGTAAAACAGCTGGCGCTCTATTCATACTATGTGTATTACGTGGTAAAGGAGCTGGCGCTTTTTCTTTACTTTTTGATGTCTCCCCTCCTTTTCGTTTAAATGTTGGATCTTCTACATAGTGATTTTGCATTAAATCTCTCCTTTACTATTAGTAGTGACAACAAAACATGTCTTTATTTTATCCGCATTAATGCAGTTTAGAAAAACGATTTTTTTTAATAAAAGAAATAAAAATTCCAAAGCTTATCCAATTTACATCTATTGTATTTCTTCTTTATTAGAAAACGCTAGAAGTATTCTATCTCTTCTGAAAAAGAAGGAACATTCATATTTCGTTTTTTGGAAACATTTCACCCTCAACCTCTCTTAAGCCGCCGTTGTTATAATTTCTTTCATTTTTTATAAACTTACTATTTTTTTACCGCTATTTAGGAAACAAAAGAATAAAATACTTTTCTTTCCATCTTTATCTAGATCAAACGATTAGACAAAAAACTTCTTTTGACCTACAACACGGCTAGTCTGTGTCTACTTACATATGGATCGTTACAGCCGCTCTTACCACATTCGAAACAAATGTTTCACAAGTGAACGGAAACGGACGTCAATTCATAACAAAAAATAAGACTTCTTTTGACGCGTCAAAAGAAGTCTTATTTTTTGTTATGAAGCTTTATCTGTTTTTTCATTCAAAAAGAATAATTTTTAACGGTCTTATTTTGTTCCAAACAAACGATCGCCAGCATCTCCTAAACCAGGAACAATATACCCTTGTTCATTTAATTTTTCATCTAATGAAGCGGTATAAATGTCAATATCCGGATGCGCTTCTTGTAAAGATTTTACTCCTTCTGGCGCTGCCACCAAACACACAAATTTGATGTTTGAAGCACCGCGCTCTTTTAAAGCATCAATCGCCATAATTGCTGAACCACCAGTGGCTAACATGGGGTCAACAACAAATAATTGACGTGCATCAATATCTTCAGGTAATTTTACAAAATATTCATGTGGTTCAAGTGTTTCCTCATCACGATATAAGCCGATATGTCCTACTTTCGCAGCAGGAATCAACTCTAAAATTCCATCAACCATACCAATACCTGCACGTAAAATGGGAATGATGGCTACTTTTTTACCAGATAACGTTTTTTGTGTAGTTTTAGTAATAGGTGTTTCAATTACACTATCTTCTAACGGCATATCACGTGATACTTCATATGCCATCAGCATAGCAATTTCGTCGACAACCTCACGGAAAACTTTCGTCCCACAATCTTTATCTCGAATAATTGTTAGTTTGTGTTGAATTAATGGATGATCGATCACTTGAAATTTGCCCATTTTTCTGGTCTCCTTTGTTCTGTCGTTTCTTTCTCATTGTAAAACAAAAAGAAGCTGTTGACCAGTCAAACCCACAATTTTTCAAAAGAAAATGAAACAAATAAAACAACAAGATTCAAAAAATGAAACAACGCTCCAAAAATAACAAATATACCTTTAAAATAGCGTTTTTTTGTTATTTTTATTACTTCTAAAGTAAAGAAAATATTACACAAACTATCCACTTGTCTATACTGTTTTTAACTATTTTATAGACAGACTGTTTTTCCTATAAGCTTCGTCCAAGTTCCCCATGAAAAATTGAATTCCTTGAAATAAAATTCTTGATTATAAAAAAGAGCTGTTCAAAAAATTAAATGCCCCTTTCTTTTTTTGAAAACAGCCTAAAAAATTAATTTTCTATAATCTAATTACTAAATTCTACAGATACTTTCTATAACATTTTATATATTTTACTTTTTGAATCCTTTGTTTTATAAAGAAAATAAATATACACTATCAAAGAAGAATCTCTTTGTTCTAGCAATTAGCTATGCCTATTATAAATGTTGGCTATTATTTTTTATATAGAGGATACTTCTCCGTCAAAGCGCAAACATTTGCTTTTATCTCTTCTAGCTCCGCTTTGCTTCCTTTTGCTTGCAATGCTTTTACGATAAGTTCTGCGACTTGTATTGCTTCTGCTTCTTTGAGTCCTCTGGTTGTGATAGCAGGTGTTCCGATACGAATCCCACTTGTCTTGAATGGGCTAAGGGTTTCAAAAGGAATTAAATTTTTATTGACGGTAATATTTACACTGTCTAAAATACTTTCAGCTTCTTTCCCATTTAATTTCATCTTGCGTACATCAATCAAGATCAAGTGATTATCTGTTGCTCCGGAGACTACTCTTGTTCCGATTGCTTGATTAAAAACTTTCGTCATTGCTTTTGCATTCGCAATGATTTGTTTGCTATATTCTTTAAAGTCAACAGTTAAAGCCTCTTTAAAAGCAGCAGCTTTTCCAGCAATTACATGTTCTAGCGGTCCCCCTTGAATTCCCGGAAAAACAGCTTGATTGATTTTTTTTGATAGCGCTTCATCATTGGTTAGAATCATTCCACCGCGTGGTCCACGTAAGGTCTTATGTGTGGTAGTTGTTGTAATATCTGCATAAGGAATTGGACTTGGATGAAGTCCTGTTGCAACTAGACCAGCAATGTGCGCCATATCAACCATTAATTTTGCGCCGACTTCATCTGCTATTTCTCGAAATTTTTCAAAATCAATGGTTCTACCATACGCACTTGCACCCGCGACAATTAATTTTGGCTGATGTTTTCTAGCTAAAATTCGAACAACGTTGTAATCAATTACCTCTGTAGTTGGATCGACACCATAAGAGGTAAAATGATACGTTTTCCCGCTAAAATTAACGGGAGAACCATGTGTCAGGTGACCTCCCGCTGAAAGATCCATCCCTAAGATAGTATCTCCATGTTCTACGAGTGCAAGATATGCTGCCGTGTTGGCTTGTGAGCCAGAATGTGGTTGAACGTTTACAAATTTTGCTCCAAATAATTCTTTTGCACGATCGATCGCTAAATTTTCAACGATATCAACAAACTCACAGCCACCATAATACCGATGGCCGGGATAGCCTTCTGCATATTTATTTGTTAAAATACTTCCTTGAGCCGCCATTACTGCTTCAGAAACAAAATTTTCAGAAGCGATGAGTTCCAGATTATTTTCTTGTCTTTTTTCTTCTTTTGCGATTGCCGCCCATAAATCAGGGTCAAATGTTTTGTAGTCTACCACAAATAACAGCTCCTTTTTATTGTTTATCAAGAAAGTTATGGAAAAACTATAAAAAGTTTAACATCAGAAAACAAAGTTTTTCATCTCATTTTATTGATTAGCCTTGTCATTCTACTTCTTTTAGTTAGCCATGTATCTCTTGAATACAAACTCTCAGTTTTATTAAGTTGTAGTTACTTTATTGATTGTACCATCAGAAAATTTCTTTATTATTTTTCAAAATATTTTTGCCCGGCTGATTTTCTTAAACGGTTCATATAAGCATTTCCTAGTCCTTCTTCTGAAAAAACTTCAACAAAAATCAAGTCGAGTCCTAACATTTTCTCATCTAAACTACGCAGACCGGCAAACAGTCCTTGAGTTGCGGCTTTAACAGAATCGTCAAAGTACATATAGACCGCAGCTACATCAAACCGAACAGATTCTGCAATCTTAGGACCTGCAATCACACCTACTCGTAGTTGATTATCTTTTGCCCACTTTATTGCTTCTTGCCAGTCCTCTTCATAGACCATCATGACAGTCGTATCAGGAGAATAATGACGATATTTCATCCCTGGAGATTTAGGTGTCTCAGAACTTTGAATTAAGTGCTGATCGATCGTTACTTTTCCACCAATTGCGGCTTCTAATTGTTCTTTTGTCACTGCCCCCGGACGTAAAATCATTGGCTCGCTCATCGGATCACTTAAATCAATGACCGTTGACTCTACGCCGATTCGTGTTGCTCCATCATCAATGATTCCCGTAATTTTTCCTTGTAAATCATGATACACATGCTCGGCAGTTGTAGGACTAGGCTTTCCAGAAGTATTTGCACTTGGACCAACAATTGGGACTTTTGCTAGCTTGATTACTTGAAGAGTTTTTTTGTTATCCGGCATGCGAAATGCAGCTGTGGATAACCCCCCTGTCACAATGGCAGGTAATCCCCCTTTTTTTATTTTAAAAATGAGAGTAAGGGGTCCCGGCCAAAAATTTTTCACGATTTTTTCCGTTAAAGGATGAAAGTTATCCACATATGACTTGACTTGTTCAAATGATGAAACATGAACAATTAAAGGATTGTCTTGTGGACGGTCTTTGACTGAAAACACTTGCGCGACTGCTTCCGGCAAAAGTGCGTTAGCTCCTAATCCATAGACGGTTTCTGTTGGAAAAGCAATTAATTGACCGTTTTTTAAGGCTTGAGCTGCTTCCGATAATTGTTGTTCATAATAATAATTAGTTTCCACAATCTATCCACATCCTCTTTTTTCAATATGCTTGATTTATTGTATTTTTTGCTTGTTTTATCAACAGGTCGTTGATAACTACTTTGTTAATAGAGGATAAGTCTGTTGATAAGTTAAAAACTCATTTCCAGCCTTATTAAATCAATGTTTTTTTATAATAAAAAAACATAAAAAAATTTTTTTGTCCACAACTAGTTTAACACAGTTATCATTCGTTCTTTTCCGAATAGGTCTTTTCTTCTTTTCACCTTTTTAGCGGGAAAAGCTTTTTGAAAAATCTGTTGAACTGCTTGTCCTTGATTATATCCTATTTCCAAAAATATTTTCCCATCAGGCTTCAAAATATTTTTTGCTTCTTTCGCTATTTTTTTATAAATTGCCAATCCTTTGTCTTCGGCAAATAATGCTAGTTTTGGTTCAAATGTACGAACACTTTCATCCATCAATGACCATTCATCCATACAGATATAGGGTGGATTTGAAATAACCACATCAAAGAATTGATTCATGACAGGTTGGAGCGTATCTCCATGATAAAAATGAATGTTTACCTGTTCTTTCTTAGCATTTTCTTTTGCTACCGCTAACGCCTGAACGGATAAATCAATAGCCGAAACTTGCCAATTATTCCGTTTAGCTTTTAAGCTGATGGCGATGGCTCCTGTTCCCGTTCCTATATCAACGACATGTAATTTTTTATCAGAAGTTTCATTTAAACATAATTCAACTAATTCTTCTGTTTCCGGTCTAGGAATCAAAGTATCTTCGGTCACTTTTAATCGATGACCATAAAAATCGGCGTAACCTAACAAATATTGTGGTGGATAGCTCTTTAAAAGAAATTCAAGGTCTGCGTCAATCATTTCTTGATCTTTTTTTGTAATAGGCTCATTCATATGCAGCAACCAATCAATTTTTTTCCAACCTTTTCGTTCAAGAAATAGAAATTGGATGCTGTAGCCTTCTTTTTTATGTGCTTCTAAAAAAGAAGAAGCCCGCGATAGGACTTCTAGGTACGTAATCTTACCCATTTTGCATGGCTTCCAATTTTGACGTTTGATCATACACGACCAATGCATCAATGATCTCATCTAATTTCCCAGCAAGAATTTGGTCTAACTTTTGAATGGTTAAACCAATGCGATGGTCTGTCACGCGATTTTGAGGAAAATTATACGTACGGATTCGTTCAGAACGATCACCTGTTCCCACTGCTGACTTACGAGTGGCGTCATATTCATTTTGTGCTTCTTGCTGAATTTTATCGTAGACGCGCGCACGTAAAATTTTCATGGCTTTTTCGCGGTTCTTTAACTGTGAGCGTTCATCTTGCATTGCCACTACAATTCCTGTAGGTAAATGGGTCAAACGTACAGCAGAGGCAGTCTTATTCACGTGCTGTCCACCGGCACCTGAAGCATGATAAATATCTGTACGAATGTCTTTATCTTCAATTTCAATTTCTACTTCTTCTGCTTCTGGCATCACTACGACAGTGGCCGTAGAAGTATGAATGCGTCCTTGTGATTCAGTAGAAGGTACGCGTTGCACACGATGTGCTCCACTTTCATATTTTAATTTTGAGTAGACGTTGTCACCAGAAATCATCATGATGACTTCTTTATAACCGCCGATACCAGTGATACTCGCTTCCATGACTTCAGTTTTCCATCCTTGCGACTCTGCATATTTTTGGTACATATTAAACAAATCACCAGCAAATAAGGCAGCTTCGTCACCACCAGCGGCTCCACGAATTTCCATGATGATATTTTTGTCATCATTTGGGTCTTTCGGTAAAAGTAAAATTTTGATTTTTTCTTCTAATTCTTCTTTTTCTTTTTTTAAATCTGCTAATTCTTCTTTTGCCATCTCAGCCATCTCATCATCTAGCTTTTCACCTAGCAACTCTTGAGCATCCTTTATTCCTTGAACAACTTTTTTATAATGACGATAAACTTCTACCGTTTCACGAGTATTCGCTTCTTCTTTAGATAACTGCATAAATCGCTTGGTATCTGAAATCACTTCTGGATCACTCAACAATTCACCAAGTTCTTCATATCGGTCTTCAATTGCTTGTAATTGATCGTACATAGTTACTCTCCTTCTTTAATCATCAATGGCTTAAAATAATGCTTTCGACAAACTGGATAATAGGCCTCGTTTCCACCAATTTGTACTTGATTTCCTTTATAGACTGGTTTTCCATCAACATAGTGTAAATTCATGATGGCTTTTTTATGGCAGAACCAGCAAATTGTTTTCATTTCTTCGATTTTATCTGCATAAAGCAGCAGATATTTTGATCCTTCAAATAATTCATTTCTAAAATCATTTTTCAAACCAAATGCCATGACTGGAATATTTAATTCATCAACAATTTTCGTAAATGCAAGCACGTGTTTCTTCTTTAAAAATTGTGCTTCATCAATCAATACACAGTATGGCTTGTATTCCATCTTAAAAATGACATCGAAAACATCCGTTTCTTCAAAAATCGGCATGGCTTTTCTCTTTAAGCCAATTCGACTGGAAACAATTCCAACACCTTCTCTTGTATCTATTCCACTTGTCATTAAGACAACTGGTTTATTTTGTTCTTCATAATTGTGTGCAACTTTTAAAATTTCGATCGTCTTACCGCTATTCATTGCACCATACTTAAAAAATAGTTGTGCCATCTCCTCATTCACCTTCCAGTTTGTTCCTATGGTATTATACTTGATTTTCAATTTTTTTTACAGTCAGAATTTTCATGCCAAAAAAATCAAGCACCTTGAGCAAAACGCAACTGTGATTGTCAGAGTTTAAAACGTATAATTCAATAAATGAACGAATAAACGATTGAGCCTCATGATTTCTTTTGTTAGGCTTCATTCATTTTATCTTATTTATTTGATAAAGAGTTTCGTTATGACAGAAATGTCGATCGCATTACTAACCATTATGATACACATAAAAAAGCAAAACGAGCAAAAAACATTTAAGAAGAGCGGATCTGTCAATTATCTTCTCCTTAAAAGAATTGACTCTATCAGATGGATAGTTTCTTTTTCTTTTAGTCAATCATTTCTAAACAGATTTTACTTGCAGATTCTTCTAAATTTATGCTAGAAATTGCGAAGCAAAAAATAAAGAACCTGATGCTATAAAATGTTTTCCTAATACAATTAGATGCCACGACTACCACAGAGGATATCAAAGTAGATATCATTTTAGTTTCACACGTCCTTTTACACATTCTCACCATTTATTTTAGAAAAATGGCAATCAATACTCACGCCAAATGGGTTCTTTTTTATCATCGATTTTGATAAAAAGAAAGCGATAAGTCATCAATTCATAGTAAATTCACTAAATACTTGTTACTCAACTCAAACGTGTAGGTTTTTCTTCGGATAAAATTATATATTTCATCACAAAAAAATGATTTATGAACCAAGATGCTTCTATTTTTCTATCCCTCCATAAAACCAAGTAGCCCTTTTCCCAAAAAAGCCCAGAAAAAAATTTTCTGAGCTCCAGTTCCTCTATTTCTCTTTTTTTGAACGTGTAGAAATATCTTGCTTTGATTTTACAATTAATCTCGCAGAGAAAATGATCAAAAGAATTCCCAAGATAATAAGGTAAGGCATTAATGTAAGAGTTATTACTTCTATTTCTAAAAAATCGAAAAATTTTTGCAATAAATAATCACTCAGAAAAAGAAGAAAAAGAACACGAAACATTCCACAATTTTTATCACTTGGTATCATCTCAATCATAACGCTAACAATAATTGGCACTCGAAAATAAATTTCATCAAAAGTAAATGATCGACTTCCTTTCCAAATAAATTCTATGATCCCTATTAAAATAAACAGTGCAATCCATAATACACCTATTATATATCTGGAATCCAATTTTTTCATCATTACTCCTCACATTGTTTTATGTTGTGTTCCGATAAAGACAGTTTTCGAATCATTCCAAACCTCACGAACCTATAACCCAATCCAGCCGTTACCGCTTGTATCTAATGAGCCGCAAGAGCTTCTCCAGTACTTAACCCTTTTGCCCCCATATATCCAAGCAACCAATCAGCTGCTTTTGAGGTAATACCAAAAACGCCGGCTGTAAAAGCAACTACAGCCCCTATTGAAAGATCAGTAAGAAATGCAAAAAGCTTTGCTCCTACCGCAATATTCGTATATTTTCAAGCCGTATAGTGATTCATTGGATTAATACCAATGTTTTCACTCTCCTTAATAGTAGCTAATGGAAAATGTTCTGTCTTCACTTTATATTCTCCGTTATATCCTTTCGTTGTTTTCTCAACAATAACTTCTGTATCAGTTTTCGTAACAGCTATCGTTTCTAATGTTTTGCTATTTGAGATTTCAGCAGCTAATACATTCATATTTTTATCCAGCAACTGACTGATTTTAGTCGCTCCGTCGTAAAAAACATTGACATTCGTTTGAAGTACTTTTTGTGCAATTACATGTTTGAATAACTTAGATTGATGTAAACTATTACTCGCCGTAACTTTTGTTGTCGTTTCATCAGCAAAAACATCTTCACTTAATTTTACAACAGGCAAAACAGAGACAGCTGTTAAGATAAAAATTGTTACAGATAACAACGACAGTTTTTTTATATTCATGTCACTTTCCTCCAATTAGTTTGTTTAATCATTTATGTGGCATCCCCTTATTAATTTGTTCTTCTCTATTCACTAATTTTAGTAAGCGTTTACATTGCGATGATACAACATTTTCATAAATTTAAACATTATATTTCTCCAAAAATATACTTAACTATTTTATTTTATAAATATGCTATAAAATAAAAACTACTCAGAAAATAGAGTTCAAAAGTCCATCTGTAAACAAAAAACTAATTTTTAATGTGTTGACTTTTATTATTGAGAATATAAGAAAGTGATCTATCTAGGTATCTCCTACAGGCAAATCGCTCAATTACTTTTTCTTCTGCAAAAAAATAGAAAAGTATCGCTAAACATATTAGAATAAATACCCATGAGGACTATGTTCCTCATGGGTATTTGTCTTGTGCTTTTCTTTATTAAATCAAATGATTTTGATTTCATTCAATGGCCAATAACGGAATACGACTTTTCCTTGAATCATATCTTTATCAACTAAGCCAAATATTCGACTATCCTTTGAAATCAAACGATTGTCTCCCAAAACTAAATATTTTCCTTTTGGAACAACGAATTCAAAATCATTAGTAAAATGTTGTGAATTTTCTGCTTGAGCTTGAAAGGCTTCGCTATAAGAATATTCATTCTTTAGCTTATCTTTTGAAAATTCTTTTTTAAATTCATCTAAGTAAGGTTCATTATATTTTTTACCGTTAATCGTTAACTGATCATTTTCTATTTTCACAGTATCTCCCGGCATACCAATGATCCGTTTAACAATCATCCGCTCCTCGTCCCCCGGCTCTTTAGTCGTGATAATGTCAAAACGTTCATATTTTGAAATTTTTGATGAAATCAATCGCTGTCCATCCCTTAATGTTGGATCCATTGAATGACCGTTTACAGTAACTGGAGTAAATACATACACACGTGCCAATAAAATCGTTAGTAACACGATAATTAAAATACCCCAATTTTTAAAAAAATCTTTCACACGCTACCTCCTACATTTGCTTTTTCTTATTGTTTCAATTCTTTTTTTCATTGTTCTTTTTTATTTTACCTTTTTTAGAAACTAAAAGAAAGAATAAGTATGATTCATCTTTGAGATTATATTTTATCGAATATAAAATAGTCTTCTATCTTCTTGAACGTTTTCTCCGCTGGCTTCGACTATAAACCATTGAAGTATCTTCTTTAGGCTGCATTTTTTTTACAATTAGTTTCAAACGGTAAGGTTCATGATATCTTAAGCCATCCTTGACAAAATCTCCGCCTACAATAAATAAGCCAATGGGTTCTACTTTTTCTTCTGATGAAGCTGTCAAGATTTTCCCTACTACTGTTAAATCCAAATAACTTTTTCCAATACTCAATGTATATTCTTTTTCTGAAATTTTTTTGACATAATAATAAGGATAAAGCGTATGACGATCCACAAGGTAGCCATCCATTCTACCTAAATTGTTCACTTTTATATCACCATTTTCAATAAGATAGCGCATATTTTCAGCTAATTTTAATTGATAATCTTCCACATAAGACACATTCATTTCTTTTGTGTTGACTGTATCAATAATTTCATTATTAACGCTAGCAACTTCTTCAACTTGAATATTAAATGCTTCATCAGGTAAATACTTAACAAATAACTGGGTAACGTCTGCTTTTGTATTCTTATCAAAAAAATAATAAAATACATTTAAAATAATAAAATAGACTAATATCACAAAAACAATACTATACAAGAAAAATTGTAAATAATTTTGATTTTTCCAAAGCCCATAAACAATCCGTAACAAATAAATTGTGGGAATGACACTTAAAATGGTATAGCCACGGTTTAAATATTTAGGGCTAATATCTAGGTAACCTAAAAATTTATGGACACTATTGATAATATCTAATAAAAAGGTCATTGTGAATCACCTGCTTGTTGATTATACATTTGTGTTCCTGTCGAATCTTGCGTTGATAAAGTTCCTGTAGTTGTACCTGTGTCTTGTTTTTGGATATCAGATGTCGTACTACTTGGTGGTGAGGATACACTTGTCGTTGTATTCGAATTATTTTTACCACTTCGTTCATTTGTGTTAGTAGTTTCTGAAGTCTGCTTTCCTTGTTTGTCATTATTTTCTTTTATATTGTTTGACGGATCAATAGAAGACGTATTTTCAGTCATTGAGTCGGTGCTTTCTTTCCATGCACTTGACAACGCACTTGAATCATCCATAATTTCAGACGACAGTGGATGAGACATCATATCTGTTGGCGCTGTTTCTTCTACAGTGCTTGAACTAGGCGTACGATAACTCGAACTGTTGACAACGCCTGTCGCAGTAGCAACAATTGTTGAAATAGTTAAGACCGCTATTGGTTTCAAAATAGGTGCTACTTTTCGCATCATATCTCTTCCTTTATTTTTTTATTCTTTTCTTTTGTTACTTAAATTAGCATTAAGAGTTTCTATTTAACAAAATACTTTCGTCTAACTTTTATCATTTTTACATCCATACTTCATTATACTTAACATATCTTATTTTTTTCTTATGTTTTTTTGAAAATTTTATAATAGTCCTCAGTCATTGAATTTTAACTAGATGGCTCTTTTTTTGATGAGCTAGCATTTGTACTGGATAAAGGAAGGATCACTAACTACTAAAAGTCGGCAGATTGACAGTTTACAACGTCAATTTTGATTCTTTCTATTTTATACAGAAAGTTATTGCACATTATAAACTATTTGACTTCTAATTTAAAAGAAAACATTGATTATATTTAAAATTCCTTTGAGTATTATTTATATCCTCGGTATACTAAAAGGAGGATGTTAAACGGGAGGATGTTTTTTTGAAATTAAATCTTTTAGTCCGTCGGTTAAAACGACGAAGTGAACAATATGCTTCTACTCATTTTTCTTCAATTCAAATCATAGTTTTTTACTATATTATTATGACCATTTTCTCTTTAGGTCTACTGTATCTCCCTTTTTTTCGTAACCCCAACAGCCACGTTTCTTTTATAGATATGCTTTTTATGGCAATTAGCACAGTCAGCGTGACCGGATTATCTACTTTTGATATCCATTCAATTTTCAACGATCGAGGAATAATCTTACTTGAAATACTGTTTCAAGTCGGCGGATTAGGGATCATGATGATCTCAACTGCTTTTATTATTTTTTCCAAACGTAGAATTACTTTAAGACAGCGACAGTTAATTATGGCAGATATGAATCAACCAAGATTGTCTGGAATTGTCCGCCTCATCCGTATCACTTTTGTTATTTTATTATGGTTTCAAATCATTTTTGGTGCTTTCTTTTCGATTTATTTCTATTATCGAGGTTATTTTGACCATTGGCGTGACGCCATTTTTTACGGTTTTTATCAATCGATATCTGCAGTTACCAATTCTGGATTTGACGTCACAGGTCATTCAATCAAGCCTTTTGCGCACGATTACTTCTTTTTGCTTACAATCATGTTCTTAATTTTTATTGGTGGCATTGGTTTTCCTGTATTAATGGAATTTCGTGAATGGCTTTTGTATAAACGTTCAAAAGTAAAATTGCCGTTTCGCTTTTCGCTGTTTACAAAATTAGCTGTATTAGCATTTATTATTTTATTTGTAGGTGGAACCTTTTTGATTTTTTTACTTGAAAAAGACCATCTTTTTCAAGGCTCTAGTTTAAGCATCAAATGGATTAATTCAATGTTTTACTCTATAACGACAAGAAATGCAGGTCTTCAGATCCACGATTTGGGAGATTTTCAAATTACTACATTGATCGTCTTTTCGTTGTTAATGTTTATTGGATGTAGTCCTAGCTCTGTAGGTGGTGGTATTCGTACCACTACCGTAGCTATTATCGGTCTTTATTTATACTCATTTCTTAAAAGTGAAGATAATATCAATGTTTTTGGTCGTAGAATCGATAACGACGATGTACGCAAATCAGTCGTCGTCTTTATGTTGTCACTAGGAATGTGCTTTTTTTGTATCGTCTTCTTATCCGCCACAGAAAAACAGCCTTTGATTGCAATCATCGTTGAAGTCACTTCAGCATTTGGAACAACTGGTCTATCGTTAGGCATTACCGGAGACTTATCCATAATCGGAAAAATCACCATCGCCGCTCTCATGTTCATTGGGCGCATAGGCATGCTTTACACTCTAATGCTTTTTATTCCTAAAGAAACACGCGACTTAGGTTATGAATACCCTACAGAAAAAATTATTATCGGCTAATTTTCCAGCCACATAAAACTTGATAAAAGAATAAACAGGGAGAACGAGCAAGGGAAATTATTATCTATTTTAAGATTCCAAATATTTTCTTGCTTGTTCTGTTTTTGATTCTATAAAAAAACACTATTTATTTTTATCCATTTTCGTAGTGAATGCGATGCTTCACTTTATTTTTTATTCGTATGATTCAAGTTATCATAACCAATTCTTAAAAAAAGGAAAAGCAATTTAACCTTTTTTTGAACATATGGTATGATTAATTGAATTTACTCATCGTTAAAACATTTTATGGAGGTTACATAATGGGGATACGCAGTCAATTTGCGATTACTATTGGAAAAACATCACAATGGGCATTAAAAACCTTCTTTAAAGGAGGATCAAGTTTACCCGGTAAACTTGCGCTTAAAATTGATCCACACATTTTAGACAGCTTAGCTAAAGATTATCAAGTAGTCGTCGTTACAGGAACAAACGGAAAAACACTTACGACTGCTTTAACAGTTAATATATTGCGCCAACAATTCGACGAAGTTTTAACAAACCCAACGGGGGCAAACATGGTTCAAGGCATTGTCTCTACGTTTTTACAAGCAAAACCCAAAAAAGGACAAAAAAAGTTTGCTGTTTTAGAAATTGATGAAGCAAGTTTAAGCAAAGTAACTGAATATATGAAGCCTGAGCTATTTTTATTTACAAATATTTTTCGTGATCAAATGGATCGCTATGGCGAAATTTACACTACGTACAAAATGATTGTAGACGGTGCCGCCAAATCACCAAATGCTACCATTATAAGTAATGGTGATTCTCCCATCTTCAATTCTGTTAAAACAGTCAATCCTCGTAAATATTATGGTTTTAACCATAAAAAAGATCAAGAACAACTAGCACACTACAATACTGATGGTGTCTTATGTCCAAACTGTCATCATATTTTACATTACAAGATGATTACTTATGCAAACTTAGGAAAATACTATTGTCCAAATTGTGACTTCAAACGTCCTAAACTCGACTATTGCTTAACAAATATGGTGCACATAGATAACGTCTCAGCTAATTTTATTATTGATGGTTATGAATATGGTATTGAAGTTGGGGGTATGTATAATGTGTATAATGCACTAGCAGCCACCGCTGTAGCCGAATATTTTAACGTCGCACCTGAAAAAATTAAACAAGGCTTAGGCTATGATGAAAAAGTCTTTGGACGACAAGAAATCATTAATATTAATGGAAAAAAATGTACGTTAATACTTGTTAAAAATCCTGTCGGCATCAATCAAGTAATTGATATGATCGGTTTAGCTCCTTATCCATTTTCTCTAGTTGCTTTATTAAATGCAAATTATGCGGATGGTATCGATGTCAGTTGGATTTGGGATGGCAATTTTGAACACTTTGCAGATATGAACATCCCTGCTGTCATATCTGGCGGTGATCGCCACACAGATATGACTTTAAGACTAAAAGTAGCAGGTATTTCTGAGGACAAATTAATTGAAACTAAAGAAATAAATGAGGCAATCAAAAATATAAAACAATTACCAACTGAACATGTCTATATTCTAGCAACCTATACGGCTGTTCTTCAATTGCGAAAAGAATTGGCCAACCAAGGATTTATCAAAGGAGGGATGAATCATGCCTAACTATGAATTGAATATTGCACACCTCTACGGTAACTTGATGAACACTTACGGAGATAACGGTAATTTATTGATGCTTCAATATGCTGCTAAAAAATTAGGAATTACTTGTCATACAAAAATTATTAGTCTCTACGAACCTTTTGAAGAAAACAAATATGATTTAGTCTTCTTTGGCGGAGGGCAAGATTTCGAGCAAATGATTATTTCAAAAGACATTCAAGAAAAAAAAGAAGCACTCACAAACTACATCGAAAACAATGGTGTGATGTTAGCAATCTGTGGAGGATATCAGCTTTTAGGACACTACTACGTGGGAGCAAATGGCGAAAAAATTAAAGGAATCAGTGCCTTAGATCATTATACTTTAAGTCAAGCAAACAATCGTTTTATTGGGGAAGTCGTCATTTATAACGAAGAATTCAATGAAACCTATTATGGTTTTGAAAACCATAATGGACGTACATTTTTAGGTAAAGGTGAACGCCCTCTTGGAAAAATAATTCAAGGACAAGGAAACAACGGTGAAGATCAGACGGAAGGTGTTATCTACAAAAATGTTTTTGGCTCTTATTTCCATGGACCCATTCTTGCAAGAAATGAACATCTAGCAGAACGCTTGATCCGCCTAGCATTTCAACAACGTCATGGTACAGAACTAACGTTATCTATCCAACAAAAAAGTTAGCATAAAAAACATTGAAATTTAATAGACTAGATTAACACTCAAAAACCAATATCTCCCAAAAATTTTTCGTACGAAAATGAAACAATAACCCTTCTAAAAAAGAAGACTGACCTTACGCCTCAAAGTCAGCCTTCTTTTTTCTATTCTAGAGCTTTTTTCCTTTTTGTACCGTCTAAAAGACTCCTAAGATAAAAAAGTGGAACAAACATCAGATTGTTCTCTGACGATTGTTCCAGTTTCTTTCAGTTTAAAGTTACTGCCGCTATTTATAATACATTTTAGTTAGGGTATTGAGAAATGACAAAATCAAAAAAAATACTTTTTTGAGGTTAAAAATATCTGTTTTACCTTTCTATTAACTAAATTTTTTTGCTAAACAACGACTTAATTTAGCAACAAGAAATCATCTTCAACTTTTATTTACTCTCTCCTATTTTTTTTTAATCGCTGTTCCCACAGCAGGTAAGCGCTTCGAAAATGGGTAAGCGATCTTCTTCTATTTCTAGTCTTTTTACGTGATCAATTAGTATAATTTCTCTTGCCATTGATAAACATCCTTTTTTATTTATCAGTGTTTCTAAACATACATCATTCTTTTAAATTACCTCTTTTCTAATTGTTCATAACTTTCAATTAAGAAGCAGCTAGTTGACGCATCGAACACATATAAAAGCTTCATCTCCGCTTCTTTTTCGATATTTTTAGCAACTGTCTTCCCCTCTAGATTTATATAATCAATCTTGTAAGTTACCTTACAAATAACTTCAATTTGTTGCTTATTAATGAAATAAATATAATTCTTACTTTTAACAAATAAAGAATACTTAAATAATTGGGGAATAAACTTCTTTTGTAACACGCTTTTTTTTCCGTATGTTTCATTTTTTTTGATAAAAAAAGTTCATAGCTTGAGAAATTATCTCCATAATTTTCAAAAGTGTAAAAAGCCTTTAAAAATTCATTGATTTGTTGTTTTGTAAAACTATCCTTGGATTTCATCACCTTTTTGTTTTGCTGTCTGCTCTTTTGACCAATTGTATAACCGAAACTTGCAGCTGACATGCTTATGATTAAAAAAAAGATGATTGCCATAAAAAATTTACGAGTGTATTTTATGGTTTCTTCCTCCCTAAAATCCGATAAAAATAGACGGGTGCAAGATGAGAATCACCGTAATATCCATCAAATGATGTGACAACAATATCTCCATTTTGACCAAAACCTTTTTTGGTAGCTGGCGTACAATGAATAATTGTTTTTCCTTCATCATCTAAAAAAAAGCCCGTATGTCCATAATTTCCAGAAGAGTTTCCTTTTTCTCCCCAAATGAATAGATCGCCTGCACGAACTTCTGTACGAGAAATTGACTGCAAAAATGTTCCTTCCAGTTGATATAGTGTTTCTGTATTTCCATATGGCACATTCATTCCTGCTTCATTCATTGCCCAGATAACAAAAGAAGAACAATCATGATAAGGAAAGTTCCCACGCTGAGGACCTTGGGAATATTGAACACCTTTTTGATAAATACTCTGTGCCTTTATTAAAATCTCTTCGTGTAAGTCAGAAGGATTTTCCCATAATAAGCTGTTATTCGGACTGCCGCCTAATTGCACTATCAACTGTTTTATAATAGAAACCCAATAATGATTAAGCCCCATTGGATCATTTTCTGCATCAACTGGACAATAATATGTTCCTAATTTTTCAATAGTCAACAGTTGTTGTTTGATAATTAAATTCTTCAGTGTTCGTCCGGTTGCTTCTATGCCTTCATCTAATGTGTTATACGTAATTAGCCCTTGTTCTGCCATTAACCCTGCTGGATTATTTTTTTCTATTATCCCTTTACTTGTTCCCCAAGCACTTTCATGGATCATTATGGCAGCAAAAATAACAGGGGAGATACCGTTTTTTTGCGCTTCAATCAGAATTTTATCGGCTTTATCGCTAAAAGCGTGACAATTAAATAAAATCAATTTTCGAAAAGTTGATTCATCAAACACCGGTCTTGAGTTCTCTGGTTCGAGCGAAAATGTTTGCAGATATTCAACTTCTTTAAAATAAAAACCGGGATTTAACGATTGATTTTTTTTTATATATTCAATTACTAACTGATTCTCTTTTGCTACCGTTCCAATCAATTCACCTGTCACTACTTTTTGTCTGTTAGCGATTGTAGGACGAATATTTTTTATGACAAGTTGTCGATCTTTTGACTGAATAATAATAGAATTATCGCTAACTGTGGCTTCACCCGTCATAGAAGCAAGAATTTCTTTATCTTTTTCAACTTGTATTTGTATGCCGTTGAACATCTTTTTTGCTTGCTTTTCAAGAAAATAACCGTATCTTTGATTGACTTTTATTTGATTGTCTTTTGAAAATGGTGATTTTAACTCAAATAAATGTTGATACGGACCAATTGTTAAAAGAGCACTTAATCGTTCTTTCCATTCTCGTGTCCAGTCAACAGATTGGATAAAAGATTGTGTACTTAAATGCCCTTTTTTATTTGCGTAAAGTCTCCACATATTGTCATGAATTTCATGAAGTTTCTTTTTTATGTTGGGATTTTCTAATTCAAATTCTTCATAACGAACGTCTAAGTAAGCTAATATCTCGTCTATATTAGTTGCTAGATTAAACTGCTGATTGATCACTGTTTTTCCATTTATTTTAATGTGTTTATGATGCTGGCGTAACGTAAGATTTTTTTCAGCATCTAAATTAGTGAAATAAGTCCAAATTTTTGTTAACTCGAATTCATCATTTTTTGGTATAATCGAAAAAAATATTATAACGACTCCTACAGTCAACAAAAACAGGAAAAAGCTCCCACAAATGACTCCTCTTTTAAAAAAATACCTTTTGTCTTTGTAAACCTTCAACTTTGCCTGATCTTTTATTTTTCTTTCAGAAAAAAATTTTTTACCGGTAGACATGGCTTTAACATGTATATTTTTAATGTTTTGAAAAAAATTTCTTTTAATTATTTCTGTCCTTTCTTCTAATAAGTTATATTTTTTCATTGAAACGATCCATTTTTGCTTTTACTCGATCATCTGGATCAGTCGTCATCAATTTGTACAATTTAGTTGATGAATCAACTGAATTCGAAAAAGGAACAATAGCCTTTCCTGCCCGAATTAACCCCGCACCTTTTGCAGGGTGAATTAATTGCTTTTGCTGTTGTGCGGAAAGTCGAAACAAAGATGAAAGTTCATCAAGATCGCTTTTTGCTTGCTTTAACATAATAATAAATTCAGTGTTACTAAGCATTCTTCGTGCTTTATCTGAAAGCAATAACGTCTCCACGTTTTGTGTGATCCCCGTAGGAATTGCCCCCCATTTTCGAATACGACTCCATAACTCAAAAAAATAATTTTCACAGTAAGGGTCACTTAACATCAACTGCATTTCATCAATATAAATCCATGTTGTAATTCCTCTGTCCCGATTTCGCACCACGCGATTCCATACCTGTTCTAAAACGACCATCATTCCAAATGTTTTTAACTGACTGCCTAGTTGTTTCGTATTATATACGATAAACCGTTTATTTAATTCAATATTCGTTGTATGGGAAAAAACCGACAGTGAACCTTCAATGTATAACTCTAAATCTAATGCCAATGCTTGTGCTTCTTTTTCTGGCTGACTTTTCAATAAGCTAAACCATTCTTTTGCTAATGTCGGCATTTTCTTTTCTTGAGAGTTGAAATAGTTAAAATAAGTGAAACGAGTGACACGATCAATAATGGAACGTTGTGCAGAATTCAATCCAGATTGCCCGCCTATCAATGCTTCAAATGCAGTTAATAAAAAATCAGACTTTAATTTTACTGGATCTACTTCATTGCTTAAATCATCTGAAATATCTAATAAATTGATAAATGTGTCTGTGTTGGGTGCGATTTTAACAATCTGAGCATTGAAGGCTTGTCCTATCAGTGTATCTTCGTCTTCCGGATCAATAGAAAGGATTTCGTCGGCTGGATTTCCTAATAGTGTAGTAATTTCTTCATATTTTTTAGCTACGCCTTTTCCTGAACCCGAACTTCCTAAGATCATGCCACTAGGCGTATTTAACCGTTTTCGATTAATTCTTACAATATTTTTCGTTAACTCGTTCATACCATAGTATTTCCCATTTTTATGGTTAAGTTCTTGTGCAGTAAAAGGAAGAAAAATGGCCGTACTGGCTGTTGTTAAAGTTCGTCTTGTCGTCAACCAATTTTTTCCAAAAGGAAGAACCGAATTCATTCCTTCTAATTGTAAATAGTTTAAATAGTGAAAGCTACACCCGTTTTTTCTGCCGATACTTAAAATTTGCTCCGCAATATCGGTTAATTTTTCTTTTTTTTTAGTTCTAAAATAAAGAAAGAAGGAAACAAAAAATAATTTCTGTCCTTCTTTTATAAGAGCATCCAGCAATAAATTTGCTTCATTGATACTATTAGTTAATTCATATGGAATATTCGTATAAGGATCATATCCTTTTTGTGTCGCTTTTCGTTGTGCGGCTACTTTATCTCCTTCCATGTAGGCCTTTTTTGTTTGGACTAAATGGTTGGCTTTATCAGGATTAATTGGATCAATATGAAGAGACAGCGTAATTTCTTCAGGAATTTCCATCAGATCTGCCATGAGTTTATCAGTCAATTTTGCTGGGTAATCTTTTAAATAAATGACTTGTGCATATTCCTCACCGATTTCAAAATAGTTTTTCTTTTTGAAATTAAAACTAGAAGGTGCAATAATCGCTTTTGTTGATAACCCGCTATACACCAAATCTGCATAACTAAAATGAAAATTTTTTTCTGATTTCAATAATTGATTGATCATTTTTAGCCGACTTAAACCATCCATTTTCATGCCGATTGAACCAAGTTCGGAAAGATTTCCTAGCAGATTGTGTTCAATCCGTTCAAGTAACTGCTGTGCTTGTTCAAGATGATTTGCTTGGGTGGTAAATGTTAAATAATTTTCTTTCGTAAAACGATTTTCACCTTGATTTATTTTTTGAAAAAGCATCTGATTGATTTCTTCTCGATAAATATCAGAATGTTCTCCTCTTTTTTCATAGAAAAGTTTTTCAGTAATTTCCTCAATATCTATTTGTTTTTTTCGTAATGTAATCGTTAAATGAATGGTATCATCCAAGCTGTTCAACAGCTCACAATATTTATTGAATATCATTACTTGATCTTCTTGTTGTGCAATTTGATAATTGATATCTGAAAACTTAATGCTCTTTGAATAATGATTAGGAATCACTTCACAAATACCACTTTCAAACATTTTTTCGTAACACAATGCCTCTTGAACATTTTTTTTTGGCGCTTCTTTTTTTTGGTAATGTCTTCTTTTTTTCTTTTGCTTTTTCATTAAACGAATAATTTTTTTATGATTAGTTTCCATATTCATTTTGTTTTTTTTGATGCCTTTTTCTCTTTCCAGCAACCACACCATTTATTTTTGTCTCCTCCATCATGAGATAAGTATAATATTTTGGTAGTTTAAAATAATTCCATCGAATCTGTAAATACTTTTCCAAAGGTAAATGATTGGGTTTAAGCCACCCGATGGATAAAATAGGTGCACTGATTAACATAAAAAACAGTCCTATATCATCAACAGACATTTTCCAAATCATGTGATTTAAAATACCTAATGGAACTACAAAAATGAAAGATACTACACCAGATAGAAATTGTCTTAAAGAAAAACCAAAAAATAGTTTTTCTTGATAAGCTAAAATTTCTTTTCTAACAGGTACTTCAATACTCACATTTATTTCCTCCATACAAAACGATAACTAAGCAATCGCTATAATAGTTTTAGCCCACTTACTGGTATAAAATAAGCTAGCACATAGTATTATGCAATTGCCTGATATCCCACTAATCACAACAATCAATCCTTGCGCTTCATCAATTGAAAAAACAGCGTGAGTTAACAGTGGGTGAAAACTCAAAATAATAAATAATAAAATCCCCTGTAATGAAGAGGCACAAACTAATCGAAAAAAATTTTTACCTACTTGACTAATTTCTTCATGAAGAAAAGTAACAAGTGGCAACGGTGAAATACTAAAATACAAGTACATTTCAAAAAAACGCAAAAAAATCACTATTTTGGCTAATACACTTGTTAAAATAGATAGCATCAAAGGAATTAACAAAATAATCAATAATATGAGCTTTTCAAAAAATTCTAAATGATGAATTTCTTCCATTAATGAAAGAAATTCAATTGCTTCTCCTTTTCTTTCTTGAATGCCTATTTTGCTGATTCCTTGACTGATCATGGTACTAATTTCCATAATCGTATGAATAAATACCGTTAAATGGCGCATCACTAGCATACTTATTCCTAACTTTAGAGATAAAGGAAGAAATAAATCAATTCCACCAAAACCAGAATAGTTGCCATAAACTTTTTGAGCGATTTGTTGAAATTCCAATAATAATAAAAAACCTAATAAAGAATAAGCAACTGGTTTTATCACTATATTCATAATAAGTTCACTGTATTGATAAATATCTGGTAGATATGTTTCTAAGTTTTGCAATAAGCTATTTTTAGGATCATTTGAGAAATTTAATTGATCCGCAATTATATGCAATAAAAATTCAATTGCTTCATCCAGCTTAGTCACTTCCTTAAATTGAAATAGTTGCTACCCAAGCACCAGCTGCAATGATCACGCCCCCTCCAACAATTTGAAAAATAGCATTTTGCATTCCCGGACCATTGTGTTCTTTGATTGCTGTACCAAGTTGAATAATCCCCCATACAGTGAGCAAACTGCCAGAAGCAAGAACTCCTTTTGAAAATAATGCCATGGCTTGCTCAAAATAGTCCATCTTTTCTCTCCTTTTCTTTCATTTCTTGATTATCGGTGACGGTTAATTGATAACTAGTAGTAACTCGTTCAAAGGAATCATTTATACTCAAATTTATGGTATAAATTCCAGGAGTGTTAACATCAACTGTCTCAGTTACATCAACGTCAGTTAAAAACAACGATTCTTCTTTATCATAAATGCTGATTCCCGCCAAAGGATCAAATTTTTCTCCGATTGTTAATTTTCTGTCTACCACTCCGATAAATTTAGGAGACTCATTAACAATCGTTATTTCCCCGCTGCTGCTTGTTGTTTTGCCATTTGTATCTGTTACCTTAATAGGAATAACATGCCTTTGGCATTTAGTAGTATCCAATTGATTCCATGCAAATTCGTCTAATTCTATTTTTAAACGCTCTGCTGAATCTTCACGATCTGAAACAATCAACTGTGCAAGGTAATCTTCTTTTTTCAAAGAAGAAAAAACGTTGACTTGCATATTAGCCTGTTGTATTTTTGGTGCTTCATTTGTTATTTGTACAATAAACGTTCGTTCTTCTGCAAATTTTCCATGACTGTCTTTCACGTTACCAATTTTAAAAAAGTATTCCCCTTCTTTTTTTAAATTTAAATTTGTTTCTAAAAGATTGGATTCATCCAATTGAATATTCCCGTCTTCAGTATCTGATGCTTGAACATAATCAAAAACATTCAAAAACTGATTAATTTGGTGTTCAATTAGCTCTGATACATGAAGTACTGGTGCCTTATTTTCAATCTTAACGGTTCTATTTACTGACGTTTGTGCTCCATGGCGATCAATGATCGAATACATCACATCGTATGTTCCTTCTACTTGAATATCTAAATTTGTATTAATCTGAACTTTTGAAGTTAAGACACCATCTTCTTGATCAAAAGCCGAGACTCCTTTTAACAAATCAAGAGGTTTACCAATAGGATGATGTAAGCTGGAATCGTTTAGTGAAAGAATTGGAAGACTATTGATAAAAAAATGGATTATCTGATGAAAAACCGCACCTGAAGAATCCGTCATTTGAATAAAAAATTTCTGTTCACCTAATTTAGAAGTATCAATAAAATTATATGCTACTTTCGGTGAAGGATCGCTACCGGAGATGATTTTAAAATAATCTAAAGGATCAAAATGATCGTGCTGATTGATAATTATAGATGATGAAGCAATTACTAGTTGTGGATGACGCCAAATTTTTTGTTGGTTATGAAATGAATTTTCTTTTTCGGCCGAATCTACTGGGTGGAAATTTGAATGCTTTTTTTCAGATGTTGAAATTTTTTGAGAATTTTCTAAAGTAGTTACGGCTTCTTTTTTATTTTTTTCTTTTGCAAAAGTAACGACTAATTGATCTACTTCCTCTTCTAATTGTTGGATTGTTGCATCCATTGATTCATTTATTGAACTTGAATAATTAAATTGCTCACATACTAAAGCAGCCGGATCATGGTTAGCTTCTAAAAAATAGTTATTTTTTATTATTCGTTTTTCAGTGTCTTTTTCTAGTAAAATATTAGCTACTTGATGTTGTTTACTATTTTCTCTTTCTTCGTTTGGTTTATTCATATGATAGCTAATACTTCCTATGATCCCTCCACCTACAAGTAAAACAAAAAAACCATACGTGATTCTAGTTCTATTCTTTTTTAAAAAGTGTTCTTTAAAAATCAATTTTTTCATATTTGATCACGCCATCCTTTCTTCTCTCATTTAAATTGCCAAATACTTTCATTGATTGGGTATAATTTTTCTTTTATTCCTGTTTCTTTTTGTACAACGATAGATACCGCTAATGGCAAGAATAAATAAACTCAATCCTATACATATAATAACCATCGACTCTTTACTTCCGGTTTTTGGTAATTCTTGCTTTTGGATTGGTTGTACGGGTATTTTAAAGGTAACGGTCTGTTCTTTATTAGATAGGTCATCTTCACGCCCTGCTTCATTTTCTTGTTCTTCTTCATAGTACAAAATATGTGTGGCAGTCATCTGATCACCCTCTTTTAAAGTGTTCGCAGCCAAATTTAAAAAGACTTCAAATTCATCTTCTTTGCTCTTCGCTGTATAAGTGGATGTGTCTTCACTCACAACTTCTCCGGTTTTCGTGTTTTTGTACTGAGTAACTACGGTATAGGTATGGCCGATTTCAATGGCTTCACCTTTTACCCAAACCATGTCCTTCAAACGATGATCGATGGTTGGATCAATTTCTTTTTGTCCGTTCACATCCGCAAAGCAAGTGGTAATATCTAGCATTTCTCGTTCGTTATAAGCTTCTAGCACCAGCAATTTCCCATCATTTTCAACCTTCACAGAAAAATCAAGTGGTTTTTCCAAAGGTAAGTACCCCTCTAGTGGTTCTTTCTCAACAAATCTATATTCACCGTAAGGAAGAGCCTTAATGCTGATCTTTCCCTCTTGATCTGTCAAGTAGTCACCAACTAAGGTTTCCTTTTCTTTCCCCTGTTCCTCTTTTTCAATTTTGTATAGCTTAAATGGCACTTTCGCTAAGGGATACTCATTCAAATGATCTTTTTTAATTAATTGGATATCTTGACGAGCAAGACGATTCGGTACTTCTAGACGAATCAGTGCCCCGGCATCTTCTTCAGTCACACTAAAAACAAGCGGTTTTTCTAAAGGCACATAGCCTTCTGGTGCTTTGATTTCACGCAATTCATAGCGATCCACCCCCCATGGCAAGCTTTCCGTTGTGACGATTTCCCCTTTTTCATTGGTTTCAAAAACATCCGTACTTTCGGTATCATTCGGACGAGTCATGGAAACAAATGCCCCGTTTCCTTCATTAGCCCATCGATCAAAGATTTTAAACTGAGCACCGGCATAAGGAATACTTTTCCCCGTTTCCTCATCTACTTTTACAATGTGCAGCTTCGATTCAATGACCTTGTCTTCTAATAAAAAGAAGTGCGTATAACCTTCTTCAGTAATCGTGACCTCAAATGGTTCAATCAATAAATACCCATCGACGCCTTTTGTTTCTTCAATGGTATACGTATCATAAGGAAGGTTTTCAAATTTAAAGTACCCATTCTTTCCTGTTTCTTGTACGTATTTTCGCCCTGTTGTATGCGATGTAGCCGTTAACGCTATCCCTTCTAAAGGTGGCTTTGTATCGTGAGGTGTTTTTGTCGTTCGCTCAAGCATGTCAAAAACAGTAGACGGGATTAATGGACGTGAGCCAAATTTATAACCTTCAATGTTTCCTTTAATCACACGATCTTTTACTGTTTTACTATAAAGTGCGACGGTTTCATTTTGTCCGGCATAAGTAAGCTCTACCGTATATTTTGTTGGATCAAGATTGTAGCCTTCTGGCGCTTTAATTTCTTGTAACGTGTATGTTCCTAGCTTCAAGCCTTTCAGTTCTGCTTGCGCCACGCCTTTGATCTCTTTCATGGTGAATTGCCCCACGGATTTTCCATTCTGATCTGTTAACTCATAAACGGCTCCCACTAGTTGTGCCGCCCCTTGTGAGGTATTGCCTGTTTCTTCGTCTTCTTTGATGACTTTGAGATTGGCAAGTTGTTCTTGATTATCCAAAGTCACCGTTGTCGTTTCATTGGCTTTAATCGTAATCGTTTGAGGTGTCTGATTTAACACATAGCCATTTGGCGCTTTGATTTCTTGAATGGTGACTTTCGTATCCACTAATAAATCATTCCACGTGGCATAGCCATCTGAGTCAGTCGTGATTTCTTTGGATTGACCAGTAGAGGCGGTAAAACGAAAAACGGCACCTGCCAGTGGTTGCTTAGTCGTTTGATCGACTTTACGTACACGGGCATTGCCATTTTTTAGGACGTTAATATTTAAAGAAACCTTCTTGCGATCACTCACCCTACCCACCATCATATTTTGTGTATAAGGATTTTTATAAATCAAAGGAACGCCTTGAAAAGATGAAACGATATCATATTCAAATTCAAGTCTACTGAAAGATTCAGCATCTTTTGTTGCAAGAATGGTTAATTTGCTTCCTTCTTTGTGAATGTTTATCCCCCGAGAAATCATTGAAGGAGAATGCTTATAGTTACTGAAGGCTCCTGTTGTATCAGTAATTGTTATACTTTTACCTGCTTTTATGTCAACCGTTTGATTGGCAAAAGAAGGCGTTGTATAGAATTTATCTACATTAACCATGACATCAGATTTAAACGCTTGATAATCTGCCATTGAAAATTCACCGGAAATACTAGTAGGTGTAATTCCTTGTTGTTCCCATGCTAAAAGTTGAGTCATTAGTTCTTTATGGAGAGTATGTCCAGTGAGGATTATTCCATAATATTTAATCAACGAAATTTTTTTCATTTGCTCTGTATTATGTTCAGTAACAGCGTACCCATGATTATTTCCAATATTAAGAGCTGCGCCTTGCTCTATACATAGTGCAATTTCATTATTTACACGTTTACCGTACCAACCATACTCGCGCCCGCCATTGGACAAATAAATGTCAATATTTGCAATATGCGCATTGGGATCTACATAAATGGTTTGATTTGCTTCTTGATTCTTCGTGTTGAGCTTTCCAAAAATATGGGCTATTGATGCCTCAATATAATTAGAGGGAGTTGACGTATATAATTTTCCGTTTTCTTTTTGGATCATCTGATTTTCTTGAATAAACACTTTTTTCTGATCTTGAAGTGACACATTTAAATCTAGCGAAAAAACAGAAAAAGTAGTATTAAAAGAGGTAATTAATAAACTAATAATAAAAAATATTCGCATGAATTGCTTTTTTTTCTTCATAAAAATTCTCCTGTTTTTTAATAATAAGCTTTAGATTTTAACTATGAAAATTACTTCTTAAACGATTCCTTTTTTGAATGATTTTACCGAATTAATCGAATAATGTACTTGTGTTTACAACATTCGTAATGTAAGATGTCGCTCTTTTGTATTTGGTTGATCAATTTTGCTTTACTTTCATTTGTCCAGCCTTCTTTACGAACAAAGTATTCATATTCTTTCAACGTGATCTGTTTACGTTTGCCACTACGCATGAAATGAATTAGTTGCTGAATTTCTGACATTTAATACTCACTCCTTGAAAATTTTAAGGCATAAACACTTTGAGGATAAATGCGAACCTGCTTTTTTAGGAAAAAGCTACCCCGTAACGCTATAAAAATTTGAAAAAAGCAAACGTAAGAAATCCTTCTTTAAACAAATAGCTACATAATTAGCAATTACTTGTTCCGTCTTCACCAAATGAACTATAACGATACCTTTGCTGTTAACATGCCACTGTTAACAGGACTGTCATTTTTTGAGCGTAACATGAACAGACAGCAAATCATTCATATTTATCACTATCATGAATCAACAGTGATGCTCGTTTATCAAATTTTCAAAGAACATTTTTTAAGTTACCAAGTCTTTACTTTAATTGGATGTTCCACGTACTGTAATATTTGTTTGGCGTTCATTCTTTTGGCAAAAAGAATTCCACCAGAAGAAACAGCAGTTTTTATTTTGGGATAAATTTTATCGCTTGAGATTTCTTTCTTTGTTGTTTGATTAATAAATTGGCCATTTCCTAAATTTGCCCAAGTCGAACCATCAAATAAACGAATTGTCAACGCTTTACTTCTAATTGCTTTTTTCGAACAAATTCTAAACACTTCAATCCCTCCTCACTCTATAGTTACGATTTATTTGAAATTTTTCCAAAAAAAAAATGAAAGACAGTAAATGGCTTCCGCTCATTTCTGTCTTTCATTTTTTAAATAACTAGATCAATACGGTGATTGTAGCCGCAGCTAAAATCATTACTAATCCAATAATTGTTACAAGCATTTCTTTTTTGGTTTTCTTTTGTCCTAAGAACCAAATTCCTGTTAATGTAGCTAATACTACTGAAGTTTGAGAAAGAATAAAACCAGTAGCTAATCCGTTCATGTTGGGTTGAGCTGAGATAAGATAAGTTAAGGCAGCAAAAGCAAAGAAAATGCCTGAAAAAATATGTTTATATGAAACGATTTCTGCAAATGCTGATTTTTCATTTCCTTTGAAACTTAAAATTGCTGTATACATCATTGCCACTAAAACCATACCGAATGCTTGTGGTAAAAAAGCCTGCATTCCATCAATTGAAGTTGCTTGCGGTGCAGCAGAGTAAGCCCAGTACCCGATTTCTCCTACTGCTAACAAAAGTACGGCTTTTTTCAATAAACTGTTGTTTTCTTTGTCTTTCTTTTCAGACCATACCGTCATCCAAGCACCTAAAATAATTAATACTAAGGCAAAAGCACCTAAAATTTTTGCAGTTACTCCCGGCCAATTTCCTAAAGCAAGTACGCCCCATAACGAAGCACCTAATAATTGAAAAGCGGTAGTAATAGGCATTGCACGTGAAGAACCGATTAAAGTAAATGATTGAAAGGTAATAATTTGAGCGATTGCCCAGCCAACGCCTGATAGGATCGAAAAGATCAGGTCCGAACCTGTAGGAAGTTCAATTCCTTTAAATAAAACAAAACCAATAGCAAAAATCAACGTTCCTAATGTTGAACCTAAAATTTGATTTACTGGACGTCCACCTATTTTAGAGGCAATGG
The DNA here is from genome assembly GCF_001886195.1 of Enterococcus ratti. Classification (GTDB taxonomy): domain Bacteria; phylum Bacillota; class Bacilli; order Lactobacillales; family Enterococcaceae; genus Enterococcus_B; species Enterococcus_B ratti. The sequence continues at coordinate 47,347 of NZ_JXLB01000008.1, read as the reverse complement.
TTGGATATAGCCCCCAACCTAATAAGGGACCTAAACCAATTAATAATGCTGTTATATTCATCTTCTGACCTTCCTCCTTCAGCTCTTCTTAAAATACAACGCCACTTTCTAAAATAACATTTGCATAAGGTGTCATTTCACCCGTACGGATAAACGCATGACATTGTTTTAAATTCGTTTTCATTTCATGATGAGCGATAAAAGTAATTGGTGTTTTAGGTAAGCGTTGTTGAATGTTTGCTAATATTATAGGGTTTTCTGTTTTAATTTCTTCAGCTAAATAAATACGTTGAACTTCTAGTTCTTCCAAAACATTATTTAATACTTCCATAAAACTTGGTATTCCATTATCTACAGCTAAATCAATCTTTTCAGTAGACATTGGTACAGGCATCCCAGCATCACCAATACTTAACGTATCAAAATGCCCCATTTGTGCGATTACACGAGAAATATCCGAATTAATAACTTTTGTTTTTTTCACAATAAAAATCTCCTTTCTTTAGTCCAATTCCTTTTTATAAGGGATTGAAGGTTGTGCACCAAAGCGTTGAACAGCTAGTGACGAAGCTTTATTTCCGTATTGAATTGCTTCTTCTATATTGCTAAAATCCGTCGCCAATATACTACACATTGCTCCAATAAATGTGTCACCAGCAGCTGTTGTATCGACTGCATCGACTTTAAACGCGGGTATGATACCACTTTTCCCATTTTTGACGGCATAAAAAGCGCCTTCGCTGCCAATGGTAATGATTACAACCTCAATTCCTAGTTGATGGAATTTGTCTGCTGCTTTATTTAAACTTTCATGGTCCATAATCGCAACACCTGTCAAAATTTCTGTTTCTGTCTCATTTGGAATAATCATATCAGTGACTTTCAATAATTCTTCGGGTACATTTTCTAGTGCTGGCGCAGGATTTAAAATTGTTTTTCTTCCTGCTTTTTTGGCTAATGTAAATGCCATTAACGTACTTTCTATAGCGCTTTCAAACTGAGCAATAATAAAATCGCTATTTTCGATAAGCGCTTGGTTTTTTTTCACTTGATCCGGCGTAAAAGCATTATTAGCACCAGCATGAATCATGATACTATTTTCGCCTTGATCATCTACAATAATATAAGCTTGTCCAGTTGCTTGGTTTTTTAACGTTTTTACTCCTGATAAATCAACTCCTTCTTGCTTCAAAAGTTCAATCATTGTTTTTCCCGCTTCATCCGTACCAACTGCACCAATAAAGTGAGTATCGGCTTTTGAACGACTTGCGGCTACTGCTTGATTGGCTCCTTTTCCTCCACCTGCTGAAAAAGTTTCTCTTGTATGAATCGTTTCTCCCGGTTTGGGCATGTATTTGACTCGGATAGTCCGATCTAAATTAATGCTACCGATAACTGTGATAGTATTCATAGGTGAATCACTCCCAAATATTATTTATTAAACTAATCGTCCTATAATCTTTAATTAAAACGTTTTAACTCAATGATAAAAATATAGCATATATTGAAAACCATTACAAGAATCTACTTTGATTACTTTCACAACTTCATATAACCCACACCACCGATTTCTTATTGTAAATAATGATTAAAACAAAAAAACTGAGAAAATCTCAGTTTTTTTGTAGTTCAGAAAACTATTCAGTTGTTTACTTCTCATCTAAAAAAGTAAGAGATTTCTTCATTGAACTATTTCCCCGGCTCAGAAGCAATAATCGTTAATTCTCCTTGAATCGTCCATTTTTGGACGTCATCTGGTAAAATAAAGCTTGCTCCTTTGACCAATGAATAAGAGTGTTCATTAATGACTAATTCTCCCGCCCCTTCAATTACTGTTACTAAAGTATAAGGTGCTTGTTTTTTAAATAAGGTGATTCCTTTAATATCCCATTCATAAACATTAAAGAATTTGCTTTCTAAATAAGTAATAATAGATGAATTGCCCTTGCGTATTTCTTTCACTTGTATTTGTGGAGTTTTAGCTGGAACGGTTGTTACGTCAATAGACTGTTGAATATGCACTTCACGAGTATGACCGTTTGCATCTTTTCGATCATAATCGTATACTCGATAAGTTGTATCCGAACTTTGCTGAGTTTCTAAAATCATGATTCCTTTACCGATTGCATGGATGGTTCCACTTGGTACATAGAAAAAATCCCCTTTTTTAACAGGAACTTTTTTCAATAAATCATTCCAGCGCTCTTCATGGATCATTTCAATTAATTCTTCTCTTGTTTTCGCATGATGTCCATAAATAATTTCTGCGCCAGGTTCTGCATCAATAATATACCAGCACTCAGTCTTTCCTAATTCACCTTCATGCTTCATTCCATAAGCATCATCTGGATGAACTTGTACCGAAAGATCATCCTCTGCATCTAAGATTTTAATCAATAAGGGAAAAACTGGTTCAGTTGGATTGCCGAATAATTCTTTATGGTCTTTCCATAAATCATCTAATTTATATCCTTTAAATTGACCATTTTCTACGATACTTACCCCATGAGGATGCGCACTAATTGCCCAATCTTCACCGATTTTATCATTTGGAATATCAAATCCAAAAACAGATTTTAAACGGCTTCCCCCCCAAATTTTTTCTTGAAAAACTGGTTTTAAAAACATTGGCTCTTGCATAAATCAATCTCCTCTCGCTATTCGTAGTTATTATAGCATCTTTTTTTTAATAACGATTTTTCTTTCAAAAAATTTTCAACAATTTCGTCACGACAAGAAATATAAGCAACTCGATCATCTACTGGATGGATGCGATTTGATAAGAAAATAAATGCCTCCTGTTCGCTTACATCAATTAATAAAAACGTACCAGTATATCCTGTATGAAAAAGAATAGGTTGCTGTTGTTCTATTCCTTTTTTCAAGTCCCATCCTAATGAACGATTGCCAGCCTGATTTGGCGTTTGATCTTTTAAAAGCGATTGGATCGTTTTTTCTTCTAAAAATCGACCATTTTTGGTTTTTCCTAAATTTAAATACATTTTTGCAAACTTGATACTATCTTCTAAATCAATAAAAAGTCCTGCATTTCCTGCATGCTCTGCCAATATCCTTGCTTTTGGATCATGAGTAATACCACGTAAAATTTCACCTGAAGAAAGCTGTTGCGTAGGAACAATTTTTTTAGACGGATAAGGTAAAAAAGTACTATTCATCATTTCTAGAGGAGTTAACACTTGATCTTGGAATAAGTCAATTGCTGGTTCTTGAAAAATTTCTTCTAGCATGAATCCTAGCAAAATGGTTCCGGCGTCGGTGTATTTTACAATTTGTCCTAATTGTTCTCCAGGTTGAAGCTTTAGGTAGGCTTTAATCAATTGGTCTTGAGAAAGTTGGTCTCGGTTAGGAATCCATGTTTGGATGTTTGAAGTATGGGTTAATAGATGACGCAGGGTAATTTCACGATTTTCAAATGCAGGTAAATAGTGGTGCAAAGGCGCATCTAAAGCAATTTTCCCATCCTCCCACAAACGCAAGACTAAACTTGTCGTAGCAATTACTTTAGTTAACGAAGCGGCATCAAATAATAAATCTTTTTCCATCAGTTGAACTTCTGGTATGATTTGTGCGTATCCTGCTGAAAAAGTTTCTACTTGATCCTGATTGATAAAAGCACCAACGACTCCCGGATAATACCCTTCTTCAAGTTTAGCTAAAATTAACTGTTTCGTTTTTGGATACATTATTTTCTCCTTTTCTGTCGAAGAATTTACTTTCTTTTTGATTTTATTAAAGCAAAGCATATCGCTTTCTCTTAACAAATGCAAATGCTTCCTTATTTACTTTATTTAGAAAGTTTTCTTTTTCATTTTAAGTAAATAAAATCGCTGCAACAATCAAATGTCATTAAAAAAAGCCCCTAAATATACATTGTTTAGGAGCCATTTTTTATTCACTTATATTTCACTTTATTTTTTACTTTTTTAGTGTCAATGACAAACCACCACTCGACACCAATTGAATCATAGATGGTTAGTACAGTGTGCCTTTGATCAAGAAAAAAGTCAACTTTAAATGATTTCAAATGTTGGATCAAACGTTCCATACTTTCTTGAGTAATCACAAATTTCAAAAAGTCCAATCCAAGTACTTCATGAGTAGGTAATGCCATTGCTTTACTTTTGGTTTCTGTTATTCCTACTTGGAAAATTCCTTCATTTAAAACATATATATCATTTTTTTCATCGTAAATTTTTAATCCAAGCAAATCATTTAAGAAATGACGTTCTTTCAGGCGATCAAACACATGCAAATGAATTTTTTCAAAGTAGGTGTCGACTGATAATTTTTTATACGTTTCTTTTGACTTATGCAACAGCGATTCTTGATCCATCACCTTTAACTGATTTTGCTCTTTTGTTTCTTCATGATAAATCTCTAATTCATTTCCTTCCGGGTCTTTAAGAAAGATGCCCATTCGACCTTGATCTTCTAATGCCCCTTCAATAGGGTAATTCGTTTTTCGAATTCGGCAAAGAATATCCGCCATTTCTTCTACACTTGGAATAACAAGTGAAAGACGTCTAAGCTTCTTTATTTCTCCGAAATAATCATTTGCTCTAGGACTTTCTTCCAACAATAACATTTCACTGTCTTGTTCTTGTGTACCCAAAATAGCTAATTCATTTTCTTCGCGTTTCAAATCAAAACCAATTGTGTTCTTGTAAAAGTCAATCATTTTATTTCTGTCTTTTACACGGATTGCTATACTTTTTAAGTAAATAGCAGCCCCTAGTTTAAAATCTTTCATTTTTTCTTGCTCCCCTCTACGTCCAGCTTTATTTTAACGATGCTGCTCATTTCTTTCAAGCAATAAATGGTTTTTTATTAAAAAAAATGTGAGAATTTTCGCATTTTACATACGATTTATTAAATATATTTAAACAACTTTCGTTATAAATAATAAAACACATGGAAGATTCTCATAACGGCTTCCATGTGTTTTATTATTTCATTGAGTTTAAGAGACAGCTTCTTCTGAGAATTGGCTGTTGTATAAATCAGCATAAAAACCGTTTTTTTCCATCAGCGTGATGTGATTACCCGTTTCAACAATCGAGCCATGATTCATCACAATAATATTGTCAGCGTCTCGTATCGTTGACAGTCGGTGAGCAACAACAAAACTTGTCCGATTTTCTAATAAACGATTCATCGCTTTTTGAATCAATATTTCTGTACGTGTGTCTACACTGGAAGTCGCCTCATCAAGAATTAATACGTCAGGATTAGCTAAAAATGCACGAGCGATCGTAATCAATTGACGCTGTCCTTGTGAAATATTGCTGGCCTCTTCATTCAATACAGTGTGATACCCTTCAGGCAATTTGCGGACAAAGTCATCTACATGCGCAGCTTTTGCTGCTTCGATCACTTGTTCTTGGGTCGCATCATCATTCCCGTATTTTATGTTGTCGTAGATACTCCCCGTAAATAACCATGTATCTTGGAGAACCATTGAAAATTGTGCGCGTAAATCATCTCGTGATAGGTCTCTTGTATCTACACCGACATAACGGATACTACCGCCGGAAACATCATAGAAACGTTCTAATAAATTGATCAACGTCGTTTTCCCTGCACCGGTCGGACCAACGATGGCGACCATTTCTCCGGGTTTTACGTCCAGATTAAAATCAGTCATAAGTAAGTTATCTTTTGTATAACCAAATTGAACATTTTTAAAACGTACTTTATATGGTGTATTTTCCTCAACGGGAAGCCCAGATTTTTTCTCTGTCATTTCTTCTTCATCCAACACCTCAAAAACCCGTTCAGCCGAAGCTACAGTTGATTGAATAGTATTCATCAAACTGGCCAATTGAGTAATTGGCTGTGAAAATTGAGTCGTATATTGCAAGAATGCTTGAACATCACCAAGCGTCATATGCCCATTCGCAACTTTCACTCCACCTAAAACCGCGACAAAAACATAGCCTAAATTTTTAACAAAATTCATCAAAGGCATGATAATAGCAGAAATAAATTGAGCTTTCCATCCTGCTGCATATAGTTTTTGGTTTTCTTTTTCAAAAACTTCTTGGTCTTTTTCTGTATGATTAAATGTTTTAACAATGGTATGACCGCCATACGTTTCTTCTACTTGATTGTTTAAAAGACCTAAACTTCTTTGTTGATCTGCGAAAAACACCTGAGATTTTGGTGCAATGATCATCACAACAATTAAGCTCAATGGAATCATTAATAAAGCTACAAGCGTCAATTGCCAGCTAATCGAAAACATCATTATTATAACGCCAATTAACGTAACGGCGCTCGTAACAAATTGCGTTAAGTTTTGTTGAAGTGTGCTAGCGATGTTATCCATGTCATTGATTGCTCGCGACATGATGTCTCCGTTAGTGTGTGTATCATAATAAGAAATAGGAACACGATTCATTTTTGCCTCTAAGTCATGTCGCAACTCATATACCGTGCGCTGTGAGACTCTTGTCATAATAAATTGTTGTAAAAAGTTGAATACTGCCGCAATCAAATACATCACAACGACGGTTGCAATGATTTGCGCAATCTTATCAAAATTAATCGGAAATTTTGTTACCTGTTGTCCCGCCTGCATTTGTTTTGCACCCGCCATGACACCGTTAAATATTTCAGTCGTTGCTTTTCCTAGGACTTTTGGCGTTTGTATTTGAAAGATAACTGCCGCAATAGCAAGCACAAAGACGGCGATAATTGCTACTAGCCGTTTTGACATATAGCCAAACAAACGTCTGACTGTTCCCCAAAAATTTTTAGGTTTTTCTCCTTTAGCACCAATACCGCGTCCTGGACCGTGCCCTGCGCCCATTGGTCTATGAGAAGGTTTCGTATTTCCTGTATTCATGCTAGATCCTCCTCTCTTAGTTGCGAATGAACAATTTCTTGATATGTTTCATTCGTTTTAAGTAATTCTTTATGTGTACCTTTTCCAACTAATTTTCCTTCATCGAGGACTAAAATTATGTCTGCATCCATTACAGTACTTACTCGTTGAGCGACTAATACTGTCACACTTTCTTTCATGTTTTGTTTTAATGCTTGACGCAGTTTGGCATCTGTTTTAAAGTCCAAGGCTGAAAAGGAATCGTCGAATACGTAAATATCTGCGGGTTTTACTAACGCCCGTGCAATAGCTAACCGTTGCTTTTGCCCTCCAGAGAAATTTCCTCCGCCTTGTTCCACGTGGCTGTCTAAGCCGGCTTCCAATTCTGAAACAAAGTCTTTTGCTTGAGCAATTTCTAAAGTTTGCCAAATTCTTTCGTCCGTTGCATCGGCTTTTCCGTATTGCATGTTTTCTCTGATCGTACCAGAAAATAGCATTGCTTTTTGGGGAACGAATCCCATTAGTTCACGTAAATTATGCTGTGTCATCTCTGTAATACTTACACCATTGATTTTAATCGTTCCAGATTCCACATCATATAACCGGGGAATCAAATTAACTAATGTCGATTTACCTGACCCGGTTCCTCCGATAATTGCAACGATTTCACCAGATTTTGCTGAAAAGTCAATATCTTCCAATGCTAATTTTTCTGCACCGTGGTAGCGATAGTTGACATGATTGAAAGAAATGGAGGCGTCTTTTCCGGCTAAGGCAATTTCTTTGGGATTTTCAGGGTCCGCAATTCCCACTTTTTCATTCAATACTTCATTGATGCGATCTGCAGAAGCTTGTGCTCGAGGAACCATGATAAAAATAGCTGAAAGCATCATAAAACTGATTAAAATCTGCATGGCATAAGTCATAAATGCAATTAGATTTCCAACTTCTAATGTCATGTCTGCTATGTAGTGTCCGCCGAACCAAGTAATGGCCACGTTTGTTCCACTCATAATTAGCGTCATCATCGGCATCATTAATGCAACGATTGTATTTACTTTGATGGCTGTATTCGTGTAATCTTTATTGGCTAAATTAAAGCGATTTTCCTCAAAGCGTGTTTTGTCAAAAGCACGAATGACCCTCACCCCTGTTAATCCTTCACGAAATACTAAATTCAAGCGATCCGTCTTTTTTTGCATGCTTTTAAATAATGGCACTGCAAAATACATGATTCCGCCAATAACTACTAGCATGATTGGGATCACCACTAAGAAAATTTTGGTTAGTTCGTGATCCTTTTGATATGCTAAAAAACTCGCACCAATTAATGTAATGGGAGCGTTGATCATCATTCTTAAAAACATTTGTGTGACCATTTGAATTTGAGTAACGTCATTTGTGGTACGTGTAATTAAAGAAGCTGTACCGTATTTGTCAAAGGCGTCTTTTGTTAAACTTTCTGCTTTTTTATAAACATCCGTACGTAATTGCTTTCCTAATTTTTGTGACTCACGTGTAGCAAAAAAAGTATTCGCAATCGCTGCGAAAATACTCACTAAAGAAAATCCGATCATGATAAATCCTGTATGCCAAATATAATCGACATCGCCTTGTGCAACTCCTTTATCGATAATATTTGAAGTAAGTGTTGGTAAATAAAGATCTGACAAAACTTGAATCACCATGAAGAACGCAGCTGCAATAGCTGAAAATAGTGATATTCGTCTGACAATTTTTAGCATGTGATCCCCTTCTTTCTATTTATATACGCCATCTTTCAACCAAGATAATTTTAATTTAAATTCTTCGATTGTTTGATCTATGGAGTAATCTTTTGACTTTGAAAATGATTTATAGGCATGTGCAACAGTAGTAAACACGATATTCATAATCAACTGGACTAGTAATTCCATTTCATGATCTTCTTTGGCTTTAAGTGTTGTCCGATCAATCAATTCAATCAACTCTTTAGCATCTTGTTTTTGTTTTACATGCGGCTCACGTGAATAGTCTTTAACACGGGGAATCACTCTACGTGAAGCTCGATAATCCATATTCATGAACAAATTTCGATAAAACGAAGCATTTTCTCCAACTAGGATTTCATGAATCAATTTAGTAAAATAAAGTTCAAAACCCTGAAATAAATCCCCATTTACTTCTTTCATCAACTGAATCATATCTCTTGAACTATCCCGTCTAAGCGTTTCAAAATAATAATAGTAAAGGTCTTCTTTATTTTCAAAATACTGATAAAAACTTCCTCGAGGAATTTCTGCAATCTTTACAATATTAGCAATGGAAGCATCTTTTAACGGAACTCTGGAAAATTCAATTTTAGCAGCTTCTAACAACCGTTTCTTTTTTTCTTCTGGTAGATGAAAAAAAGTCTGTGTAGGCATGTTTATCCTCCTTTCTTTCTATAAATATGACAGACTGTCATATGACACCTTGTCATTATAACACTAAAAAGTTGTTTTGCAAGATAATTGCATGATATTTTCATAAATTTGTTGAAAAAATCTACCTTAAAAAAACTTGATACTCTTTTTTCTTTCAAGTAAACTAGCTATGTTAGTCACATAACAATAATGATTAAAGGAGAGAGAGTATCATGACATCAGTTTTAGTAGTAAAAGCACACCCTTTAACAGCAGAGGAATCTCGTTCAGTTAAAACATTATCTACATTTTTAACTAGTTACAAAGAAAATCATCCCGAAGACGAAGTGACTGTCTTAGAACTTTATCGTGAGGATCTTCCAGAAATTGACGAAGACTTACTTTTAGGATGGGAAGCCCTTCGTGCAGGCGCTGAATTCACCACTTTATCGGAAAATCAACGACAAAAAATTGCTCGTTTTAATGAATTAACGGATCAATTTCTTGCATCAGATAAAATTGTGATTGCCAATGCTTTGTGGAACTTAAATATTCCAACAAAATTAAAAGCATGGTTCGATACCGTCAACGTAGCCGGCAAAACATTCCGCTACACAGATCATGGTCCAAAAGGATTAGTTTCCGGTAAAAAAGCATTGCATATTCAATCAAATGGTGGTATCTACAATGGACAAGACTTTGCTTCTCAATATGTTAAAGAAATTTTAAATTTTGTGGGAATTGATCAAGTCGAGCAGTTATTTATTGAAGGCATTGACTATGCACCGGACCGTGCAGAAGAATTGATGCAAGCTGTCTTAGATAAAGCGACAGAATTAGGTAAAAATTTCTAGTTAAAGTAGGAAGAAAAAATGAAAGAATAAATATTTAACTACAACAGTCAAGAAGTATGCTATACACACGTGAACTTTTTATGTAAAAGGCTTATTCAATGCAAATCTGTTACAAAATCATAAAAGTCCAAAGCCGTCTATCACATGATCGTTGTGATAAACGGCTTCTTTTTTGTAAAAAATCGATGTTCCAGTAAGTGTAAAGCTTCGCGTTCAGAATACTTGCAAAGTATATAGGATAGATTGAGCTATATTGATAGCACTTATTTTCCTACTAAAAAAGAAATCAATCCATTTATGGTATTTCCTATTCTCTCTCTTTATTTTCTTTATTTTCTTTTTTTCGTCCATTATTCTATTTTTATTATATTAAAAAAACAAATCCTCCTGTCTTTTTTCTTTGATCCTTGAAAGACCAAAGTAACTAGAAATTCTACTTATTTTTGTCAACTTCTGACCTTTTCATTGAATTACTGATAAACAAAAGAAAATTTAAACGTTTTACATGATTGATACCATGACTCATTAAATTTCAATAACCATTCCATCGTAAGCAGTGATTAATTGATGTCTTTTTCCTAATTCCTGCATCTCTTGATACGTTAAACCGCCATTATGGGAAAAATGATTAGTAATATAAATCGTATCATTTTGACAAAGTGAACGTTTTTTCAACTCTGAAATCAACCGTAAGTTTTCATTAACATTCATATGAATAGTGCCAGCTTCTTTTTGTCCTTGTCCTGTACAATCAAGAGAAACGGCATCAAGTATTAAATTATTACTTTCTAGGTAATTCAAGACATCCTCCATAGGAAATCCTGTATCGTGCATATAAAACAAGCGTTTTTCTTCTCTTTCAATCACATAAATAAAACAATCACTAACTTTTCTTCCATGGACTGCTGGCAAAGCATGAACAGTGTAAGATCCAATTTTATAGCTTTTAAAAGGCGCTAACTCTTGAAATTCAATACGTGAAGCTTCTGTCATGTTTTCTAATTTGAACGCTCTATCAAAAAATTGATGGACTGTAGCATTTCCGTAAACAGTCATTTTTTTATCCAAGTCATTTCCATAAGGACTCATACGAAAAGCTAAATCTTCCGCATATAAATGATCGCTGTGCCAATGAGTAATCAACAAATGTTCAATCGTATTAAAACTCAATTGATGTTCGCGCAGATGAAAATAACTGTCCCCAGGAAAATCAATTAACAAATCCCCATCATCTACCAACGTTTGCGTTTGCGTCCGTAAGTCTTTTCCTCCATGTTGACGTGCGTAACGACAAATGCGACAATTGCAAAAAATTGCCGGTACTCTCTCTGCAGCAGCTGTTCCTAAATAATGTAATTTCATTGTTTCTCCTCCTACCAATAAGTTGACCAACTACGATCCAATCTTGTCAATGCTTCAAAATAAAAATAATCGCCCCATATTGTACATTCATCAATCCCATTTCCACTCGGCTTTGAATAAACGCCTTGAACTAATAATCCATTAGAATTAGGATAATTTTTTGTCGTATAATTTTTTATTAAGCTGCTCATGATTTCTTGTGCTGCTTCTTCATATCTTTTTTTCCTATTATCTGTTAACGGCAAATGCTTTGCTAGTTCCAATAAACCGCAGACGACAATTGCCGAAGCCGAAGTATCCCGTTCTTCTTTGGAACCTTGTTGGAAAATCAGATCCCAATAAGCAATTTTATCTACAGGCAAATGCGCTAAATAATAATCAGCTAATTGACAAGCCGAATCTAATAAAGTAGCATCCCCGGTATGAGTATAGTTAATAGCAAAACCGTAAATCCCCCATGCTTGTCCTCTCGACCAACAAGAATCATCTGAAAATCCTTGTGCTGTTGCCCCAAAACGAGGCTTTCCCGTCTCAACATCCATATAATATGTATGAAAAGTTGAATAGTCTTTTCGAATCAAATATTTTTGTGCTTTTTTTATATGCGCTTTTGCCGCTTTTCGATAAACAAGGTTTCCCGTCTCGTTTGAAGCAAAATAAAGCAGAGGCAAATTCATATTACAGTCGATAATCATTCTTCCTTGCTGCTTTTTATCTAAAATATCGCCCCATGCTTGAAAGATACCCGCATTTTCATTGTATCGACGCATTAAAATATCTGCAGCTTTTAATGCTAATTTTTTAGAAGTAACGGTTTTGTTTTCACGATAATCTGCCACTGCCGACAAAGAATATAAGAAACCAATGTCATGATGATTTAAAACAATTTCCTGATCTAAACGTTGTTTAAATACTTCCAATTGCTTTACAATTACTTGTTTGATTTTTTCATTTGGTTGATATCCTTGTGCTAAATGCAACATACCGATCCAAAAACCATCCGTCCAATCGGCATTTTCAACTGCTGGATAAATATAATTAGTGGATACAGCAGCAGGTACCAACGTTTCAAATAATTTTAAATTGTTATTAATCTTTTGATAAACATTGTCTATTTCTTTTTTTATTTGTGCCTTCGTTAACATGGTTTGCCTCCTAATCAGGTAAAATCAATTCTTTATTTTCTACAATCACTTTTCTATCTTTTACTAACATTATTTATTCGGGCGCCTTCTTTTTTACGTTCTCACTAACGCTTTTTTGTTGAAAGTGATGGTTTCTTTAATACTTTTAGCTCTTTTACGGAAATTTATCTAAACTTTTCAATGAGACTTTACAGGTCAAGAAGGCTGTCAGTCCAAAACTACGTATCTTCACTATAAATTTTTTGTCTCTTTTTGAATGTATCTATGTGATTGAAATTGCGCTTTATCCGGATTTATTCCATTATAGGAAGCTGAGTAAAACGTAATTCATCAATTGCTATGCCTTCTGTTTCAAAAATAATGACTTCATTGGCGCCTTCTTGCCAAAAATAATCGGGAATGTATAACGTTTTAACAGGACCTATACTCCAATAACGACCCATATTTTGGCCATTCACGAAGACTACCCCTTTACCGAAGCGGCTACAATCCAAAAACGTATTAACCACTTGAGGTAAATGAATGACTGTTTTATAAAAACTTGGTAATTTCTCATTGGCAGCCTTAGAAAAATCGATTTTTGCAAGCTGTTCTGAAGTAAATTCCAAACAGTAATGTGCCCAATCAGAGATATAATGGATATCTTCCATTACACCACTTCGTATTCCTTTTCTTTGGGTATCGGCTACTAATTTAGGTCCATAATTATTTCTTCCCATGTTTTCAACCAACAAACTTAACTCATTTTGCTCTTTTTTTAATTCAAAAGAAATTTCTTGTCCTAAAGTTTCTTGATATTGGGTCGCTACTGCTTCTTGATTGATAAAAAATTGTACTCGATCTGAAGCATTGACTATCTTTAGTTTTTCTATGTACCGTTTATTTACTAATGAGCTTCGATAAAGGATGTAACCAAAATTTTGACCTAGTTGTTCCATAGGTAACGTATAGTCATGAATGATTGGTGTAGTGATGTCTTCTAAAACGGCAAATAATCCAACACTTTCTTGAATGGAGTAAGTTCCTAAATTTATCACTTCTGGATAGATGGGTTCTGCTATTTTTGCAGTTGGTACTTCTTCTTTGATTACTTTTTGAATGGCAAAATATTTGTCAGTAGGTGCCCCCCATTCAGTAAGCGGTGCATCATAATCGTAAGAAGTAATTTGGGGGTCATTGTCTCTTCCCGCATCTGAACAGCCATTGTAAAAACCGTAGTTAGTGCCGCCTTGAAACATATAAAAATTAATACTTCCTTTTTGCAAAACTGCACGTACTTCTTCGGCAGTTTCCTGCGGATTTCTACGAATAATTGGTTTTTGCCAAGAGTTAAACCAACCGTTCCAAAACTCCATACACATTAAAGGCTGCACCAACCCATTTTTTTTCTGATAAGCTTGCAAACTAGCGAAATTTCCTGCTGCATCTGAACCAAAATTAACAGTCGCTAAAAGATTTTCTTCGGTTAATGTGCCTGCTTCTAATGCCTCTTTCCAACCGCCATCCGACGTAAATAAAGGAACATTAAGAAATTTACGAAGCTCTTCTACTAAGAATTTCAAATAGACTTTATCCTCACTGTAAGAACCATATTCATTTTCTACTTGAACCATTAATAGTTTCCCCCCTTTTGTAAATTGATAAGGGACGAGTTTCGGTAAAAGTACCGCATAATAATCAGTAATTGCTTGCAGATAAAGAGGATGTTGGCTACGAACTCGCATATTCCCATCTCTTAAAAGCCAAGCAGGTAAACCACCAAAATCCCACTCCCCACAAATATAAGGACTGGGGCGAACAATGATAAATAATCCTAATTCTTCAGCGATTCCTAGAAATTTTATGACATCTGCAAGACCAGAAAAATTAAATTGTCCTTTCATGGGTTCATGTAAATTCCAAGGGATGTAGGTTTCTACACAGTTACAGCCCATGGCTTGTAAATTTTTCAGTGTTTGTCGCCATTGAGTGGGTGGAATCCTAAAATAATGAACTGCTCCAGAAATTAGCTTTACTGGCTGTCCATCAACATAAAATTTCTCTTTAATTTTAAAATCCATTTTATTGCTCCTCCTAAAAAATTTTATTTAATAGCTGAATCTAATCCATTTGATTTAAACTTTGATTGTAAAAACATGTACAATAAAACAATTGGAATGACTGATGTAGCTAAAATTGCCATTAGGGACCCATAATTTAATGGATCATAATTGTTTTGTGTCATATTTTGAATAATTAGTGGCACCGTAAATTTTTTAGAGTCAGACAATACAATCAATGGAATTAAATAAGAATTCCAATACCCCATAAATGTAAGCAGAGCCGTAGTAATAATGCTAGGAGTTAAAACGGGAACAGCAATCTTTAAAAAAATAGTCCACTCGCTTGCCCCATCAATTCTAGAAGCTTCCATTAATTCATTGGGAAATTTTTTCGCATATTGACGCATCATGAATACAGATGTAGTGGAAGCCATGCTAGGAATGATAACGCCTGTAAAGGTATTAGTTAACCCGAATTTACTTAAAATATAAAAAGTTGGAATCAAAGTGGCAAAACTGGGAATCATTCGAGAAACCATTACGAGGTTGAAAATCAAACGACTGCCTTTAAAACGATACTTTGCCATAACATATCCAGCTAGTGTAGTGACAAAAGTAGAAAGAGCTGTTCCGACAAAAGTAATAATAGCTGAATTAATTAATATGCGGATGTAATCATATTTTTCTTGAACTTCTTTGAGATTAGTTAAAAAA
This sequence comes from Enterococcus ratti, assembly GCF_001886195.1. GTDB lineage: Bacteria > Bacillota > Bacilli > Lactobacillales > Enterococcaceae > Enterococcus_B > Enterococcus_B ratti. The sequence goes on along the minus strand of NZ_JXLB01000008.1, from coordinate 31,999 downwards.
TGTGGTCCAACCATAAAATTAATTTTTTCTCCCAAAATCACTTCATTGGTTTGGGTGGAAGCAATTAGCATATAAATATACGGCAATGCAAAAATGATGAGCCCAACTAATAAAACAACATAGATTAGGCAGGGACTTAATTTATGCTTCATTGTTTTTTCCCCCTATGATAAATTGAATAATTGACAATATTGCTGCAATAATTACCATTGTCCAAGAGATGGCTGAGGCTTTCCCAAAATCAACCATTTCAAAACTGGTTTTATATAGGTTAACTCCAACTGTTGCTGCTGAAGAATCCGGTCCAAAACCGTTTTTAAATAAAATGTTAGGGACTTCAAATGCGCCTAAACCATTAATGGTAGACAAAATCATGCCCATTAGCACCACTGGTTTTAATAAAGGGATTGTAATTTTAAAAAACTTCTGCATGCTATTTGCGCCATCGATATCCGCACTTTCATAAATTTCAATTGAAATATTTTGTAATCCTGCTAAAAATAAAACGGTGTAATAGCCAACGTTTAGCCAAATAGAAATAATGATGATGGATACTCGTGCCCAAAAAGGATCCGTTAACCAAGGAATAGGTGATAAGCCAATTGTTGTTAAAATTGTATTAAACAGCCCTGTAGGATTATAAAAAGTTAAAAAAACTGAAGATACGGCGACAATTGAAGTAATGGCTGGTAAGTAATACACGGTTCGAAAAAAACCTTTGCCTTTAATGGTCGGTTGATTCAAGAGCACAGCAAAAGTTAATGCAAAAAAGATGGTGATGGGTATTGAGAAAAACATAAAAATAAAAACATTAAAATAAGATTTAAAAAATAATGGATCCTTAAAAATAGTGATAAAATTATCTAATCCAACAAAATCAAGAGAAGTTGATACTTTAGCAAAACTAAAGCCAAATGACATTATAGCTGGAATAAGTAAAGTAACAACAAATAATATGAGAAACGGCAACAGCATAATATATGCTGTTCGGGAGTAATTGGTGTTTGCTTTTTTCTTTTTAGGTGATTCCATGTGTCTACTCCTTTTCAGTTTTAAAATAGACTAGGACTTTTATCCATCCTAGTCATTTATTGGCTATTTATTCACTTTTACGCCATATTTTGAAGAAAAATCCTCTGCTTGTTTTTTTAGAGCTTCTTTAATGGGAACGCCTTTGTTTTTTATATCATAACTAGCGGCTTCAATATAGTTGTCTAGATCGGCTGAATAAGGGAATACATAACCTTCAATACTGTTTTGACTGATTTCATTTAACGTTAACAAAATTTTTTGTTTGCCATAATAAGAAAATTCTTTTTGTGCAATTATACTGGTGTAAGCGGCCATATTTGCTGGCAATCCGCTTAATTCCATATAAACATCTAAAGCATCTTTATCTGTTAACGCAAAGGTAATAAATTGCAATGCAGCTAAAGCATGGTCTGAATTTTTTGGAACATAGTAGCTTGATCCTCCACTCATAGGAGCAAAGTTATTGACTGAATCAACCACAGGAATCGCTCTAATTCTCCATTTTCCTTCATCGGCTGGATGATCTACTGCTTGATAAGAAGCGAGCCAGCCACCAGCCAACATGATGCCGCAATCCTGACCAATAATGGAATAATCTTTTGAATTGCCGTAAGAAACTAAATCTTCCTTTTGGAGTTTTTGAATGATTTTATACGATTTTTCGACTGCTGGATCTAAAAGATTTAAATTGCCGCCTTTATCAAATAAGGAAATACCTTGCTGATCAGTTAAATATTTCACTAAGTCCAACTCACCTGTGTCTCGCATAAATAATAATTTTTTACCGGTTTTTTCTTTTAATTTTTTACCTGCTTCAATCAACTCATCCCAAGTCTTAATATGTATCATATCCACGTCTGCTTCTTTAAATGCTGCTTCGTTGTAAAACATTGCAGCGTTGCCCCAATCATTAGGAAAACCATAAATCTTTTTTGAGGAAGCAATATTTTCTAACATGTTCATTTTCGCTGAATAAAAGTTCTTCCCATATTTTTTTACAAACCCAAAATCTTCTGCAGAATAAAAACGATCTTCAAATTTATCAAAAAGTGATCCTGCATTACTGTCTTGCAAAAAAATTAAATCCGGCATTTTTTCATTTGCCACTAACTTAGGGGTTACTTTTTGAACCATTGGAATAGCCGGTGCAACATCAACGGGGGTTAGTTTTAATTTTGTATGGTACTTTTGGTTATAAAGTTCCATTGCTTTTTGTAAATAATCTGTATTCTTTCCTTTGGGAACGTATGCTTCAATAGTTGCTTTTTTCACCCGCTTTTTTGTTGCTAATTCTTTTGCTGAGGCCGCAGTTTCCTTTGCTTTAGAAGGACTATTTCCACAAGCGACCAAACTAACTAACACTATTAATCCTAAAGCTAAGTTTAACCATCTTCGAACCTTCATTTAATTTCCTCCTTTTTGTAAACGCTTTTTTCAAAACATAGAATACACCTTAGTGAACAAAATGTCAATAATTTTAGTGAATATTTTTATTTTATTTACTAAAAATATAACTATAAAAATTACTCTATTTTACTTTCCATATTACGTTTTAAATATAAAAGATAGCGAATATTCACCTTCATTAGTCTTTCTTTGCAATATGAGAAATTATTTTTTCTTCCAAATCGCTGTTTTCTATCTTAATCAAATAAAAAAATCGGAAGAGTTTATAAAAAAAATAAGCAGGCACTTCTAAAAATTTAAAAGATAAATTTTAGAATTGTCTGCTAAGTAAGGTTCAGGTTTATTTTTTTCATTGTTAAAAGAGATTTATCGACCGTTAAGGAATTCCCACTCAATTTTTAAAAGGCTTCATCTCATTAACTGTACTTCCTCGTAACATTAATTCTGTAGCAATTATCAATTTTTTAGCCACTTTGCATTCTGTTTCTAAGCGTTCTAACAGTAACTCAATACTTGAAGCCCCCATAATTTCTGTATGAATTCTTACTGAACTTAATGTGGGGAAAACATGTTTGGCTACACTTGTATCATTAAATCCAATTAAAGAAACTCTTTCAGGTACTTGAATGTCTTTTTCTAATAGAGCCCGCAAGGCACCGACAGCCAATGGATCATTGGCTGTAAAAAAAGCAGTTGGTAGCTGTTTGTCGAATTGATTAATTGCTTCTTTCATCATTTCATAGCCGCTTTCAACATCAAACGAAGACTGAAAAACATTTTCCGGCTTATAAATCCCCATTAAACACATATATTTTTCAAAGGCAATCGTCCGTTTATCTTTTCCAACTGGATGATTGGGTAATGTTTTTCCGTAATCAATTCCACCGATAAATCCAATATCCGTATGGCCGGTTTTAATAAAAAAATCAATCACACTGTGAACTGCTTGGTCAAAATCTAATGAAACGGAATCATAGTTTGCCGAAAGAATGTCCATTCCTACAAAAACCACATGATCAGTAAAATTTATGAGAATTTGTTGCTGTTCTGGTGTACATTCGCCTATAGAAATTATTCCAATGACTCCTTTGCCAAAATACATTTCATCGTCGCAAAAATAGCGAGCAATTTCATAGCCTTCATCTAATATTTTTTTTTCAGCACTCATTCTAAGAGAAAGATAGTACACATCATCCAATTCATCTTTTTCCGTCATCCACTGAACGATAGCAATTTTGCCTTTATCAATTACACGTTTTCTCTTATATTTCTTGTATTCTAATTTTTCTGCGGCTTCAAAAATACGTTTTCTCGTGTCATCACTTACTGATAATGTCTGATCAAAATTTAAAACCCTAGAAACTGTTGTTTTAGACACTCCAGCTAAATTTGCAATGTCTTTAATTGTTGCCATACTAGCACCTCGTTTTCCATCCATTCCTGTCTATTTTAATTTGGTTTGCTTTAACAGAAAACCTAAAATATAAGAATTTACTAAACTAAATAAAAAACCAATCACTACTGATTTTAACCCATATGTCATCAAACCTAAAGCCAAAACAAAAAAATTAATCGAACGGATTCCACGAGCAATACTAAACTTTGGGTGTTTTTTGTGAATCGCTAAAGCAATTACATCCATTCCTACAGTAGAAGCATTTGCTGAAATACAACAGTAATAGCCAATTGCTATAAAAAAACTAGCAAATAAAAAATCGACACCGACATTTACTTGAACATTGATATTCGACAAATAAAAAAAAGTAAAAAAAGTGTTATAACAAATACTACTGACAATTGATTTGAAAAAATTAGCCTTCCCTAAAAACAACCAGCAAAAAACTAATAAAAGAATCGTCACGCCTGATGTCAAATAAACAATCGACACCCCAGTTATCCTTTCCAAAATCATGGCAATACTCGTCACTCCGCCATTAATAATGTTATTGGGTTTCATCCATTTGGCATAAGCTAATCCTAATAAGACATTTCCGATGATAATTTTTAGGATGGCCTTTAATTCTATTAGAGCCGTCTTATTGGTTATTACTGATTTTTTCATTTTTTATCCTCCTAGTCGCGATAGGAATCCGATTTCATTGTAGTATAATATACCATCAATGTCGTTATTTTGGCAAATAGTTCAGTAAAATTTTAGTGAATAATCAATGATAAAAGTAAACCTTAAGCGCTAAAATATTTTCTGTCTAAAAATGTTTCTTGGACGCCTCTTCAAAAGCAAACGTTTTGTATCCTCGCTATCTCAACGGTTAGTGAGATCCTCGAATAGTATTCTTTGTGCCCTAGCTGAAATAACAATCAAACAGCAAATTTAATTTAAGCTACTTTTCTTTTTTATCTATTTTCTAAAAAATTAGAGAGAAAAAGCTAATACATTACTTTCTCTCCCTAATCTTTTATATTTTTACACTTACTTTTTGCTTTTTTCCTCATATAAAGTTGAAATGGTCGTATACCATTCAAAAATGTGGGAAATCACTACTTTTGCTGCTGCATAGACGGGAATGCCTAAAATAACTCCCACAATCCCAAACAATTTCCCAGAAGTTAGCAAGACCAAAAGAATCGTTACTGGGTGAATGGCTAGTTGATTGCCTAAAACTAACGGTGAAATTAAACGACCTTCAATTGTTTGTTCTAAAGCAAATACAATCAACACTTTGATTAACATGACAGGACCAGCGACAATTCCTAAAAACACTGCTGGTATCATCGCTAAAAATGAGCCTAAGTATGGAATCAAATTTAAAAAACCAGCAATAATTCCTAAAGTAACTGCATAATCCAAGCCAATAACGGTAAAGCCAATGATAAACATGATTGCTACAGCAAAAGCAACCGTTAACTGACCACGAATATAAGAAGAAACTTGATCGTTCATTTCACTTAATACTTTTAAGGTTGGCTTACGCATGCGAGTCGGCAAAAAACTAACAAAGTAAGGAGCCAATTGTTTCCCATCCTTCAATAAATAAAAAAGAATAAAAGGCATGGTAAGTAAGGCTACGATGATTGTAGCAACAGCTCCTACAAAACTTCCTAAACTTTGAACGGTGCTTTTTGAAATATCTTGTAACATTTCTCCGGTAGAACTCATAAATTTACCGCCAGCTGATTCTAACTGTTCTCTAAATTGATTGAATAATGGATCTCTTAATATTTCTGTCAATTTCGTATCAATGGTATCAATGTACTTAGGAAAGTTATTGATAAAACTAATTGTCTGTTCTTGGATTTTTGGAATAATGACTACAGATCCCCAAACAATTAAAGCGATTACTAAGATAAACAAACCTATGATACTGTATAATCTTGGAATTTGACGCTTTTCCAGATAATCAACAACTGGATTCATCAGGTAATATAAAATTCCCGCTAAAATGATCGGCAACCCGACAATCGCTAAAAATTGCCAGATTGGTGCAAATAAATAAGAGACTTTTGTAAATAAAAAGACGATCAATAAAATTAAGAGTACAACTAGCAAAGCAGTAACTACTTGATTATTTAAAAACCATCGCCAAAACCAAGAAATTGATTTTGATCGCTTACTCTTTCCTTCCATAACCTTCACCTACCTATATTCAATTTGTGTACCGATCTTAATCTTAGGCAAATGATAGGGGGTTAAATAAATGCCATTAGCAATACTGTTTTCTTTAGAATAACGATCAAAAATCAATGTGACATGCCCAACTGTATTTAAATTTTCATTGGCCATCGTTCCGACATGTTCAATCGTATATTCTTGTTGATCAAAAGAGAGAATGCCACCTTTTTTTAGAGAAAATCGTTCGTTTGAGGTAATTTCTTGGATCACTGAATAATTACGTAAAATAGAAGTTGCTGTTTGATCAAATAAAATCAAAATGGGTTCTTTTTCACTCACAGCTTCTTTTCCTATTTCTTTTATGGTTGCATGAATCATTTTTATTCGCTCCTTTGCTATAGAAATCTTTCTTTAAACCTATAATAAGTATAACATATTCTCTTTGTTTCACTGTCATGAATCAATATGTGCTAAAATAAAAAAGAAACGATTTATACATTTTAGGAGGGATAAAATGAAAGAACAACTCATTTTAGGAACATACACTAGACGCGTAAGTGAAGGTATCTATACCATTGAACTAGATACTGAAAAAGAAGAAATTTCAGGATTAAAATTAGTTGCAAAAGAAAACAGTCCAACATATCTAGCTAAAAGTAAAGCCAAAAATCTTTATAACGTAACGAGTATTGATGGCTTAGGAGGTATTGGTGCTTATGACAAAAACTTTCATTTTTTGAATGCGGTAACAGAAGCTGGCGCTCCTTTATGCTACGTTGCAGTTGATGAAGCACGCCAGCTCGTTTATGGAGCCAATTATCATAAAGGAGAGATTAATGTTTATCGAATATTAGAAGATGGCGGTTTAGAAGCTGCTGACGCTGTTTTTCATCAGGAAAGGACGGGGCCACACAAAAATCAAGACCATTCGCATGTTCATTACACAGATTTAACTCCTGATAATCGTTTAGTGGTTTGTGATTTAGGTACAGATCTTGTCTATACGTATGATGTTTCTGACGAAGGTAAGTTATCGCTTGTCTCCAAATTTGCGGTAGAACCGGGTGCCGGTCCTCGTCATCTCGTTTTTCATCCTATAAATAAAACAGTCGCTTATTTATTTGGGGAGTTAGATAGTACATTACGCGTACTTTTGTATAATAAAGAAACAGGCACATTTAAGGAATGTCAAAAAATTAGTACGTTACCTGACACCTTTCAAGGCGAAAACGGCGGTGCTGCTATCCGTATATCAAAAGACGGTCGTTTCGTCTACGCTTCCAATCGTGGCCATAATTCCATTGCTGCATTTGCCGTCTGTCAAAAGGAGTATACATTGAATCGAATCCAGCTCATTGCCACACAAGGTGATTTTCCGAGAGATTTCGCTTTAAATTCTGACAATCATTATGTTGTCTGTGCCAATCAAAATACTGATAATCTTTCCCTCTACTACCGCCATGAAGATACCGGTTTACTGGAATTACGGCAAAAAGACATTTATGCACCAGAATGCGTCTGTGTTTATTTCAATTAAAAAGGAGGAACAACATGAAAAAAGAAGAAGTCTTAGATCGTTTGAGAGCAGATTTAAACATTCCCTTTTTTCAAGGAAAACTTGAAAATAAAGAATACAGTGAAGAAGAGTATCAAAAATTAAAACAAGATCTGATAAAATATTTTGATGACTACGTAAGAAACGTTGAAAACTAAAGACTCAGTCATTTATTCTATTCAAAATAACAAATAATTACCCTACTTAACTAAAAACAAAAAATAAGGCGAGAAAGTATCATTCTTTTAACAAAGCAACTCTCTCGCCTTGTCATGCAGTGCTAACTAATAAATACTTGACCAAATACTAAATAGATTCCTGCATTTATTCTATTGATTTTTTAAACCATACCGACCTGTTTAAACTGCGGAAGATATTTTTTAGTGATGGTGATTGATCATTCAAGCAAGCCTATTCTTTACAAAAATAAAAACCGCCAAGTCAGAAAAACTTGACGGCAACGTTATAAATGTAATTAAAACAGATGATTCTTACCGTCTCCTCACAAAGACAATTTAGCATAAACAGTGATTAAAAACCTCCTGCAATCAGGTAACTTTCTACTTCCTTATTTTATTTATTTTTTAACAATACTTTCGTCATTTTTTGGATAGATGCAGAAATATTGTCAGTCGCTCTATCTTGTTTTTCTTCAGAAGCATCAAATAAAGCACTATCTATACCTGCCGTTGACTGAAGACTTTGAATCATCTCCTCACAGCCGTCAATATATGAAAGATACGCTTTTTCAAAAGTTTTATGAATTCCCATCACTTTTGCTGGCGGACGAAGTCGACTAATTTTTTTCATTATCGTATGATATTTTTTTGTCCCTTCTTCAAATAAACAGATAATTTCCGCTAATTCTTCGGCAGTGATTTCAGCCGTCTTCTTTTGATCAATAGCCTCTCTGATTACTTGATATTTTGGGTGCATCTTCTCGCCAATTTTTTCTGTTTCTTTCACCATTCGATCAACTGATTGCACATAATAGCCTACGTTAGGTACCATTTTTATTTCCTACTTTCTCACTATATTTCTATTTTTATTTTACTTTCTTTTCAAGAAAAATAAATAGACTTTCATAATTTTTAAACTAGTTAGCTTTATATTCAAAAAATGATTTCTTTAAGCTATATTTTTCTCCTGAAATAATATCGTATTGAATCATTTCGTAAGCTCGATATACTTCTTCTTGTTTTTTATTTAATTGGGCTTCTTTTCGCCATTGTCCGTCCTGATAGTATAATTCCTTTTCAAAAGCAGGCACTTCTTTTTCAAGTGCTAACAACAATTGATAAAAGCCGGTTGTTTTCTGACCTGCTTGTTCCATTAGATTAGCCGTAAAATAAAAGGGACTAGTTACCGTTTCTTGGACGTTTTTTTTGGCTAACTTCCTTTGGCTATCAAACATCAGAAATTGCGTTTCGTGTAATGTTTGTTTCGCATTTTTTCCTTGAATTTCATCTGAATAAATACCAGGAAGATGGTCTCCCCAAAAAACAACTAAAGTTCTTCTAGATAACTGCTTCAATTCTTCCGTGAATGTTTTTAGCGCTTGACTACTATACGCAATGTCTTGCAGATAATTTTCTAAACTGCTTTTTTCACTTTCATCCATTAGATTGACCGAGTAAGTCAAATGAGTATATTTATTCTCGTAAGGCATGTGTGTTTGCATCGTTACAAGGTGAATAAATTGTGGCTTCTGCTTATTTTTTAACAGACGCATGACTTCTTTATACGCAGCTGCATCAGAAATATAAGGATTATCCTCAACAGTATCCGTATAAGTCATCGTCCATTCACTGATAAATTTATTAAAGCCTAAAACAGCATACACGTCTTTTCGTTTATACATAGAGGTGTTGTAAGGATGAATAGCCGTTGTCTGATAATTTTGCTTATTTAACGTGGAAACAATGGAAGGCAACTGATCCATTTTAGGAACGAGCATGGTATATGGCGTGGTTAACTGAGAATTAAATAGTGCCATCGAAAAACCCGTTAGTGCTTCAAACTCAATATTAGCTGTTCCGCCACCATAATTTTGGGATAACATCTTTCCACTATACGTCTGATTAGCAATTGAATAATAATCTGCTAAAGGATCACCCGAAACCTTCACTCCATTTAATCGTCTTGGGTCAGAAAAACTTTCACTCATAACATAAATAATATTTGGCTGCTCATCTAAAGCGTTTTTATTTTTTACATCTGCTAGTTTCTGATATTTAGCTGTAATTTTATTGATCTTTTCTTGCGAATATCCTTTTGGCTTTTCCATTGGATCAATTTTTAAGTTGTATAAAAAGCCACCAATAAAGCCGGTATTATAGTAATTCATTTTTTGACTATAAGGAATCCATAAAGCCGTTTTATTATAAGCTTTGCGAAGTAAATTATTAGGTTGATTGAACTGACTAATATAAATCAACGTTAAAAGTGTTGTAATAAAGGTAATTAGTCTGACAGCTTGAATATTTCTATTTTTTTTAAAGCTGCGATAGATAACCCAAATTCCACCTGCTAAAACTATTACGATCAATCCTAATAACAGATAAAACAATGATTGGCCTACCACGTCTTTTAATAAATCAAATTCTTTGAGCATTCTTAAATCGTCAGGATAAATGGGCTCTTGTCGATAATGCATCTTTAAATAATCAGCATAGCCAAGAATTCCTATACTAATCAAGTAAAAACATACACCAAAAAGAAAAGAACCGACTACCGACACAATGAAAAGAAAAACAGCAAGCAAAACAAAACAAGCTAAAAAAAATTTTTCAGTATGCCACGAAAAAGCAAACTTTAACGCTAAATCAAATGAAAAATTATTTTGACACCATTGCAGATATAAATTACTCCATACAATGATACACACCGTGCTCACAGCATACAACGTAAAATTTAAATAATTCTTCTGTTTGGAAGAACACTTACTAAAAAAATAATTTACATATCTTTTCAAATGAATACCCCTTTAAATTCATTTCCATTTGTTTTTTCTTATCACTTTTATATTTAGCAGTGTAAAAACAGCATGTATGCAGGACAAAAGCAATTTTTACTTTTGTCCTACATTTTAAAACGAGTAAACAACAAGAACTCTTTTTTCAAAAATCAACTAAAATACACAAGAATTTGACGAATGACTCGCATAAATTCCAATCCGTTTATTGAAGCTAAATCCTTTCCAACTTCTTAGTTACCGTTTAAAAAATTTAGACTTACACTAATGCTCAATACTCGCTTCCTTACTTCCAAAAATCATCTAACACAGATATTGGCAAATGGCGCTTATGTTGTGTTTTCTGCCACCAATCTTCAATTTTTTGTTGCGCATCTACAGAAATTTTTTTTCCTTCTAAATAATCATCAATTTCCTCGTAAGTTACACCTAAAGCAACTTCATCTGAAACTAATGGTTTATCGTCTTCTAAGTCAGCCGTAGGAATTTTAGTGTATAATTTCTCTGGTGCACCTAATTCTTGCAGCAATTGTTTTCCTTGACGTTTATTTAACCGAAACAATGGAAGTATATCTGCCCCGCCATCACCAAATTTAGTAAAGAAACCTGTAATATTCTCAGCCGCATGATCTGTACCTAATACAGCACCTGCTCGTTCGCCTGCTATCGCATATTGGGTAATCATTCGCTGCCGAGCTTTAATATTTCCTTTATTAAAATCGCTAATTTTTATCCCCGCTTCTTCTAAGGCTTTTGTCTGTGCATCAACAGCAGGTTGAATATTTACGCATAAACGTATATCAGGTTGGATAAACTCTAGCGCTGCTTTGGCATCTTCTTCATCTGCTTGTTCTCCGTAAGGCAAACGAACCGCGATAAATTGATAACGCTCGCCCTTCGTTTCTTGACGCATTTCTTCCATCGCTAATTGAGCTAAACGCCCAGCTAACGTAGAATCTTGTCCTCCACTAATGCCTAAAACAAAAGCTTTCAAGAAAGAATACTTTTTTAAATAAGCTTTCATAAAATCAATACTGACTCGAATCTCATGTTGGGGATCAATGATTGGCTTAACTCCTAATTTTTGGATAATCTCTTCTTGTAAGCTCATTATCTGTCCTCCTTAATATTCATTATGCAAATCCTTTACATTTTTCTTCATGCGCTCCATAATAGCCATTTTATGATTCCAGCATTCTGTTGATAAGTCTACAGGATATTTTTGTGGATTAAGATCGCGCTTATATTCCTCCCAAAGTGATTCAAGATTACTACAAGTATACTCTTTTATTTCATTTAAAGAAGGCAATTCATATACTCGTTTTCCTTGCACAAAAATATCTTGCAAAATAGGCCGAGCGGTAAAATCACGAACCGTTTTATTGATGAATGTATGAACTGGATGGAACATGAAAATCTCATCTTCTTCTCTTGGATCTTCTTCCCAAAGCGTGACATAATCACCTTCTGATTTTCCATCAAAATTACGAGTAATGCGCCAAACTTGCTTTTTACCGGGCGTCGTTACTTTTTCCGCATTGCTGGAAAGTTTGATGGTATCGATCATCTGCCCGTTCTTGTCTTCTATTGATACCAATTTAAAAACGGCACCTAACGCAGGCTGATCGTAAGCAGTAATCAGTTTTGTACCTACGCCCCAGACATCAATTTTTGCTTTTTGCATTTTTAAATTTAAAATAGTCGCTTCATCTAAATCATTGGAAGCATAAATTTTCGCTTCGGTAAATCCAGCCGCATCTAATTGTTCACGTACTCTTTTAGAAATATAAGCCATGTCACCGCTATCGATACGAACTCCTTGGAAATCAATTTTGTTTCCTAGTTCTTTTGCAACTCGAATAGCACTTGGCACCCCCGATTTTAACGTATCATAAGTATCTACTAAGAAAACACATTCCTTATGTGTTTTCGCATATGCCATAAATGCATCATAATCATTTCCATAAGATTGTACAAGAGAATGAGCATGCGTTCCACTTGCAGGAATACCAAATATTTTTCCTGCTCGAACATTGCTTGTAGCGTCAGCACCGCCAATGTAAGCAGCTCGAGTCCCCCATATAGCCGCATCAAGTTCTTGGGCTCTTCTCGTTCCAAACTCTAATAACGGATCATCCCCAATCACTGATTTAATTCGTGCTGCTTTTGTAGCAATTAAAGTTTGAAAATTTACTATATTTAACAAAGCCGTTTCAATCAATTGACAATGAGCTAATGGACCTTCTACTTGAATCAATGGTTCATTTGAAAAAACTAGTTCTCCTTCACAAGCCGAACGTACAGTCGCTTCAAATTTAAATTTTTTTAAATAAGTTAAAAAATCTTCTGGGTAAATCTCCATTTGACGTAAATATTCAATATCGGATTCACTAAACGTTAGACTTTCTAAATACTTTACAAGATGTTCTAATCCCGCAAATACAGCATAACCATGTTTAAATGGCATTTCACGAAAATAGCATTCAAAAACAGCATGTAAATCTGCACGACCTAGTTCCCAGTACGTTTGCATCATATTGATCTGATATAAATCGGTATGCAACGTCAAACTATCATCTGGGTAAATTTTATTCATTTTTTATTACTCCTCTTGGCAAGTTTTCATTTCTTCCCCATTATAACAAAAATTTCCTTGAGTAGAAGAAAAGTTGATTATTTTCTGAAAAAGAGCAAATAAAGAAAGTGTAGACAAAAGTACAACCAACTTTTGCCTGACACCTTTACTAAATATAGGAAATAGTTACTTTGAAAAATCAATTAAACTCCATAAAGTATGAACCGTATTTTCGTAACTTCTTGCTTTTTTATCAAAGCAAAACATTACTTTTTCACATAATTAGCAGAACTCATTTTTGTTCGATAATGACAATATCTTTATTTGGTCGCTTAAATTGGATTCCGGCTTGTTCTAATTTATATTTTATGTCAATATGTATCTTAACTGCTTCACGTTCTGTATTTAAAATTCGACGAATCGCAAAATCAATTTCTTGCTTTGTGATTTTTTTCTTTGTATTGATCATCAACAATTGAATCTTATCATAGGTATCAATAAATAGAATTTGTGTCCGATCAAGTGAATAAAATTTATAATAGTTGATCGCCACTCCTCCAAAGAAAAATTTTACTATTTTGGGATAAAAAGTTTTAATATTTAAATATTTGGTAACTGGTGTTTCAATTAATTTCATCACATTCCTCTTTTCGTTTGTTTTTTATAACAATTCCACTTAAGAAAGGAATCGTTTTCAAATGCAAAAAATCTTAAAAAAACTATTTTCTCCTATATCTATTATAGCATAAAAAAACAAAAAAAAATATTCAAATTTTCTTGACCTTCCAGTTACGTTAAGGAATAAGATAAATTCATGAGGAGGGAAAAATGGAATACACAATAAAAAAAATGGCTGAAATTTCTGGTATCAGTCCTCGAACTCTACGTTTTTATGATCAAATTAATTTATTAAAGCCTGCAAGAATTACTTCTTCTGGCTACCGTATTTACAGCAGCAAAGAAGTAGATCGCTTGCAACACATTTTATTTTATCGTTCCCTTGAATTTAAATTAGAGCAAATACGGGAAATTTTAGATAATCCGACGTTTGATCATCAAAAAGCATTGGTTCAACATCAACAAATGTTACAAAAAAAAAGAAAGCAGATTGATCGACTACTCACAACCATTCAATACACTTTAGATAGTTATAAAAGAGGGGAAAAAATGCAAGATTATGAAAAATTTGAAGGATTCAAAAAACAAAAATTAGCAGAAAACGAGGCCATCTATGGACAAGAATTGCGTGAAAAATATGGAGAGGATACAATTGATGAAGCCCATCAAGCATGGTAAAAAATGACAGAAAAAACATTTAAAGAAATGCAAATCACCGAAAAGCAATTGCTAGCTGATTTAACGACTTATTTACAAGATCAAACCAATCAAAAATTAGCACTTAAAATATTTGAAGCTCATAAAAAATGGCTATCTTTCAGCTGGCCTTCTTATAGCACAGAAGCTCACAGCGGATTAGGATTATTGTACGTATCGGATAAACGATTTGCTTCTTATTATGACGAACGCTGCGGAGCCGGCGCAGTACAAGCATTGCATGCGATTATTCAAAGATATACTTCTATGTAAACTAGTCTTTGCTAAATAATAAAAAACTAAGAAGCAAGGAGAATTAGATTGATTCGTTCTCCTTTTTTCTTAGTTTTAAATTGGCCATTAAAAAATCCTTTTCCTTTCTCAGTTATTTACTTAAACTAGATAGCTAAAATAGTGGTTAACTCCCATAAAAGTCAAGAAAAGCTCTTTAACTTTGAACTATTTGATCATTTCTTGTTGTAACAACAAAACGACCAAACTCACAATAAATTTTTCTTCATTTATTCATTCTTCTACATGAAAATAATCTGCCATCCATTATATTCATGTTTTGATCGCGATATTTCATAAAATATTTTATTTTTTTTTTAAGGAAAAACTAGTTCTTCTTCAAACTCAAATATTAGTTATTCTATTAGTACAAATAAATTAAAAATAAAGGAGTTTTATTATGAAAACACATTTATTGAAACCAAAAGAGCAAGAAATAAACCGCTCAAAAGCCCCTTCAGTTGGAGAAAGTGTTCGTGTCATTCTTTCCGCACTAGCAAACACTTTCAAAAAAAAATGCTCTATTTCATGCCTTCAAAAAAATACTCTTGAAAGAAGCGATAGTTTCGTTTACAACAAATTTACTAATGAGTCAACTAAAAATGAAAAACAACCTCAAAGTACTTGCACAACGGATTCTACAAAATTTCATGCAGACAAAACAAAGCTACCAATGGATAAGAAAAAAATTCGTCAAATGCTAGCTGCTTATGTTTCTGAACAGCAAAAAAAAGATGCAAATAACCGAAATAGCTTTTCCTCTCTTGAAACGGCTCATGATCAAAAATACAATAATGGGTTGATTAGATAAAGTTGTTATTCATTCTGTGTGTCTTAAAAATAGTTGAGAGGAAAAATTTCTAGTATTCCTCTACTTTACAAAATCTATTTATTTGTTCGATTTGTTATTGCATCAACTCATGTAAAAAGAAGTTCCTACTATACAAAATAATCGAGCTGGCACACATACATATACCTTTAACCTAAATAAAGAAAGAACCCCATCAACAAGGGGTTCTTTCTTTATTCCTACATCATGCCGCCCATCATTGATGGATCCATTGCGGGAGCTGCGGGAGCTGCAGGTTCTGGTTTATCTGCCACTACTGCTTCAGTTGTTAATAATAATGCGGAAACAGATGCTGCATTTTGTAACGCAGAACGCGTAACTTTTGTTGGGTCAACAATTCCTGCTTCAACCATGTTTACCCATTCGCCTGTCGCAGCGTTGAAACCTGTACCTAATTCAACATTTTTCAATTTGTCAACAATTACTGAGCCTTCATAACCTGCGTTTTCTGCAATTTGACGAATTGGTTCTTCTAACGCACGAACAACGATCTTAATTCCTGTAGCTACATCGCCTTCCGCTTCAATAGCTATAACTTTGTTGATCACGTTCACTAGTGCGGTACCACCGCCAGAAACCATGCCTTCTTCTACTGCTGCACGTGTAGCATTTAATGCATCTTCAATACGTAATTTCAATTCTTTTAATTCTGTTTCAGTAGCAGCTCCAACTTTAACGACTGCAACTCCGCCAGCAAGTTTTGCTAAGCGTTCTTGTAATTTTTCACGATCAAAATCTGATGTCGTTTCCGTAATTTGGTTCTTGATTAATTGAACACGCGCATCAATTGCTGTCTTATCACCAGATCCTTCAACGATCGTTGTATTGTCTTTATCAACAACAACTTTTGAAGCATTTCCTAAGTTTTCGATCGTTGTATCTTTTAACTCTAATCCTAAGTCATCTGTGATAACTGTTGCGCCTGTTAAAATTGCAATGTCTTCAAGCATTGCTTTACGTCGATCACCAAATCCAGGGGCTTTAACTGCTACGACATTAAATGTTCCACGAATTTTATTCAATACTAACGTTGGAAGTGCTTCGCCGTCCACATCATCGGCAATGATTAACAATGGACGTGACTGTTGTAAAATTTGCTCTAACAATGGCAAAATTTCTTGAATGTTAGAGATTTTCTTATCTGTAATTAAGATATATGGATTTTCTAAAACGGCTTCCATTTTATCATTGTCAGTCACCATATATTGTGACAAGTAGCCACGGTCAAATTGCATCCCTTCAACTACATCTAATTCTGTTTCGATTCCTTTTGATTCTTCAATTGTGATGACTCCATCATTTCCGACTTTTTCCATTGCATCGGCAATCAAGTGTCCTACTTTATCTGAGCCAGAAGAAACAGCGGCTACTTGAGCAATCGCTTCTTTAGAGTTTACTACAGTTGAGATATTATGCAATTCTTCTACTGCTGCTTTTGTTGCTAGCTCAATTCCACGGCGAATGCCTAGAGGATTTGCGCCTGCTGTTACATTTTTTAAACCTTCACGAACGATTGCTTGAGTTAAAACAGTCGCAGTTGTTGTTCCATCTCCTGCAATATCATTCGTTTTTGAAGCTACTTCTGAAACTAATTTGGCACCCATATTCTCAAAATGATCTTCAAGTTCGATTTCTTTCGCAATCGTTACACCATCATTAGTAATTAGTGGTGAACCATATGATTTTTCTAATACAACATTCCGGCCTTTTGGTCCTAATGTTACTTTTACTGTATCTGCTAATTTATCCACTCCACGTAACATTGCTGCACGAGCATCTTCTGCAAACTTCAATTCTTTTGCCATGTCTATTCACCTCATTAAATTTTTTTTATTTACTCAACGATCGCTATAATATCTTTACCTGAAACGATCAAATATTCTTTTCCTTCAAATTTTACTTCTGTACCGGCATATTTTTCAAACATCACTTGGTCGCCGACTTTGACAGCGACAGGAACTTTTTCTCCGTTTTCTAACAAACGGCCTTCACCAACGGCTACAACTGTTCCTGTTTGTGGTTTTTCCTTAGCTGATGAAGCTAAAACAATTCCCCCAACAGTTGTTTCTTCTTCTTGTGCGACTTCGATAATGACGCGATCACCTAATGGTTTTAACACGATAAATCCCTCCGATAACTCTTTTTTTAGATTCGTTAGCACTCTTATATACCGAGTGCTAACCTATATTCTTAATAATACTCATTCTTTGATTTTTTTGCAAGCTTTTTAAATAAAAGTTCACGAATTTTATTTTTGTTCCTGTAAAATTCCTTAGATAACCTAAAATAAATCTATGTTATAATGAATGCCTATTCTTAATCATCTACCTTTTCTGTCCATTTTTAAGGAGGAGTTTTATGTCACTAAAAAAATATAGTTTATTTAGTATCTTTTGTTATGGGCTCGTTTTTCTTTCTCCATTAATTCTTTCGACGCTGGGGATTGTTCATACATTTACAGGAGTCATTACTGCAACAACGGTTACGTATATTTTAGGCGCACTCATTTTAACTGTCTTTTATTTCATCCAAAATGAGCCATTATCAATTGAAGCTGCCATGCCCAAAGCTTCCTTAACAAAAATTATTTTGTATGGCGTAGTTGGAATCTTTGTTGCTTTGATCTTGCAAGCTTTCGCTGTTGTTTTAGAAACCTTTTTATTCGGGAACAGCGCTCCATCAAAAAACACCCAAGATATTATTCAAACAATCCTTGATACTCCAGCATTTATTTTAGCTACAACAATTGCCGGACCGGTGATGGAGGAATTTGTTTTTCGTCGTAGTCTTTTAGGCATCGTCGGAAAATACACGAATTTTTGGATAGGTGCGATCGTCAGTTCATTGTTTTTTGCTTTTGCCCATAATGATGGTCACCTCATAATTTATTTTCTCTTAGGCTTTTTCTTTAGCTTACAATACAAAGTTACTGGACGAATCTGGACATCAATGCTCACGCATGTCGGTATGAATACATTAGTAGTTATAGTACAAATGGCGATTCAAAAAGGTCTAATTTCTTCTTAACAGCTATGAAATTAATTACTTCACCTTTTTCCGCTGCTCTTACCAATGAATGGTTTTGTTAATAATTTATAGCTCTATAAGAAATAAACCAGCAATCAAGAAAATTGAAAAAAACAATTTTCTTGATTGCTGGTTTATTTCTTAAAACTAGTCCTTTCTATCCTACCCTTTTCTTAAACAAAATACCTGTAACAAACCGTTTATATCCCACAATCTTTTACTAAATAGAAAATAGTTCGGTAGCTTCGGATGGGTCTGTATCGTATATGTTAAAATCATGACCAACGCCTAAACCTTTTTCCTTTAATACATTCTCCATTGTCAAATGTGCAAGTTCTTTTAGATTGTTTTCTTTACTCAAATGACCAAGATAAATTCGTTTAGTTCGATCACCAATAACGTCTGTCATGACTAAAGCTCCATCTTCATTAGAAAGGTGGCCGAGATCACCTAAAATACGTTGTTTTAAGTTCCATGGATAAGGCCCCATACGTAACATTTCTATATCATGATTACTTTCCATCAAATAGCCATCTGCATTTTTGATGATCCCTCGCATATTATCACTGCAATAGCCAGTATCTGTTAACATAACAAATGAACGATTTTCTTTATGAAAACAATAAAACTGTGGTGCTGCAGCATCATGGGAAACCCCAAAGCTTTCAACATCTAAATCACCAAACGTTTGAACTTTTCCCATTTCAAATAGATGCTTTTGTTCGTTAGGAATATTACCAATTAGCGGCGACATGGCTTCCCAAGTTTTTTCATTTGCAAAGATATCTAAATGATATTTTCTTGCTAAGACACCTACTCCATGGATATGATCGCGGTGTTCATGTGTTACCAAAATCCCGTCTAACTGGTCAGGCGTTCGATCAATTTGAGCCATCAAAGAAGTCATTTTTTTCCCGCTAAGACCAGCATCCACTAGAAGTTTTTTTTGGTCACTTTCAATATAGAGTGAATTTCCAGAACTTCCACTGGCTAAAATACTGATTTTAAAAGCTGGTTTTTCTTCAGCCATTTGACTACTTCCCTTCTTACTTCGTAAACTTTTTTCATTATACCTACTTTTTTAATGATCTTCCACCTTTGGAATCGTATTATTTGTTATAATCGTGTTACTAAATGCATTGACGGATTCCACTTGAATCGTTTTGTCTGGGGTTTCTATCGCAACATACCATACTGGAACATATACATTTTTTTCACGTACTTTCAAAATACAAGAATATGCTAGCTGTCGCCAAAGAATTTTAGAACCTCGAGAAATTTTGTTATTCACATACAATGTTTTAATGGCATCTTCTTCTGTGTGCAATTCCATTTTTTCACGCAGTTGTTCGATTCCTGATAAATGGGTTTGTGTATATTTCGTCACTACGTATTCTTTTTCTTGCATTTTCAATGAAAAAACGATCTTAGCCGTATCATCGTAAAAAGGAAGTCCATTGTATTTTTGACTTGCTTGAATTTCTAGTGAGGAACTATCCAAATTAGAAAAATTTTTCATATACATATAATCATTGCCAAAAAGAACATTTCCCTTTTTATTTAAAAAATTATTGACTGAATCTCCTATTTTATTAGAATAAAAAATACTATCTTTTGCTTCTGTTTCAGATAAAGTTTTTGTCAAGACGCTATCATTTACGACAACACCGCTCGTGAGCATTGTCTTTTGGTCTAAATTACGACGTTCTTTCGCAAGTATTTTACCAAAAGTTGTTTCTTCCGCACTTAAATAATACCCTTGACGACTTTCAGAGGAAATCTTACCTGTATATGAGATATCATCACTGGCAAGACGCTGCTGAATAGATTCTGTTTGATCGGAACGAATTACATTATTTCCTTGATTAACGGATTCTTGATAGCTACTGAATAAAAAAACATTCAATCCCAAAAAAGCAACAAAAAAAATCCATTCAATTTTTTTGAAATCCATTTAATTCGCCTCCTTTTCAGGTAGATGCTTCAATAAATCATTAACAGAATACCATTTACTTTGATACTTCACATACCATTCTGGCAGCAAATTAACTACCCGATTGGTTTCTTTAATATTCTGCCATGTATAACCCACAATGAGAGATGCTAATTTTCCTTTGTCTGCACCTTTATCTACAAGACGTTGAACGACCATTTCCGTACTTGGCAATTCTACCTCTTCGTCTGAGGGAATCGGCACTTGAATCGTATTTAGGCTTGTTTGTATTTTTATTTGCGAATCAATTTGATCAACACCTACTTCAATTTCCACTTTTCCTTTGCTATCTGCACCAAAAACTGGAAATCCTTCTACAAAAATTCGATAATCAATCTGATTTCTTTCTTGATCAAAATAACGCATATTTCCTAACGAACTACCTAATTTGCTAATATATGGAAAACTTTGAGCAAAAATATTAGGTGCCTCGTTTTCTTGAAGAAGCTCTCCACGAAAGTCAACGATTTGTGTTTCTGAATGAATAGTCATTGTTTCGTTTCCACCATAAAAAA
Source organism: Enterococcus ratti (assembly GCF_001886195.1). Taxonomy (GTDB): domain Bacteria; phylum Bacillota; class Bacilli; order Lactobacillales; family Enterococcaceae; genus Enterococcus_B; species Enterococcus_B ratti. The sequence continues at coordinate 10,895 of NZ_JXLB01000008.1, read as the reverse complement.
ACAATTCATTACTTTCATTATTAGTTTTGACTTCATCTGGTTTTTGAAAAAAAGCATTTCTAAATAATGTATAAGGTTGTTGAGACAAGATGTAACTATACTTTTTTAATTTAATCTTGTTTTTTGTATCATATTGAGTTTCTATAAGTGAAGAAGCTTGCTTCATTTCAATCCATACTGCATCCGTCACACTTAGTTCATCTTCTAAAGTCGTCCAATCCATTAAAAGACTCGCTTCATAAATCGAGTAATCAAAATAATTAATAAAACGTACTTTGTTATTTTTTTCATCAAACTGGATGCGAGTAAAATAAAGAGAATCCTTTTGATTCGGAAGATCTGAAAAATCTAAGTTTAGATGAAAGGCACTTTGATATTCACTAAGAAGAAGAGGCGCATTATAAGTCAGCTCAATTCCTTCCTCAATCTTTTTTACTTTATTGAATTTTTCTTTGTCGCCCTCGACGATTTCTGAGATTTTCCCAAATCGGGCACTTTCGATGACCGTTTGCAAGCGAGAAACAAGATTTTCACTATTTGTTTCTTTAATCGAACCGGCATGTAACCAAGTTACATGCAAAGGTAAAAATACTTCCGAAGCTTTTCGGTCATTGTGCGAGTCAAGCATTTGTGGACTTGATTCACCAAAACTGATAAAAGTTTTCCCCGCTGGACTTAACCAAATGGCATAGGAGAAATAGATACTTAGAGCAACCATTAGAATTAACCCAATTCGAATAATTTTTTCAGAAATTTTCATTCCCACCATTCCTCCTCATAAGGTTCATATGGCAAGGAGATGTAGAAAGTCGAGCCTTGCCCTTCCTTACTTTCCGCCCAAATTGCCCCACGGTGTGCTTTCACTACTTCCCTAGAGATGGCAAGTCCTAATCCTGTACCACCTTGTGCTCTTGCGCGCGCTTTATCTACTCGATAGAAACGTTCAAATACTCGGTTCAAATCCTTCTTTGGTATACCTAATCCTTGGTCGGTAATGCTTAAAATTACATTGTTGTGCGTCTCCAACAAATGACAAGTAATTGTGCCACCATCAGGAGAATATTTGATGGCATTATTCATAATATTGTCAATTACTTGAATCACTTTATCCGTATCAATTTCCACCCAAAGGTCTCTTTGAGTAAATTCACGTTTGATTGTATAATTTTTTTCCTGATTTCCAACCATCATATCAAATCGGTCAAGAACAAAATCAACTAATTCATTAAAATTAACATATTCTAATTGCAGTTGAGTATTTCCTGTATCCATTCGTGAAAGATTTAAAAGGTCATTAATCATTCGAATCATTCGGTCTGTTTCATCTAATGTTACTTTCAAAAAATTAGGCGCCACGTCTTTATCCTTCCAAGCGCCTTCACTTAATGCTTCAATGTAACTGCGCATACTCGTTAGCGGTGTACGAAGTTCATGAGAAACATTTGATACAAATTCTCGTCGTTCTCTTTCAGTTTTTTCTTGTTCTGTAACATCATGAAGCACTGCTACTAATCCACTGATAAATCCTGATTCTCTACGAATCATTGAAAAATCTACCCGTAAAATCATTTGATCGCTTTCTGTTACTCCGGTTGAACGATCCAGCACTATTTCATTTGGATTTTCTAAAAGTTTTCGTAAAGTATACTCTTCTTCAATATCTAATAATGTTAAAATAGATTGCCCAATAGCTTCTTCATGTTTGACATCCAATAAAGAAATTGCCATGTCGTTGATCGTAATCACTTTTCCTCTTCGATCAGTTGCAATGACACCATCTGTCATATGAGAAAGAACGCTATCTAATCGATTTCTTTCGGCTTCCATTGTATCTTGTGCCTCTTCAATTCTTTCTGCTAGCTGATTGAATGTATCGGCCAGCTGTCCCAATTCATCCTGTCCATGAACTTTAACTTTACGACTGTAATCCCCACGCGCAATCCGAATTGCCTGCTCGCGCATTTCACCAATCGGTTGAGTGATTGATCGCGCCACCAAAACTGATACAACCATTGAGATAAGCGCAGCAATTAAAGAGGCTGTGAAAAAAATGAAGGCTGTATTATTAATTTCTGAATATTTTTGCTCAATATTACTCTTGACGTAAAGAGCCCCGATGACGGCATCGCCGGTCGGGGACAGGATAGGTTGAATATTGATATTCACTCGCTTATCGTCACTATCTAATGCTACGTAGCGTTTTGTTGTAAAATCATTGATGTCGACATAATCATTTTTCTTTCCAACAGAACTTTGATCGCTCACATCCGTTGTGCCTCGTATAATTCCTTTTTCATCAACTACTCGAATCTCAATAATGTCACTGGACGCACTATTTTCAATAAATCGCTTAATGTTGGCATTTGCTTCCTCGATATCTGCATTATCTTTACGATTGAGTTCTGGACTAATTGTTGTTGCTAACGATTCAACTGTCTGATTCATATCTTTGATAAACGTATTGATCGTTGAGCGCTCTAAACCTCTTATAAAATAAGCACCAATAATTTCAATAGAGATCAATAAAATTAAAATAAACGTAATCGCAATTTTAAAATTGACTGATCGAAAAAAGCGAACTTTCTTTTTCATCTATTACTCCTGTTCTTGGTTACGTAAATAGTAGCCAACACCCCGGCGAGTAACTAAATAATTAGGATGACTTGGATTGTCTTCAATTTTTTCACGTAAACGTCTAACCGTTACATCAACAGTTCGTACGTCACCAAAATAATCATAGCCCCACACCGTTTGAAGCAAATGTTCCCGCGTCATCACTTGACCAATATGTTTAGCCAAATAAAAAAGCAATTCAAATTCACGATGTGTAAGTTCAATCGTTTTTCCTCGTTTAGTGACCATGTAGGCATCAGGATGAATCGTAAGATCACCGATCACCAGTTCAGAAGGCGTTGCTTCTTCTACTTCTTTTGCAGCTGTAGCACCACGGCGAAGGTTGGCTTTTACGCGGGCCACTAATTCACGATTAGAAAAAGGCTTTGTTACATAATCATCTGCGCCTAATTCAAGACCCAATACTTTATCAATTTCAGAATCTTTTGCAGTAACCATAATGATCGGCATGTCGTAAGTTTTGCGTACTTCACGAGCTACTTCCAGCCCATCCATTTTTGGCAACATTAAATCTAATAAAATCAAATCGGGCTCCACCTCAGTTACTTTTTCTAAGGCTTCTTCCCCGTCATAAGCAGTATAAACATCGTAGCCTTCCTTAGCTAAATTAAATTTGACGATATCCGAAATCGGCTTTTCATCATCGACAACTAAAATCTTTTTCATAAAGAGCCACCTCTTTTTTATTATTGTCATGCTCTTTTATTATACCGTATTTCTTGAGATGTTTCACCTTTGTAAAAAAGATAGAAAAGTATGTTGTTTTCTTTCCAATAAAAAATCCGTATTATAATTTAATGAATAGTCGTTTTTTCTTTAGAAAATTTCTGATTTTTTGATAAACAACAGAACAAACAATTGAATTTGTTTTATTTATTCTGTTTCTAACACTTGCACTCCTATCCCCAATAAACCGGGGCCCGTATGAACGACTAACGCTGGGGAAATTTGTCCAAAATAAATTTGGCGTGCTTGTGGAAACTCTTCTTTTAGTTTTGCCGCTATGGCTACGGCTTCTTCTTTTGCATCTCCATGAGCTATAGCTAAATGAAAGTTTTTTGCTGTTCCTATTCTTTCCTTTACGTAAGAAACCGTTCGATCCAAACTTTTTTTACGTCCTCTGGCTTTTCCTACTGTATAATAAACACCTTCTTCATTACAAGAAATAATCGGATTTAGCTTTAGCGCATTTCCTAATAGCGAGGCAACTAAACCGATGCGCCCCCCTTTTTTCAAGTATTCAAGAGTAGCAACATTAAAGAAGACTTTTGTTTGTTTGATTAATTCACTAAGTTTTTCAATTAGCGTTTCCCACTCCATTCCTTCTTCTAGCCATTTGGCCGCTTGGATTGCTGAAAATCCAGCGCCGATGCCAATATTTTTTGTATCTAATACATGCGCTTTCAATTCTTTTTGTTGCTGCGCAATCAAGCGAACAATATTGTACGTGCCGCTTAGCCCGCTTGAGATGGTAATTGCTAAAACTTTATCGTAGCCGTCTTGTTTGATTTGTTCAAAAATTTTAGTGATTGATTCTCCATCGGGCAAAGAAGTTCCCGGAATTTCTTGAGGCAGTCGTTGGTAAATCTCTTCTGGTGTAATATCAACTTTATCAGTATATATTTTATCTTTGTAAATAATTTTTAATGGAATAACATACATGTGATGTTTTTCAATTAGCTCTTGGGGAACGTCTGTACCCGAATCTACTAAAATTGCTACTTTATTTTTCATTTTTTTTCTCCTTATTTAAATACTTTGTTTCTAGGCTAATTGTTTTTTCCGTCAATAATTTCATCGCAAATGATAAAGTTGCTGCTCTGACCGCAATATATTCCACGGGTGTCTTTTGATCAAGTATAGGAGAAAACATTTCTCCTTGAGCCAACTGACTAACCATTTTAATCGCTTTTTCTTGTTCGTGACAAAATAAGTTGTACGCTTCACGAATACCGATTGTTTTTCCTTGAAATAAAATTCCTTCTTTTATCTCCGGAATGGTTAAAACTTGTTTTAACGTCGTAATGGCAATTAAAAATGCCACATGTTCTTTGTTGTATCTTTTTTTTATTGGAGCTGGTATCAATCCTAATTTCACATAATTATTTACCATTGATGAAGTAAGTAGCGGGTGCTTTTCTCCTTGAATAACAGGTGAAAGGTAACGATCAACTAGTGTCTTTACTTGATCCATATAGAGGTCTAAATCAGGCAGTTCATCCCACTGAGGCAAATGAAAATCTACTAATTCTTTTCCCCATTCTATTAATTGCTGACGCATATTTTCCATGAGTTGATCTCCTTTTTTGTTTTCTTGAACTCTTAGAAAAAGTTATTGAAAACATTCAATCTGGTTTCTTTAACTAGTTAATTTCATTATAATAAATTTTATTATAAAATGAAATACAACTTTTAAAAAAACCACAAATCGTGAAATCGATCGCTGCTTGTTAAATTTGGCAAAAAAAGAAGACTATGTTTACAATTTCCTAAATTTCTCTTAGTATCTCTCTACCCAAAATTGAAGGCGGCCAAAATTATATTTCAAATTTGTTTGTCGACGACCATGCCTTTTAGATATCTCCCTCAAAGCGCTTATTTTAGGTGAAATATTTAATCATAGATGGAGACATATTCCAACATCATAGGTTCAATTATTCCTGCTTCTTTATAACTGCATAGGTGATCGCTTGCTTCTTGCAAATGAACTTTGGATTGATGATAATTTTTTTCTATATGTCGGAGTGGATACAGTAGGATATTTATATAAACATTTTATATGGGAAAAGCGACTGGATTGATTCGCCTATAAATCTCTTTTTTTATCATCACGTGATCTGAGCAGCTACATTTTCACGTATTAAAAGAGATTTTTCAGTAGAACTTTCTACTATTCTCCCACATAGCAGGTGTTTTTTTGTTTCATTCACTTCCAAAGCTAAACTGGGTCTAAAAACATATTAAAAAAAGGCTGGGATAGAAGTGTGTAGAGCGTGAAGTAAAAATATTTTTTACTTCACGCTCTACAGTCTGAAAGATATAAGAGTTATCGTCTCTCTTTTTTATTTAAATGATGAAAATTTTTTAGTTTCAGTATTTTTTCTATTAAAAAGGGTTAAACTTGTGTACGAGAAAAAGCTTTCATATAACTGGGGTTGCTGTTGCTGCTAACACAGCATTTAGCTCTTCGATATTTTTTTTACCTTGTGTACGCAGCCACTTAATTGTCGCTTCTTTTCCTTTTTGAATAAATACTTTTACACCTTCTGCCCAAGTCGCACGACCACATAATACCCCATTAAAAGAAGAGCCTGCATCTTTAGCAAATCGCAAAGTATCAAAAAATAATGCTGTAGAAACGCCTGCACTTAAAAACACAAATGGCAAATCGGTTGCTTGTGATTGCTCCATATAATGTCTAGCTGCTTCTTTTTTTGTATAAGCAATCGATCCTTTTGCATATCCTTCAACAAAATTCATGTTAACGGGAACTTCTACCTTTAATACATCTACATGATATATCCTCTCAGAAAAAATTTTCATCGTATCATTCACCTTGTGTGGTTTTACTCTTGCATAATCTATACTATCCGTTGTTCGGCCTGCTGAATCATATGAAACTAATTCTAAAAAAAACGGTATTTCTTCTGCCTTGCATTCTGAACCGATTCGTTCAATTAATGCTTGTTTTTGATTATTAATTTCTAAATTCTCATCAATATCGTAATAAAGTAGAAATTTACATGCGTCTGCTCCAGCTGCTTTTAAGCGGTGAACAGACCAGTCAGTTAAAATATCCGGTAGTCTTCCTCGAATACTTGCGTCATAACCTGTTTTCTCGTATGCTAAAAGCAAGCCACTTTCTGGATCTTTCTGTTTGGCGGCAGACAATCCATATTCAGGGTCTAGTAAGATGGAAGAGGCATAGGGTGTTAGTTCTTGAGAAACCAATCTTTTAAATGCTACTATATCTTCCATCGTGGCTTTATCTTGATATTTTTCCATCATTTTCTTCATGGCGCCTCGCTGGTCAATCGCTAGATCCGCAATAATTCCGTTACAGTTTAACATTTTTTGTAAGCGCTCTTTATATATTCTACTCACTTACTCTCCTCCAATTTCATATAGTACTTTTACTTCTTTTGAATCTTTTCCCCGCATTCTTTCAAAAGGGAGGGCTAAATCCTTTAAAGAATAAATTCCCGTAATTAATGAGGAGGTGTCAATCGCACCAGTGGCTAAATAGCGCAACGCAGCAGACCATTCAAATCCCGGAAAAGGAGCGGAATACGACATCCATGAACCAGTTAGTTCTAATTCGCGCCGCAAAATTAGTTCAAACTCTTTTGCGTCAAATTGTACGGCTTGGGTACAAGTTCCGATAAAAACTACTTGAGCCCGACGATTGGCATATTTCACAGCTTGAACTTGTGTGACATGATTTCCAGCAGTTTCAAAAACGATAGAAGCAAGTTTATGTTCTTTAAAGTAGCTCTTTGATACAATTAGCAGCCACAGTAGATGTAGCGATGGCACCGCCGCATGCAACAATAATTCGTTTTTTCATTCCACTTCCTCCTCTCCTAGTTTTATAAATACGTGTGGACAACAGTCTTGAATTCTTCAAGAGTTTTTGTATGAAGCGATTTTTCGACCAGTTCACCTCCTTGTATTTTTGTTATAAGTTTTTGCAATTGAGTCAAATGCGTCGTTCCTTCTGAAAAAACTAACATAAAGAATACTTTGGGACGAACAACGCCCTCTCCTCCCATCTCATTGAAAGCGACTTCATTTTTATTGACAATACAAAGAATCGTCTCATTTTTTACAAACGTTCCATCGGTATGCGGAATAGCTACAGGTGGGACAGTAGGCAATCCTGTTGGAAATGCTTGCTCTCTTTTATTTAACGCTTCTTCAAACTCTTTTGATACGTAGTGATAGTGTACTAAAAATTTTGTTGCACCTTTAAATAAGTCCTCTTTTGTTTTAAAAGACGTCTCAAATAAAAATTCTTTATTCATCCGCTCGCTCATCCCCTTTTGTCTTAACAATTTCAAAATCATATTTTGAAAACTCTTCTTCTATTTCTAATTCTTTAATATCCGTCGTAATGACAATATCTAAGTCTTCTAGACTAGATGTTTTATAGAGAGCCGATTTACCAAATTTTGTATTATCTGCTAATAAAATCGCTGTTTTACTATGATGAATCATCACTTTAGAAATTTCAATTTCTCCCATATGATAGTTTGTCACACCTGATTTTACATCAATTCCCGCACAACCAAAAAAACCTAAGTCTACAAATATTTCCTTTGCGTTATTCAAGCCAAACGTTCCGAATAATGAATCTTCATTTTTTCGAACATTTCCACCTAAAATAATAAGTTGAATCTTCGGAGAATGAATTAATAAATTAACGATTGGAATACTATTCGTAACAACAGTCAATTCTTCAAAATCAACTAATTTTTTCGCTAGAGCAAACGTGCTTGTTCCATAGTCTAAATAGATGGTATCCCCCGGTTCAATGAACTGATAAGCACGAGCAGCAATACTTTCTTTTTGCGTCTTATTTTCTGCACGTCTTCGTTCGTAATCTGTTTCCGTATTCGCCTCATCAAGTACAGCTCCACCATATGTTTTTTTTATCAGTCCTTCTTCTTCCATCTCCATAAGATCTTTTCGAATCGTCTCTCTAGAAACTTTCAACTGCTTACTTAAATCAAGAATCCGAACAGATTTTTGTTCTTTTAATCGCGTTAAAATTAGCTCTTTACGATTTTCTGTCATATTTCCACCGCCTTTGTAATCGTTACCAATATCTTACTACAATTATTGCAAGTTGCAACCTTTTTATTTGCTACTTGCAATTTTTTTTATATTTTGCAAAAATTATGCAAATTTTTTAATGGTTAATTGCATACATTAAACAAAAGAGTGTGAATATAACTCCATTAATTGGCTCTAATTCAACGATTCATTAAGTCTATCGTCATCAAGTCAAAAAACAACGAGTGAAGCAAAAGACAATAAGAAGTAGTTCAAGAAAATTCCCTGAAAAAATGTAAAATAAACTCTCTTTATTCGCAAAAAACTAAAAACAGAAAAGGTCTCTTTTCCTCTTACTTTAGGAAAAGAAAGCATCGTTGGAAAATGTATCACGTTTTTTCGTTTTATTGAGCATAAAAAAACATCGTAAACAAGTTTTACGATGTTCAAAATATATATTGGATAATTTGATCAATTTTAGCCATATCTCGTAAAATTAAATTTTCTATCTTTTTTAGTTTTCTTCCTTTATGATCGAACGATTTCAAGTGAGAAATCTTAGCCTTTTGTGTCTAAATTTTCTGGAAGAAAGTAGCGTGATTGCTACAGAACTACTCTGTAATCTAGAATGCGCGACAAGTGTATATATTATTCCTTTTTACTTATGTTCCTATGTAGCACCAAGTAACGCAAAATTTTTTCAATCTATTTATTTGTAGTTTAAAGGCTTTAGTTGTAGCATACGGATCACCTCTTCAATAATTTTTACATTATTATCATCAACAATTTGCTTCAAGCGCTATTTAACAGCCCTGTCTATTTGACCAAACAAAACATCCTGTCTGTATTTTACACACTAACAAGTGGATAACTGAATAGAATAGACGTAACCACGTCCATAATGAATTTTCGACATCCAAAAAACACTTCTTAAAAATTTTAACAGACGTTTTGGGCATATCCATTTAAGTAGATATTTTAATAATATGTCAATGAGATTGATAAAACTATACCTCAACCGAAGCTGATGCCTCTACACGACTAAATTCGCAAATACTCTCGGCTTTTTGATAAAATCAAAAAATTATAGACATATAAACATATGTAAAATTACACAGCATGAACGATCGTAGGGATATTCGCTTCCTACAATTATTTTTCTTAAAATAATTAGTTTTGACAAACTACAAAATTGGCTGTTCGTAGCAAAGACTCTTTTTAAACAAAAAAAAGATAGCCTAAACGTTTTCGAAATGCTTTCGCACCAACGCTTACCTATCTTGTGGGTTTGGCACCCAATGGGCCGTGAGGGGCTCGAACCCGCGACCCGCTGATTAAGAGTCAGCTGCTCTACCAACTGAGCTAACGGCCCAATAAATATTACTTTATAATAGTAGCATTATGAATACTAAATTGCAAGACTCGATTTAAAAAAAATCATAAAAAACTTTATTCCTTTATAGCAATTCATTCATAGATTATTCACAAAAGTCTCCTATGATAGAAACATACCAACCAACAAAAGTTCTTGTATAAGAACAACCCTAACACTTTTTCATTTTTACTCCTGCCCATCGTTTAAACCGATGGGCTCCTTTTTCTAACTGCCTCTTTTTTAAACCTTCTACTAGCGTTAAAGCCTTTTTAATTTTTAACAAAAATAACCTTTCAACCAAGCTTATACTTATCACTAACTGTCACTTCCTTATGAGTTAACCATTCAAAAATATAAGCCATTCTCTTCACAAATAATCAAAAACTATTTCTATAAAAGAATCCAACAAAGTTAGCCAAAATACACATAACAAAAACGTGAGAATAAAATGGATGTTTTTTTATATTTATTTTTTAAATACTCTATACACCATTTGTTATTTATAAAATAATATTTTTGTAAAAAGATACAAGAAAGGAGGATCAGTAGTTGTTAATTGCTTGAATAAATAAAAAAGGAAAAAAAGAATTTGTTTGGTTACTACATTATTGCTGTTTTTGTCTTTTGTCATCTCTACTTTACCAAGTTATACCCAAGACGTGCCTGAATCAACGTCCGCTTTATCCGCAACATCCTCCACGTTGATCCAGCCGCTTCCTTTAAAACCGTTGCCGCAACCTCTCAATCGTTTGCCGCTCCTGTCACTTTGTTTAATAACCTCTCATTATCATAATACGCTACCGCTTTACCCGGTATTGAGGCGAAAAACAAAAAAGACCTCGTCAAACAGGCCTTAGGTGCCATTTGGATCGTACTTAGCATGCAGCAATTATATGGAAAAATCAATGAAATCAAAGGATCCAATCAAGAAAAAGACGAGTAAAATTGGTACACGCCTCTTAACTTATATTAGGATGAATTTTTTGTCAACGGAGGAAAAGGGCATACCATTGAACGCCATATCGGTAAAACAGAAATGGAATTAAAAAACCGTTTTACTGATAATAAATATTTACAGTATACTTCTACTTTTGGTACAATCGTTCAAGCC
>NZ_JXLB01000078.1 GCF_001886195.1 Enterococcus ratti | reverse complement strand
ATAGGCCCTTAAAAACTAAAAGCGGGTGACGAGAATCGAACTCGCGACAACAGCTTGGAAGGCTGTGGTTTTACCACTAAACTACACCCGCATGGCGGTCTGGACGGGACTCGAACCCGCGACCTCCTGCGTGACAGGCAGGCATTCTAACCAACTGAACTACCAAACCATAAAATTAATTTTTGACTTTGAAAAATTAAAGTCAATTGCGGGAGCAGGATTTGAACCTAC
>NZ_JXLB01000077.1 GCF_001886195.1 Enterococcus ratti | reverse complement strand
CTGGTTTTGGTGTCTCCCCATTAAACAACGCATTCACTGCATTTTGCACTGCGTCATAGCTGGAAGAACTTAATTCCCATTTTCCATTGCTGTTTAATTTAAACGTATACTCTTTACTTACGGTATTTGATAAATGAATGTTACTATTGACGGCTAGTGGCATTTCATTTGTTGTGATAATTAATTTATCTCCTCTTCCTTTGGTTGTTCCGATAAGCCCACTAACTGCGTTTTGGTAAGTTCCACCTTTATATTCTTTGTTGAATAAATACATAAA
>NZ_JXLB01000076.1 GCF_001886195.1 Enterococcus ratti | reverse complement strand
CTTCTAGTTTCACTACTTTTGAACTACCTGAAATTTTGTTGCCAACATAAATTTCAAATTTGCCCTTTGTTAATTTAAAACCAGGATTGTATACTTTACCATCTACGGTTAAACGGAATTTTTTCGTGGTGCAACCTGTACAAGAACCGGTCATATATTCATCGCCAAGATTATATTTATCCACAGTTAATGAAACCGCTCGAACTTGAACCACTTGAGAAGCCACTTGTTCACCAGCACGGTTAAACATTTTTAGTGTAAATTCTTTTGTTCCTACTGGTACACGGCTTCCAATATATACTTCAAATTTATTT
>NZ_JXLB01000075.1 GCF_001886195.1 Enterococcus ratti | reverse complement strand
CAGAAACGTTTCCTGCAAAGGTGCGGATATATGTCCCTTTAGGATTAGTGTCTAATTGTGCAACTACTTGTCCTGAAGAGGCTTTTAATTGAATTTCTTGTAACATGGCTTTCATATCATTTAATTGCTTTTGCAATGCTTGTTTTTGTTGATTCATTGCAGGTACATCAATTGATAATGCGTTGATTCGTTGTTGAAGTGCATCAAACGCACTTTGAGTAGCTTCACTTGATAAGCCAGTTTTGTCAATATTTCCATTATTTCTAAAGTAAAGGGCATTGAGATCATTTCTTATTTGTTCCGTTGCTTGTTTTGCA
>NZ_JXLB01000074.1 GCF_001886195.1 Enterococcus ratti | reverse complement strand
TGAAATAAAACAAAAAACCGAAGTGATAAGCACATCACTTCGGAAAAAATAGCTTCTTAGATTTTTTCGTCTATTACTTGAATTTTTCAGACAAGAAAATCTAATACTTACGAATTTTACATTTACTTACATAAACATCTTACATTATAAGCAGCTAGCCATTTTTATCAACGATAATATAAGGAGACATTACTCTTTAATTCTATTAATCATCTGACACTCTTTTTCCATATAGTTCGCTGTCGTTAAAAAGATATTTGGTTCTATTATTTGTGATGTGCTGAGTTATATGCTTGTTGCGCTTCTTGGATTTTTTCGATTAATTTT
>NZ_JXLB01000073.1 GCF_001886195.1 Enterococcus ratti | reverse complement strand
AATTTTAAAAAACAACTATTTTCATTTACAATGACAAGTGCATTAGTTCTTTCTAGTTTATCTGGTGCAATCACACCAATGGTGCATGCTGAACAAAAAGGAATAAAAGACGAAGTTGCAGTTACTTCTTCAAAAGAAGGAAACAATCAATCAAGTCAAACAAGTGCTTCAGAGGAAAACGTAACAGATACTACAAAAGCTACTAAGAAAGTAGAAGAAACAACAACTTCTAAATCAGTAGAAACAAAATCCGAAAAAGCAGTTCAAAAACAGACAAACACTGCTACATCTGCACTTCAACAAGCTACTAACACCGTAAATAATCTATTTTATGGCAACGATGAA
>NZ_JXLB01000072.1 GCF_001886195.1 Enterococcus ratti | reverse complement strand
TGAAATACACCAATTCCAATACCTATCGCACCAATAAATACGACAATACCTGAAATAATTCTTTTCAAAGCTACTCTCCTTCTGTTTTTATTTCTTCAAAATGTGTCGTTCCTTTTACCAAAGCATATCTTTTTTTGCACTTTGAGCATTCCCAAACATACGTATCATAAAAATGATTCTCTTTCACATATTTCATATGTTTAGCTAACTCTGAACAATCACATTTGATATAAGTAGGCGGCCAACAATATTGCTGATTAAATTGATCAACGGGGATTAGATCTATTCCCCAAAAACACTCTCGATTTGAAAACATAAATATTCTCCTTTCACCTATTTTTCAAACTCAATAGAAACTTTTCGACTCGAAAATGGGGATCGAATAAGTT
>NZ_JXLB01000071.1 GCF_001886195.1 Enterococcus ratti | reverse complement strand
ACGTTGACTGATGAAGCAGGAAATGAAAGATTGTTACAGGGAACGTTAACGATTACCGATAAAATAACGATTTGGACAGCAGTGACGATTCAACCTACAAGAACCAAAGACTTACCTGAATCCATTGTACGATCATGGTTTATTGATTTACCGAATGATCCGGACAATTGGAGTTACACTGTATTAGGCCATGAAGACTGGGAATCGAATACTAACCTTGAAGAGTGGGCACCAAATACAGAGGGATGGTTGACTGTACGTGTGAAAAACAAAAGTACGAATGAAACCAGAATGCTTAGCACCTATTGTCGGGTAGATGAAGATAAAAAAGCACCGACTGGGAAGTTAAAAGAGGGGCTTTCATATGAAGAGGGAAGTGAGGAACCCGACTTACACGACT
>NZ_JXLB01000070.1 GCF_001886195.1 Enterococcus ratti | reverse complement strand
CCACCCTTTTGAAGGGTGGTTATGATTCTTTAAGTAATATTCAAGTAGATAACCGCAAAGTAATTCATTAACTAGTTATAAATAGGATAAAAATTATTTTCAATAATTGTCCGTTTCAATTAATGGATTTGTAACGAATGACATTATTTATATTAACAAAAACAATGAAGGGTAAACTTTAAATATGAACAATCATTTGAAAAACAAAATTATTAATCGGCGATTGAAAAAAATTGAAAAAATACAAGAAATTCGTTGACCGATAAAGTTTTAGTTGGTATATTATTATTTGTTCAAAAGTTACAAATTATAACTTCTGAAAAGAAATGAAAAATAATTAAAAAAATCTTGACGTGTGAGAATGCACATGATAATATAACTAAGTCGTTTAAAAAGAACTACTTTTGAAGATTGATTCTATCGAATAAAAA
>NZ_JXLB01000007.1 GCF_001886195.1 Enterococcus ratti | reverse complement strand
CTCAACTAGGTCTAAAGACAATAATAATAAAAAAAACGCTCAATTAACTTTGAACGTTTTTTTACGTAGAAACTCTGTAGATAATGAGTATAACTAAACAATAGAGCCTGTTCATAATTTAAACTTTAACCTTGTCAATTTAACTTCCTTCAAAAAATCGTTAATTAGTAAAGTTTGCGTAGGTAAAACCATTTATCTGGATCTCTTGATGTTCACCATCATAATAGATGCCATTATTAACAAGTGTAAGATAAAAATTCTCTGGATTTAGCTTAATATTTCGCATAAGAATCCGATTAGTTATGTTATCTTCCGGCGTCCCTAGATAACTACCATCTGAATTCTTAGTAAATCTATATAAATCGTAAGCAATAAGATGCCCCTTACGACTAACATCAGACCCTAAACTAGTTGCCAAAAGATCTTTATCTTTTAAAGCATCCCAAAGATCACTATCACTTACGTTGATATTTGGAAAAAATTCTTGGTCTTTAAGATTGATTGTTTTAGTAAATTTTGGAGTAAAATACGGGTCGGTTATAATATCTTCTCCTTGCTGATAATCAATGACATGTAAACCGGTTTTTTCCGGTAATTTAGCATCTTTAATTTTTTGTAGCAGTTGGGGATTTTGGAATTTATCTGGGGAAACGACAGTTGCATTCCATAAATCTACATTCATGTGGAGTTGCTTCCAGTCCATCTTGAGAAATTGATCTTCGGTCGTATCCCTCATTATTAAGTCAATTTTAATTTGATCATTAACATACTGAAGTCCTTCCGTTAAATTAGGAGTTAAATCGTCCCCTAAAAATGAATCGACCGAAATTATCCACGTGATATCGCTTTCATCTGATGCTAGCAAGTCTTTAGTAATATCGTTGACTGAACTATCTGCCGGTAGCACCCCGTCCCAAATTAAATTCCTTAATACCCATTTCTGAACAGCTTTATTAGGCATCCAAGTATCAATATCAATATCAATATCATTAGCTTTTAATTGAGCATCTGATAATTTAATTTGTTCTAATTTTTTAGCTTGGTTAGTAGTAGTCATTGAAGATTGCTTTTCAATTCCAATTGGAGCAGGCTTTACATCGGCAAATGCACGCCACTACTAATGATGGAACCCATACTACCTAAAATAACTGCTATTGTTAACACATTTCTTTTTCTCATTCTTATTCCTCCTTAAGTACTATTAATTGGATAATGATCGTTTAAATTTATCTTCATTACTTATCTAATAACCTACTATTCACATCGATTTCTTAGCCACAGCATTTATACATAATGTACTTTCCGGTCAATTTATCTCAAAAACATCACTAGAATAAATAGGCTATTTTTTGAACTCCTTCCCTCTTACATTTGTGAACGTTTTCATTTTATCGTGTTTAAACACTAAAAACAAATAATATGCACCGTCATTTACTTGTTCATATTTATTCATCGAATTCAATCTATATAGCTTCTCCCAATCCTTATGGTTTATAAAAATATTTCTTCAGTTTTTACCTAATATAAAAATTATTGACCAGTAATTAATTTTCGAATCTAACAAAAGATGCCTTTTTATCGGAAAAATACATATCTTAAAATTTACAGAAAATAAATTGTTACGTATTAACTGTTGTTAAAATTAAATTTAATAATCACTTGAATTAATCACAAACTTAATTTCTGACAGTCATCTTCATTGTTCCCTCTTGAACTTTTTTAGAATTCATTTTATTTTGGATTCCCCTAAATGTCTTGTGCTTTTTGACACAAATATTTGTTCGTTATAGCTAGAAATTATTCTAAAAATTAAACTGTTGTTTTAAATAAATATACCAATAGTTATGCGCATAAAAAAATAGTAAGATTAGAAAAAACTAGCACTTTTTGTTTTCTAAGCATCTGCATATCCACTTCACCAAAGTTTTGGGACACAACGAAGTTCATGTAGCCCCAGATTTGATTTTAACTTATCTGTCCTTATTGAAAAGAGCAAAAACAAACCGATCATCACAACTTGTTGTGATGATCGGTTAAAGTGAACGAATAACTATTTTATTAGAAGTTTAAATGACCTATTTTTCATTTGTCTTTTTTTTCTTCCAAAAGACGATCATTCCTACAACACTAACAAGAAAGACTCCTAACAGTGAAAAAGCTGCATTTTTCGTTTCATTCGTTTTTGGCAAGCTGCCCGAGGCAGTTCCATTTTCTCCATCCGATCCAGCATCTCCGTCAGCCCCAGCATTTTCACCTGATACGTTTCCTGCACCATCAACAACTTCATAATCTACTTGTGTTGGCGTTGAAAATTCACCATACGCTTTATCCACTGCGACCGTCATTTTTGCCGTTTTCTTTCCAAGTTCTGAAGTATCAATCGTCGAATCAGAATCTAGTTTTATCGTATAAGAATTTTTCGGTAAGGCTTTCCCATTAACTTTCACTTCTTTTAAAAGAGATTTAAGATCAACTTGAGCAGTGCCTACTGTTACCTTCACATCGGATAAAGGCGTAACTGTAAGTTCCCCAGTTGGTTCAAAACCATATTCTGTAACATTGTAATAAGCATAGTTTGTTCCGTACGTGTAATTTTGTTCCATTTCTTCATACATGTAGATGTTTCCAGTTGATTCTTTATGGTAAACTTTGATTTGATCGCCTACCGAAACATCTAAAGGTTTTCCACTATTAAAACGATTGTTTGCTTCTTCAATCGTTAAAGCCCCACGCACTTCATATTTGTATTTGCTCTTGTTTTGGTTGAACACTTCAATACTATAGTAAACCTCTTTATCGTTGATGTTCGTAATTCGTTTTGACAAACTTTTTTTATTTTTCCCCGGTAAAGAAGTGAGTTCTAACTTCTTGTCTTCTTTTTTCAGACTAAACGCACCAATCGTTTCATTTTGTTTATTTTTCATTACTAATGAACTGCCCCAGTTAACGGTATAAGGTACTTTAATTTCTTTGGTGGTCACATCATCTGAAGTCGTTAATTTTACTTTTAATTCTTTTTCGCCTACCGTAGAGGTATCAAACGTATCAATCGGTTCTACTTTATAAAGGTCATCTTTTAGTTTCTGATCATTAAATTGAACGTTTTTAACTAATTGAGCCACGTCAGTTGAACTAGCATCTTGTCCTAACGTTAATTTTGTTTCAACCGTCTCTGCTTTTAAATTTGTAATAGGCGTCACACCAGCAGCATCTACTTTGTAACAAGCATAATTGGAACCGGCCGTGTAATCTCTTACTAAATCATCACGAACTAACAAGTTGTTGCTTGATTCTGCATGGTACACTTTTATTATCGCATTTTGCGGCAACGGTAGCGGCTGACCGTTGTTAAATCCTGAAATGGCTTGATCTACTGTCATGTTTCCAGTGACATTGTAAGCAAAATTTCCATTATTGACTGGCGGTTCCTCTGCATTCAAAGCTTGAAGCGTCTCAAACGCCGGTAACTCATTTCCATTTGTTTCTACTTCTATTCGATAATAAATATCCCGTCCATATTCGTTATTCACCCAGTTGCTTAAATCTGCATCTGGATCCCCTTGAACGGCGCAAAGGAACCACTGTTCGTCACGTTTTACAAAACTGTACGTACCTGCTGTAGCACCATTTAATCCTTTAAGAACCAAGGAATCACCCCATTTCACTTCATAAGGGATATCGACTTCAGAGGATGCGTACCCGTCATTTAAGTCAAGCTGCAATTTTACTTCTTTTTTCCCAACTGTATTCGTATCAAAATCAGTTAATTGTTTGACCGTGTAAAGATCGTCTGTTACTTCGTGACCATTAATCGTTACCTTCACTAGCTGACGCAAATCAATATTTTCTGCTTGCTCCGCTAAGTTTAATTGTTTATTGGACGTCGTTCCTGTTAATTCCGGCGCTGGTACTAAGCCATAGTCTGTCACTTCATATCTGGCTTTTTCCGAACCATAAGTAAAATCTTTTTCAACTTCATCCATCCACAAAACAGAACTATCCGGTGTTTTTTGCGGTTGAGTGATGGTAATAATATCGCCTGTTTGGACGGTTACTTGACGGCTAGCATTTCCAAAGTTATCCATGATTTGCTGCAACGTAGCCCTTCCCGGAATCGTTTGTTTATACGTTGAGCGACCGTCTCGTGTAATATCAATGGAATAATACGTACTTGTTTCATCTGCTCCTACTTTTTCATTCAAAGATGAATCCAACCCCGGATTGATTTGCAAGACTTTTGAATCACTCGACGTTCCTGCCAGTTCTTTTCCATCCAGTAGTGAAAAGGCGCCGGCAGATCCTCCTGTACTTGACTTCACTAAAATCGAATTGCCCCATTTCACTGTATAAGGTACGCCGATTTCTTTTGAGACAACCCCATCTTTCGTTTCTATCTTAATTCGTAGATTTTTCTCACCAGCAACACTTGTATCAAAATCTTCTAATTGCGTTACCGTATATTGATCACTTTTCATTGACACACCGTTGATCGTAATGTTTTCAATCAATTTAGTTCCGTCAATTTTACTGCTATTTTCACCTAACGTAAATTCTTGCGGCTGCGATTTAGCTTTGACGTCCAAGATTGGTTCAAAGCCATGTTCTGTGACTTGATAATACGCATAATTGGACCCCACCGTATAATCTTTGACCAACTCATCTTGCATGAGAAGATTATGATTTTTAGGATCCGCATGATACACCTTGACGACATCTCCAATAGCTACTTGTAACGGCTGTCCTTGGTTAAAGTTATGGATGGCTTGATCAATTGTACTATTTCCAAGCACTTCATAATGGTACTTGCTCACATCTCCTTGCAAGACGTCAATTTGATAATACGTTTGACTGCCAAAATAATTATCCACGGGATCCGTTAGATTCGTATCAGCTACTCCTTGAGTAGATTGAATCGTCCATTGCCCATCTTTTTTCACTAGGCTGTAAGCGCCGACCGTCGCGTCATTTAAGCCTTTTAGGACAAACGTGCTCCCCCATTTCACTTGATAAGGTACGTCAATTTCTTTTGAAGCTAATCCGTCTGCTGCGGTAAGTTTCACCCGCATGTTTCGTTGGCCGACGGTCGTTGTATCAAATGCATCCAACGCTGTAGCCGTATACGCTTTTGCTTCAACTTCTTGGTTGTTGAGTTTCACATTTTTGAGTAATTGTTTTACGTCAATTGTATCCGTTCCTTGCGCTAAGACAAGGTCGGCATTTGCCGCTTCTGCTTCAACTTTAGGAGCTGGCTCAAAGCCGTAAGGCGTCACTTTGTAATAAGCATACGCTGAAGCATAGGTATAATCATGTTCTGCTTCGTCCACCATTAAAACAGAATGATTCGCGCTTTTTTCTGGATAATAGATTTCAACGACGTCGTCGACTTTTACCGCTTGTGTGTGGTCGCTGTTTCCAAAATAATCTATTACTTGCTGAAGCGAAGAACGATTTTGAACCGTTTGTGCATAAATCTCTTTGTCGTTGCGTAATATTCGCATGCGATAATACATATCAAATGGTGAGCCATTCGGATTGACGGCTTCATTTAATAGCGAATTTAGTCCTTGTTGTATACTTAAGATGCCTGTACCAGCACTTGATTTATCCATAATTAATGAAAATGCACCGGCTGAAGCGCCATTTGCCGATTTCATTAAAATCGTGCTGCCCCATCGGACATTAACGGTCGTTTCCGCCGTACCTTCCAATTCAAAAGTATCATCGGTGGAACTTGCTGACGCGTTGACAGAAGAGCGCGGAGAAATGTCCGGTTTAGGAACATGCGCTTTCACGGCGATTCGAACGGTTTGCTGTCCGGCAAGCTGCATGTTAGGTTCTGTTGATTTTTCCGGAATAAATTCTAACGTTTCAAGATCAAGTGCTTTTCCATTGACCGTCGCCGATTCAACGTAATTTTTAAACGTATCGGCAAGTGACGCATAGGTGTGTCCTAATGTTCGATCTTCTATAGGCTTTAACGTTAATTCTATCGGCGGCAATGGAACGACTTCAAGTTCTACCGTATTTTCAGCCGTTCGTCCATCCGATGACGTTGCTTTAGCTTTACAAATTTGTTTCCCTAATTGCGTCACGTCCGGTGCATCGACCCATTGAATGTCAACTGACGTTCCATCATAGTGATTAACTACATCAAAATAATCTTTCGCTTTTGGTTCATCAAACATATATACTTGATGAGCGCCTGCTTTAGGCGTCATTTCTAGTGGCAGCGGCGTGACTGTAAGAGAAACCGGCACATCAACTGAACGTCCCGTGTCATCGCTAACCGTCACCGTTGATGTTTGTTTTCCCGGTTTCTTCATATTCGGTGCAGTCTTCCACTTATACTCGACCGTGCCACGCGTATTTTCCACAGAAGCAACATAATCAGCTGCTTTAGGCACAGGGTCATTTTGCATCACTGTATGCGCACCCGTTTTTGCTTTGGCTGTAATGTCACCAATTTCAGCAACAGGCATATTTACTTCATAGAGTATATCTGCATCAAAAATTTTAGCACCCATGATATAGGCAAAAGGCTCCCCATCATCTGCATCAACCCTGTTGGGAGGTACAACATAGGTAACTTTCATAGGAAAAATTTCTGTTTGAGGTTTAGCTACTTTTAAACGAGTAAATTTCAAAGTCATAAAGCGTCCATCAGTAGTAACACCTTCTGTTGGTTCAAATTTTATCTTCCAATTACCACTTTTGGAGATCACTTCTTGTTCAACAGGGTGGATAGCAGACATTCCGGTAGAACCATCTCTAATATTCAAATATATTCTATCCTCTGATAATTTCCCTGATGGAATATCTGGCTTATAGTAAATTTGTTCATGATAGTTATAACTTGAATAAAGACGCTTTTTAAAAACATACTGATCCCCTACTTCATAGTTATCAATTTTTGTATCGGGTCCTTTGTTTATTAATTCTTTGAGTTTATTCTCCATATATATTTTAGACGTTTTCGCTATTTCTTCTTTTGCGGTTGCTTTTCTGGGAGAAATGCTTTTTTGCTCTTTTTTACTGCTCTTGGAACTACTACTCTCGGAATCTTTTTTCTGTTTTTCTTTTCTCACTGATTCTTTTTTTGTCACTTGGTTGGTGTTTGTGGTCTCATTGACCGTTGTCACCGCACCTACGACCGTGCCACTGCTATTTCCCAAAGTTAAGCCGACAACGACTGCTCCGTTTAGCAGTTTTTTAAATTTCTTCAATTAAGTCCCTCCTTTATTGGTTTACCCTCTATGTATAAAGAAACATGCGCACCGATTCTTCGTTTTTATACTTACATCTTAAGCATGCTTTTTACTATTTTACAAAAATTATTCCTGTTGATTCATTAGTTGTTTCTTGTTTAAAAGCGCATCTCATTTCTTTTTTGTTATATTTCTCACTTAAATGAGCTTCGCCTTTCGTCATATTTTTTGATGAAAACCTTCATTTTTTTTTAATTTTTGCTTTTCTCTCCTTTGACTCGTAGTTTATAGAAAAGCTTGAAAAAACTTTCCTTTATTCCACTTTA
Source organism: Enterococcus ratti (assembly GCF_001886195.1). Taxonomy (GTDB): domain Bacteria; phylum Bacillota; class Bacilli; order Lactobacillales; family Enterococcaceae; genus Enterococcus_B; species Enterococcus_B ratti. The sequence goes on along the minus strand of NZ_JXLB01000007.1, from coordinate 118,057 downwards.
AAACGAATTACACAATTAAGTAATGTCAATTTATCTAAATGAAAAAGTAAAAAATGAAAACTTACCTCCTAGACTGTTCTTGTTATGTTTGATTTTTTAAATTTTTGAAAAAAAGAGGTAAATGCCCTAGAATCGTTACGAGAAGTCAACAACTGGCACAATAAATAAGAGGCTTCTTTCAAATAAGTTTTATTCTACTTCATTTGTTCTATATTTTTGCTGTAAATCTGCGTTAAGAGCATGCGCCAAAAGTAAAGAATACTTTTGGCGCATGCTCTTAACTCTTAAATATGAAAGATAAATCTTTTTTACTTAGCAAGACCTGTTTTTTCCTAAGATTGGAAAAAGGATTTTATCGCTTCTTTTTATTTCTCAGAAGCGTTTTTTATTTTCTCTGTGCCTTCACTGATGGCAGATTTGGCTTTTTCGGTTTGTTCGGAAGCAAATTGCCCCGTTGTTTTCGCTGCTTTGGTGACTTTATCTTGGACGGTTTCGCTGTTTGCTTCAAATTCTTCTTTGGATTGAATGTCTACTACGTCAACGTTGACTTCTATTACTTTTAAGTGCGTCATTGCCGCTACTTCTTTAGCAATAATTTTTTTGATTTGTTGGTAAATAGCGTCAATATCTTTGCCGTATTCCACCACAATTTTCATATCCACTGCAACTTCTTTTTTGCCTACTTCAGTGTGAATGCCGGTGGTCACGTCGTCCGTATTCACTAATTTCTCTTTCATGTTTGAAAAGAACCCGCCATCGGCTGTTAATAAACCATCTACTTGTTCTAAAGCTGCTCCAATGATTTTTTGAATCACTTTATCTTCATAGACGACTTCGCCCTTCATTGAGTCGACGGCTTCTTTTGACGGGTCTTTTTCTTTCAACGCCTCATCTGCTTTTAGCGGCGTATGCGCAGATGGCGTTGACGTATGACTAGAAGTTGGCTGCATATGATTTTCATGCTTTTCTACGTATTTTTCTTGTCCTTTTTCTTTTGTTTCTTGTGCTACTTTTCCTTCCACATTTGGTACTGCTGGATCTGGGTGTGCGGAAATTGGTGTATTTTTGTGATTTGTTTGATTGTTTGATTGTTTATTATCCATGATAGTGAAAGCCTCCTAAGATTTATGATCAAATATTTTTGTTTGTTTTACATACATGCCGACAGCCACGCCGAGTATCACCATAAGGAGTATCAGCAAGGTTTTAAAGAAACCGACTGTAATTAACAATACAGCTAAAATCAAACCAAGTGCGCCACAAATGATCGGTAACTTGTAAGTTTCAAATCGTTCATTCATTTCATGAGCCTCCTATTCCACTCGTGCTTGTTCTTTCGATTGATGGTTCGTCGTCATTGTTTGGTAATCTGTATATTTTACAGTTACTTTTACTGGTTCATTCGTACCAAGCAACTGTTTAATTTCTTTTTCGATTTCTTCCATTAAAGTTCCTGTTTTACCAATTAAAGAAGACGTCCGTTTTAACTCTCCTTTGATGCCCACAGCAATTTTATTTTTCGTGGCTTTGATACTTACTTTCGGCGATTGAATAAATTCATCTGCTTGTAAATGAGAACGAACCATGCCCTCGATGGCTTTTTTATCCAGCGTCAATTCACCATCGCCTTTTTTTAACAAGAACGTTCCGATCGTATTTGGATAAAAAATCAAAACCAATAAAGTAATGAGCATTAAAAGCGCTAAAACAGCAGCTACCCAAAAGATGTATTGCTGCACCCAATAATTAGTTACCGTAAAGAAACGGAAGCGATCAAGCAAGATCGGCAACGGATACACCGTACTAATCAAGGCAGTAAATAAAAGAATGGACAAAAGTAAAAGAGAAACAATGACTCCTATGGTTTTTGTTCCTTTATTCATCTCAAACACCTTCCAATCTTTTTTATAAATTGATGGCCTCGCCACCTGTTACACCATAAATCTGTGCAGTGACGTAGCTTGCTTTATTTGAAGCTAAAAAGACGTAAACTGGTGCTAATTCAGCGGGTTGACCGGCTCTTTCCAGCAAACTTTTTTGCCCAAATTCAGGGATAGAGTCTTGTGGCTGCCCTTTATCCAACTGTAAAGGTGTCCAAATAGGACCGGGAGCTACTCCATTGACGCGTATGCCTTTTGGTGCGAGTTGTTTGGCTAAGCCAATTGTAAAGTTGGCAATGGCTGCTTTAGTGGCAGCATAATCCAACAGATGTTCACTTGGATTAAAGGCTTGTACGGATGTTGTATTAATAATTGCTCCACCTGCTGGAAGGTGAGGTGCAGCGGCTTTCACTAGCGCAAACATTGCAATTATATTAATAGTAAAAGTGTCTTTGACTTGCTCTAATGAAAGTTCTTCGATGGCTGGACATGAAATTTGCTGACCGGCATTTAACACGAGCGTATCTAAGCCTCCTAATTCGGTCACTACTTTTTGAATGATTTCATTAGGCGCCGTTTCTTTTCGAAGATCGTAAGGCAAAAGTACGACTTTTCTTCCGGCTTGTTCTATATAAGAAGCCACTTGCTTGGCATCTTCTTCTTCACCGGGGAAAAATTGTAAGGCGATGTCTGCGCCTTCTCTTGCAAATGCAATCGCCACGGCTCGACCAATTCCTGAGTCTCCTCCGGTAATAAGGACACGACGATTTTCTAATTGCTGACTGCCTTCATAGGTTTCTTCGCCACAATCGGGAACGGGCTGCATCTTTTTTTGTAGTGCTGGTGTTTCTTGATCTTGTTTGGGAAATTCTTCCGTGTAATACTGGTTTCTTGGATCGATTAATTTTGGTTTTGTCATGTGTATCCTCCTTATTGTTTTAACTCAACAGTTATTTTGTATAATCTTTTCGGTACATGATACCCCACGGGTACTTTTGTTCATACAAGTAATGAGTATTTCTTATGAATGAAATCGGTGTGATGCGTTGTTCGATTTTTCCTTTTTATTCAGATAATTCAGTAACACGAAGGAATTTGGATCAGTTAGAGCTGATTTTTTAAAGTTTTTCAACTTTAAAGGCTTCTTTTTCTGGATAACCCGTTCTGACAAATAGATTATTTGATAGAACGTATGTATCAATTCCCCATTCAATTTTCTTCGTGTTGCTATCGTCATTGACAACTAATTGAAGTATTTTTCATCTGCTGTACTTACTTTTTCATTTCCGATAAAGGTATAATCAAGCAGGCTTATTCTTCCTTTTGAAAAATGCCTTTAACTAAAGAAACAATGGTTTAGTTTAATGTTGCGATCTAATACTGCAATTTCATTTTCAAGCGAAAAGCTGTTCAATTGTTGGTTATAAGCTAAATTTAAGCGTCTGCCTAAATAAGATTGCTCTAATCTAGAGGTATAAATTTCTAACGTAGGATGATCAATTTTATTGACGTATTTTCCTAATTCTGTAAAAAAAGGAATAATTTGGAAAAAACTGCCTTTGGCGCAAGCACCACGGTCTCTTAAAAATGGGTCGGAAGAATCAATCAGTGCCAAAGCAATTTTTGAGTCTTTCCCGACTTTTTCAATCAAAGCTTCCATTGCATGTTTGGTCATCGTAATTTCCATATAAGTAGTCTCCTTCCAATTGTTTAAGTTCTTTCTAGTGAGTAGTATATTCTGTGTTGCGATTGATTCGTGCATAAAGCGGATATTTGGGGAAATTTGCCACACAACGAAAAGCAGTCATGCTTGCATATTGGTCGTAATATTTTTTCGTTGGTTCTCGAAACTCGTTGCTCCATGGTTTCACGTGTCCGGAGAAATGGAGGATGGCAGGATCTTTGCGAGTTTCTTCATATTCTTTTTCGCCTTGTATAGTTGGGTGTTGTTTTGCTTTTGCCATGATGTAACCTTGCGCATTCCATTTTGGATGCAAGGAAAGCCAACGATCGTGTAAGATAGCATTTAGCGCATCTTGATCGTGAAAACGTAATTTTTCAGGGTTTTCTTCAATAAATGTCAAGACTTTTTTCGTAATGTCTTGGTCTAACCATTTTTTTACATTAATGAGCATCAATCCTGAATTGAAGTAACGCGTTGATTGAACGGGGATGGCCATTTTTTCTAAGCGTTGATGGAAACCAGCATCTTCAACAGCTGCTAAAATGTTTCCGCCAAATTCAAGCTGCCACAAAGCCGTTACATCTTTTACGGCGATCATGTCACAATCCATGTACAAAAGTCGTTCAACATTTCTTCCTCTAAATAGTTCAGGAATTGCAATTCGGTAATAGGCCGTCTCAGGAATGCGATCACTCGTTACTACTTTTTCAAAAAACTTCTTATTGATCTTTAAAAATTCTACATCGGTGTTCATTCGTGAATTTTTTACGGAAAAACGTAACAATTGTTTACTTTCAAAATCAATGTTGTCGTCAATAACGTAAAAGTGAACAAACACTTTGGGATCACTGTTTTCTAAAACTGAAACAAACAGCGCCGCTAGATGAGGCACAAATTTGGTATTACAACTTGAAACGATGGCAATTTCTTTTCTTCTATTCATTTACCTCTCCTACTTTCTTTAACACGCTATGTGCTAATTTTTTTAGGTATGCATTCGTATACGGATGATTTTTTAGTGTGTTCCATGGTTTATCGTGTCCAGTAAAATGGATGATTGATGGGGCGTCGTTTCCAGCTTGATACAATTTTTCATACGTAGCATCTGGTGCTGGGTGCCGTTCAAAAATCAGTGACGTTTGCATGTTCCATTTGGGCTCTAGTTGTTTCCAGTCTTCATAAAGAACGGCATTTAACGCATCTTGATCGTGATAGATGATCCGCTGCCCGTTTTCTTTTAAATAGCGAATCGTTTTTTCAGTAATTTGCTTTTGATTCCATTGTTGGATATCGATGACCATTACACCAGAATTGAAGTAATACGCGTTCGAATCAATTCCTAAACGTTTCAATGCTTTCGCTTGCCCGGGATCAATGATGGCGCCGATGGTTTGATGATTTAATGGCTGTTCATATAATTTGACAATGTCATCCATGACTAAAATATCTGAATCTAGATAAAGCACTTTTTTATAGTTGTATTTCATTAAGAGTTTAGGTAAAGAAATTCTTAAGTAGGCGGTTGTCGTAATATGGTCACTTACTAGAAAATCTTCATAAATATTTTTATCGACAGTTAAGAATTGAATACTTGCCTTCACGGGATAGTTTTTGACGGTTTGTCTTAATCCTTCTTTGCTATATTCAGAAATTCCATCATCAATGACATAAAAATAGATATGTTTTGATTGATTAACATTTTCTAAAACAGTGGCGATCATCACGCTTAAGTAAGGAGCGTAATTTTCATCTGAAGCAGTTACAACTGGAACGATGCGAGAATTCGTCTCCATTAAAATCACTCCTTTTTTTAATCTTTTTCTAACCTTTCTATATCCAGAATATTCCTCATTAAAATTTAATGCAAAAGATATGCTTCGTATTTACTGAATTTTTCATAAAAATACTCGCTTATTACCGGATTAAAAATATATTCTTCGACTGTTTTCTGATTCTTTATTCATTTTATAAAATGAAAAACTACTTATATATGGTGATTTAAAATGAGAATATTTTAAAAAAATCAAAAGCACAGCAAGCATTTTATTTTTATTTTATGAAATTCTCATTTAATCTTAGAGTAAGCAAACACAAAAGGAGCGAAAAATATGAAATTAGCGGCAATTGATCTTGATGGGACATTACTTGATCGAAGGGGAAATATCCCTCAACAAAATATTGAAGCACTTCAAAACTTTTCTAAACAAGGAGGAGTTGTCACGATTGCGACTGGCAGAAATAGCATCTCTGCCAAAGAAGTGTTTGAAGAATTAGGAATCGACGGCTATTTGATTTCTTCTAATGGTTCTTTTGTCGCAGAAATGAAAAAAGGCGCAATTGCTCATGTATTAAAACGAGCTAGCATTGAAATTTCTACGCTAAAACGCGCATTTTTCTTAGCTCAAAAAGCTAAAATTTCAATTATTGCTAGTCGTGAAACACAAGACGATCAACTGACATTTGATGAAGCGAATTTAGTCAAAGACGATCCTTATTATCAACACTTCAACTTGCAGCATCAAACATTTGATGAAGTTGTAAAATTATTAGAAGATCCTTCCTTAAGTTATTTAAAATTAGCTTTAACAGACAAAGAAGAAAAAAAACTAAAAAAATTGCAACAAGATTTAAAAAAAGCGGGAATTGATTCTGTCTTTTCTGATCCGCACTTTTTAGAAATCACGCCAAAAGATGTCACCAAAGCCCACTCGCTACTGTTTTTAGCAGATCATTTAAAAATAGAACCTCATGAAATCGTCGCATTTGGTGATCAAGAAAATGATCTGGCGATGTTAAAAGTTAGCGGCACCAGCATTGCCATGGGCAATGCACAAGAACAAGTCAAATTTCTTGCAGATAAAGTAACAAAAACCAATGAAGAAGCAGGGGTGGCCGCAATTATTAATAGTTATTGTGGATGAAAAAGGAGGCAATAAAAATGTTGGTGATTGTGGACATGCAAAATCATATTCTTGATCCTACAAGCAAATATTACGTTCCTGATGCAAAAAAACTTATTGATCAGATCCAAAAACGTTTAATAAACGCAAGAAAAAAGCAAGAATATATTCTTTTTACAAGAGATATTCCCATTCAACGAAAAGATCAAGATGAAGAAAAGGAAGATTTACAAATTATTCCTGCTGTATCTCCTCAAGAAAATGAAAAAGTTGTAAAAAAATACTACTTTACCATGCCGCCAGAAGCATTACTTGAAATCAAACAATCCGTTTTGACTCGACGAGAAGAAAAAAAACAGATTGAAGTTGCTGGAATCGAAACTAATCTTTGTGTGCTGGCCAATACCATTGCTTTACAAAGTGTCTTTCCAGAAGCTAATTTTTTCGTTAATTCAACCTGTGTTTCTGAAAATAAACATGGAAGACAAGCACTTGATTTGCTTAAAGATTTTAATATTCAGGTGAAGTAAAAAAAAACGTAAACCAGCCCCGTGCTTTGGTTTACGTTTTTTCGATTTTCATTTTTGGCATGTGTTTACAGCGTCTATTAAATTCTTTCTCTTTTATGAATGTAGAGGAAAAACTACTGATTTTCAAAAATATGCCAGCTAGATTAACAAACAATCACATAATTTTGCTTATTATTGGGATGTTTTTTCTTAATGTACCCTGTAGGACTCGAACCTACGACCGGACGGTTATGAGCCGTCAGCTCTAACCAACTGAGCTAAGGGTACAATCTTTCATTACTTAAAATAACCTTTTTTTATTATAGCATGGCAGTTAAGTGGAAGCAATACACTTTTATACAAAATGAACTTTGTCTTATATTTGTCTTCTATAGGTACCTCTTACTACTTCTTTGTATCCGCAGGATAAAAAACGTACCTTGTATTGCAGAAACTTACCATTATTCATTTCTTAACAAGCGCCTGCTGTTTATTTATTAAACGGCGTATCATTTGTTCTGCGCCAGCTAACATGTTATCTTTGATTTAAAGATTATTAATTTAGGATTGGAAGATCATGGGATCATTTCTCTTCTTGACTTACATGTCTCTTTCAAACGACAGATTTAACTATGTTTAAACAAAAATGAAGAAGGAGGCAATCCTGTGATAACATTAAGCCGATTGATTATTCTGATTCCTGCACTTATTCTGATTCCTATTATTTGTTATTTAATAAAATGGAAGAAAGAACGTGTTTACTTAGCAGCACTCTGTTTACCTGCCTGTTTTTTTTTATATAAAATTTTGAATTATCAGTATTTTGAACCCGATCAATTGTTTATCGCAGCATTAATTGGATTAGTTTTCTCTTTGTTTTTCCCAATTGCGTATTTGATTTATTTAAATAAAAAAAAGTAGCTGATCGTATTATTTATGAAAGAAAGGAGCTTGTTCATGAGTATTGAAGAAGCGATTTTATTAGACACTTTACGTTGCAGATTAGATTTTTTAAGAAAAAAGTACCAGCTATCGGTACCAGAAACGGCAGAACAAACAACGATTCCTCTTGAGCAATACGAACAATATGAAAAAGGTGATCAGTGCCCGAGTGTGTTGGAGCTAATTTTCATTGCGGATCTTTATAACGTTTCTGTAGATTATCTAATTGGTCGATCAGAAAAACCAGAACGTATAAGTGAGCGATTTTACAAAAAGGAAAGCGAGGAATAAACATGCGTTTATGGCATGAGGAATTAATTTCCTTACTTCCGAGACAACAGTTGCTAGGCCAACACAGAGAATGCTGTGCGTTACGAGGAAATGGCTGGGGAAAAAAACATGTAACGGTTGACTATGTGTTTCAGTATTCCCCTTATAAACTCTATCAATACCATCAACTCGTTCTAAAGGAAATGCGCCGTCGCCACTATGCACCTGCTAACGATTGGGATGTTCCTGAATATCGAGGAAAAGCTTGTGCTGCTTATTCCTTTTTATTTCCTATAAAGTTAACAACACCGATTTATCCCGAACACAATGAAACGTATCTAATGATTTGTTTAACAAATCTAAAACAAAAAGGCATTCAGTTGATGATCAACTAGCAGGTGTTCCTTCCCTAGTTGAATCTCTTATCAAAAATATAGCAAACACAAAAAACTACTCTTTCTAAGATTAAAAAGAGTAGTTTTATTTATATTATTACTATGCTTTAAAAATGTTAACTGCCTGAGGACCACGTTGACCGTCTTCAACATCAAACGTCACGGATTGACCTTCATCTAACGTTTTGAAGCCTTCCCCTTGAATTGCAGAGAAATGTGCAAAAACATCATTGCCGTCTTCACCTGTGATAAAACCAAATCCTTTATCTGCATTAAACCATTTTACTGTACCATTATTCATATATATATTTCCTCCTAATACGTATCAACGTACGATTTTATTGCAATAAATTATTGATAGGCAAAAGGAGTCGATAGTTAAACAGTCAGCTCAAATTACACTTCAAAATAGATTACCTCAATAATATAGCACACTCAGATTCATTATGCAAGAGATTCACTTCTTTTTTCAAAAAGATCAAGAAATATTTTTTACCCTCCTTTATTGGCAATTCCATTTTTATATGTTACAATAAAAATGGAATTTCGTTATCAACGTGTAGTTGCCTTTCGTAAGATTTTAAGAAAGGAGAATGAACATGACATTCGATAACAAAGACTTACAATATCGCGTCACACTAAATACCGACTTAAATTTGTTTGTGGTATTTGACAAAACAGATTCTACTCGTGTAGCCACTGGTGTAACGATCGAACAAGCAGTGCAAGAATTGAAAAAATCCGCATAGGAGTGAAAATCTCAATGAACGCTTGCAGTTCTAACTCACTTTAAAAAGCACCTGATCATTTCATGGCAGGTGCTTTTTAATTTTTCTCTTGTTCAACTCGACAGTCCACACTCTTCTTTTTTCATTGATTCTAACTTATTGATTGTATTTCAGATAAACAGCGCTTAGTATGCCAATGATTTTCTGATCTTCACTATTTGTCTTTGGTAAAACATCTTGGCTACTTCTGCTAGTTTTTTTGAAATCATTGATCAGGCTATTTGAGGCTCGGCGTCTAGCAGCGCTATGATTAGTCCCATTTCCATTTCTAATATCTACGTTGCTAGTATTACTTCCATGGCTGTCACTACTGCTGCTGTCTATACTTCCACTGCTGCTATCACTACTTTCGTCGCTGTCACTACTACTGCTGTCTATACTTCCACTGTTGCTATCACTATTTTCGTCGCTGTCACTACTGCTGCTGTCTATACTTCCGCTGCTACTATCATCGTTATCTTTCGATCGGATAGTCCATTGTACAGGTCTTAAATTTTCAGTAACACTTGTTTCACCGTTATAATAAAAGACTAAATCTAATTTATTTTTACTTTTCATTTCATCAATGGACATCTCACTATAAATGATAAGGAAATACTCCACGCCAGATTGCCACTGAACATTGGGTAGCACGTTTTCACCAATTACAGTGTTTGCGCTCCCATGTCCATCCCAACCGTATGTTAACATCACTTTCAATTGATCGGTTGATAGATTTTGATTGACTTTGACTGGAATGGTAACAGTTTTGGCAGCAACATCGTAGACTACTCGATTATTTTCAACAGTGAAGGAGAGACTAGTTGGCGATGATTCAATTGTCACCGCATGAAAAGTAAGTGATAAGATACCTAAGACCAATAAAACAACGTATTTGATTTTTTTCATTTTTTCCTCCTCTATAGTTACATCATTTTTTTAATTAATTTACATGATTCACAATAGATGGTCCCGTAATTTCTTCTCTTTTTCTTTGTTTACTTGTGTTAGAACTATTATCCCATGAATAAAATTCTACGTCTAAGATTTGCTTTTTCGTTTGTGGTCATTTCTAGTCAGTATTGCAAATTGCTATACATTTCTTATTGGATTCAAATTTCTTTGTTCCCTTTTAAGAACATGCTATTATTGACCTAGAGGCATGAGAGGTGAACATATGGTTACGTTAAGCAAGCTATTATTTTGGGTCCCTTTTATTGGTATCATTCTTTTTATGTTTTTTTTCACTAAATGGAATAAATTTGATCTTTTATTACTTGTCTCCTCTTTTCCTTCTCTTTATTTTATCGTCAAAATTATTGAGTATTCCTACGCACAACCTGCTGAATTATTTAAAGATTATCTTAAAGGATTGATTATTTCTAGCATTTTCTATTTGTTTGCCGTTTTCTTAATTACTAAAAAAAGATAGAATACATCTTTATACAACAGTATTTTTCTACCAAATAAACAGCAATAAGTCGTTTCTGCTAAAAGGAACGGCTTATTGCATAACTTGTTTATAAAGTAAAAAATTATTTATGATTCGTAGTGTCTAAAGAAAAATTGCATATGAATTTCATGATAGGTTACAGCGAATTAGCTTAACGTTTTCCTTCCACTAGAAATCGTTTCCTTGAAAAAAGGAGGCAAAAATACTCCAACTCTAGTCGACTTTTTCGTTTCTTATACGCAAGTTGTTTACTATGAAAAAATTTTCCTATAACCCTTCATATTTTTACATTGATTTTCAACTATTTAAATAATTATAGATTCTTTTTCCTCTAGTTCTTACTTTATTAGCCAACTGTATTTTAATTGTTATTATTCACCCTTAGCCTCGCTATTCATTCTTTAAATATTCTTTCTAATAGACACTTAAAATTTGAATTTTCCCTTTAAAAAAGCAAAGGTTTAATAACTTTTCTAATAATATCTGTTATACTTAGAAGGAAATAAACCTTATAAGGGAGCGTAAACTTATGAAGATTTATTACATTGAGGATAATCTTTTTCATCAACAACTGTTTTTAAATGAACGAATGAATTATAGTAATTTACGTTCCATTCCCGTTGAAGTTTTTCCGATCAATCAATTAGAACAAATCTATAAAAACTTAGCGTCGTTTCCTTTTTCAGCAGCCGATATTTTTTTAATTGACATTGATCTGCAAACATTTCATTCAGGAATTGACTTTGCAAAGAAGATACGTGAAATCAATCCTGAATGCTGTATTATTTTTTTGTCAAATGACACTTCTAAAGGTTTAGAAATCATTAATCAACACATACGTCCTGACTTATACTTGTCAAAAAATGAAATGAAGACTGTATTTACAAAGTTAGAAAAACTAATTACTACTAAGTTAAAAAAGCAAGATGATACTGATGTGATCATTGAGTTAAAAGGATCGTTGAAAGTCTACTTCATTCATCCAGACGAAATTAATTATATTGTGACGGTTAAAGGGTTTCGCTCTTCATTAGAGTTTTTCGGAATTTCTGAAAATTTTATTATTCAAGATAAAATGAAACATGTGAAGCAGCTGTTCGAACCTTACAAATACTTCAATGCTTTAAAAAGTTTTTCGATCAATCCATATAATATTAAAGAAGTGAACAAGCAAACCTTAGAAGTTATTTTTAAAAATGATGATACGTTGCTGCTAAGTGCCAGTAGCATAAAAAAACTACTTACGTATATTGATCAACTTTAATAAAGAAACAACGATCTTCCCACTTTCTTTGACATCAACAAAAGCGATTATTTCTTTGTTGATGTCGAAGAAACGATTAATTCTAATTCAAATACTTTGGATTGCTTGTCATATCGTAAACTATAGCTAACATTTTCATAGAGGCTAACAATCCAAGAAAAATTATGCAGTCCTAATCCACCACTTTTCTTTTCTGAATGTCCGCGTTTTAATAATAAGGATAAATCACCGCTATTTTCCAAATTGGCTGGGTTTTCAACAGAAAATACAAACATGTCATTTACTTCATCTAAAGAAATTTTTATCGGTACTGTCTGATCTGACGAAACATAATGTTCAATTGCATTATTTAATGCAATTGACAGCAGACGAATTAAATCAATGGAATCCATATCAACCGTTGTAATCATATTTAAAACCTGAATATCATACGTAAGGTGCTTTTTTTCGGCCTTTTCGATGAAATCATATAATAGCCCTTTGATCACGGAATCATTGATTTTTTTCATTGGATGATGTCTCGCATCTTCAATTCGTTCTAACGAATAATTTTTGAAATGTTCCACAAGTTTTTGAGCTTCTTCGGTACTTTGATTGGTGATTCCATATTCTAAAGCCGTGATAAAATTTAAATAGTCATGACGAAATTCGTCTAGTTTTTCATAATATGCTTTCGTCTCTTTAAGATCTTTTAAATAGGTCGACACGAATTTTTCTCTCTTTCGATTTACAATGAGAACGATAAAAGAAATACTGCTAAATAAATTGAATCCTATCATAATAATAGAAGTCAACACATAATCTAAAGAATAGAAGTTTAGGCGTGCATGAATCAAATAAAGCAGTCCCATTAAGGTAGTGAATAAAATGGTATTTAGTTTCATTTTCTTTGTGTAGCCTGCAAAGTAATCAAAAATATGGTAGGTTCTATCTAAATACTTAATATAACTAAATACCATTATTTCTATGACTACTCCTAACATGCTAAAAAAATAAACGTGATGGATTCCAAAATATCTAGGGATGTCTACTGTCAAAAAGATTACTAAGCCGACACAGCTTATTAAAAAATTATCTAATACGATAGCAAGATAAACATTTTCTACTTTAAGATAAAGATAATAGCATTGTAAAAAATAGAGAAATAAAAGAAAAAAAGTTGTATATTTTATTAATAAAATATTAGCAAGCGCTACTATCACATATATAAACATAAAAAGATAGGTCAGTTTATCTTTAAACAATAGACGAATCCCAATCAAAAAACTGAGATAGACCATACTAACAAACATCATTGCATTCATATTAAACTCTCCTTACTTCTTTTCATCATACAAAAAGAAAGAAGAAAGAAAAAACAATTGCTTGCTTCTCTCTTCCTTCGTTTAAGGGGCTTCAATTAACGTCCACTCCAATTTTGATTCATACTCACCGGTATAAGCATTCGGTAAAATCATTAAACCAAATTGATGGGTCTGATCTTGTTGTAATCTATAATTAGTGGCATTTTCTCTTAAGACAGGTAAAATTACTGGATCATTTGCTGTAATTGTTAATTTGTTCAAGTTATCTTGATAATAAAGTGACGCAGGTAATTTTCTTTTTTCATTTTTAAAAGGTGTAATCTGATGAACAGTTAATTGCCAATGACCTGGTGAACGTGTAGTGTCTTCAATACTGATTTCAACGGGCTTTTGAGGAAATGAATAAAGCCTCTGTCCGCTAATTACAGAATTGGGAAAATTTACTTCAGTGTCTACCTTCTTAAAATGCACACTGCCTTTTGTCAACTGCAAAATAAATGTCTCTACATTTGATTTTTGACCTTTTGTATCTACAACATATAATTGAATGGTATTTTCCCCATATTTTAATTCATTTAACGGCATTTCTTGAGAAAAATCAGTCCATTTTCCTTTATTTTGGTTGTTTAACGTTTTACCTAACTGGTGAGAAAGGCCGTTTAAATTATAGTAAATTTTTTCTGTTAAACTATCGTCTTTGTATTGCCCATCTATTTTAAAGGTTAAAATGTTGGGAGTTAATTGAATCGTTTGATTGGCGATTGCCGTTGATAGCTTTAATTGGGGCGGCTGATCCGTTTGAACTAAAGTCACAACCGCATCATCAGTTGCTACTTGATGATTGCTATCTTTTAGCTCAATGTGTATCTTATTTTGTCCTATGACCCCATAATTTGTCAAATCAATTGGAATAGAAAATGTTTTATTGGGTTTAAAACTATTTACTGGGATAGTGACTGATTGCTGATTGATGCTTAATGTAGGGTGCAAGTCATCAATGCTTCCAGACCACGTTCCTGTTAAACAAGTTTGATAAGAACTGGCATCTGTAAGTTCAATGACTTTGTTCTTACTCGCCGCATCAAAAGCAACACTAAGACTTTGGATGGCAGGCATTTTAGTTGTTAAAAAGTGATTCCAATCAAAATCACCTTGAGTACTGTCATAAATTCCTGTATGCAGGATGAATTCTTTATTTTTTAAGGCTGCTTCTGTCACTGTTGCTTTATAAGAAAGAACAATCTTATCTCCTTTATCTACTAAGATATTTGTTAGACTATACGTATCATCATATGGACCATCCTCATATTGATTGGTAATCGGCAGTTGTGTCATACGACCATTATAAGAAAGAGTGTCCTGATACATCATTTTTGCTTCAGTATTAAAGGCCCAAAAAATATCATGACAAAGTTGTTTTGACGGATCTACAAACTTTCCTTGATCGGATAAGATTCCTTTCGTGTAGACAAAACTTGGCTCTCCCTCTAATTTTAATCCTTGTGTTTCATCTGGAAAGAGGATGAGCATAGAAGATTGATTAAAAATAGGAGGCAAGACGCCGTTATCTAATTTTTCAAGTGTCGTTGTAACTGTTACCGTATCACCAATTGCTGTATAGTTAGGTGAATTATTTTTTTTATAAGAGATAGCAGCTTGAACATGTCCGTCTAAAATATCTGCTGTTTGATTGTCAGGGTAGTTGGCTGCTGCCGCATGACTGGAACAAGCAAAAAGACCAACGATTCCTAAGCTAGCTATAATTATAAATTGGGTGGCAAAGGGAAACTTTTTTAGACTATTCATTTAGTATGCTCACCTACTTATTTTGTTTAAACAATTTATAACTTAAAAAGAGAATAATCAGTAGTAATAAGATTCCTACCACGATCATTATTGGTAAATAGGGAATTTCTTTTTCCTTTTTTTCTAAGATGGCTTGCTGATTTATTTTCCTTGCTTTAGTTGCTTGAATCCTAAAATCGGCAGTTAAATGCCATTTTTTATTGTTCTTTCCTTCTTTCGCGTCAATTGTCATTGTATAGATTCCAGCTGCCATTTTTTCTTTGTTTAAACTGATTGGAAAACGAAAATTTGTATTTGGTGCAATCGACATATTTTCTTTTTTTGTTTGGTACAGCACTTTATCAGAACCTTTTTTTGTAATGACGGCATCAAAGCTGACTTTATTTATGATGGTTGGTGTAGGATTTTGAACCTTTGCAAAAATAGTAGTATAAGAGTTTTCTAATCCGGGGTTAGCTGATAACAATTTTAATTCCGGTTCTACTTTGGCTGTGTCATTTTCCAATTGTACCCCGATGACGTAAGCGTATTTATTTCTAATTGCTGTACCTTCCACTTTTTTACTGATGGTGTCTTTTTTACTAATGTGGATTCCGCCAAGAATAATTCCAGAAAAAGCTTGTTTTGGCATGGCTACTTGAAAGGAGACATCTTTTGCCTCTCCTGCTTGAAGTTTAATTTCTTGTGAAGGTGGCGTGACTAGCTGATTTAATACGTATTTTGCAGACGCATCTTTTTTTAAATTCGTTTGACTGTAATCAATGACGCCGTTACTATTCGTTGCTGCATTATTTACCTTGACAAGATAGCTAGCTTTTTCTTGACTGTTGTTTTGTAAATGAATAGATATTTGTTCTTTTTGATTTGGTTTCAATAATAAATCAAAATAAGAAAGATTTTTATTATGTTGAAAAGAAGGAATATTTGCACTTACACTGTATGCAGATTCCGAAGAATCGGCATACAGTTTTACCGTTGTTAAAGCTAGAACAAGTAAACACATTCCTATGAACAAGCAAGATTCAACAAAACGTTTTCCTCTAATTTTATTCATTTGCGTCACTTGGACCTGCTGTTAACGTCCAAGTAATCGTTGCCGTGTATTCTTTGGCTTGAGCACTTCCGGATGGTACAACTAGTTGAACATCCGTATTGTGCCCTTCTTCACCAGGGAATACATCCAACCAAGTTCCTTCTCCAGCTAAACTAGCAGCCGTCATAACATCTTGGGCATCGGTGTTATTAAAGGTAATTTCTTCATTTACTGCCGGTTTACCACTCGTATTATCTGATTTCGTCCGCGCCTCACCATTTTTGAAAGTCAACACGGCTCCTTTTAATTCTGAGTCATCGGTTGCTGTAAATTTGGAAGTCGCTGCGGTTAATTCCCACCCGCCTTCCACGCCTCGTTTATCCGTGATTTGAACGTGTGGCTCCGCATTTAAAGCACTATACACTTGATTGCTACTTGAAATTTCTTGCGTACCAAAACTAATATTGGATACATAGTCAATCGACAACGGACCATTGTCATCAGTTCCATGGTTATCTGGATCATCTGGGTCGACTGGATTATCTGGATTATCCGGATCATCTGGGTCGACTGGATTTACTGGATCCGTATTTTCTCCTGTAAAGGTAATTTTTGCGTTTGAAATCGCATGCTCATCATTTTCAGTTGCAAAAACAAAACTTCCGTTAAAAAAAGTAGTTGCTAGTAAAGTGGTTGCTGCAAATGAACATAAAAATTGTTTTTTCATTATGATTTTCCCCCATTATTTTTGTTAATTCTTAAGCTGGCGCATCCGTTAGTGTCCATTCTAGTGTTGCTGTATAGTCTCCAGCTAAATTACCTGAAGGAACTTGTAATGAAACTTCTGATGTATTCATTTGGTCTGCCCACGTTCCCAACCCAGTATTCGCATCAGAAGTCATAATATTTTGAGCATCTGTATTCACAACAACTGTCGAAGTTGTAGGTGCTGCCGATTGATTGTTCTCAACTGTCTTTAATGTTCCTACAGGTAGCGTCAATTGTGCACCTTTTAATGTCTGCCCGCTTTGCGTTTGAAATCCTGAATTTTCGCTGTCGTAATTTACTTGTAAATTCCAGCTAGCGCCGGTGCCACGTAAGTCGGAGACTTGTGCTTCTGTACGCAATGCTGGTTTTTGAGCTGCATATGTTTGAGTAGAACCTGAAATTGTTTGCTTGCCAAAATCAATATTTGAAATGTAATCGATACGTAATACTCCTGTATTTCCAGTAGGATCATTTGAATTAGGATCATCATCAGGGTCTACGGGATCAATTGGACCAACTGGATGATCTGGATCTTGTTGAGACAACCCGATTTTAGCCGTACTTGTTCCCTTTAAATCTTCGGCATGAACTACTGTACTTCCTAATCCTACTGCACTGAGTAATATGGTGGCTAAAACAATTTTTTTCACTTTTTTTCTTCCTTCTTTCTTCTTTTCAACAACATGAATAATAGGCAAACACCAACGAGTATAAAACCAATTCTCTCCGTGATCAAACTTTTTTTTTCGTTTGTCTTAGGTAACGTTTTTCTAGCGATCACGTGATGATTTTCTTCTTCATTTTTTGTTTGCTTGTCTGAATTGTTGGTCTTTTGTTGCGGTATACTTCCTTTAAATGTAATACCAACACTGCTTCTTTCACTTGCCGCAAAAACAGTGGGTTCAACACTCATTAACAGTTGCATACACCCTAACACGACGACTAAAAAAAATATGTCTTTACCAAATCTTGCCATAGGTTTTCCTCCATACACTTTTTATCAAGTAGCACCCCCAAACGAAAACTGAATCTCTTTAGAATCATTACAATTCAGATCGTCTATAGTATACTCAAAGAAAAATTAAATTTCATAATTTTGAAAGCGATTTCTTTGAAAGTTGCGATAAATAGTAGTCTTTTCTCCTATTTTTTTAAATCCTTCTTTTCATGAGCTTTAGCTAACAAACCAAAAATAGCACCTGCAAAAACTTGATTTCGTTTTGCAGGTGCTGTTGTTGGTTCATAGATTTTCTTCTTGGTAGAATAGAACACTCATTAATTTTCTTTTTGCTCGGTGCTTGCCGTCATTTTAAAAGAGCAGATAAAAGCCGATAGGACTTTTGTCTGCTCTTTTAACAAAACTTTGATTTATTCTTTTGACGTCCGACAAGATTCTTTTACTCAATTAACTGATTGCTGCCATAATCGATCAGTAATTTATCTAATAACGGAAGGAGTAGGGGAGCTAAAATCACGTAAAATATTGCGTTGCCGACTGCATGATAGACGTCAAATAAAAGCCCGCTGACGTAATAAGCCACAAAATATCCCCATCCAAAAAATGGAATCTGAAATAAGGCTTGAATAAAACCATAAAGAAAACCCATCGCAGCAGCAAAAAGAATCATCACCGAAAAAGGAATTTTCTTAAAATTAGGTCGAATCAAAAGACCTACCAGTAAAACGATCACGATATATCCTAAAATCTGTCCAAACGTCCAGATGCCAAACCCTAAAAACAGATTGGATAAGACAATTACAAGAATGGCTTCAACCATCCCATAACGAATGCCTAGTAATAAAGTAAACAAAATAATCAAAGAAGTTACTGGTTGAACATTTGGAATAAATGCAAATAGCAATCTTCCAGAAACAGTCAACGCCGAAAACAACGCAACTAAAGTAATGCTTTTAACGCTGGTGATTGACACGCGGTCATATTGATTACGAATTTCCATGCAAATCCCAGCTTATCTTATCGCCATTTTCAGGTTTGATGTCTTTTGCTCCTTTTGTTGCAGGCTGCCCGTTGAGATCAAAAAGCCAATATTTTCCAGCTTCTTTGTCTTGAGTCGTTCCATTGATCGAAGTGATGATTCCGCCTTGCTCTTTGACGTCAAAATTTTCTTTCATGATGGTATCGAGCGTTGTTCCTTCTTTAACTGAAACTTTTTTATCAGCAATCTTCTTTGCACCATGGTCTTTCGTAACTGTGATAGCGACTTCTATCATTTTCTTAGAGGTATTTGCTGTTTGTTTGCTACCAGCACTACAACCTGCTAGTAGAACTAGCGTCATAATGCCAATGAACCAGCGCCCGATTTTTTTCTTATTTGCCATATTTTTTTCCTCCCTTGTTTAAACACAATGAGGCTTTTTCATTATTAAAAGTCCCTTACTTTGCCTCGAAGTAAGGAAACCGAACCATTAAATGTCTAGTATCTGACTACGAGAAATGAATTCTCTCACAGTGGCGGGACCGTTTCAGATTTTCACTGAATTCCTAAAAACATTTAATTTAGTATACATGAACGAAGTATAACCTGTCTATTTTGTTTGTGCTTGCCAATCGGCTGGATAAGTGATATACAAAAAACGAGTATTTTCTTGCACTGAAAATTGAATGCTGCTGCTTTTCGGAATAAAAATCATTTCGCCAGCTTTCGCTGAAATTTTACGACCATCAATTAATACATCTAATTGTCCCGAGATGACATAATCGATTTCATCATAGTCTAATGTCCAGTCAAAGGTCGTCGCTGTCATTTCCATCAAACCGCAGCCTAGATGAGGACTTTCTTGCAATGAAAATAAGTCTTTGGTATAGACTTGATCCGTAGAATTCCCCGTATCTAAACGATCTTCTTCTGTTAGTGATATTTCTGCCAGTTTCACTGAAGAAATACCGCTTGGATCTACTTGCTTTGCCGGCATGAATTTTTCCATTATGAGTTGTCGTACAAAGTGTTCAATCATTTGACGATCCCAAGTTGTCATGGCTATTTTCCTCCTATTCTTCTATTCTTTAAATTTTTTCTATCGTTTTTTCTTGAGTCTGCGGCGTTTTTGCTAATAAACGATTGGCCATAAAAATCGCAACAAAAATTGCTGTGACTCCGCCGACTAGTTTTCCGACCATCATAGGAAAAATCATTTCTTTTGCCACCCCAGCTGTAAAACCTAAATGATCACCTAAAACAAAAGAAGCAGAGACTGCAAAAGCAACATTGATGATTTTTCCTCGTCGATCCATCTCTTTTAACATTTGAAACATTGGAATATTATTTGCTAATGTTGCAACCATTCCTGCGGCAGCAATTTCATTCATTCCTAGTACTTTTCCTAATTTCATTAATGGTTGATTGAATACTTTTGTAATTACAGCAACTAAGCAAAAAGCGCCAGCTAAAGTCAATGCAATATTTCCAACCGTCTCAATCCCTTCAGAGACCGGTGTAATTCCTGAAATTAAAGTAATTCCCACAAGTTGTTGAATCGCTCCGACTACAAGTCCTGCAATGGCAACAATGACGACTCCTTTACCAAAAATGTTGAAGCCTTTGATCATCCCTTTAGGCGCTAGCCACAAACCAATAATAATCAATGCAGCAACAATGACAATTGGCAATAAGTTCGGCAAAATCATTCGCATTGGCATATTTGCTGCTAAACCACCAGCTAATAATCCAAATGGAATGGTAATGATGCCGCTTAAGACTCCAGTTGCTAAATATTGTTGATCTTCTTTTTCAATAATTCCTAAGGCGACGGGAATCGTGAAAACAATTGTTGGTCCCATCATCGCACCTAAAATTGTCCCAGCAAATAAACCGGCTTGCGGATCATGTGCCATTTGTTGTGCTAAAGCAAAACCGCCCATATCATTTGCCAAAAGAGTCGTTGCAAACATGGAAGGATCTGCTCCTAAAAATTCATACACGGGCACGACGATCACACTAAATACCTTAGCAAGAATAGGCGCTAACGTGATGATTCCGACCATGGATAACGCTAATGATCCCATGGCCATGAGTCCTTCTTCAAATTTTTCTCCTAATCCTAATTTATTTCCAATACATTTATCTATTCCGCCAATCACCATAAAAAAAACCATGATGTACATAATGATTTCATTGATACTCATAGACAATCTCCTTTATCCTTCAATTGTATCGATTACACCAACAATCATCGCATCAATGGGGATTTTTGAATCAGTCGCTGAAATTCTAGCTGCCTGTCCTTGACTGACTAATACTTTGTCTCCGATTCCTGCTCCTGCGTTGTCAGCAGCAACTAAAAAACCTTGGCGTATGTCATTTTCATCTACTATGTCGATCATCATTAATTTCCAACCGTTCAGTTTTTCATCTTTTCTAGTAGACCACAGACTGCCAGTAACTTTTCCTAATAACATGAAATACCTCCTCACTTGAATAATTGATGTTTGTGCGCATAGTCTTTCGCTAATGGTGTCAACCGTTCTTTGGATGTTATTAATACTTTACTTTTTTGCTGGATTCTTTTTTTCAATTGTTCTTCCGTGATGTAGGTTCGCTTAGAAATATTTTGCGGCAATGTTTTTTTTCGGCAGTCTGTTAAAAACGAAGTATATCCCTCCTTTTCTTGCGCAAAATAGAGACCGTAAAGGCGACATTGTTCTTTTTGTTGCGTTATTTTTTTTGCTAGATGATATTTCATTTTTCTTTGATTTTCGAATGGTTCCATTTGCAAAACGAGAACTGGTTTTCCGGCAAATAAAAAAGATTGAATGGCTGCCGTTTTTTTATCAATCGAAAGTAGCTGATGGATCGCTGCCATTTGAGAAAAGTTCAATTGATGAACGACCAAGCCGTCTCTTTCAGTTGGATCACTCGTTTCTAGCCAATCAATCACGGCAAATTCAGAAAATAATGTAGGAGGAACTGTTGTTTTCTCGATTAAAGCGAATTTATATGAAGCTGCGGGTAATTGATGAATGAGTGCTTCCATTACTTTTTGGATCAATTTTTCTATGTCCGTGATCTTCAAATTATTCCTCCTTACTTGCAGATGTATCCGCGATCTCCTTTGCTCAATCCGCAAGCATTTGCTTCATCGTAATCGATGTGCATATACGTTGCAAAATTCGGATTGACGCGAACAACGACATCGGCAAAAATCAAAGGTCGAGTTCCTTGAATGTTCACTTGCACAATTTGACCATTGACTACTTGATTTTTAGCTGCGTCTTCAGGTGTCATATGGATGTGTCGTTTTGCAACAATCAGTCCCTTAGTTAATTGAACGACGGCTTCTTTATTCATCAATACAACACCCGGCGTTCCTTCGATATGACCGCTTTTTCTGACAGGCACACGAATGCCTAAAACACGTGCATCTGTCATTGAAACTTCCACTTGTGATTCCGTACGTTCGGGACCTAAAATAACGACATTTTGAAACAACCCGTTAGGTCCAGCAACTGTAATACGTTCTTTACAGACGAATTGTCCGGGTTGAGACAGTTCCTTCACTTTGGTCAATTGATAGCCTTGACCAAAGAGTGCATCAATTTCTTTGCGACTTAAATGAACGTGTCTTCCGGATGCTTCCACTTCAAATGAACGCTGCTGATTGCGAATTTGCTGCACGACTTCATTGACAATTTCTTCTACATGATTCACATTTTCCATCTTCTTGCAGCAGTTAAATGATCGATTGCAATTTTTCTGCCCATAAATTAAAAATTGATAAACGTTCTGGTGCAAGTTCTTCCAACATCTGACAGATTTTTTCGATCTGATAATGAATCTCGTTAATCGAATACTGCCATGTTCTTGAATGGGGGAAAGAACTACAAACGTTTTTGGATGGTGCAGGTACATTTTTTAAAGAAACCGGTTCATCAAATTGACTGAATTTTTTTAGCCATAATTGTTGATATTCAAAATACAGCCAGCCTTCTGCACACATACTGGTTTCTTCTATCAAGTAAAAAGACAATAAATTTTGTAATTTTTTTAATTCTAAACGAAGTTTGCCGTGATTATTTGAAGCATTCGGTTTCTTTGATTGAACCGGCTGCTGTGTTTTCCGTGCCGGTAAAAATGACGAATCAGTGACTGTTACTTGTATTTGATGTTCTCTCAAATACCCGGAAGCAGCAGGTGTTAATAAACTATTTTTTGAAACTGCAAAACTGGTTCCCGGAAGCAGTTCTTTTTTCAACAGCATTTTTCGCAGCATTTCTTCCGTAATCACACTCATCTCTACCTTCACCTTCATTCCGTTGTTTTAGAAAAGTTACTTTTTCTTAAAAATCCAATTATTTTTTACTGAATTTTTTTTTAAACGAGTCGAATGATCCCAAAAATAAGAGCCTATTTTTGGGATACTCGACCATCAAGCAATTATTTTTCAGGTACCGACGGCAAAATCGCATCTACTTCAGTGTGTGGTCGTGGAATCACATGTACAGACAATAATTCTCCAACCCGTTCTGCTGCGGCAGCCCCGGCATCAGTTGCGGCTTTCACAGCACCGACATCCCCACGCACCATTACTGTCACTAAGCCTCCGCCAACCTGTTCTTTTCCAATCAACGTCACATTTGCTGCCTTCACCATTGCATCTGCTGCTTCAACAACTCCTACTAAACCGAGAGTTTCAATCATTCCTAAAGCATTTGTACTTGACATTATAAATTCCTCCTATTTTTTCATTGATATCTATTACATATTATTGTAACCGTGCTAATACTTGAGCAACGAGAGAATCAATTAAAGCTTCTTTATCCGTTGCTTTTCCCCCAACGACAGATTCGGTGGATTCATGAGATTCTTTTCCAAATTTCTGACGGATATCAGCAAGTTCTGTGACACCATACGCTACCCGGCGAACGTTAAAGAGATTTTCTACACCGATGTTATCAGAAGTCGAACTTCCGCCCACTGCCCCGCAGCCTAAAGTAAGTGCTGGAACTAAGTTCGTGGAAGCCCCGATTCCTCCTAACGTGCCGGAAGTATTGACTAGTAAACGAGAAACAGGTTTTCTTAAGCCAAATTCACGAACAATCTCTTTATTTTCCGTGTGAATACACATGGTATGTCCTGCACCTTCGCCTTTTAAAATCTCAATAGATAAGTCACAGGCTTCTTGCCAATTTTCTACCGTATAATAAGCGATAATTGGCGCAAGCTTTTCTCTTGAAAATGGGTACTTAAGACCAACATGACTTTCCTTAGCGACAATTAAACGACGATCAAACGGAATGTTTAAGCCCGCCAGTGAGGCAATATGCTGCACGGAACGCCCAACAATTTGTGGATTCATTGTTCCATTTGGTCGCAAGATAAACCGAGATAATTTTTCAGCTTCTTCTGCATTTAAAAAATAAGCGCCTTGTTTGGTCAACTCTGTTTGAACGGCTTCACTCATTGCTTTTTCAACAATAATGGATTGTTCAGAAGCACAGACGGTACCGTTATCAAATGTTTTTGAATCCATAATGCGGCGAACGGCCACAGAAATTGGTGCGCTTCGTTCTATATAGGCTGGACCATTTCCGGGACCTACACCGATCGCAGGTGTTCCAGAAGAATACGCTGCTTTAACCATCGCATGACCACCAGTTGCTAAAATTAATTTTGTATCTTGATGAGTCATCAACTCATTTGTTGCGGCCATTGTAGGTGTTGTAATAACACAAACACTGTCTTTTGGTCCTCCAGCCGATTCAATCGCTGCACGAATGACTTCAACCGTTGCACAAATAGATTGCACAGCGTTTGGATGTGGAGAAAAGACAATACTGTTTGCAGCTTTTAATGCGATCAACGCTTTATAAATGACGGTTGACGTCGGATTCGTTGAGGGAATTAATCCAGCAATTACTCCCACCGGCACAGCAACTTCTGTTACCTTTTTTTGCGGATCATCATGGATAATTCCGACTGTTTTCTTTTCTTTTAATTCTTCATAAACTATTTTTGAAGCAAACGCATTTTTTATAATTTTATCTTCGTAAATTCCAAAGCCGGTTTCTTCGGCAGCCATTTTAGCGAAACGTTCACGTTGCGAAAAGGTTGCTTCAGAAATAGCTTTTACGATTTGATCAATCTGCATTTGAGAGCATGCGGCTAAGCGGGATTGTGCTTTCTTTGCACAAGCAATTAAGTCTCTTGTTTCTTGGATGGAGCATAAGTCTTTATCCATTATCTGTCACTTCCCTTTATTTCTGCTAGAATTGCGTTAATTAATGCTTGTTTACTTGCAGATTTAATTTCTGAAGGTTTCAATTGTTTCACGTCCAACTGATAGGCTTCTTTTCGTAATTCAGAAACACGTTTTGCCTGCAACTCAGTGATCCGTTCATTTTTATCTGTTGGTTGATCCGGCAAGTCAGTTTTAGCAATTGCTTTTTCTGCTTCTTGCTGGTTTTCATCCACGTGCTTTTTCGGTTCTTTTTTTATTTTTTTTGAAATTGCTTTGGTTAAAATCTGTTCTGTCTGTTGAGCGACACGCGGAATCACATGGTGGGAAATTAAACAGTCCAGCTTTTTAGCAACAGCTACTCCAGCGTCAACGGCTGCATAAACGGCTGCCACATCTCCGCCTAATTGGACAGTCGTAAGTCCGCCACGAATACTTTCTGCATTCAATAATTGGACATCTGCGGCTTTTAATGCTGCATCACTAGCACCAATCGCACCTAAGAAACCACGAACTTCAATCATTCCGATTGCTTTCATTCCTTACACATCCTTAATAACTCAATGGATTATCTGCAATTCGCTGAACCACTTGCTCAAATGCGGCACAAGCGGCTTTACATGCAGACTGGCTGCCGGTTAAAAGTGCTCCGCCAAAATTGGTTTCTGACGGCGGTCCAAAAAAATTACAGATTTGAACGTCTGCAGCTTTTAATGCCGCATCAAGTGCCACCATTGCTTCTAAAGGCGGTGCAATCAAATAGGCAATCGCTTCTCCTTCACGAATGTTTGACTCTTTTGATAAATACCTGCCTGAACGAGAAACAACATGCGCAAAATAAACGATACTGTCCTCTTCATTTGCACTGATAAAACTTGCTTCTTCTTCAATAACTTGTTTAATCACCGTTATCGCACTATTGATCTCTGCCGGACTTGGTCCTGCCACGATTCCAATCACTTCACCGGCAAGTTTTGTTGAAGCATTCGCTGCTCCTGCATACATACTTTTGGCGTATACAACTTCTACTTCTGCGGCTTTTGTTGCTTCATCTAACGCAACATAAGTCACGTCATCACAATCAGCAGTAACAATTCCTAGCGAGCGCATGTTAGGAGTCAAACCAAGTTGTTGGGCTAAAGCGGCGTCCACGTTCGGAATCACTTGCATACTTAAAACAGTTGCACCTAAACGATCATTTTTCATTGGCTTTTTTCTCCTATTCTGTTTCTTTTAGTTCAATGCCGGATTTTTTCCTGTCTAGTATTTTTTTGAGTAGTTCAGCAATGTATGCGCCTGCTTCAACGGCAGATGTCCCGCCTTTATGAATATTTGAAACAACGGTACGGCGAGCTTCCGGCATTCCAACTGTTGGACGATAAGCGATATACGCACTCATTGATTCTGCTGTCGCTAAGCCGGGACGTTCACCCACTAAAAGGCATACGACATCCGCATCGGTCACCTCGCCAATTTTATCCATTGCCGGCACACGACAATATTTAACAAATACGACTTGATCAAAATCCAATCCATACATTTTTAATCCTTGTTTAATGGCCGGTAAAATGTCTTTAATGTTGGCAGTAATGGCGGCCGAGCTTAAACCATCTCCTACAACCATTTGAATCTTAGCTTTATGAGTCGCTTCCTGCTTGATGCGTGCGATGTTTTCTTCATCAAACTGGCGACCAAAATCTGGACGAGTCAAGTATTCATCTTTGGATTGACAAATCGTTTGCGTTGAAATAAAGCCCATTTCTTCTACTAATTTTGGATCCACGTCAGAAAATACAGCATCTTGAGCAGCTGCATGATCGGCACGAAAACGCAAAATAGAAGAAGTCAGATAGCGTGTTCCGGTTCGACCTACACCAATTCGAGCTGGCGTAAAGGATTTCATCCGTAAATAGTCATTTGGTGATGTTGCATTGGAAACTAAGAGTTGTTTGCGTAAATCAACTTCGGTAATGTCTTCAATCATTCCTTCTTCTGCTATTGGTGCCTTTGTTTCATTTGTATGATTTGCTTCTTTGCCTTTTTTTGATGGTTGCGTTTCCTCGACCATTTCACTTAAAATAGAATGCTTGATCGATTCAAAAATCGGGTGATTGACTTGATCGATGATGATTCGTGTCACCTCATCTTCTTCGTAATCTACGACTGGATAATTAAATAAATCGTTTAATGTCAGATGAGACAACACGACTTTTGCGGCTATTCGCTCTTCAGAAGAGCTGGCTCCGACACCGGCTAAACGATCTCCTGATTTTTCCTCATTTGCTTTGGCTAATACGTCTTTGACGGAAGAAAATTGATAGACTTTGCCAAATAATCTCGTTTTTAAAATCATTTCCTTGTCACTCCCTTAATTAAATACTAATGTTTTCACAACGACTGGTAACACTGCGCCTTGAGCTACAGGTTGACCAATGTCAATGTAATCGCCATTTTCTACTTTAACTGAATCGATACAGATAAAAGGATAAGCGTGCGGCAAATAACTATGCAGCGCATGTCCCAAAGCTTTTGCCATATCCTCTTCTACCATGACAATTAGTGGAACATTTTCGCGAATTAATGCTGTTAAGCCGCTAACGATTCCTTCGCCGTAGCGTTGAATATCTGCAAAAGTAGGACTAAGCATGCCTTGCAGCGCCAACGCAATTTGCGGTGTTTCCTCCAAATGATGCCACGCAAGCTTTTCTTTAATCCGCTGTCCCATCAATTTTGCTTCTAGTTCTTCGTCTACTTGTGAAATTTTTAAAATTGGTAAGTTCTTAATAGGCAAAATTTTTTCATCATAAGCAATCGTACTCCCACTGATTTCTGCAGTATGCGAGCCGGCTCCAACGACTGTCGCGCGGATTGTCTCATTGCTTTGTAAGACTTCTTTTTCTGAAAATATACGTGATTTTCGCAGCGCAGCGCCCAATAATAACCCAATATCTCCGTATTTAAAATCTGCCAATGCTTCATCAACAAAACAGTCAGCCACTCCACCAGAAAAAGTCACAAGAGGAATTTCTTCTTTTAAACGCAGTCCATGATTTGTGATCAACAACTCATAGAATGGACTTTTTTCACCAATTCCAACGCTGTTTTCAAGTACTTTAACCAATTCATCAATTACAGGCTGTATGGAAGCTGCTGTTGCTTTTTCACCAAGCTTCACCGGTAAAGAAAGCTGCTGGATCATCTGCTTAATTTTTGGCGCAATGTAACAAATCGTTCCATTTTGAGCAAATTTTATTAAACGACCGCCAATATCAAAACAAGCCGTATCGCTTATTTCACCTTCTTTAAATACTGCTAAATTACTCGTACCACCTCCAATATCAAGATTTACTACCGAGGCATGTCGAGTCATTGAATAATTTTTTGCTCCCGCTCCTTTTCCAGCAATGATGCTTTCTAAATCAGGACCTGCCGTAGCGACGACAAAATCTCCGGCATAACCACTTAACGCTTGCAATACTTTGCTTGCATTGGCTTTTCGAGCCGTTTCTCCGGTAATGATCACTGCCCCCATTTGAATTTCTTTTTTATTGATTCCGGCCAATTGATATTGCTTGGAAACAAACGCTTTAATTGCTTCATCATCAATTTGCGTTTGACTCATCAAAGGAGTAAAAATAATTTCACTGCGATAAATGACTGTTTTATCCGTAATAGTGATTCTGGGAACTGAAAACGCAGAGGCAAAATTTTCGATCGTCAGTTTAGATAAGACTAACTGCGTAGTCGATGTACCTAAATCAATTCCTACTGTTAGAATTTTTTCTTTTCCCATTCTTTTTTCCTTTCTGTTAATAAAAAAATGCTTAAAGATAGCCTAGAATTTCTTCTACACTTCTTTAAGCAACATTTCTTTGGTCGCATCTTTACTCAAGAAATCTGGTTTTTCATTACTATACAAACTTTGTAATTCTAATTGAAGCTTGTTTAATGCTGTAGCTTGTTTATTTACAAGTAACTGTGTCTGTTCCACTTGTTTTTGTGTTTGAATATCTGCATACACTTTATAGCCAACTGAACCACCTACAGCTATGACTGCAATAGCAGTCACAAACAGCCGTCTTTGTTTTTTGTTCAATTTATTCCATTTCATTTTTAATCTCCTTGATAATAAATGACAAGAGCGACTAACACAAATGACTTTTTCAACAATAAATTTAAATTCTACTGACAGTTATTTAATGTATTGCTAGAATAATCATACCACACCAAGTAACTCATTAAAACGTTCTAAAAGATAGATTTCGACATCATAGTCTAATAACCATTCAATCTCTAATTCCCAAGCAGACCCTTTACCAGCAGCGTTATACATCATCCCTTGAAAATCTTGTGGTATCGCAATTAAACCATACTCTTTCGTATCCACGACAATAGCCGTAAATACCGTTTGATCAATCCCACAATTTCTAGTATGAGAAACGATCCTAACAATATCTCCATGTTGAAATTGCTCTTTTTCTGTTAATTCTCTTTTCAAAAATACCCCTCCTATAAATATATGACGTTATTTTAATAGGTTAATCTGACTTTTTAGACAATTCTGCTTTCGCAAGCTCCACAAAAGAAACTAATTGTTCTAGACGTTTCGATTTTCTTTCATATGCTTTTTTTGCTTCTTTAAACGAAAATTCTAAAAAAGGGAGTAGCTCATTGATTTTAATTATTTCTTTTTCACATTTTTTTACTTCTACATCAAGTGATCCACTGTAAGTAAAAACCTGTTTATTTTTCTCTTTTTTTTACTCTCAATTCTGCACCTCCAAAATAAAAATCTTTACTTGCCAATGGAAAATTTACAAATTTATCCATTAGTAAATAAAGATTTACTATTCAATACAAAAATTTATTATGCCTGTCGCTTGCCATGTGGTTACATTGTCCTTGTAAACAACTTGGTTACCCCACCAAAGTTTAGCGCAGTTATGAGTTTTGATAAAGGGTTGCATTGTCCTAAAGCTTGATTATCGAATTATCGAATCAGACAAATGTTTACTCGACCCTACACACAATAAAGTGTCTATTTTATTTAATTAGATGGTACACAAGATTACATTCCTCGTAGAAACTGTTTGAATTCACATTCAGGAATTTTATAACGTCTACGTATTTGCTCATTTTTCATATATTTTTTTAATCCAAGATATTTCTTTTTAGTGAGCTGTTTTGTATTTCCGTTATAATATTCTTCATATTCTCGAAGTTTTCAGAAAGGAATTTGGAGAATGTTCATGATTGCTTTTCGAGGTCTTTTACTCTCATACAATCGAATGAATCGTTGATAGTTACTTACCTGATAAGACTTTTTCAACTTTAACCAGCAAATATTGATTCGTCGAAATGTTTGTTTTTTTTGTTTTAGAAATTCTTGGGTTTTATACTTAGCAATCTGAAAAAGCTCTTGCTTAGAATCACCAATCGTTTCAATGACAAAAGAAAAACTTTCTAATGAATAATCATTTTTACAAACGATTGTTTCGACAGACCATTTAAAAATTTTCATGTCCTTTCCTCCATAAAAAAATACTTTAAAATGCACTAGTGATAGGGTTCTATCACCTTTGCACTTTAAAGTATAATCTGCCTTTCAAAAAAGAAAAAAACGGAACTTCACACAGTAAAATCCGTCTTTTTTCTATTCTATTACTTTTTCTTTTTTGATACTTCTCTTCTTACATTTAAGGTCAGTGTAAATCCTAATCCCCTTATAAATAATTATTTAATGGCTATTCTAAATTTTTATCTGAGCTTTCCTCTTACTGCTAGCAACAGTTTTCAAGTGTTAATCAGTAAATTTTTGATTTTATTGTCAATAGACGTTATGATTAACTAGAAACGATCATTGGAAAAACTATATTGAAGATGACCGTATTAAATTAAGCATAAATATTTCTCAATTCTCTAAATTTATATAGGCTTTCCGAAAATAAATGATTTTTAACTTGGCGACCATCACTGTCTGCCTTTAAGTGGGAATAAATTATCTATTCACTTGGGAGGAACTATGAAAAAAATTGTTGGTTTAGGTTTGATTTTGTTTTTTAGTATTGTATTAGGAGCTTGTGGAAATAAAGAACCAAAATCGGATACTCCACAGAAAACGACCACGGATACTTCTACTATGGTTAATTTAGAAAGTAACAGTTCTTCAAAAAAAAGTACACAAAACTAGACAGAAAGTGATACAACCTTTAAATATTGCGAGTTAAGGATCATCATTCAAACTAGAATAGATGTCCTTTTCTTCATCGCTTAGCGTCTCGAAAAATATAGATTCATCTTCTCCTATTTTCAAGGCATTTTTATTACCAAAAGGAGCGCCTCCTTGTTTAGTAACGTTACCATTAGGAAAAGTAACGTTACTTTTCAATTCAGTACTCCTTTGATCTTGCAATTTCCATTTTCTAATCTGAAACATTCAGTTCGGATACAATTTCTTTTAATTGCTTTTCTCCATTGGAATCTAACTAAATTTTCTTAGATTCGTCACGTCTTGAATCACGTTTTCTTGTTATTCAATACACACCACCTCACATTCTATTTAAGTTGAGGTTTGTTTTCTAATCTTCAATATCTTTTAACATCAAATCAGCTTCAATTAATATCTTTAAATCGAACCAGAAACGTTATCTACCATATTTTGATACAAGCAAGATAAAGCATTCTAAATGAGCTACTACTATGGATACTTACCACTTGTAACTAAAAAAATGAAAAAAGACACTATCGACAACTTTTCAAAGATGTCAATAGTGTCTTTTGATCATCTCCCATTTTAACGTGGGAGAAATGTGGGAAAAGTCAGCGCAAGGGTTTTAATGAATAGAGAAAAACCCTTATTACTTCTTCCCTTCATCCTCGTCCATTTTCAAAATAGCCATGAAGGCTTCTTTTCGCTATATTTATACTGTGTTATTCTCTAACAATTTGAAATAGTCTCTAAGCTTTTAGTGATAAGTACTCTAGAAGCTTTTTTTATCCCCTGCTATTCTAAGATGGACTCAAATCTACCGAGCTAACCTCAACTAGTGGTGGCAATCCGGTGGCATTTTTTTATTTATAGCTAGAATGTTGACTTATTATACTATGCATAGTATAATATGAATATAGTTAAGGAGGAGGTGAAATGTGTGAGACTTGATGAAATAGGAAAAGCCGTCGCTATCGTTTTAGGAATTCTTCAATCCGCTAAGATTCTGAAAGAACTACTAAAAGATGACAACGACGACTGATGAGAGAGCCGCAAGGCTTCTCTCCCTTTCCATCAGTTTATCACGTCAATTATGAAAAGAAAAGTATATCTTATCACTTTGCTGCTAGTTGTCTTTGTTGGTCTAGGATTGATGCTGTTCAATATTATTAACTGGTTGACCTACTTTATTATTCTGTTAGTTGTCGGCGCTTTGACACAAGTTGAAAAAAGGAGAAATCAAAATGACCAAAAAAAATAAGCAAACTGAAGCCAATAAGAAATGGCAAGAAAAAAACAAAGAGCACGCTAAGTATCTTAGCAATCGTTCACGCTCCCGATCGTTCATTAGGAACCAAGCTACCTTTGAAGATTTAGAGGAGCTGGAACAATTAATTGCAGAACGCAAAAAAGACCTCGCTCATTAATAATTAAATTGTATAGTAAGAGGAAAATTTATGAAAAAATTTATGCTTGGTATGAAAAAAAGCAAACCATTATAAGCTTATATATTGGATTTTTTAAGTTTATATTTGCAATTTTTGTTTTAATTTTGGGGTTTTCATTCAATAAAACTTATTATGAAGATATAACGTTAGAGTTTTACCCTATAAGCCAAAAGGAAAGAATCAGTGTTCATAATATTTTTGATGAAATAGATGTTAATTCAAATTCAAATATGATTGTACTGTTTTCTCCCGAAAATGTCCCTATGAAATTACAAATAATGCAATATAAAAAAATTGATGAAAAAAATTCTGAACTTATTTATAAGCCGACTGGCAAAGTAATTAGCGTAGAATCTGGTGATAATTTAAAAATTTCATATCTTGAAACAGAAGGAATTCCTATGTACCAGTTGCACGTATCCACTGAATTCGGAGAAGCAAATATATCATTAGCTTATAATGGTCGCTACGGTAATATTAATAAAACAAAAATCAAATCTGAACGTAAAATTATACCTTATTTTTTCAATAAGCTTTTTAAAAGTATTGGAATAATGATTGAGGAATCAAATTCATTTTTTGTTACATACCTCGTCATATCTCCACCACCCCCGTTTCCATCATAACTAGACTTATATGGAATGATGTTGTTTTCTTTTGGATTAGTAATTTATTCGCCATTTCATTCATCCCCCAGGAGATCAATAGCATTAATAGGAAAATAATTTTCAAAAAACTTTCCAGCTTCAAGAGAAGCGCTAATTCCCATTTCTCCATCACATTTCGAAGTAGTTGCCAATGATAAGCAAAAGTATTTATTTATCTTTTTATGAATTATCTTCTTAGAAATATGAAAAGTATAATCAAATGATATACTTTTTCCAATCAATTCGTAAGGAATTTCATATGCTATTTGTGATGCTAATTCACAGCCTGTGTGTGGATACAACGTAATAGAAATAAATAAACGATTATACTCTTTTTGAAAATTTTCGTCTGGAAAAAAACGTTCCTGAAACTTGTATATTTAAATCTTCACTACTTTGATTATACGAATCTGACAATTTCTGTAAATTTATTTTAAATTTCAATAAGCTAGCTTTAAAAAATGAACTATCAGGCTTATTAGCTTTTATGGCTTGTTGAACAAATTGATCGCAGTATTTGTCCACAAAATTACAGCCTGCTGATGCTTTAAACATATAAGCATCAGCAGGATAATCTACGACATTTTTTGAGCCATTTTTGTTTGATAAATCTACTATATTTAATGACATAGTTATTCCCCTTTCGGTTTTTCATAAGTTAAAGCTTGCTGACTATCTGAAAATCCTTTCGTTGTTGGATCGACAATATAGCCATATAAGGCAAATACCAACGCAAATAATTGTGCAGGATTCATCACGATATTTTTCACAATTTGCACAATGCCATTGTATATTCTGTTCGTTGAAATAGCCGTGACCACAATAAATCAGTTTGCAGCGATCAATCTCATGTGGAGTTGCTTCTCTCCTCATTTCAACGATGGAATACTTCTCACTCTGATGGATCATCTGCGTTCGGTTGAAGATATCTATTTGATAATGATACATACCAGTAGTTTTTCATGTACATTGCCTCCCCCAGACAAAATAAAAAGACCACTCAACGAGCGATCCTGATTGATTTTATTTTTCTTCATGCTATAATGAATATAGAAAAAGAACGTGTTGCTAACACGTCCCTTTGTAGAACCGTTAAAAAGACGTTGGCTTTTGATTAAATGTTTTGAACCATCTAACTCCCTGCCAAAGTGATTAGATGGTTATTTTTTGTTCTTGTAATCTGCAATAAGCAAGACTAACGTTGCAAATGCAATCATTAGCGACAATGCTTGATAAACAGACATGCCTACTCCCTTCTAGGGATCAAGCCACAAATCAACATAGGCGTCACCCCATTTCTATTGGGACTAGCCACCACTTTTCACTTTTCTACAAAAACTATTATAAAACAAGGCTCGTGCATTTGCTAGTTTTGTTTTTCATCTAGCATTTTCAGTTGTATGTTTATTATTAAGAATAAAGAAACGTATAAAGTCTCTTCCGAATTTTGATATAGTCAGTCTGTCTTTTGCTTTTAGCTTGATTTCGCTTTTTCTAGATAGACTTTTTAATTTAGCGTTTTTCTTTCCTGATAGAGCGACTAGAATACTTTCTGTTGAATTTCTAATTTCGCCAATTGCAATTTGAAGATTTTTTAAATCCTTTACTAGTTTTTCATCGTATTCGTTTTCTAATAGACCTATTCTCATTAAATTTTCTCGTACCGCAATTATTGATCATAGTTTATATCAAACGCCTCTAATAACTCTGTGTAGCTATTATATCCATCGATATCGTCAAGTGTATTAGTTTTATATGACAATTTAAGAACTGAAATATCTAAAATGGTCAATTTATCAAGGGTATCAAAATATAAGTATGCTACATCAAAAGATAGATTATCCAAGTTTAAAAATTCTGAATAACCATTGATCATAAATTCAATTTTTTCAGACTGATTAGTGGATTCAATTTTCCTCATAATCATTTCAAATATTTCATCTAAAATTTCTTTATTCTCCAAAGTCTGCTTTTCGAATTTTTCCTTTAATTCTTCATTTCTTTTATTAATAATTTGAACCATAACTTCTAAATTTCTTATTTTTTTATTCGTCCTGAATTCCGTTATAGCTCCACCAATACCAGGTATTAAATTAGCTCCATAATCAATATATCACCACCTTGCCTTGCAATTTCGTTTGTTAATAGGGGTAGTGCATTTTCTTTTAGAAAATCTTTTCCATGTTCGATCACTACTGACAAAACATTTTCAAATAAAAAATTTTTAGCTGCATCCAGTTTTTCACCCATGATCATTTCTCCTTTGCAAATTTATATTTAAAGGATAACTGATTATGTAAATAATAAAAAGACCACCTCGTTGAGATGATCAATTATGTAAAATCAGACGGCAGCTGTTGAAACCACATTTTATTTTTTTGTTGCTGCCGTCTGAAATGTAGAAAACTTGTTTATTTTATTTGCCGAATTCCTCTTCTTTCGATACTATCATACTAACACGTTAATATAGCGAAAAATCGCCATTATTCCGCCAAAAAACCGCGAAAGGTTAATAAATTATGCGCGGTGGAGTTAGAAAAAGAGGAAAACGTTGGTATTATTATTTTGAAGATATCAATGAAGATGGATCAAGAAAGAAAGTTGAAAAAGTCGGAGGAGATAGTCGAGAAGAAGCTGAAGCAGCTTTGCGTAAGGTTTTGATAGATATTGATGAAACTGGTCAATACTTTTTAGACACAGACACCCGAGTAAAAGAATACCTTGATTTCTGGATGGAAGAATATGTCAAATTGAACTTGAAATTCAACACATACGAAAATTATCGTTATACTATCAAAAATCATATCAATGGTTATTTGGGCAAGAAAAAGCTAACTAGCCTCTCTCCTGCTCTACTTCAAAACTTTATTAATGATGAGTTTAAAAAAGGTTACTCAAAGAAGACGATGACTATTACTCACTCTGTCCTTAAAAATGCCTTGAACATGGCTGTTTATCCGTGGGGGTTATTGAAACAAAATCCCATGCTATACGTTAAGATACCAAAATATGAAGATATTCCAACAACAAAAAAAGATTTAAAGATTATTACTATTGATGATTTCGAACGAATCCTTTCTATTACTCCCGAGGGACATCCTTTTTATATTCCTCTTAATATAGGATTTTATACCGGCATGCGTGTGGGAGAAGTTTGTGGACTTACTTGGGATAATATAGATTTTTCTGTTGGCACAATTACTGTAGAAAAACAGATGGTAAAGCAAGATAAAGAATGGATATATGGTACACCAAAGACTAAGAGTTCAAATAGAACGATCTTCATTGGACAAACGTTACAATCTATACTTAAAAAACATAAAAAACAGCAATTAGAAAATAGAAGGAAATATGGAAAATTTTACAATGAATCAAACGCAGTCTGTACGAAAGAAAATGGTGAGTTGGTTACACCAAGTGTTGTAAAATGGAATACTAGACGAATATCAAATGCCTTGTCTATCTCTTTCAATTTCCATTCTTTAAGACATACCCATGCTACCCTTCTTCTTGAAAATGGGGCAAAGATGAAGGAAATTTCTGAACGATTAGGTCACAGTAGAATTTCAATTACGATGGATACCTATTCTCATGTCACAAATAAGATGAGAAATGAAACAGTCGATATCATGGAGAATCTGAGAAGGAATTCTTAAGGTTTGCCACCGAAAAAAAACCACCGGTGGCAATCCGGTGGCAATTCCATGTAAATGCGGTATATTTTTTCAGGATTTTCAAACAAACCCTTATTACTTTTTCCCTTCATCCTCGTCCATTTTCAAAACAGCCATGAAGGCTTCTTGCGGGACTTCTACGCTGCCGATTTGTTTCATTCGTTTCTTTCCTTCTTTTTGCTTTTCAAGAAGTTTTCGTTTACGTGAGACATCACCACCGTAACATTTTGCTAATACGTTTTTACGCAATGCTTTAATGTCTGAACGAGCCACAATTTTTTGTCCAATTGCTGCTTGAACGGGTACTTCAAATTGTTGACGCGGAATTAGTTTTTTCAATTTTTCAACAATGGCTTTTCCACGTTCATAAGCAAAGTCTCGGTGAACGATAAAGCTTAGAGCATCGACTTTTTCGCCGTTTAACAAGATATCCATCTTTACTAGCTTGCTTTTTTGATAGCCAGACATTTCATAGTCAAGTGAAGCGTAGCCTTTCGTACTAGATTTTAATTTATCAAAGAAATCAAAGACGATTTCAGAAAGTGGAATGTTATAAACAACATTTACTCGATACTCATCTAAATAATCCATGGTAATAAATTCGCCACGTTTTCTTTGAGATAATTCCATGACTGCCCCCACGTAGTCATTCGGTACCATAATCTGAGCTTTTACAAATGGTTCTTCTACATCTTGAATCGTGACGGGTTCGGGAAAATCAGCTGGATTGTCTACAATTGCCAGAGATCCATCCGTTTTATTCACATGATAAATAACCGACGGAGCAGTCGTAATCAGTTCTAAGTTAAACTCTCGTTCCAAACGCTCTTGTACAACATCCATGTGCAAAAGGCCCAAAAACCCACAGCGAAAACCAAAACCTAACGCTTGAGAAGTTTCCGGTTCAAATTGCAATGCGGCATCATTTAATTGCAGCTTTTCTAAAGCTTCACGCAAATCGTTATAGCGAGAAGTATCAATGGGGTATAGCCCGCAATAAACCATTGGATTCATTTTACGATAACCCGGTAACGCTTCTTGTGCTGGATTATCAGCCAAAGTAACGGTATCTCCTACACGTGTATCTTGAACGGTTTTAATGCTTGCTGTAATATATCCTACGTCGCCGACCATCAAAACATCTCTTGTGACAGGTTTTGGTGAAAAAACACCTACTTCTGTCACGTCAAATGTTTTTCCATTGCTCATCAATTTGATTTTATCGCCGGGTTTAACCATACCGTCTGTAATTCTAACGTTTAAAACTACCCCTCGATAGCTATCATAAACAGAGTCAAAAATCAACGCTTTTAGAGGCGCTTCAATGTCTCCTGACGGCGCAGGAACATATTCAACAATTTGTTCAAGTATTTCTTCAATACCAATTCCAGCTTTTGCACTGGCTAAAACAGCTTCACTCGCATCAATCCCAATAACATCCTCAATTTCTTGACGTACTCGTTCAGGATCTGCTGCCGGCAGGTCAATTTTATTGATCACTGGTAAAATTTCAAGTTCATTATCCAAAGCTAAATACACATTGGCTAAAGTTTGAGCTTCAATTCCTTGTGCCGCATCGACAACTAACACTGCACCTTCACAAGCTGCCAAACTTCTTGATACTTCATAGGTAAAGTCGACATGCCCGGGCGTATCAATTAAATGGAAGATATAGGTCTCACCATTTTTAGCCGTATAGTTCAACTCAACCGCATTTAACTTAATCGTGATACCACGTTCACGCTCCAGATCCATTGAGTCTAATAGCTGATCTTGCATTTCCCGAGACGTCACAGTGTTCGTCTTTTCTAGAATACGATCGGCCAGCGTTGATTTACCATGGTCGATATGAGCAATGATCGAAAAATTTCGAATTTGCTCTTGGCGTTGCTTCATTTTTTTTATATCCATAGCGTCTCCTCTTTTCGTTTAATCAGCACTTTTTATTATATCAATGAAAAGAAGGAATTTAAAGACTTTTTACCTAGTCGGCTTTAGAAGTTTTTTTTAGCAATTTTTGTTATACTAGAAGCGAGTAAATAATTGGAGATGAAAGAATGAACCAAAAAGATTTTAAAAAAAATCTTGAACTAAAATCTGTAACTGAAAAAGATGTCGATCAATTTAATGCGTTATTGTCTTATGTTTTTCAAGTAACGGAAGCAGACATTGAAGAAAGTGGCTTTGAAAATAAGCGCGCCTTTATCCGCTCCAAGCGTCCGATCCTAGAATTATCTGAAGTATTTGGCTGGTTTCATGAAGAAAAATTAATTTCACAAATTGCAATTTATCCATGTGAAGTAAATATTCATGGTACGCCTTATAAAATGGGCGGTCTAACAGGAGTCGGCACCTATCCAGAATATGCAAATCACGGCTTGATGCAAGATTTAATCTTAGTGGCTTTAGACAATATGCGTAAAAAGAAACAATGGATTTCTTACTTATATCCATACAACATTCCTTACTATCGGCGTAAAGGCTGGGAAATCATGTCTGATAAATTGACGTTTAAAATTCGGGATACACAATTGCCAAAGCATGTACCTGTAAACGGTATGGTGAAGCGTTTGCCAGTCGATCATCTGGATGTCTATCAAGTATATCAAAAATTTACCGCCCAGAACCACGGTGCTTTGTTCCGCAGTCATTTTCACTGGGAAGAATATTGGCGGTTTGAAAATAAAGAAGAACGAACAGCGGCTATTTATTATACAAATGAACGTGAACCTATTGGTGTATTGTTTTACTGGGTAGCTGAAGAGATTTTTCACGTAAAAGAAATGTTTTACTTAAATCAAGAGGCACGCAATGGTTTATGGAATTTTATTTCTGCTCATTTTTCTATGGTCTATTGGATCCAAGGTGATATTTATAAACATGAACCGCTTGCTTTTTTAATTGAAGATAGTCAAATCAAAGAGCAAATTGAACCTTATTACATGGCAAGAATTGTTGATGTCAAAGAGTTTCTTAAACAATTTCCATTTGTTTCTGTGGCAAAACCTTTTCACTTTGTTGTCGAAGATCCCATTGCTTCATGGAACAACGGGATTTTTGGATTAATATGGGATAAAGAGGGACAATTGACAATTTTGCAAGAACCTGTAGGACAGCCTGTTTATTTATCCATTCAAACATTGACTTGTTTGATGATGAATTATCGGCGAGCTTCTTATCTTGCTCGGATTGAACGACTCAAAACAGATGAGGAAACACTAAAAACACTCGAATTGATACTTCCAACTATGGAAGCTTACTTCAGTGATTATTTCTAAAAAGGACGATGAAAAATGAAAATTTATTTTGCTGCTCCACTTTTTGCGAAAAGCGACTTTCTTTATAATGCAATGCTTGTGGAGAAAATCAGACGTATTTCAAAAAGTTTAGTGATTTATCTTCCACAAGAAAATGAAGCAATCAATGATAAAACAGCTTATGCAAACAGTAAAACGATTGCCTTAGCAGATACTGAACAAATACTTAAGAGCGACTTGATGATTGCCTTATTAGACGGGATAACAATTGATCCGGGAGTGGCTTCAGAAATTGGTGTGGCATACGCAAAAGAAATACCAATCATTGGACTTTATACGGATAGCCGGCAACAAGGTAGCACGAATCCTCAAAAAATTCAGGCCTTACAAGAAGTTGCAGAAAACCAATTCCATTATTTGAATCTTTATACTGTTGGATTAATTAAACAAAACGGAGTAGTTGTTTCAAATGAAGAGATATTGTATCGTGCTTTAAAAAATTATCTTATTGGAGGAACATTTGGTGACTAACACAATGAAAAAAATACAGACAGCATTGCTTTTTTTTGGCGCTTTGGTGGTTTGCTATAATCTTTATGAATTTTTCTTAAAAAAATACTCAACGAAGCAAGGAATCACTTTTATCATTGAATCTTCTGCGGGCATTTTATTAATTTTTCTTCCACAAATCGTAAAGAAATTAACTAAATTGTGCATACCCGATGCAATCGTTTTATTTTACTGGTTTTTTTTGTTCATTTCAGTCTTTTTAGGAACCGGGATGCATTTGATTAGTATCGTTTCTTTTTGGGATAAAATATTACATGCAGTAAGCCCCATGGTTTTAACTGCACTAGGATATGGTTTGATTGGTTTATTACTAAAAGAAGCGCCTATTTCCAAAACTAGTCCGTGGCTGTTTTTATTATTTGGCTTTGCTTTTGCAGGAGTATGTGGTGTATTTTGGGAATTTTGGGAGTTTTTATGTGACCAATTTTTGGGAATGAACCTCCAACGTTTTGCCTCTTCTAACGGCACCGTATTTGTTGGTCGTGCAGCGTTGATGGATACAATGGGGGACTTATTGACTAATACAATCGGAGCATTACTTATGGGGATTTTTACTTGGTTGCAAGGAAAAAATAATCCCAACTATTTTGAAAATTACCGATTAAAAATATTGAAATAAAAGCTAGCAATTTATGTAGAAAATAGAAAAAACCTAAATCATGAAACACGCTTCTAAAAAGTTAACTTTTTAGAAGCGTGCTATTTTTATGATAAAAGCTTCAACTAAAAACGAAAGTCTTGTTTAAAGATAAAAAATCGTATCAGAAATACAGATGAAAATAGACAGCCCATTTAACGAAATCCTTAGCTGTTTAACCATAAATTTTATAAAAAGGAGGGAATTTCTCTACGCCATAAAAGCCTAACCTTTTAAAGGCATTTTTACCTTTTATTCCTCATTATTCCAAGAATAGTTACATTTCTATTTTTTATGCCAGTTCTTCTAATTCTTCTGTCTTAAATTGAAGTGTATGACCCAGTAATGTAATCATGACTTTTGATTTTGGTAAAACACGTCCTGCCACAATTTCTTTGGCTAACGGCGTTTCTACTTCTTTTGTAATGAAACGTTTCAACGGACGAGCACCATAAGCAGGTTCATAAGCATTTTCTGCAATCCATGTCCGCGCTTCTTCACTGATAGTTAAGATAATTTCTTGATTTTCTAACCGTTTTGCTAATTGAGCAACCATTTTATCAACGATTCCTTTCACATTTTCAAGACTTAACGGTGTGAACAAAATTGTATCATCAATTCGATTCAAAAATTCCGGCTTGAAATGCCCGCGAAGAAGCGTTCGAACTTGCTCTTCTACTTCTTCAGGAATGGTGCCATCTGCTGAAACACCTTCTAATAATAACTGAGAACCGATGTTACTTGTCATAATAAGGACTGTGTTTTTAAAGTCAACGACTCGTCCTTTAGAATCTGTCAAACGGCCATCATCCAAAACTTGTAATAAAATATTAAAAACATCTGGATGGGCTTTTTCAATTTCATCAAGTAAGACAATTGTATAAGGATTTCTGCGCACAGCTTCCGTCAATTGACCGCCTTCTTCATAGCCAACATAGCCGGGAGGCGCTCCAACTAAACGTGACACTGCATGCTTTTCCATGTATTCACTCATATCAATGCGCACCATATGATCTTCAGAATCAAATAAGTTCTCAGCTAATGCCTTTGCTAATTCAGTTTTTCCTACACCAGTCGGTCCTAAGAATAAAAAAGAACCTAAGGGACGATTAGGATCTTGCAAGCCTGCCCGAGAACGAATCACCGCATCACTTACAGCATCCACTGCTTCGTCTTGACCAATTACTCGTTTGTGCAGCGTTTCATTGAGTTTGATTAATTTTTCACGCTCTCCTTCGACTAATTTTGTGACGGGAATACCCGTTAACCGACCAACAACTTGGGCGATTTCATTTTCCGTAACGGATTCTTGCACCATCTTGATGTCGCTATCTTTGGTTTTTGCCTCTAATTCCTTTAATTCTTTTTCTAATTGAGGAATCGTACCATGACGTAACACTGCTGCACGTTCTAAGTCATAATTATTCTCTGCATCTTCTAATTCATGTTTGGCTTTGTCGATTTCTGCTCGTTTTGCAGAAACAGTATTCACTTCTTCTTTTTCTGTTTCCCATTGCATTTTCATTGAATTAGCTTCTTCTCGAAGATCTGCTAATTCTTCTTGTAAATTTTTTAACCGTTTTTTACTGGCATCATCTGATTCTTTTTTCAATGCGGCTTCTTCAATTTCTAACTGCATCAATCGACGTGTCACTTGGTCTAGCTCTGTCGGCATTGAATTCATTTCCACGCGAATCGTCGCACTTGCTTCATCAATCAAATCAATGGCTTTATCCGGTAAAAAACGATCCGTAATATAACGATCAGATAAGGTCGCCGCCGCTACTAACGCGTTGTCATGGATGTTTACTCCATGATGAATTTCAAACCGTTCTTTTAATCCTCGTAAAATACTAATAGTGTCTTCTACTGTAGGTTCTTTTACTAAAACTTTTTGAAAACGCCGTTCTAGTGCTTTGTCTTTTTCCATGTATTGACGGTATTCATCTAAAGTAGTCGCACCAATTAAATGGAGTTCACCACGAGCTAGCATCGGTTTTAACAAATTGCCAGCATCCATACTTCCTTCTGTTTTACCTGCACCGACAATATTATGAATTTCATCAATAAATAAAAGAATTCGACCATCACTTTTTTTCACTTCTTTTAAAACTGCTTTTAAGCGTTCCTCAAATTCGCCGCGAAATTTTGCTCCGGCAATCAATGCCCCCATGTCTAAAGAAAAAATAGTTTTATCTTTTAAGTTTTCTGGAACATCTTTTCGTACAATTCGTTGCGCTAATCCTTCCACAATAGCCGTCTTTCCTACACCGGGTTCACCGATTAGAACTGGATTATTTTTCGTTTTACGTGAAAGGATACGAATAACATCTCTGATTTCTTCGTCTCGCCCAATGATAGGATCCATCTTTCCACTTCGGACTTGTTGCACAAGATCTACGCCATATTTTTCTAACGCTTTGTATTGTTCTTCTTGATTTTTAGATGTCACTTTTTCTCCTCCTCTCAATTCTTCAATATTTCTGCGTAATTCTTTTTCTGATAATCCCTGTTTATTTAAATAAACCGTTAATGGATGATGTTTTAGTTTCATTAATGCAAGAATCACGACTTCAGTAGAAAGAAATTCATCTTCAAAGCTTTCTCTTAACTGATCTGCTTCATTTAATAAGCGAAACAAATTTTGACTTAAATTTTGACCATACTGTACATGATCTCCTGAAACAGTCGGATATTCCTCTAATAGACGATTATCTTCTTTTTCCAACTCTTCCACATTTATTCCCGCATCCGTATAAAGATTGCGACCAAAGTGATTTGGTTGTAAAAAGATTTTCCACAAATGGGAAATGTCAATTTCTTGATGTTTTCTTGTAACAGCAATTTGCTGTGCTTCGGCAATTGCTTCTTGGAGTGTTGTCGTCATTTTTTCAATATTCATCTAACTTGCCTCCCGAATGAAGAGTTTTAATGGTACTCACCATTTTTTTCACTATTTATTATAACTCTTTGGTCAGTTTTGGTCAAAAGATAACACTTGTCAGTTAATTAAAAAGAAAAAAACAGCAAAAGGAATGTATTTTTTCGCTTTTGCTGTCAGATTTATTGCTTAAGCTGCTGTTTTTGCCGTTTTACATCGCTAATTTCCTGTTTGATTATTTTGCGCCGATCTGCTAGAACATAAAAAAATCCATAAATAAATGGTAAAATAAATGAACTGAAACGATAAAGTAACAAAGAAGAAACCGCATCTACTGTTCCAACAAGCGGTTTGAACAATAATAAGTAGATGAATTCAAAAGAACCGATTCCTGCTGGCGTAGGTACAACGCCTGATAATACAACTGCAAAGCTAACAAATGAAAAAGTTAATAAAAAGTCAAGATTTGAATGATTTTCAACTAAAAAAATATAAGGCA
Organism: Enterococcus ratti; assembly: GCF_001886195.1. Taxonomy (GTDB): domain Bacteria; phylum Bacillota; class Bacilli; order Lactobacillales; family Enterococcaceae; genus Enterococcus_B; species Enterococcus_B ratti. The sequence goes on along the minus strand of NZ_JXLB01000007.1, from coordinate 73,068 downwards.
AGACATACCAAAAAATCAGTTTAACCATGTTCCAAAAATAAATACGCAGTAACGCTGTTTGATCATTAACAATTGCCTGCACTGTTTCTCTGAGGGAATAGATTTGTGTATTGCATGCATCAACCCAGTTTCTTGCTCGCTTACTTTTCAACCATTTGTGTGAAATACTCACAAAGAAAACTTGAATGCTAAGACTGCTTGAAATGAGTAATAAAAAAACAACAATCACACCAGTTAAAATAACTCCAGCAAGAATAAACCCAATCATCGTAGGTCCTTTTGAATAAAATAGTGAAAATTGGAGCATTAAGCCGATTATTGCATAAGTCATAACTGCTAATTTATACATAATCATATGCAAAGTCGTGACACCAGCGCCTTGAGAATACTTCATTCCTTTTTTATTGTAGAAATAAACTTCTGAAAATAACGTACCTGTCCCAAAAGAAACAATTCGGTAAAAAGCAACATAACAAGATGTCCAAAAACCATCAATAGTTGAAAAAGTTGGCGTAAATGGGCGCGCTATTTCTTTAATCGAACGACCTTCTATCAACTGATAGAAAGTTCCTAAAAGAAGAGCTGCCAAAAAAGTAAATAAACTAGTTGACAAAATTTGAGTAAAAATTTCAGCAAATGATTGATTAATTAAATAATAAATAATACCAAAAATCCCTAGTACTAAAACTAAATTTAATACAATTTTTGTTTTTATTTTCTTTGCTGACATTGATTCCTCCTTAATGAAAAAAATAAATTAAAATCAAATCAATAACGACTCCTGTCGTAAATCCAATTGTAAATTTCTTTTTTCTTGTTTTGTGATGAAATACCTCACGCGAGATCAATCCGCCAGCTCCTCCACCTAATAAGCTAACGAAAATCAAGTTATTTTCTGGCACTCGCCAACTTCCTTTTTTTGCTTGATATTTGTCGTACCCCATCAAACAAAATAAATACAAATTTACAAGTACTAAATAAAACCACAGTGGGTTGTGTACTACCGCATCCATTTATTTTTTCACCTCTAGCTATCTTTTTCTTTAGGCGCAAAGACTGATAACCCTTTGGGAATCACTGCTAACTTAATAGGCAAATCATCTGTAGCATCGCCATCTGTACGCGTACCAACTTTCTTTTCCCTTGCTTGAACATGAATTTGACTTGCCGTCAAATAAGTAATTCCCGGCACAGAATAAATTTTTCCTTTCATCAATCGTGGTAGATAAAAGCCAAAACGAAAAATATCAAGAGAAGGAATAATCGTTACGTGAAACATGCCATCATCTGGCGAAGCTGAATCATCAAAATTAGTATAACCACCAACAGAATTTGACATAGTCACTGTTAACAATTGCGCTTTCCCCCGCCACCGTTCTTTTTCAGTTTTGATGTCCAAATGGTAGTGTCGATTTTTTAATAATAGCTGTAAAAATCGTTTGACAAAAATCCATGAACCATATCGTTGTTTTTCTTTTTGACTAATCCAAACAGCCGTATCTGCTAAAATCCCAATGGTTAATGTAGAAATCATTACTTCATCGTTAACTTTTCCATAATCAATTTTACGTACATGTCCTTCTAAAATAATTTTAGCAGCATCTTCTTTTTCTAACGGGATTTCAAGTACACGTGCTAAGTTATTGACCGTGCCTCCCGGTAATAAGCCTACTTGATATCGATCAAGCTTTTTTTGAAATGCCTGTACAATATGGTGAATCGTTCCATCACCACCAATAATGATCAAGGTATCTGCTTGAAAGTCTTCTGCTTTTTTAACTAAAGTTTTATGTTTAACTGACGGGCCAGTCTCTGTCAAATGCACCGTTAGCTTGGGGCGCTTTTCTTTGATATACTCCTTAAACCAATTAGCTAACTTTTTTCCTTTATCTTGTCCAGAACTCTGATTATAAAAAACCAGTAACGTTTTCATTCTTTTTCCCCTATATAACACAAAAGCCAAGGGGTTAGACGTGTTGTCCCTATCGGATCACGTCTTCCCCCCTAATGTAAAAGACAGAAACATACAATAAACGAATCTATCCCACCTAATAATTTTAACTGTTTGTATTTAATTCTGCAATTTTTACGATGACGTCCACTGCTTTTTCCATCACTTGAAGAGAAACAAACTCAAATCTTCCGTGCATGTTTTCTCCGCCAGCAAACAAATTAGGTGTAGGAATACCTAAATAAGAGATTTTTGAGCCATCCGTTCCGCCGCGAACAGGTTCAATAACTGGCTCAATTGCTAACTCCATCATTGCTTGTTTTGCTAGTTCGACAATACTCATATCTTTTTCAATCACTTCACGCATATTGTAGTACTGATCATACATAGTAACTTTTACACGAGGGTGATCGAAACGGCGATTCAAATTTTCTTGAATCTCCATAATCTTTGCTTTTCGTGCCGCAAATTTTTCACGGTCATGATCGCGAATAATATAACTCATTGTTGCTTCTTCTGGGTTGCCGTTTAAAACCAGTAAATGGAAGAATCCTTCATACCCTTCTGTTTTTTCTGGTACTTCATCCGCTGGTAATTGGTTGTGAAAATCAATTGCCAATTGTAGCGCATTAATCATCGTATCTTTAGCCGTACCGGGATGCACGTTTTTTCCTTGAATTGAAATCGTTGCTTGTGCAGCACTAAAGGTTTCATATTGTAATTCTCCTAAAGGACCGCCATCCACGGTATAAGCAAAGTCGACATTAAATTGCTCCACATCAAATTTATCCGCACCGACACCGATTTCCTCATCCGGACCAAACGCTACCTTAATTTCACCATGAGGAATCATTGGATTTTTTATCAAAATTTCCATAGCCGTCATAATTTCAGCAATTCCAGCTTTATCATCTGCGCCTAACAAAGTACTTCCATCCGTTGTAATCAGCGTATGGTCCTTGTAATTTTTTAGATTAGGAAAATCCTTGATGTTTAATGTATACTGTTCATTACTATCCAAAATAATAGTCGATTCGCCATCATAATTTTCGATTATCTGAGGATTAACACCAACCGCATTAAAATCAGCAGTATCCATATGCGCAATAAAACCGATCGAACGAACCTTCTTTTCAGTATTACTTGGTAACGTTCCAATTACAAATCCATTTTTTTCATTATAAAAAACATCAGATAAGCCTAATTCTTCTAATTCTTTTTTCAATACGTGCGCAAAATCTACCTGTGTTTGAGTAGACGGGGTGGTTTGGCTCGTCTCATCAGAACGTGTTTCTGTTTTAACATAGCGTAAAAAACGCGGTAAAAGATTTTCGTACATTTATAACTCTCCTTGTATTGTAATTTAGTCACAAAACTAGACCAAGAAACAGTCGAAATACTTTTCGCTAGTTTATGATGACGCAACATACTTTTGTATTTAAGTCTTCAATACAAATAATATCGTGGTTTTTGATAATTTCTATACTCAACTTATTCAGGAAATCAGTACGTTGGTTCATTACTTTTTCATGCAAACGTAATATTTTTCGTTTTTGCTTTTGGTAATTCTTCGTTTCAAAAAGATCTATGCCTTTCTTTTTAGCTAACAACACACGACTTCTCTAGATTGAGTTGTGCATTCACCAAGGCAAGACAATCCACTTCTTTCAAAAATGGAAAATCTTGCCTGCATTTTGCAAGCGTTGGGAACCTCATTTTTTAGTTGTCAAAAGACAAAAATTTTTAGACCAAAATATGAACATGATCTTTATCATGATTTCACTCAACTAAAGTAATAGGATATGATTCTGAAATTCTTTCAAAAGTAGCTTTAGCAAATTCAGATATTTCATCACCCATTACTTGTCTACGATATTTAGTTACCAGTAATTGATGATAATAAGTAGAAACACTGAATGATTATTAGTATCTAATTCATTGAAATTGAAAAGGATTGGTATTCGTTTCAGACACAAAGAAATCAAGCGACCAACCTTCTTCTTGTTTCCATGTTTCAAATTTTTCAACAAATTTTTCTTTACACAATGATTCAATGTAATGTCCCGGATCAATAGCAATCAATCCTGCACTTTGCATATCTTGTGCGGTATGATAATCAATATCTCCAGTAATGTAGACATCGGCTTTTTGTGCCAAAGCGTAAGGATAAAATTTTTCACCACTACCACCGCATATCGCTACTCTTTTAACCACGAGATTGTCAGAATCAGGACAAACAACACGAAGTCCATCTAACTGAAATGCTTCTTTTACAATTTTCAAAAATATTTCTAACGGCATTGCTTCTGAGAGTTCTCCAATTCTACCGATTCCCCACGTTTGAACTGGTTGATTAAGAGAAAACAAATCAAAAGCAACTTCTTCATAAGGATGCACACGATCCATCGCTTCAAGTACTTGTTTTTCAAGTTTTTCAGGAAAAATCACTTCTACTTTTGCTTCTTCAACTTGCGTCAATTGTCCTTTTTTACCAATAGCAGGTTCTGCCTGTTTAATGGGACGAAAGCGCCCTTCTCCCATACTGGTAAAGCTTGTGCAATCATAATTTCCTTGAATTCCTGCACCAGCTTCTGCTAATGCCGTTCGTAATGTTTCAGCAGCTTGAGTCGGTACGTATACTGCCAATTTTTTATAATAATGTTCGTGTGTTTTTAACAAATAATTTTCAACTTTAATCGCTAATTTTTCGCAGAACCAATCATTTAATCCATCTTCAACAATATCCATGTTAGTATGCGCTGCATATACTGCAATCTCATGTTTTAATAGCTCTGTATACATTTTTTCTTGCGGAGTATCCGTTGTCAATCGTTTAACCGGATGAAAGATAGGGGGATGTTTTGCAATCAGTAAGTCAATTTTTTTTTCAATGGCTTCTTGAACAACTTCTGGTCGAACATCCAAAGTCATCATCACTCGTTGAATAGGTTTATTCAAGGTACCAACGTGTAATCCGACTGGATCTCCTTTTTCGGCAAGCCATTGCGGACAATATTCTTCAAATTTACGAATAAATACTTTGCCGTTTACTGCCACTAGCCTAATACCTCCTTAATTAATTGAAGCTCTTTTTTGATTGCTTCGATTCGCTTTTGCTGGTTAACCGCTTTGGTTAATTGATTTAAAATAACTTGTCGCTGTTTTTTTTCTCTTTGCCATTTTCTTTTAAAAATTTCTGATTTTTCCTTTAATAAAATAGGACCAAACATTCTTTCTTTTTCATCATACATAGGAATTTTTTTAGTCTTTTCTGCCACAATCACTTCATAAATTTTTTTCTTTTCTTCTAAAATATTCTCCGCAACAATCTGATATTCATTGTCTTGCAACCATTTTCTTAAAGTTTGTTCACCAATATTGGGTTGGAGAATCAAACGTTCACTCCCTATTAAATGCTTCTTTTGTTTTCCAGCTTCCAAAATATCGCAAATCAGTGAGCCGCCCATACCTGCTATTGTAATAGCATTGATTTGATCTGTAGTTTTTATTGCCTCTAAGCCATTTGCAAGTCGCACAATGATCCGTTTGTCTAGACCATTTTTTTGCACTTGTTTTTTTGCCGATTCATAAGGTCCTCTCACAACTTCACCAGCCACTGCAAATTCGATTTTCCCGTTGAGCATTAACGAAACAGGCAAGTAAGCATGATCAGAGCCAATATCTGCTAAAAACGCACCGGGTGGAACAAATTTTCCCACCGTCGCTAGACGCTTCGATAAATCTAAGTGGTTCATACCTTCACTCCTTCCACGTATTATAACATTTTTCTGATAAATGAAGGAGACTTGAAAAGAAAAAAACTTCAAATCTCCTTGCTTCTATATTATTTAACAACGACAACTTTAATAATCGAGTTTCCGGGAATCTGAGGTGGAATAGACGCAGTCATCATTCCATTTCCTGCTAAGACAAATTTAATAGTTTCCCCTTTATAATACGCTTCTTTTCCTCCATCTAATTGGTCGACCGAAACATTTAATATCACCCCATCACTAGCAAAAGAGGTACCAATATTTTCCGGATCTCTGATTTCTTTTATATCAACTACTTTAACTTGAAGTGTCGTGTCAGTCGTTTCGGCGATACTTTCAATACAACCTTTAAAAACACTTTGTTCTTCTGTTGAAGAATTACTTGTTTTTTTGGTTATCTCCGCACTAATTGAATCAATCGACTCAAGACTTTCGTCTTTACTGCCACAACCCGTCAATGAAAAAAGCACACCCGTCATAATCAAACAAGAAAAAATTACGTTCATTCATCTATCCCCCAACTACTTTTTTCTGCTACTCGTTCACCTGAGTATAACGCCTATGTTCTAATTGCTAACCATCTTACCTGTTTCAATCAAACGACTCATTAAAATTAAGTATTCTAAATTTGTGACAACAATCTTCTAAGGCAGTCATCATCCTAAAGAAACATGCTAGTATCTAATTGACCCTTCTTTTTCCTTCCTATCGCACTGGGTATCTTCTACCAAATTTTCTTAAAGATAAACGGACGCTTCACTAACCATTTCTTCGATTGCGACCAGTCATTTCCATTTCTTTTGTCAAATAGCGGATTCTTTCCATAATCCTTTTTGCTTTTAATGGTTCTTCATCCCCCCGTTGAGTGACAGATAAATGCTGCTCTAACTCTTCCATCGTAAAATTTGAGGAGAAAAATGTCGGCAACTGCTCTTGCATTCGGTACTGCAAGATGACACCAAACACTTCATCTCTGATCCAGCTACTCATAGCGTCTGCACCAATGTCATCCATCATCAAAACAGGCGCACGTTTAACCGCATCTAATTTTTCTGCTACTTGATCCTTACCAATCGCTTGTTTCATTTCCACTGCAAAAGTTGGAAAGTGAACCAAGGTCGTAGTAAATCCTTTTTCTGCTAATTCTCTTGCTGTTGCTCCTAAAAGATACGTTTTACCTACACCAAAGCTGCCCACTAAATAAAGTCCTTTGTGGTACGCTTTTGGATCAGCACTATATTGCTCAACAAAATTTAGCGCTTCAAAACTCGCAGTATTTCGACCATCCGTTCGTTCAAAGTTTTTAAATGAAGCATCTTGGATATCTTTTGGCATGTCAACTGATTTCATTCGATTTCTGATTTCTTCTTGCCTTTTTTTCGCTAATAAAGCTTCAGTCGGCACGTACGTTACATCCACATAATGAAAATTCAAAGTCAACTTAGGTTCATAACCGGGGGCAATCATCGTTGGATCATTTTGTTGATATTTCCGTTTTTCTTGGACAAATTCATATAATTTTGCATAACTTTTTTCGATATCAGCTTGAGTTAATTCTGCTTTATGACCATCCAAAAATTTTTGGACGTCCGAATCATTTAAGACGTCTTCGATCATTTCTGCAAATTTTTGCTGGTAATTTCGTCTACTAATGATTTTTTTTAATTCTTTACCTACATCTTCCACTACTTATCCCCCTCCTTTTTCGCAAAATATTCTTTGAATCGGCGCTCAATTTCCGCTTTTTTCTCACTACTGATTTTTTTCGCTTCTTTTGGCTGGTTAACCCAGTCAGGCAATTTTTCACGACGAACCTTTCGTTGATTTGGTGAATAGGATGGTTGTGATTTTTTAGTCGTTTGAGCTGCTTTACTGATCTTTCGTATATGTTCGACCGCTTCTTCTGGTGTCGCTATTTTTTTTTGAGCCCATTCATTGGCAATCGTATTGACATAACTTGCAGTTAAACTTGAACGTCCTTTAATCACAAGAACATAATTGATTAAAACATTGACCACACTGCTAGAAAGTCCAGATTGGGCGACCAAGTCTTGTAACAGCCAAGTTTCTTGTTTAGAAATATAGCCGCCTTTTTCTTGTTTTAGCGCTTTTAAGTATTTCATAGGTGGGATACTTTTTACCTCTGTAACCAATTGCAAGGCGGCACTTGTAAGAGTCGTTACCGTTTTTTCCGCTTTATTTTTATTTCTAGAAAGAGCAGATTCTTTTTCAACGACCGTATTTTTTTGATACTGCTGATTCGCTAATACCAAGCGTTGCAATTCTTTCAACGACACTTCTTGCAAAGTAAAATCATACGCCTGAACGATCCATTCTCCTAGCGTTAGCTCGTCAAATCCGTAAAGAAGATGATACATCATCACTTGTTCCTTCAAAGCAAGGCTAAGAGAGGAAATATGTTTTCTTGTAAGCCAGTCTGTTAAAAATGACCAGTCAAAGGATGATGGTCCTTCTTTCTTTAATAAGGATGATGGTGGTGAAACCGCAAACGACTGTTGAACTTTTTCAATTTTGTTTTGATTTGCAGCATACGTTTCTTCACTAAAACGATACACCTCTAAAAATTTTTTTGTTACTTTTTGATAATCGTTCGTTAAAAAACGTTTTGGCTTAAATAGTTGAATTAATTGATCGAACCGTCTTTGACCAGTTTTTTCTAATAATAAAAAAGAAAGCACATTGTCTTTAAAAAATGCAAAGGGGTCCAGCGGTTCTAATAACTCATAAATAAAGCAAGAACCTAAACTAGGATCTTCTTTGAAGAAAACCTCTAAAAGTCCGATTCCCTCTAATTTTTTACGTACTTCATAAAATTTCGGTAGTCCGCAATTCAAGCTACTTAAAAGATCTGCGTGTAGTCCTTCAGGTCCTTCTCCACTTTCTAAAGAAATTTCTGATAAAAGTGTAAAATACAAACTCAAAGCTTCACCACCGATTAATGGTTGATAAAGATACAGCAATGATGATTTTCCTTCTTCTTTAAGAGGATAGCTTTTTCTTCCTTGGTATATATTTTTAGGTTGAAGCTCTTTCCATGCACTGTCCAAGGAAATTGGCCTCCTTTACTTGTTGGTTCTGATTTATTCTTTCTTATTTTCTTTTGCCTTCTCAACAATATCTTGTAGTTCTTTTAAGAAAACCGACATATCTTTAAATTGTCGATACACGCTAGCAAAACGAATATAGGCGATCTCGTCAAGATCCACTAAATCTTCCATGACATATTCCCCAATTAAGATCGTGGATACCTCATTTTCACCAAGGCTTCTCACTCGGTTTTCTACATGGTTCACAATTTGTTCCATTTGTTCCATAGCCACAGGTCTTTTTTCTGCCGAGCGAATCAACCCTCTTAAAATTTTGTCGCGGTTAAATTCTTCTCGTTCACCATTTTTTTTGATTACTAATAAAGGGGCTGCTTCAATTCTTTCAAAGGTTGTAAAACGAAAAGAACAGTTTTCACATTCTCTTCGTCTGCGGATCGCACGTCCATCATCGGCTTGACGGCTATCGATCACACGGGAATTATTGTGTTGACATCTAGGACATCTCATTTTTTCACCTCTTCATATCGTGGGTTTATCAATTAACTATTTATGTATCATGGCTTAAATATAGGAGCTAGCCGTTCATATTTAGTTAATAATCTGTATATATTAATAATTATGCAAAAAACAATTCTTTTTATTCTCAGTTGCTTTTTTTGTAAAAAATCGCTTTATTTTGCAACTAGTTGTATTATAACATGAAACATTTCTTCCATGCGACTCTCCTGTATAAAAATCACATGTAGAAGATCAATTTTTTGCTGAAATCAACGGAAAATTAAAAAGTTGTCTATATAAATAAAAGATGGCAATCACTACAAAAAAGAACCAAACAGCAACGATTTAACAGTTAGTACAATCGTTACGTTTGATTCTTTTCCATCAAGACGATCAAATTTTTTCTTCAATTCCTGTGTAATGCTTCATTCGCTGCTCATCAATTTTTTGCTGTTTAGGAATGTGATCTGCTTCAGGAAGCGGTGCTTTTGTGTGAGCAGTCTTTTGCTTTTTTCGTTCTTTTGTCAAATCTTGTCGTCTGGCTTCTTTTTCTGCTTGTTGATCATCCAATTCTTTTATTCTAGTTTGACGACGTTCTTCATTTTCCTTAGCGACTGCGGATTGATCCCGTCCTTCTTCTGCTAGTTCTTCTTTATTTAAAATTTCCCCTAGTTTTTCTTTTGCAGAGCCTACTACTTTATCTTTTTGATTTTTTAAATGCCCCATAGCAATCCCCCTCTTTTCCTTATATTTAGCATAGCAAAGTCCTCAACTATACTCAAAGAAATCGATTGTTAAAGTCACTAAGCCAATTTTCAATTTGCGTTGTTAAATTTTCTACACTGCCAGTATTATCAAAAAGGAAATCTGCCCGTTCTTTTTTTCGTTCAATCGAAAGCTGACTGTGAATTCTTTTCTCTGCTTCTTCTAAGGATAATTGATTGCGCTTCATCAAACGCTGTAGCTGCGTGATTTCTGGAATATAGACAACCGCCACCGCAGTCATTTCTTCTTCGTAATGTCTTTCAAAAAGTAAAGGTAAATCCACAACAATTAGTGGAGCGTCTGCTTGCTGAATTTGTTTATTGACGGCTTGACGAATAAACGGATCTAAAAGCTGATCCAGTTTTTTTCGCTGTTTAGAAGAAGAAAAGATTATTTTCGCAAGTGCTGATCGATTAAGCGTGCCATTTTTATGCAGGATTCCTTCGCCAAAGGTTTGAGCTAAAGCGGTTAAGCCTTGTGAATTTGGTTCAACGACTTCTCGCGCGATCGTATCTCCATCAATCACTGGAATGTGATGCGTTCGAAAAACAGCAGCAGCTGTACTTTTTCCGGTAGCAATTCCTCCAGTCAATCCTAATACATAGCCTACTTTTCGATTCGTAGTCTTTGACAGTTTGGGCAATAGTGGGTCCCCCTTTGCGCAACTTTTATTTTAACAATAGGTGTATGGCAACGCACACACGGTTTGCCTGTTTGACCATACACATGTAAAGCTACTTGAAAATTTCCTGATTCTCCCAACGCATTCAAATAACTTCGGATAGTCGTTCCACCTGCTTCAATAGCTCGTGAAAGAACATCAATAATCGATTTTCTTAACCATTTTGCTTCTTTTAACTTTAACGTATTTGCTGGTTGTTCCGGATGAATCTTTGCTTCCCATAATACTTCATCTACGTAGATGTTTCCTAACCCCGTCACTAATTTTTGCTCTAATAATAACACTTTAATGGCTTTATGGGATTTTTTTAATCCTGAAATAAATGCCTCTAGTAAGAATTGATCAGGCACCGGTTCCGGTCCTAATTTCATAATTCCTTTATAAGAGGCACTTGTATCTTTTTCAACCAACACCATTCGCCCAAATTTACGGACATCGTGATACCGAAGCTGACTGCCATCTTCAAAGAAAAAAATCACGTGTGTATGCTTATCAATTGACGCATTTTTTTCAACAAATTTATATTTTCCTTCCATTCTTAAATGTGAGATTAAATCATAGTGATTTAAGTGAAAGATTAAAAATTTTCCTCTACGACTAATTGAAATAATTTCTTCACCAATAAGGGAAGCTTCAAAAATAGGTGTTTCTGGCTGTTCAATAATTTTAGGCCATCGAACTTGGATTTTTTGGATTTTTTTTCCAATTACTAACCGTAATAATCCTCTTCGTACAGTTTCTACTTCTGGTAATTCTGGCATATTTTCTCCTTCAAATTATTTGTTTTCATCTAATCAACTAGACAGGTATATTATTTGGCTTCGTACCACGTTTTTCCCCAACTGCTATCTGTAATTAACGGAACTTGTAAGGAAACCGCATGTTCCATTACTTCACTGACAAGTTTATCTAAGATCTCTAACTCTGTTTCGGGAACTTCAAAAACCAGTTCATCATGAACTTGTAGCAGCATGACTGCTTTAAGTTTTTCTTCCTTTAAACGTTTGTTTAACTCAATCATAGCAATTTTAAGAATGTCTGCTGCACTTCCTTGAATCGGCGTGTTGATCGCTGTTCTTTCTGCAAAAGAACGTACGTTGTAATTTCTAGAGTTAATATCCGGCAAATAACGACGACGATGATAAAGAGTTTCAACAAAGCCTTGGTCTTTTGCTTGGCGAACGATTCGTTCCATGTATTCTTTAACACCGGGATACTTTTCAAAATACGTATCAATGTATTGCTGCGCAGCTTTTCTAGTAATCCCTAAATTTTGTGATAATCCATAATCAGAAATGCCATAAACGATCCCGAAGTTGACTGCTTTGGCTTGGCGACGCATATTTGGTGTCACCTCTGCTGCTTGATCAATGCCAAAAACACGCATGGCAGTACTTGCATGGATATCTTGACCTTCAAGAAAAGCCTTTTTTAAATGTTCATCATTGGAGATATGCGCTAAAACACGCAATTCAATTTGTGAGTAATCGGAAGAATAAATCAACCAGTCTTTTTCTCTTGGTACGAACGCTTGTCGAATCTTTCGGCCTTCCTCCAATCGGATTGGAATATTTTGTAAGTTGGGATCCACTGAACTCAATCGTCCTGTTTGTGTTAAGGTTTGAAGATAGCGCGTATGAACTTTCCCATCTGCTTGAATGACTTTCAACAATCCCTCTACATAAGTAGATTGAATCTTAGCAATTTGACGATACGTTAAAATGTCTTCCACTATTGGCGCTTGTTCCCTTAACTGTTCTAAGACATCCACAGCAGTTGAATATCCCGTCTTAGTCTTCTTAATGACTGGCAAACCCATTTTTTCAAATAAAATTACACCTAATTGTTTAGGGGAATTTAAATTGAACGTTTCTCCTGCCTCTTGATAAATCTTTTGTTCAATTTCTTGCAAGCGTTCTGAAAATTCGATTTTCATTTCCTGTAAACGTGAAGCATCCACTTTGATTCCACTAATCTCCATTTCAGCTAATATGATTGAAAGCGGCAATTCCATTTCACGGAAAAGTTCCATTTGATTTTTTTCTTCCAATTCATCCCTTAACTTAGGAGTTAAAGCGTTGATCGCTAATACTTTTCTTGCAAGATGTGCAAAAAACACCTCTTCTTCTTCAGGTAATCCTTTTTTTGCCCCTTTTCCATAAACAGCTTCATCCGATTGTACTTCATGAAACCCATAATGAGCCGCAATACCTTCAATATCGGTGCTTTTCTCATTGGTATCAAGTAAATATGCACCAAGCAACACATCAAAATCAATTCCTTTTGTTTGAGCCGTGTAGCGATTTAACGCAACATATGTCCGTTTGGCATCATAAACTTTTTTCAAACGGGTTGGATCAGCTAACCACGAATAAAACGCTTCATTTTCAAAAATCGTCAGATCGTTAGTCACATAAATTTTCTCTTTTGTCCCCCAAGCAATCCCTACAATCTCTTCAGTATGATAGTTTTCTCCCATCATTTCTACATATAAAGCCATATCTGTAGAAAACATCTCTTCATGAAATTCATGGACAACTTCAAACAAAATATCTGCCATCTCTGCTTTTTCTTCAGCGATAGCTAATTTTGAAAGAAATTGCTTAAATTCCATTTCTTTGTAGAAAGGTACTAATTTTTTTAAATTTTTCCCTTTATATTTCAATGAATCAATGGAAACTTCTACAGGTGCATTTGTATAGATCGTTGCTAGTTTTTTAGATAAAAATGCCTGCTCTTTATCATTGACTAAATTTTCTTTCATTTTACTTGGTTTCATTTCCTCAATATGAGCATAAATTCCTTCCACAGATCCATACTGTTTCAATAATTTGATAGCTGTTTTTTCACCAATTTTCGTCACACCCGGGATATTATCTGAAGCATCTCCTGCTAAACCTTTAAGATCAATGATTTGCGTTGGTGCTAATCCATCGTATTTTTCAGCCACGTGTTCAGGCGTATAACTTTCAATGTCGCTTACACCTTTCACTGTAATATCGACTTTGATTTCATCACTTGCTAATTGAGTCAAATCGCGATCCCCCGATAAAACTACCACGTTGAACTCCTCTTTGTTAACTTTTTTAGCTAAAGTTCCAATAATATCATCTGCTTCATAATTAGGCAATTCATAATGTTGAACACCTAAGCCTGTCAGCAATTCACGAATATATGGCATTTGTTCTTTTAATTCACCCGGTGTTTTTGAACGCCCTCCCTTATATTGCGCATACATTTCTGTTCTAAAAGTAGTTTTCCCCGCATCAAATGCCACTAAGACATGGGTCGGCTGTTCTTTTTGGATTACGTTTTCAAACATAGTGTTAAAAGCATAAATTGCGTTCGTATGCAGCCCATTTCTATTTTTAAAGCGCTCAAGTGAATTGTGTAAAGCAAAAAATGCGCGAAACGCTACACTATTTCCATCTACAAGTAATAATTTATTTTTTGTCATTTGCTTCACTCCTTACAATAAAGTTCTTATCCATTCTAACAAAGAATACTTAGGAAAGCGAAAAGAAAAACAGAAAAATTGCTATTTATAAAACAAAAACAGAGCATGGAGTAAAAGGATACTTTACTTCACGCTCTAAAAACAGTTAAATGACAGGAATAGAAGCAACTCCTTCGGAAATAAGCCGAAATTCACAAAAATTTGAAAAATAATTTTCGTAAATTCCTTCTTATTTCTCGGCGTTAAACACTTCTGTCCCAGTATCTTAAAAAACTTGTTTGAATTAACTACTACAATTAGTTATTTCTACCAAAAATTCTTAAGAAAGCTAAGAATAAGTTGATAAAATCAAGATAAAGCTGCAAAGCTAAAAACACAGCAATCCCGCTATGAGCTGTTGCATTAGATTGCATGTAGATCGTACGAATCTTTTGATTGTCATAAGCCGTGATTCCAGCAAAAATCACTACTAAAAGCAAGGAGATAAACAATTCTACCGCACTACTTTTTAAAATAAACACATTCAAAAGGATCGCAACAATCACGCCAATCGACGCTGCCATACCCGCTCGACCGACACCACTTAAGTCTTTTTTCGTTACCAAACCAACAACAGACATTCCTATAAACATCCCCGTTGCTGTGATAAACGCTTTAGTCACACTACCAATATCATACATAGCTAAAGTCACTGCTAAAGTCAATCCATTTAATAATGAGTAAGCAATAAACCCACCGATTGCTAAACTAGGATTCTTTTGAGCTTTTACACCAAGAACAATAACTAAAACTAATTCAATAATCCACAACCCCATAAAACCTAATGGAAAGTTATTAATAAATGAAGAAACTTGCAGAGGAAATACTTGCAATGCCAGATAAGAGACAAATGCACTCAACGCAAGACCCCCACCTAAAAAACCGTAAACTTTTGCATAAAAACGATTGATTCCGGTTGTGATAGTTCTTTGATTATTCATATGATTCACCTTTACTTTCTAGGACAATCTCTCGTTCTAATTCAAGCGGCGGCTGCACCATCACTACTGCATCTAATACTCGATGTTCCTGACTATTTTCTGCTTCAACTGAGATTGTCACTACATTTTTCATTTTGTCTACTTTGATGACCTCAAACTGAAAAGTCAACGTTTCATAATGGAAAACTGGTTCAATAAAATTTACAGAAAAATTGACTACATGAGAACCCGGACCCGGCAAATGTTTTGAAATGGCACTCGTAATGATTCCCATTAACATCACCGAAGGAACGATTGGTTGATGATATTCGGTATTTTTAGCAAAATCATGTTGGATGTATAAAGGATTAGCATCATTCGTCATTCCTAAATACAATAATAACTGATTATCTTCAATTGATTCTGTTAAAGACAACGAGTCTCCTTCCTCAAGTTCGTTGATTGTTTTTCCCAATTTTCGCGGTTTACCTATATTCAAGTTAGTAACCCTCCAGTTTATAGATTAATCACTTTACATTGTACCAAAACCCCCTAAAAAGGCAAGTGTCATTCATTGAATTATTCATTTAACGACAGAAATGAACGACAGTAGATTTTTGATTGTTCTTTTTCTAAAAAACCTCTATTTTGTTAAGTCAGCACTTTAACAAAATAGAGGTCATACATTAAATAAAAAATCTAGCAAGTAATTTATAATACATTCTTCGTTGTATTGCTTAATAATTTTTCATAAGCCTGTTCAAATTTTTGTACGTCTCCCGCTCCCATAAAAATCACTACCGCGTTGTGAAAATCAAGCAGCGGTGAAACATTGTCCTCTTTGAGTACTTGACCGCCTTTTTTAATTTTCTCTCCCAAATCTTCAATTTTTACATCCCCTTGTTTTTCACGCGCAGATCCAAAAATATCACACAAATAAACTCTATCTGCTAAATCAAGCGCTTCAGCAAACTCGTCCATCAAAGCAATAGTCCGTGTGAAAGTATGCGGTTGAAAAACGGCAATAATTTCTTTATCCGGATACTTTTGACGAGCACCATCAATCGTGGCTTTAATTTCAGCAGGATGATGCGCATAATCATCAACGACGGTCATATCAGCAACTATTTTTTCGCTAAAACGACGTTTAACACCCGGAAAAGTCAACATCTCTTTGGCTACTTCTTCAAGATCCAAGTTTTCAAAATAAGCAACAGCAATCACTCCTAAGGCATTTAAAATGTTATGTTTACCAAAAGCAGGAACTGTAAAATGACCGATAAGTTGGTCTTGATGATACACATCAAAAGCCGATCCTGTTGTTGTACGTTCGATATTTCGTGCCTGAATATCATCTTCTTTTGAAACTCCATAGTAATAAATCGGCACATTTGCTTGTAACTTTCTTAAATAAACATCGTCACCATAAGCAAAAATCGCTTTTTTGACTTGCGTTGCCATCGTTTGAAAAGCTGTAAACACATCATCGATACTCGTATAGTAATCCGGATGATCAAAATCAATGTTTGTCATAATGACATAATCAGGCGAATACGCTAAGAAATGGCGGCGGTATTCACAAGCCTCAAAAGCAAAAAATTCAGCTTGAGGGTCTCCATGCCCTGTGCCATCACCAATCAAATAGCTTGTTGGACGAATTCCTGCCAACATATGGGAAAGCAACCCTGTCGTGCTTGTTTTCCCATGCGATCCCGTCACAGCGATACTTGTATAATTTTGGATAAAATCACCGATAAACTCATGATAACGAATCACTTCTACTCCTAGTTCTTTTGCTCTTTGAATTTCTTCATGAGCATCTGAAAAAGCATTTCCAGCAATGACAGTCATTCCTAATTGAACATTTTCTGCATCAAAAGGCATAATCTTGATGTTGGCCTTTTCTAAATCTCTTTGAGTAAAGAAATACTTTTTAATATCTGAACCTTGCACATTCAATCCTTGTTCATGTAAAACAAGTGCTAAGGAGCTCATTCCTGACCCTTTAATACCGACAAAATGGTACATTTTATTTCGATTTTCCATTTGAATCCTCTTCTCTTAAATATCATCCATTGATTAATTTATTATTACAACACGTTTTTCATTATCATATAAACCTTGAAAAATTTCAACCAAATATATTCAAAGCCTTAATATGAAACAAACAGGTTGCATAAAATAAGAAAAGTCAAAAATATTTCTTTCACTAACTGTTATATTCAGGTAGAAGAACGTAAAAATTTCCCAGCAACAGATGAAGAAATTCGTTGATAAGCAGACCAAACATTTAGTGGAATCTCCACATGATTCATATAGTTTTTTCCATTTGGTCCATATCCGTTTTCATCATCGTTTAGACGAAGCATTTCGCCTAAAACTAGCGCATAAAAATATTCTTTTGGCCATTGACCATTTAGTTCCGGTTGAGAGAAACGAAGTGTTTTTTCTAATTCAATAATGGTAGGAATAATGGGAACATAATTGAACCATTTAACATTTTCTTCTTGCCAAACTTTCTCAAACGTAGCTCTTGTTCGTCGTTGCAAAGTTGGATCATTCATTATAAAAATACACTCAGGTACTTTTCCTTTAGAGCGAAGAATATCTAAAGCATTTTGCGCATTTTCTCCTGAGTTCGTCGATTTCGTCTCTAAAATAAATTTTTCTTCAGAAATATAATACTTGTCTCTTAAATAACGAAAATACATCTCACTCTCACTTACTGTAGTATCAAATAAAAAACCTTGCTTTGCAAAATTCTGACGCAAAAACGAAGTGGCATGACCAATTCCACCTACTAGAAAAATCTGTTCGACTTGACCATTCAAACAAAGTTTTGCTGCTTTATCTGCTAAAATTGGTAAGCAATTCCCAGCTAATATCACTAATGGTGCAGACTTGAAAATTTTTTCATCTGCAGCCGCTAAAAAAGACAGCAAACAATTCCAATCCTTTAACTGTTCAACTTGATTTGTCAATTACTTTTTCCTCCTTTTTTATTCCTAGCAGTTTAATAAAGAAGATTCAAATTAACAGATGATTTGGCTGCTTCCTGATTAATTTACCACGGCATTTTCCACATACACAGCGATCCGTATTAATTTTACGCTTGCGATAAAATGTAGTCGAACAATTCTGACATTGGTAGCATTCAATTTTGCTTGCTTTTTCCGAAGAAAGAACGGGAGCATAGCGAAGTCCTCCGGTTTTTTTCAAAAGAGTTTTAAACTCTGCATCTTTATGACGGTACCCTCTATTTGACAAATGCAAATGATAGTGGCAAAGCTCGTGTTTTATGATTCCTGCTCTCGTTGCTTCATCTATTTCACGAAACATTTTAGGATTGAAATCTAAGTGATGATCCGTCAAATGATAGCGTCCGCCTGTCGTTCGTAAACGCGGATTAAATATTGCTTGATGTTTGAAGGGTAAAGAAAAGCTCTCAAGTGAGATATTTTCAACAAGCTGCTGTAATTCTTCTTGTGTCACTTTTTGGCCTCGTAAGGAGAAAGCATGGTTAAACTAATTCTTCCTTTATTCACATCAACTGCTTCAATCCAGACAGTTACTACATCTCCTACTGAGACAACATCCGTTGGATGTTTGACAAATTTCTTACTTAATTTAGAAAGGTGTACTAATCCATCTTGTTTTACTCCAATATCTATAAAAGCACCAAAATCAATTACATTGCGTACCGTTCCTTTAAGTTCCATTCCCGATTTCAAATCTTCCATACTTAATACATCTGCACGTAACAAAGGAGCGGGCATTTCCTCACGCATGTCTCTTCCCGGTCGAATTAACCCTTCGATGATATCAGCTAACGTTTCTTCACCAATGGATAATTTTTTTGCTAAATTTGTAGGAGACAAATGAGAGAGGATGACAGCTGCTTCTTTTTTACCTAGTTCTTTTTCAGATAACCCATTCATCTTCAAAATTTCTTTAGCAATATTGTAACTTTCCGGATGAATCCCTGTATTATCCAAAATATGTTTGCCTGCCGGCACACGTAAAAACCCGATGGCCTGCTCATAGGCTTTTGGTCCTAAGCGCGGTACTTTTTTTAATTGCACGCGGGTCTCAAAAGCACCATTTTCTTCACGATAGGTCACAATATTTTGAGCAGTCGTTTTATTTAATCCTGAAACGTGCTGTAATAATTGCGGACTTGCGGTATTGACATCTACACCTACTTGATTCACTACAGTTTCTACCACAAACTTCAATTGCTCTGCTAAACGTTTTTGCGAAACGTCATGTTGATACTGTCCTACGCCGACGGCTTTTGGATCAATTTTCACTAATTCTGCTAATGGGTCTTGTAAGCGGCGTGCAATGGATACAGCACTTCTTTCTTCTACCTGAAAGGTAGGAAATTCTTGGCGTGCAATATCACTAGCAGAATATACAGAAGCCCCTGCTTCATTGACAATGGCATAATAAGCTTTATGGTCGACAGATTTCAATTGTTCTGCCACAAATTGTTCCGATTCACGACTAGCTGTACCATTTCCAATTGCCACCGTGTCTACTTGATAATGATTAATTAGCTGAACAAATACCGATCCTGCTGCTTCACGCTTTACTTTAGAAGCTGGTTTGTGAGGATAGATGACTTCAATGGCTAAAACTTTTCCTGTTTCATCTACTACCGCTAATTTGCAGCCTGTACGGTATGCTGGATCAAAACCTAAAACTACTTTTCCTTTTAAAGGAGGCTGTAACAATAAATTTCTTAAATTTTCACCAAAAAGTGCAATAGCTTGTTCATCGGCTTTTTCTGTCAATTCATTGCGAACTTCTCGCTCAATTGCTGGCTGGATAAATCGTTTGTAACTATCTTGATAAGCAGCTCTGATAAATGGTGCTGCTAAAGAAGCGTCATTGGTGATTAAATGCCGGTCCAAATAAGCAAAAATAGGTTTTTCTTCTACTTGCAGTGATACTTTTAAAATTCCTTCTTTTTCACCACGGTTTGTTGCTAAGATTCGATGAGAAACAATTTTATGCACAGGTTCTGAAAAATCGTAGTACATTTCATACACCGCTTTTTCATCAAGTTCTTTCTTTTTAACCACACTAACATATGAGCCTTTATTATAAGTATATGAACGAATCCATGTACGGTATTGTGCATTGTCACTAATTTCTTCTGCAAGAATCTCATGGGCTCCTTGCAAAGCTTCTTCAATAGTAGATACTTCTTTTTCTTTGCTGATGTATTTTTTGGCTTCTTCTTGAACGTTTCCGTCTGTCAATTGACGTAACCATTTTGCTAAAGGTTCTAGACCTTTTTCTTTGGCAATCGTGGCTTTGGTTCTACGTTTTTGTTTGTATGGACGATACAAATCTTCTACTTGCTGCATTTTTACTGCTAAAGTGATGTCTTTTTCTAATTCAGGCGTCAATTTTTCTTGTTCATCAATCAAACGGATAACTTCTTGTTTTCTTTTTTCCAAATTTTCAAGATACATGTAACGTTCTTCAATTTGCCGGATTTGTACTTCATCTAAACTGCCGGTCATTTCTTTTCGATAACGTGCAATAAAAGGAACAGTATTTCCTTCGTTCAATAAGTTTAAGACTGCTGTCAACTGTTTGGAAGAGTATTCCACTCGTTCTTTTTGAACCAATTGTATAATCGTTTGATTTAATTTTTCTGTCATCAATATGCTCCTTTTTCAATAAAACTCATTCTTGTTAAAGACAAAAGACACTTTTAAGAATGATTGGCAAATAACTCCTATCTATTTTATCATATTTTCTAAAAACAAATAACTAGATAAAAACTTCAAATGAAGAAAATAGCTTAAGCAGTTAACTATACTTGAAAAAACTGATTCATTCACTTTCTATTATTATTACTTTTTCTCATTCTTTTATAAAAAATAAAAGTTACAAGTAAACCATTTCTCAAAAACCAAAAGTAATCACTCACATTGATTTTTCTAAGTACCTTTTTAAAATGGAACATTCATCACACCCATGCGCACAAGACTAAATACGTAGAAGTTATTTTATAATTAGCAAAATTTTTCATATGAAATTTCTGCTATTTTAGTCTTTCATTTCTTTTATGTTCGACGTCTTATAAGGTTCTTCCTTTTGAAACACATTACCAGCAACATGTTCAATTTATCATTGGCTAAAAACAAAGCATTGAACGAATCAGATTTTTCATTTTTATCCTATCCATTCACCGTCATTATTTTGATATTCAATATCTTGAACAATCCCTTTTTCATCGAAAATAACCCCATGAATGGATCCGCCAAACACTGCACCACCATCTATGCCAATTTTATTATCGCTAAACCACAAATCAGTTGTCTGCATGTCGCCATGTAGCAAAGGGGTGATCGTATGACCAAATACAATGATTTTTCCCGTCTGATTTTTTCCCTCAAGAAAAGGTTCACGAATCCAAATAAAGTCTCTAGAACTTGTTTGTCGCCAATCTTTTTTAGTTAAATCTACGCCAGCATGAACAAACAAATAATTTTTCCATTCATAGTAAAGAGGACGTTCACATAAAAAATCCACTAGCTCGCCGTACCTTGAGCGAATCATTAGAGCCATTTCAGTTGGAGAATATTCTTCGACAGCTCCGGGATGCAAGAGACTCGCAAATGTTTCTTTCCCGCCGTTAATTAGATACGATTCATACCAAGCTTCAGGATTTTGAAGAAATTGCAGAAAATATTCTTCGTGATTGCCTCGAAGGTAAATGGCTCCTGTTTCTTTAACTAATCTCATTCCCAATAACCAGCATTCTTTTGTTTTTGGTCCTCGATCATTTAAATCTCCTAGTAAAATTAATTGATGGATTTTAGGATCGTATTCTTTTATTAATTTTTCAAAAAGTTCATATTTTCCATGTACGTCTCCGATAGCATAAATCATTGTTTTCATCCTTTTTGCCTCCTTTTTCTCATTGTTCAACTCAATTTTAAACCAGCTATAAACACTCCGTCTTTATCTAAAAGTTTAACCTGTTGTGCAAAAAATAACAAATAAGGATTTAATAAAAAGCAGGGGCAACCAAATAAGTGGATACTGAATAGACGTAACCACGTCCATAATGGATTTTCGACATACAAAAAACACTTCTTAAAAATTTTAACAGACGTTTACATAACTAAAGTCGCGAGTGTTCTCGATTAATTCATAAACATTTGATTAAAAAAAACTCACGATAGCAGTGACCATAAAAGCTAGATGGTTAAATAACAACTATTCATTTAATTATCTAGCTTATTCTCGAAAAAAATTTATTATATGTAAAAATAAACTGAATGTTCGAAGACATGTAAAAAATATCAAATTGTATTTCTTTCATTCTCTTTATCATTTATGATAAACCTCAACCTAGCAATAAAACATAGTGTGTATTTTTTTTGTTAGGTTGAGGTTTTTTAGGTGATGCTTATTTAATGTTTATTTAAAAGCTTTAAAGAAAAGACGCGAGCGTTTCTTTTATTTTTTCATCAGATACATGATGTTCCTTAAGATAGCGGTTTTGAGGGTGTTGAACGCATTGTGCCGAACAACAGCCTAGATACTTTTTTTCATTTTCAAGTGATGTTAGAAATTGGCGGTTGCATTCAGGATTTGCGCAATTGATGTAACGCTCACAAGGAGTACCATCAAACCAATCTTTTCCGACAATCCTTTTATCCACCTGATTAATTTCAACTGCTACTCGTTCATCAAATACATACATTTTCCCATCCCATAATTCTCCTCGAACATCAGGATCTTTCCCATAAGTTGCAATTCCACCGTGAAGCTGGCCAACGTCTTTAAACCCTTCTCGTAATAGCCAGCCCGAAAATTTTTCACACCGAATTCCTCCAGTGCAGTAGGTGACCACCCGTTTGTCCATAAATTCGTCCTTATGGTCACAAATCCATTGTGGTAATTCTCTAAAACTACGTATCTCAGGACGCACAGCTCCACGAAAATGACCAAGATCATATTCATAATCATTTCTTGCATCAATTACAACGGTTTCCTCATCTAAGATTGCTTCTTTAAATTCTTTTGGTGAAAGATAATTTCCCGTTAATTCATTGGGATCGATATCCTCCGCTAACTTCAACGAAACCAGCTCAGAACGGGGACGAACAAACATTTTTTTGAAGGCATGACCTTCACTGGCATCAATTTTGAAAAAAGTATCGGAAAAGCGCGCATCGTTTTGCATCATTTCCATATATTTTTCAGTATCTTCAGTTTTTCCTGATAAGGTTCCATTGATTCCTTCTTTAGCTACCAATATTCGTCCTTTTAAATTCAGTGAGTGACAAAAAGTTAGATGTGCTTTTGCAAATTGCTCCGGATCGTCAATGAATGTATAATTATAATAAAGTAATACTTGATAATTCATTTTTATTTCCTTCCTTCTTTTGCTTAAAATATAGTATAAAAAAGAAAGAGGGTGTTGACGATCTTTTTGCTTGTGTAATTTTATTCAAAAGAGTTTATTTACACAATATAACTATATTTATATTATATAAATAAATCTCATTTTTGCCGTTAAAATCATTAAAAAAAGAGACCGATCTCCGCTTTTTATTTCTATTTTCTACCAGTAACTGCAAAATAATTTCCATCGGGATCTGCAAAATTAAAGACATATTCATTTTCCAATTGCACCAATTCACCAAGTATAGTTCCTTGATCTTGTAATTTTTTGTAGAGTTCAAAAATATGATTGCTATAAAACATTAATGAAGGAGTATTTCCAACAACTTCCGGTGAATGTTGTTCAATAAATTCTCGATCATATAAAAGCAAAGACGTTGAAGCATTGGCAGACGATGCAATTTCAATAACCAATGTGCCGTCTATTTCTTGTCTGTCTAATTCTGTAAACCCTATCGCAATCCAAAAAGCAGCGTTTGCTTGTACATCATCCACATATAGCATAATTTTCATTTCATCAGTAAACATGGTGCTTCCTCCTAAATTCCTTCTTAGCAAAAATTCTAGCCTTTTATCAGTTTATCATATGAAAATCAGGAAAGCTATGCTTGATAAATAGTCTTTTTGTTTTGGTTGTTGTTTTAGATAGTATAGTTACAAATTAACTTTTCGGAATAAATAGCAAATATTTACATTATAAAAACAGACCGAATCTAAAAGATTCAATCTGAACTATTTCTAAAGAATAGTTAAACATGGACATCCATTACTTTTGACTCATCTTTAAGCACTTCATGGTTCAACTCTTTAATTTTAGCACTCGTGACAATCCCTGCTACCATACTTCCACTGACATTAGTGGCTGTCCGCGCCATGTCAATTAAAGGTTCCACAGAAATCACTAATCCAACGATAGCCACTGGTAAATTCATTGCTCCTAAAACGATCAAAGAAGCAAAAGTTGCACCGCCACCTACACCTGCTACTCCGAACGAACTGATGGTGACAATCACAATTAACATCAAAATAAATTCAAGACTGAATACATTCATGCCAACTGCTGGTGCAACAATGGTCGCTAGCATCGCTGGATAAACACCTGCACAGCCATTTTGACCAATTGATAAACCAAAACTTGCAGAAAAGTTTGCGGTCGCTTCATCTACACCTAAAGCTTTTGTCTGTGTTTCAATGTTTAATGGCAAGGCTCCTGCACTTGAACGTGAGGTAAATGCAAAACTCAAAACTGGAAATGCTTTTTTAAAATAATCCTTTGGATTCACCTTAACGGATAACAAAATCAGTGAATGAACGACAAAAACTGCAAATAAAGCCACATACGAAGCTAAAACGAACTTTCCTAAATTCACAAGTGCAATAAAATCACTTGTAGCCATAACATTCGTCATTAAAGCCAACACACCATAAGGCGTTAAACGTAAAACAAGTGTAACGATACGCATAACGATTTTATATAAACTGTCGATTAAATTTGCAAAGAATGCTGCTTCCTTTGGTGCTTTTCGTTTTACACCAAGATAAGCGATTCCTACAAAAGCGGCAAAAATCACTACTCCGATCGTACTCGTTGCTCGTAAACCAGCGAAATCAGCAAAAATATTTTTAGGAATAAAGGATAAGATTTGTTGCGGAATCGTCATCTTCTGAATGGCTTCTTGCCTAGTTGCTAATTCAGATATACGGGCTGTTTCTACTGCGCCTTTTGTAAATTTAGCCCCCGCAAGTCCAAAAAGCATCGTCGTGCCAATACCAATCAATGCGGCAATCGCTGTGGTTGTAAGTAGTGAAGTTAATACGATTGTACTGATTTTACCTAGTTTTTCAGAAACCTTCATTTTTGTAAAGGCTCCAACAATTGAAATGAAAACTAACGGCATAATTAACATTTGTAAAAAGGCGACGTATCCTTCTCCTACAAGATTGATCCATCCCATTGATTGTTGAATGACTGGGTGATGGATACCAAAAATAATTTGCATTATTCCACCAAAAATAATTCCAGCAGCTAATGCTGTGTAAGTCCGTGTTGAAAATTTGGCATGGTGTTTTTGCATATAATAAAAAATGGCTAATAGACCGGCAAAAATTAGAACCACTAAAACGGTGATGTATGTTGTCATTTTTCTCCTCCTCTAATATTTAATGACAGGTCCATCTAGGAAGTAAAGGTTCCTAAAAATGATTTCTCAATCATTTTCCTAAAAAAACGTAATTTTTTAGTGACTCATTTATTTTAGACGATTTACCTAGCAATGGCAGCTGTTATGTTTACAATTAGTAATAGAAAAAACAAGCAGTGATAGGTTACACCTATCACTGCTTGTTTTTATGCTTCTTTTTCAGATTGAAAATTTAATTTTACTCCTGGTTGATCCAATGCAATCTCAGTTACTTCATAGGCCAAGCGTTTAACGATATCAAATAATGGAGCGACTAATTCATCGACTTCTTCTTGAGTGACATCATCTTGACCTTCAATTTTCCGATTCAAGACATGATTGATTTGACTAACGCTTCCAGATAAAACATATGTATCAAATGCTAAACGAAATTCTAGACGCGCTCCTACAACCGTATGTTCTTTCGGATAATTTTCAATCGTTTCTTTTAATGGCGAAAAGCCCACTTTTAAATCTGTTTCAACTTCTTGATCGGGCATTTTCAAATCATAGTGAAATGCTTCTACTACTTCTTTTTGTCTTTTAATTTCCATTTGATCACTCCTTAATAAAATTATAGCATATCCTATTTTGAAAAGGGATATGAAATTCACGTTTTCTCTTTTATATCAAGGATTTCTATTAATTTATCCACCACAAAATCGGCAGATATTTCTTGTAAAAAATGATCTTTATCGTATAAACAGGTAAGTACTCCGGCATTTTTCCCCGCTTTTATATCTAACGAGCGATCACCGATCATCAATGTCTCTGCTTTGACGAGCTGGTGTCTGCTAATCAAATCATTTAATGAATCAGGAGCTGGTTTCCGAGGAAAATTGCGATCAATGCCGACGACTTCTTCAATACAATCAGATAAATGGAATTGCTGAAGCAAACGCCACGTTGAATCCGTCAAACGATGGGTCAAGACAAACTGTTTAGTACCTTGTTTTTTTAAAGTCCTCAATACTTTTTCTGTTTCTTCAAAAGGCTGGGAATTTTTCTGACTAAGCGCTTCGTATTGATGGAAAAGCGGCGTAAATTCTTTCTCCTTTAAGTGATAGTTTTGTATCAATTGTCGGGTGGAAAATTTTTTCATGACCGGATAAACCTCTTCTTCACTAGCAATCACACCTAATACTTTCATCGCGTGAATCGCTCCATCTACCATCGCTGGATACGTGTCAAATAACGTTCCATCAAAATCCCAAACATAATTTTTTATCTGCATTTCATTTCTTTCCTTTAGTTCGTTATAGGTTATTTCTTTTTTATACTCAGGACCTTATCTCAAAAATCCTTTTTTTCATTTAGTATAAAAGAAAGTAGTACCCTTAAATAATTTACGACATTGAGCTGTTTTTTGAACCTTTTTTCAATTTGTTCACACATGTAAACTCTTTACATACCCAACTTCCTTTCTTCTTTTTCTGTTAAAAATGCAAACCATTGCTCCTTACTTTTTATCTACTCACCATAATGCATCTACTTTCTTAAACTTTCGTCTCAAATTGAAACCCACATTTCTTACAAGTAACGCGGATTTTCCCTTTTCCTTGAGGAGCTCGTTGATTTTGTTGACAAACAGGACATGAGAAAAGAGTATAATACATGATCGTTTCTTTGTCATTCTTTTTATTTTTTCTTTGAAAAAACCATTTTTTTAACCGATCAACTTTTTGTAAATATTTTTGATTTTCGTTCAATCGTGGATAAATTTTCTTCGAAAGAAAACGATAAACAATGATTCCTATTAAAACAGTCGGAAAAAGATAACCGCTTAAAAAAGGAAGCCAAAAGCGAAAAAGACTAAAAAATAAAGCAACAATCAACAACATCCGATTAAGTGCATCAACTCTTGCATAGCGTCCTTGTGTAAACTGTTTGTATTTTCTTCTATATTCAATTAAACGTTTTAACCAAACTTGTCCCATCAAACCCCTCCCATCTAGTATGTCAAAGCAAAAAGAAAAAGCTTTAATTGGCTTTTTCCATAATCAATTGATGGAGTACATTACGATTTTTAGTAAAATCAATCACGATTATTTTCTTTTCATGTGCTCTTTTCACTACACGAAAAGTATTTTCTAATGGTAAGGTTATTTTTCTAGAAGGCACTGCTTTTAAGCGAATAAATCGGCGAATTAAAGAGAATAATTGCGTAAATTGAATGGAGGTATGAAGCAATTCGGGATGTCTGTTCAACATCTGCGTTGTTTTTAATAAATAACGTTTTTTACCAATTTTATTTAAAAAACATTTCAATACTTTCTGCTGCCTTTGAAAAATAGAAAAAGAATCTTTTTCATCGAGTTTATAACGCATTTCTTCTTGTAAGTCTTCAACTGTAAGATGAAGAATTTGATCGTTCTCCTTAATTTTCAATCCATCAGGAAATAATTTTGCTGCTACTTTATTCCAACTAACCAAAGAAAGTTCAACATATTCTTCTACCGGTAATTCCAATTCCTTGTTAAAAAAAAGCAAAAGTGCAGTCAATCCTTCTGATTGATAAATTTCTCCCAATGATTGTCCTTCTAAATGAAACTCTGGCGAAAAATGCAAGAGGGTCTTTCCCTCATTTAATTGAACATAAAGAAAGGTAGAACGCTGGATTACTTGATCCTTTAATACAACTAAAAAATTCATTTTTCTCCCCCTTTATCTTTTTAAAATAGCATATTTCTAAAAAGTTGTCTGGCAAAAAGTGAGGGCTTCAGAAAAATTTAGAAATTCATTCGCTCACTTTTTCTAAAAAAGGAATTAAAACGACAAACTGTCAATCTAGCTATCTTTTTTCTTCATTATCGAACATCATCTTTCCAATAGTTAATAAAAAAGAGTGTGAGACAAAAGTAAAGAATACTTTTACTTCACACTCTAAACACAGATAAACGATGGTAGCAAAAGCAACTTCCAGAGAGTTACTTCTTCCCAATCTCATTTTTCGCTACTTGAAAGTTCAGTTAAGACAGCACATTAATCAGTTGCGTTCTTAGTGATTCATATAAAGCAGCCTCTTGATGAAAGAATTCAGGATGACTCGTATGAGCATCAAGCATCCATTCTTTTGAATCCACGTTTCCTAAAAAATTCACTAATAATTGTTGCGTTTTTGTTGGATTTTTTTGCTCTGCCTGTTTAATAAGATAAAAATCTTCTATTGCTCTTTGTAATTGTTTGTAACGAAGTGACAACGACAATCGCCCCGAATTAGAAGGATAAATCAAACATAAGTCGCCAATCGGCAATGAACTTGTGTTGTAACGAATATCATTGCGGGCATTTTCTGGCCAGCAATTATACGCCCAACGTAAAAGACCATTCGTGTTGAAATAATGAGCCAAAATCCCCTGAACACGAGTTTCAAGCAACGGACTATGCAAAAAGGTATTCGGTTTGTCAGGATAGTTGCAAACATAATACTGGATGTTACCTGAATGACTTTCATTCAATTCACGAAAATGTTTACATGTGCAATAATAAGATGTCACTGGGTAATCCACTAACGGTAATAGTTCAGTAAGCACTTCTTCTTTATCAAAAGCAACTTTAACTTGAATCGAATCGTCAATAGCTTTTAATTCATTAAATGATTCCTTAAAAAAATTGATTTGCTGTTTTTTAGGTTCATCTGAAACAATGCGGACAGACTCCCAAACACCAAGTTTTTTAAAGTGTGCAAAAACTTGTGCAATATAATTTTGTACCTCTTCTTTTTCTTGAATGAACGCCATCGTTTCTGTTTCCTCATCATAATAGCGAATCATTAATTTCTCTGGATAATCTAACTTCACCGTTGGAAAAAAGGGCGGTTGCCAAACTCCCAGTAAACCAAAAACATCAATTTCTTGAGAAATTCCTGCCGAAAAGAAACAATTTAGATACCGATCCAGTACAGAAAAATCACAAACAAGCTGTCCTGTTTTTGTTTTGACAACTTGGATCATTGAATACTCATAAAGATTTGCTGGATAATCTTTGACGATATAGTTAAACCAGCCTTTCCAAGGAATCTCACTAGCAATCACTGTAACAGCTTTTTGACCAATCTTTGCTAAGCTTTCTGTCATTTTCTGTAGCAAACAAAAATGAGCTTCACTCCATAAAGGTACCCCATAATTACGTGCAAGATTTGATGGCTGCTGCCAAATATCTAAATTGAAGTCTTTTTGATAATCATTTGAAAAAGCAAAATCCGAAACTTCCACTGTAAATGTTTTACTTAAAACCAATGAATCTTTGGCAGTTAAGTGTGAACGATAGACTTGGATGGTCACAGGATACTTTCCAGCTGTCATTTTTTCATCCAGTAAAAATTCTAGATAAAGGCAAGCGAAGCGATCACCAGCGTAAGTTTTTGCTGTTTGTTCCACTAATTTATCCGCATAATCAATTCCTTGCTGTCCGGTGTAATAATCAACAAATTGACTTTTTACTGGTAATTCACTTTTCATCTCTATACGATACATGGGAATCTCGATCTCATCCGGAATGGAAAATTCACGTCCGATGACAAAGTGATTACACTGTCCATCATGTAGTAAAAGCTGGCAAGCAGCAAAACTATTTTTATAACCTTTTACAGTTGAAATTTCAAGCGGTTCATAAGTAAATATATTTGTAGAAGCTTTATAACTTTCATGAACAATAAATGCTTTCATTGTGTTTCTCCTTTTCTTGAATCTACTAATTGCGCAACCAGCTCATCACATTGTTTCTGTGCAAACCGCTCAGGAAGCATTACCGTCAATTGTTGCAAACTAAAGTTTTTGATAATTTTAAAAACACTCTTTTCTTGCCAATTAGGAAAATAGCGGTATAAAAGCGTGCGATTTTCTGGTTCTTTGATTAAAAAACGTATCGGCCATTGAGAAAGCATTTTTGGCAATTCATCCGTTGATTCTTTTGCCCAATTTAATTCCATCCACTCTACACATTCATCAAACCAGCGAGCAAATCGGCAATCAATCATTTCATCTCGGTCACTAAAGCGCTTTGTAGCCAATGACAGCCCATGTCGTCCTTTTTGGAAAATATGTGCTTCAAAAGGAACCTCATTTTCTTCTAACGCTCGCAAATACAACAATGAGTTTTCAATGGGAACAACATTATCCTCAAAAGTCGAAAATAAAAAGGTCGGCGGAGTTTTATTCGTTACACATTTTTCTAAAGATGGTGCATCTATTTGCATGACATTCGCAAACGATTTTAAAATGGCTGGATAACCTAAAATGCAAAGGCTAGGCTTCACTTTAGCCATGGTGGATAATGCAGCCGCCAAATGGCCCCCAGCAGAAAAACCAATAACGGTAATTTTTTCTATGTCAATAGATGTTTCCAATGCTAATTGATGGATTTGTGTTAATGCCTTTTGCGCATCTTTTAATGAGGCTTCAAAACTGCGAAACTTACCTACATGATAGTGTAAAACCCCCGCATGGTAACCTTGCGCAAGAAAATTCAGAGCAATCGGTTCTGCTTCTCGTTCACTACAAAAAGAATATCCTCCTCCGGGAATAACTAAAATAAATGGCCGTTTCTCAACACAAGCATCTTTAGACTTTTCTTCATGAAGATAAACAGTTAATTCAGTCTTTGCTTTTTCATCAAAAGAAAATTCTTGCACGTTCATACGTCTACTCCTCTAATCCATTATTTGCAATGACTTGTCGATACCAGTAAAAACTATCTTTTTTATAACGAGCTAAATCCAAAAGCTCTTCTTCTGTTCGATTAACATAAATAAATCCATAGCGTTTTGTGATACCTTCATGGGTACTAATCAAATCAATGGCACTCCATGGACAATAACCTAGAATCTCTACCCCATCTTCGATTGCTAAAGTCATCTGTTGAATGTGCTTTTGCAAATAATCAATACGATAATCATCACGGACTTTCCCATCTACAAGTCTTTCAGAAGCACCGATGCCATTTTCAGTCACAAGCAACGGCAAACGATAGCGAGAATAAATTTCATTTAACGTAAAGCGGAACCCTTCCGGATCAACAGGCCAGCCAAATTCAGTCATTGGTAAATGTGGATTTTCTACCGTTTGAAAAAATCCAGGAATCCCAAAACCAGTTTGTTGGTCGATTGTTTGCTCTTTTTCAAAATAACTAGAAACAGTCATCGTATTATAATAATTAAAAGCAATATAATCACACGTTCCTTCTAATAGTATTTGCTGATCCTCTTTCGTTACTGTTGGCGCAGCACCAATTGTTTCTAATAAATGCCAAGTATTATGATTGTATTTCCCAAAAACCGCAACATCTAGAAATAACCAGTTTCTAAGCGCACTCATGTATAAAGCAGCCATTTGATCTTCTGGCTTATCAGAAGCAGGATAAACACTGGCAATATTAGGCGCTGGTCCAATCTTGCCAATATAGTCACCATTATGAAAGTTTTTAGTAACCAATGCTTGTGCCACTAACATATGATGATTTTCTTGAAATTTTTCTTTCATGCTTTTATGACTTGTACCAATCACCGAACCCGCTAAAGCCATCACATTTTGTTCATTAATAGTTTGCCAAAGCGGAACATCTTGACCAAAAGAATCAAACAATACTTGACAATAATCAGCAAATGCTTGGATCGTTTCTCGATTTTCCCAACCGCCATTTTCAGCAATATAAACAGGTAAATCAAAATGAAAAACCGTAACTATTGGTTGAATGTCATTTTCAAGCAACAATCGGATCAACCGTTTATAAAAATGGATCCCTTTTGGATTTATCACACCATTTGGCATGACTCGGCTCCATGAAATCGAAAAACGATAAGCTTTTAACCCCAGTTCTTTAAATAAACGAACATCTTCTTCAAAACGGTGGTAATGATCCGCTGCTACCTTAAAATCAGTTGTCCCTTCTGGAATTTCTTTTACATCTTGAACTGAGGGACCTTTCCCCTCTTCATTCCAAGCCCCTTCAACTTGGTAAGCACTTGTAGAAGCCCCCCATAAAAAATTAGCAGGTATTTTTTTCTTCATACTTTTTTCTCCTTTATGCTTGCGCCAATCAAATTAGCATCTGCTTGAAATTTTGCCGCTTCAATTTTTATAGGTCGCAGCGTTTTTCTTATGATCGGTGCTACCTCAAATAATTTTTGATAGGCTTGTTGGATAGTCTGAATCAGATAATTTTGTTGACTGATTCCTCCACCAATAACAATTTTTTCAACATCTAAAAGTGTTTGTACATTAAAGCAAAGCATAGCTACCTCATTACAATACTTAAAAAACAATTCTTTAGCTGCTGCTTTTCCATTTTTTTCTAATGCTAAAAAAACTGCTTCTCCATCGTTTTTTACTTCTAATACTTCCGCCAATTTTTTTATCAACAAAACCGCTGAAAGTCCCATCTCCACAAAAGAATCTGATCCTGTAATTTGACGATCACGAATCATAAAGCTAATTTCCCCAGCTTGATAATGTGTTCCTTTATAAAGACGACCATTCAAACAAAGCCCCATTCCAACACCCGTTCCTAAAATAATAGCTGCTCCTTGCTGAACATTTTTTAAATTTCCGTAGTTTATTTCGCAAATAGTTGCTGCCTTTGCATCATTTTCTACCGTCACTTCCATCTCTTTCAATTCTAAGAAAGATTTTAACTGAATTTGATCGAGATAAGAAACAGCTCCCCCAAAAGATACTGTCCCTAACTCATCTACTGATCCGGGTACTGAAAAAGAAATTTTACGAATTGGTTGAATTTGCTCGTAGCTTTTAATTATTTCTGATACTAATCGATGAAAATCTTCTTTTTTCTTTGGAGTCAAAAAACGTTTTTTATAAGAAACTTCCGTTTGATGGACAAAAGCAGTTTTAATCATCGTTCCGCCAACATCAATTCCTAAAATAGCCATTTTTCCCCCTCCATTACGCTTGGATTTCTTCTGTAATGACTTCATCCAACGTTTTTTCCTCTTTTTTTGTTTCTGCTTGTAATTCTAATTCATATTCTTTTTTATCCGCAATCTTAATAAATGGGTACCACATAACTATACCAATCACCATACAAATGATCATTAAAATAGTATAGTTTACTCCACCAGAAAATGGCATTTTAACAAACGTCGGAGTGGTCCAAGGCAATAAACTCATCGTTGGATTTAAGGAAATCGGCAATATCGTCGTAGTCAATCCCCATGTCACAAAACCAGCAATTAATTGCGTAAATACTTGAGGGATAAAGAATAATGGGTTCAAGATAATCGGCATCCCAAACATAAGCGGTTCAGTAATATTAAAAATAGACGGAATAAAGGATAATTTCCCTAATTGTTTCATTTTAGCAGATCGGCAGCGAATCATAAAAAACGTTACAAAACCCATGAAACCCGCAGCATACATGCCCATGTAAATCACTGAAGGAATTAAATAAGGTAAAGCTTCTCCTTTTTGAAAAGCAGCAATATTTGACACAACCATCGTCATGCTAATAGCACCAAGAGGACCTTGTAATACTGCGTTATGAATACCAAAAAACCAAAGTACTGCCAATAGTTCCATAATTATAATAATAGATAATGGACTCGCAACAAGTGTATTAACTGGCGCATTGATCACGTCAATAAAGAATTGGAAGATAGAACCCGATTTAGTCAATCCAAACAAAACACGTAAGATAAATACACAAACAAAGATAATCGTTACGACAAAAACCGGTGCCAAAGATTGAGTCACCATCGGCGGTACACTGTCTGGTAATTTAAGAACGATATTTTTTTTTGATAAAAAAGCATAAAACTGGGTAACGACTAATGCGACGATCATACCGATAAACAATCCTTGACCGCCCAAAAAATCTAAACGTAACGCAGAAACAGTAGAATCTACTGCTTTACCATCTTGCATAACCATCGTTGCTACTGTTTGTGGCATCAACATCACAAAACTAGCTAAAGAAATAATTGACGCGTTTCGTTCATTAGTTCCAAGTTGTTTTGCATATGAAAAGGCCAAGCTATAAACCACATATAATGAAAAAACACCCGTCGCACCATTTGTGATAGCTTCTACATGCGAATAAATACCAATTTTAGTTAAATAATCAATCCATCCAGGAATAGGAAAATTTCCCACGATCGTGATCAAAGCGATTCCTAAAGTAATCGGACTTGTACGAATAAATCCTTCCATTAAAGCAGCTAATACTTTATTTTGTTGTAATTTTTGAGATAATGGCAATAGCTTACTACTTAAAAACCCTTCTAATTTTTCCATCATATTTTCCTCCTATTTCGTGTAATTCCATCTAGCAACACTTTCTTTTCCTGCAATATTTAAATAAAAATGATAGCCTCCTTCTTCCATTAACTTTTCTCCTTTATTATTAAAAATAACTAAATCAGAAATAGGTATTTTTAATTTAAACTGTTTTTCTTCATTTTTATCTAGATAAATCCTTTGACTACCAACTAAACGTTTTTCCGGTCTAACAATTGATGCATATTCTTGGTGAAGATAAAGATGAACAACTGTTTCAGCCGCAATAGACGAAAGATTTTTAACAAGATAAGTTATTTCAATGAATGAATCCACTCGTTCACTTGCTAACAAATGACTTTCAAATTCTGCATAACTTTTTCCTGTACCAAATTTAAAAAGTGGTTCGTTTGATTCATCTATATATTTTGAAACAAAACGCTCAGAATGTTCACCACCAGTTAATGGACGCCCTGTCGAACATTGAGCATAGTAGATCGGTATTTGTCCTTCACTTCTAGGAAAAGTCATCGATAAACGTGCAGAAGGACTTGTTTTTCCTACCAACAAATTCGCAAGGCCAACCCCCCCATCGTCCCTGGAAACCATGCCAGTAATAAACTATCAAAGTATTGTTCTACTTCAGTTAAAACCAATGGTCGACCTGTGTATAGCACCCCAATAATTGGTTTATTTAATTCATGCAATTTTTTTATCAATCGTTGTTGTTTTAAAGGAATATTTAGATGTGCTTTTGAAGCCCCTTCTCCGCTTTCAATGAATTGTTCGCCGAAAGTCAAGACAATACTATCTGCTTTTTTGGCAATCATCAATGCTTCGTCCATTAATTTTTCAGCCTCTTCAATGGGTCCATTTAGCATTTCCATGCCTTTTTTCATTGGTCCAAATTCTTCATATGAATCAAATAAATTATACCCCTTAGCAAAAGTTAACTGATTCGGTTGAAAATGTTCGCTCAATCCCTCTTTTAAGGTAACCGTATCTTGCGGCTTGCCACTTACCGAAGCCCAAAACCCTAACGTTAATTTACTTTCCCCATATGGACCAATAACCGCAATCTTTTTATTTTTGTTAAGCGGCAATGCCCCTTCATTTTTCAAAAGAACACAACTTTTTTCAACTAATTCAACTGCCACACATTTTGCTTTATCCGTTAAAATTTCACCAGTATTCTCTTCTTCTAATCCACGATAAGGATTTTCAAACAGGCCTAATTTATTTTTTAATGTTAAAATACGCCAAACTGCTTCATCAAGCAACGTCATAAAATAAGAATCTGTGACTAACTCAGCTAAATGATTGGCATAAATCGAAGTCATCATATCTAAATCAACTCCTGCTATCATTGCCTTTTTAGCAGCATCTATTTCATCTTTGGCATATCCATGAGGAATTAATTCTTTAATGGCTGCATAATCAGAAACTAAAACCCCTTCAAAGCCAAAGCGACTACGTAAAATATCCCGATTTAACCATTCATTTCCTGTCGCTGGAACTCCATTTAATAAGTTAAAAGCAGTCATGACTAACTCGATTTTCGCTTCTATTGCTGCTTGATAGGGTTGAAGATATTCATTAAATAAGCGTTGATTCGACAGATCTACTGTGTTATATTCACGCCCTGATTCCGGCGCACCATAAGCCGCAAAATGTTTTAAACAAGCCGCTACATGATATTGTGGAATTTGCATTCCTGATTTTCCTTGATAGCCTTTTACGATACTTCTGGCAAACGCTTTTGCTGTATAAACATCTTCTCCCGGTGACTCCATTACTCTTCCCCAACGCGGATCACGTGATAAATCCAACATTGGAGAAAACAGCACATGTAAACCATTTAAATAACTTTCTTTAGCAGTTAATTCTGCGGCTTTTTGAATGAGTTCAAAATCATACGAACCAGCTTGTGCAAGGGGCATGGGAAAGATCGTACGAAACCCGTAAATAACATCTGACATAAATAACATTGGAATTTTGTTCCTACTATTTTCTAAAGCCTTTGTTTGTAATTCTTTTAGCTTTTGATGATCATTGATATTATAAATCGAACCAATTTCATACACGTTAAGTTCTTTAGGCAATCCTAATTCTTCCATTGGTCCAGTATTCATCACATCATTTTCGATTAGAACACTTCCATTTAATTGAATCGTTTGAGCAATTTTTTCTTGTAGGGATAAATTTTCAAATAATGTTTGTAACTCCTGCTTTCTCATTCGTACCTCCTCTTGGAACCGTTTTACTAGGTTGATTATATATAAATAACTCTCTCTTTTATATAAAAAAAAACGTATTTATATTAAAAAATTCGTGATCTATCAAACTATTTAGTGTAAGATAAGGACGTAATTATTTTTAGCATAGGAAGTGTTTTCTGTCATGAATATTGAAAGTATCAAACTAACGATGGATCTTTTATATCAAAAATTTCTCATTCCCATGATGCTGCTTAATGAAAAAGGACAAATCATTTATCCCAAAAGTTCCCTAGAATTAAACGTTTCTATCAATGAATCAATTCCATTTGAAAAATCAAAAAAAATCAAGCTGTACAATATGAAAACTTATTTATACGGTCATTTTTCATTTTCAATCAAAGAAAAAGATTTTTACATGCTTGTTGGTCCTTGCGGTGTTATCGGTTCAAAAGAAACTTCTTGTTTTTTTATGGGGCACGAATATCATTATAATATCCATTATTCCAAAGAAGACAAATATTCCTTTGAAGAATATCTGCAACTCTTACACACCATTCTTACTCAAACAACTGCAAAAAAAGAAGATTTTCATTGGTCTTTTCAGCAAGAAAAAGATAAGAAAAATTTACATACTGATCATAGCTTAGAAACCAATCTTTATGATCGAAGGGTACATAAAGAAACCTTTGATTCTTACCATTTTGAGTTGCGTTATTTAGATTACATCAAACGCAATGAACCAGAAAAAGTGATTTGGATTTTTAATAAAATGAAAGAAACCTATAAAGTCGCCTTATCTCCCTTTGAATTAGAAAGTTTAAAATTAAAATTCGCTGCTTTTGTAGCCATTGTTACTCGAATGAGCATTGATGAAGGGGTTCCTATTAATCAAGCATTTGGACTATCTGATTCTTTAATTCAAGGACTCGTTCATATTCACACATCTGATGAGTGTTTACGGTATATAAAAGAAGCAACCTATCGTTTTATGGAATTACTTCATCGTTACCCGTTAGCGCACAAATCATTACTGGTAAAAACCATTGTTAATCACATCGATAATCATTTATATGAACGCATCACAATTGATGAGTTAGCAACAATTACTGACAAACACAAAACACATATATGTAGTCACTTTAAAAAAGAAATTGGTACAACAATTCATCATTATATTCAAGAAAAAAAAATTAACGAAGCAAAACATTTATTACTGTTCACTGATCATTCGTATGATGAAATCAGCAACTTACTCGCTTTTTCTAGCCAAAGTCATTTTATCCAAGTATTTAAAAAAATAACAGGTCATACACCAAAAGAATACAAAAGCATTCATTATGCACATTCTTTAGTTTAAAATTTTTTACCTATCCTTATAAAAAATGTGCGACAAAAGCGAAAACGCTTTTGTCGCACACATCCATTAAATTTGTACTGCTTTTTGTTGAACATTCCCCGACTAGGTGTTAATTACTGCCAAAAATACATGAAAAAATCCGTTACATGCATGTAATAGTTCATTCCTTTTATTTTATGTTTCTATTAGAAAACCTCCTTGTCATTTTTCTTACCGTTCATTAATTGTGAAAGAAATAGACTTCCAATACCAAAATGTCACTTTCTATTATCAGTAAACTTTTGTTTTTTCTTTCTTTATAAATTACCTTTTCTTTCCCAAAATTCGTTTCCCAATCAGACGAAAAGTCGGTAACAGCTTGATTGATTGCAGGCATGGCCAACGCTTGATTAAGAATAGCGCACCCCATCGTAGCTGCTTGAGCGCCTGCTTCAAGCGCAGCATTTACTTGTGCAACATTCTTAAAACTAGCTGCTAAAATTTTACTTGAACAATTCGTACGTGAAATTTCATTTGCTATTTCTCGAATGGCTTCTTTTGGATCGATATTCAAGTTCTCCATGCGATTAAAATAAGGGGCAATATAATCAGCTCCTGCAGCAATCGCTAAATAAGCTTGAAATTTTGTATAAATTGCTGTAGCAGTCACCTTTATTTCACGTTTTTTCAATTCTTTTATGGTTTTTAGACCTGTTTCATTTGTTGGAACTTTTATATATACATCTGAATCAACTCTTTTAATGATTGTTTCCGCATCACGAAGCATTCCTTCATAGTCTGTAGCGACCACTTGAACATGGAGCGTTCTGTCCTTACCGATAATTTTTCGAATTTGCTTCATGTGATTGAAAAAATCAATTTTTCCTTCATTTTTGATAATGGATGGATTAGAAGTAACCCCCGCTAATGAGAGAATTTTTTTGTATTTTTTGATCTCTTCTAAATTAGCTGTGTCTAATAAAAATTCCATATTTTTTTATCCTCCTTTTCGTTACTCATTACAACCCCTGTATGTCATTTATTAATGCTTTTTCTTCTTTATTTTAATAAAAAAACTTTTGTAACATTTTTTGTTCTTGCTTACATATCCATTTACAAGAAAAAGTGAATACACTTCTAAAAAAACAGCAGTTAGATTTCTTATTTAGCATGGTCAAGTTCTTACTTTTTATTAGGGATTTGCAAAGCAAAACATTAACGGTCGTTCATTTCTTTCATTACACATAAGACGTTAAACTGACCCTAACCGATCAGTTGTTTGGCAAATAGGTTAAATCACATGCTCTGTACGTTCAATGATATCATCTTGCGTCGCTTTTGATAAAGCATTAAAGAAGGCGGAATAACCAGCTACTCGAACAATCAAGTCACGGTGCTTTTCAGGATGCTTTTGCGCATCGATCAATGTTTCTTTTGACACGACATTATACTGAATATGATAACCGTTTAGTTTATTAAAGAACGTACGTAATAACATAATTAATTTTTGTTTATCTTCTTCCTTAGCTAATGTTTGCGGATTGACTTTTTGATTGAGTAAAACGCCTCCTAAAATCTTTTCCGTTGGTAATTTGGCCA
Organism: Enterococcus ratti; assembly: GCF_001886195.1. Classification (GTDB taxonomy): domain Bacteria; phylum Bacillota; class Bacilli; order Lactobacillales; family Enterococcaceae; genus Enterococcus_B; species Enterococcus_B ratti. The sequence continues at coordinate 32,918 of NZ_JXLB01000007.1, read as the reverse complement.
CCGATTTTAATACCGCAGTTGGACCATTTTTATCCATATTATGTGAAGGAGAACAACCTTCTGCTAAGGGTGTCCATGCTTTTCGACCATCCGGTGTAGCCATTGTTCCTCGTCCTTGTCCTACGTTAGCAGAAATAGAAGAAGTTCCTGAATAGCGAATCCCGCCAATTGGTCCACGTCCAAAACGAGTATTTGGATATTTTTTGATTTCATCAATATACACGTCATAAGCTTCAACGACTAATTGATCCACCTCGTCTTCATCATTCCCATATTTTAGTCCTTCATCAAGAATCATTTGTTGAATTTCTTGGCTGCGTTCACTTTCCCAGTTTGTCATTAACGCTGTCCAAAGCTCTTCTTGAGTTATTTTTCCTTCTTCAAAAACAAACTTTTTGATCGCTGCCAATGAATCCGCTAAATTAGCAATTCCCACTTGTAAAGCAGAGATATAGTCGTAAACCGCCCCACCTTCTTTTAAAGTCTTTCCTCGTCCAATACAATCATCTGTCAAAGCAGAGCACAAAACATCAGGTACTTCTTTTTCGATTCCCAAATCCACTGCATTTTCCACAATAACGCTCATACGAGTCAATTCACGCAAAGTTTTATCCCAAGCCTCTGTTAATTCTTCATATGAAGTCATCTTTGTAAAATGGCCACAACCTTTTGTAAAACGTTTATTTGAAACAGGATCAATACCATCATTCATAGCAATCATCATGATTTTAGGGAAATTAATATAACTCATTCCCGTACAACGGTACCCCCATTTTCCCGGAACAGCAGTTTCTACACAACCAATTGCACTATAGTCATACGCATCATCTTCTTTCACCCCATATTCAATAAAAGAAGGAATAATGATTTCATCATTATTGAAAGCCGGCATACCAAAACCTAACTTCATTACTTCAATGGCTTCATTCATAAAATCTTGATTTAACCCCGAATGATATCGAACAGTTAAGTTAGGTTGAGGAAGTTTGGTTTGGGCTACACTTCGCAAAACTAGGAAAGAAAGCTCATTTACCGCATCTTTTTTATCTCTTGTTTGGCCGCCGATCGTTACGTTTTGATATAGCGGACTTCCTGCACTGCTGTAAGTATGTGCTTGACTACGTACTTTATTAATTGTTAACGTTTTAATCCATAAATTAGTTAATAACTCTACGACTTTGTCTTTATTTATGTTGCCATTTTTAATATCTGCTTCATAATAAGGATACAAGTATTGATCAAAACGCCCATAAGACAACGAATGACCATTTGATTCAATTTGTAAAATTAATTGAATAAACCACGTAGCTTGAATAGCTTCTGCAAACGTTCCTGCTGGCTCATATGGAACTTTTGAACAAATTCGACTAATTTCAAGCAATTCCTCTTTACGTTGTTTCGTAGCAGCTGTTTCAGCCATTTCTTTTGCCAATTGAGCATAACGATTAGCAAAAGTCTTCACTGCATCAATCACAATCAATACAGCGCGATAAAAATGATATTTTCCTATATTTTCAGGAACCGTTAAATCTAATGTAGCTTTTGTTTCAAGCGTCCGTCTTTCAAAATCTTTTAAGCCATTTGCTAGTATCTTTTGATAATTTACAGCTAAATGCGCATCCCCTGAGTTCATCTTTCCTTCCATCCCGAAAAAACCTGTTTCCATATACACTTGGACTTCTTCTGGAAGTAACGCCCCCGCTTTTGCACGCAAATTATTATTTTCCCAAAATGGTGCAATTGAACGTAACTGTTCTTTTGTTTCTTCCGTGATATAAAAAACATCCCCGTCACGTTTTTCAAATTTATCTAATTCATCTATCACAAATTCCAGCGTATACTCAGGAAAAATAGGCGCATCCTTATTAGAACTAGCCTGATTACCGACAATGAATGTCTCTTCTTCAATGTAAATTGACATTTTTTCTAAAATGTTTTTTAACATTAACGCCCGCTTCATAACACTTGGTTGATTTTGATGCACTTTATATGCTTCTGTAGCTAATAACGCACGTTCAGCACATATATAAGGTTTTTTGTTTAACACTGTTTCACGATAATGATTCATCCGTTCGGTTAATAAACCAAAATGAAACTGCTTGCTTGCTGTTTTTAATTTAACTTGAGTATTCATACCTACACGCTCCTTTTCATTTGAAACTTTTAAACTTTCTTTCGAAACAAATATAGCATACTTATTCACAAAGTGTCAAAGGAAATTTAATTATCTTTCAAAAAAATAAAATGGCATGTATCAAACAAATCATTTTTTCATGCAATACAAAAAAATAGTTACAATAAAAACAAGCAGACGATCACAAAAATTTGAAACACTAATTTTTGTGATCGTCTGCTTGTTTTTTATTCATTAATCTAAAAATAAAAAAATTACCTTTACGATATTGTTTCGCCATAATTGACTACACTGTCACTAATTCAATATTTTTTCCTCTTAAAAATTGTGCTTTCTCTTCCGAAATCCCTTTATCTGTAAAAACAATAGAAATATCTTCAAAAGCAAATTCAGAAACCACCCCAATTTGAGAAAACTTACTCGAATCCGTTAATACAATCGTCTTATCTGCTGCCTTCATCATTGCATTAGCCGTATCACATCGAGTAATATCACTTCCAGTAAAGCCACGTCTTTTATCAAAACCATCAATCCCGACAAATAATTTATCGACGTGAAACGCATTGATCAGTTTTCTAACTAAGGGGCCAACATTGACTTGTGAATCCTTTTGATACTCCCCACCAATCAATACCACTTTTACTGACTCTGCTTTTCTAATATAAGAAGCAATAAAACAAGAATTAGTGATAATAGTAATATCATTTCTATTATAAGCCAACTCCTCTGCTAAAAGCGTACAAGTCGATCCTGATTCAATCATCACTGTTTCGCCGTCACTGACCAGTTCTGCCGCCTTCAATGCAATCTTGCGTTTTAGCTCATAATGAGAGGCCAACCGATAATTGATATCATCTTGATTACTAATAAGTGCAAAGCCATGTTGGCGATGAAGAATTCCTCTTGCTTCTAATTTATCCAAATCCTTACGAATCGTTACTTGAGATACTTTTAGCAATTCGGCTAATTCATTCACTTCCATTTTTTTATTCTTACTCACTATTGAAATAATCTCTTCTTCTCGTGACATTTCTATCCCTCACTTTTTTTTAGCATATCATATTTAATAAATCCTTACAATAACACTCTTATTAAATTTCATTCGTAACTATAAATATTTACGTTTGATAAAACATATGATATAATATACATGATTGAAAAAGGAGTGATCATGTATGACAACACCGACTAAATTACAAGCATGCATTTTTAATATTCAAAAATTCAGTATTCATGATGGTCCTGGTATTCGAACTGTTGTTTTCTTTAAAGGTTGTCCTTTACGATGCTACTGGTGTGCCAACCCTGAGTCACAAAGTAGAAAACCAGAAAAAATGTGGGAAAACACACGAAAAAAAAACACAATGGTGGGAGAATATAAAACAATCGACGAAGTAGTAACTGAAGTCATGAAAGATGTTGCTTTTTATGAAGAATCTGGTGGCGGCGTCACCTTATCTGGCGGTGAAGTACTCTATCAAGCAGAATTTGCAACGGAATTGTTACGAGTATTAAAAGAAAAAGGGATTCACACCGCTACAGAAACTACTGGGTATGCAAAGTTAGATATATTTGCCAATTATATCCAACAAGTGGATACATTATATTTTGATGTAAAACACTATGATTCCGAAAAACATCAAACCGGCATTGGCGTGACCAATCAGTTAATTTTAAAAAACTTAAGTTATGCTTTAAAACATCACAAACACTTAATCGTCCGAATTCCAGTCATTCCAAACTTTAATGACCAACCGCAAGATGCAAAACAGTTTGCCCGTTTATTTCAGCGCTTAGGTGTTGACAACATTGAATTGCTACCCTTTCATCAATTTGGACAAAAAAAATATGAACAATTAAATCGAATTTATCAAATGAAAAATATCCCTCCTCTTCACACAGAAGATTTAAATTATTTTAAACAAATTATGCAAGAACATGATATCTATTGTTTCGTACGATAACAGTCATCCTTAATCCCGCACTTTTTTAGCCAAATAAGAGATTGGAATAGAAAAGACACAGCTGCTGGCTAAATCAAGCTGCTTTTTGTTCCAATCTCTAGAATAGAAAATCTATAATTTACAGTACTATCCAGTCATTTCTTCCTACTATTCTATATAGAAGATTCTACCTATTTTGTCGCCCTCTCATTTAAATAGTATAGCCGCAGATCTTCTTATTCTACAATTTATTTCTCCCATCAATGAAGACGATATGCTTATAAAAGTATTTAAAATAAAAATTTCCAATCTTAATGTCGTTGCAACAACGCTACTGTCTCGACGTGATGTGTTTGTGGGAATAAATCGACTGGTTGTACTTTCGAGACTTCATAACCTAATTCCACAAAAGCTCTGGCATCTCTTGCAAAAGTTGCTGGATTGCAGGAGATATAAACTATTTTTTCTGGCGACATCTCAATCGCCGATTCGATAAATTTGTGATCCAACCCTTTTCTTGGCGGATCAACAATAATCACAGACGGTTTTATACCTTTTTCTTGCCATTTCTTCATCACCGTTTCTGCTTTTCCTACTTCATAGTGAACATTTGTTACTTTATTTATTAGCGCATTAAATTGTGCATCTTCAATTGCTTCTGGAATCAACTCCATGCCATATACTTTTTTCACCCGATCAGCCAATGACAACCCGATCGTTCCAATTCCTGAATACGCATCAATAACCACATCTTTTTTTTCTAGCTGTGCAAATGCCATTGCCGTTTGATACAATTTTTCAGTTTGCTGTGTATTCACTTGATAAAATGATTTAGCAGAAATACGATACGTCTTACCTAAAAGCTGGTCTTCAATATAGCTTCTACCATAAAGTATTTTTTCTTTATCACCTAAAATCACATTCGTTTTCTCTTCATTGATATTTTGCATAACAGATACAACTTCTGGAATTTCTTCATGGATCACTTGCGCAATTTCTCTTCCTTTAAAAAATTTTTCTTTACGTGTCACTAAAACAACCATCATCTCATGAGAATAATGTCCTCTACGAATAATGATATGCCGAATTTGTCCTTCATTTTTTACCTCATTATACCCGCGTACTTGAAATCGTTGTAGAATTTCTCTAACACGAGCAATTGCCTGATCAATCGCAGGCTCTTGAATATAATAATCTTCAATCTCAACAAGATCATGACTATTTTTTTTATAAAAACCAGTAGCTAAGCGTCCATTCATTCGTCTAACGGGAATTTGGGCTTTATTGCGATAACCTACAGGAACATCCATACCAATCGTCGGCAAAATTTCTACTTCTGATATATGGGCAATTTTACTCATTACATTTTCGACTTGCTTTTGTTTAAAGGCAAGCTGGTCTTCATATTTCAAATGCGCCAAAGGAGCAATTCCTGTACGAAGTAGGCGATTATCTTTTAATGGCTGACGAGCAGGTGATTTTGTTAACCAACTTTCAACTTTTCCATAACCAAATTTATTTCCAGCCTTTAAAACAAGAACTTCCACTCGTTCTCCCGGTAAAGCATTTTCGATAAATAACGGATAGCCTTCAATCTTAGCCACCCCCATTCCTTCGTAACTTAAATCAATTATTTCTACCGTATACCGTTCATTTTTTTTAATCAATCGTTGATCTTTCATAAATAACTCCTTTATCTTAGATTGTGACAGAGCCGATTAACTCCAAGTAGTAAGAAAACATCAGAGAAAATAGTTGTTTCATTTTTACTGATGCTAGCTTACTACCGAAGAATTGGCTTTGAAACACCGTTTATCTTAGGTTTTGACAAATTTACGTTGACCTGAATCGTCATACGCAAGCATACCGTCATCTATTTTTACGCCATTTTTCATCATACACTAACGAAAAAAATCTTTTTTATTCGTTTCATTTCTCTCATACGAAAGGGTGGAACGATCATCTGTCCCACCCTTTTTATCATTTTTCTTCGTCTGCAATTTTTCCATCACCATCAATATCTTCATCTGTCAAACGCTCAACTTCCTTAACAAATTCTTTGCTTACCTCCTCTAAGTCTTCTGATCCAGTGATTGCTTCATCTGGAATTTGGTCAGTATTAGCAAAAAATTCGATATGTTGATGCAGATTTTGAAAGTACATGGGTGCATTTCCACCGTATTCTCCATCCAAATTAATCATAACAGGTCGATTGATATCATCTTCTGTCTCAACAAATAAACGACTCGTTTTAGTATAAATAACACGAGGATCATCTACATGTCGTCCGCCATTTAACATTAATGCAGCAATATGCAAAATCTCAAAAATATTTGCTGTCTTCACAATAATCAATGAAAATTTTCCATCATCAAGCTTGGCATCAGGCGCAATTTTTTCAAAGCCGCCAACCGAATTCGTAAGACCTAGAAAAAACATGGAAGCATTGCCTATGTATTCTCCTTCATCATATTTCAAGCGCATTTTAATAGGTTTAATGCGAGGAAGCATCTCTGCTCCTTTTGCTAAATAGGCTAAATACCCAAATATACTCTTTAATTCAGAAGGAACATCATAGGTTAGCTCAGTTAAATAACCACCAGCAGCGATATTGATAAAATATCGATCATCTGTATGACCAATATCCATTTTTACTATCTGATTCTTTTTGATCACTTCCGCAGCTGCTTTGATATTATCACGAGGAATCTTCAATGCTCGTGCATAATCATTCGTAGTGCCGGCTGGGATAATTGCTATTTTTGGCCGCTTTTCAAGGGGGGCAATTCCATTCACCACTTCACTAATTGTGCCGTCTCCACCAGTAGCCACGACTAAATCAAATCCCATATTCGCCGCTCGTTTTGCTTCATTTTGGGCAGAATTTATTTCTGGTGTTGTAGCATATGCACTGGCTTCATAGCCGGAATCCTCCAATACTTGGAGGATATCCGCTAAATTTTTTTTTACTAACTCTTTGCCAGAAGTTGGGTTATAAATAACGCGAGCTTTTTTCATGGCTTACTCCTAGCGTTTTATTAATTCATCTTTAAGTAATTGATTGACAACACTTGGATTTGCTTGTCCTTTGGTTGCTTTCATGATTTGTCCAACTAAGAAGCCAACAGCACGATCTTTCCCGTTTTTAAAGTCAGCTACAGATTGTTGATTGTTATCCAAAATCTCATTGATTATTGGCAAAAGTTTACTTGGATCAGATAACTGTACCCAGCCATTTTTTTCAACTACTTCTTGAGCACGACCACCTTTGGTAATCAATTCACGAAAAACTTTTTTAGCAATTTTAGAGCTAATCGTTCCATCTGCAATTAAACGAATCATACCCGCTAGATTTTCAGGTGTTAAGTTTGTTTGAGCTAACTCTAATTTTTCGCTATTTAAGTAAGCAGATACTTCACCCATCAACCAATTTGATGCTTGTTTTGCATCTGCACCATTATTTAAAGTTTCGTCAAAGAAATCAGACATTTCCTTTGATAAAGTTAATACCATTGCATCGTATTCTGGTAAGCCTAATTCTTGAATATAACGTTGACGTCGTGAAGCCGGCAGTTCCGGCAAACTTGTTTTTACTCGCTGAATCCATTCATCATCAATTACAAATTTAGGAATATCAGGTTCTGGGAAATAGCGATAATCACTTGATCCTTCTTTGACGCGCATCAAAATAGTTTGATTCGTCGTTTCGTCAAATCGCCGTGTTTCTTGTTGAATTTCTCCGCCTGAAAGCAGCACTTTTGCTTGACGTTTTTCTTCAAATGCAAGACCTTTTTTTACAAATGAAAGTGAATTCAAATTTTTCAATTCTGCTTTTGTTCCAAACTCTTCCTGACCATAAGGACGTAAAGAGATATTCGCATCGCAGCGCATCGAACCTTCTTCCATTTTCACATCACTAACTTCTGTAAATTGAATAATGGACCGCAGAGCTTCTAAATAAGCATACGCTTCTTCTGGTGAACGCATATCGGCTTCAGAAACGATTTCGATTAATGGCGTCCCTTGACGGTTTAAATCAACATAAGAGTAGCCGTCAATCCCATGCATATTTTTACCAGCATCTTCTTCTAAATGCACGCGTTCGATACGAATTTTCTTTTTCTTTCCTTCCACTTCAATTTCAATCCATCCATCATAACCGATAGGCTGGTCAAATTGTGAAATTTGGTAAGCTTTTGGATTATCAGGGTAAAAGTAATTTTTACGATCAAAATGAGTATGTTTAGAAATTTTACAGTTTAAAGCCAGCGCTGCACGCATCCCAAATTCCAAAGCGGCTTTATTCATTACTGGTAGAACACCCGGATATCCCCAGTCAATTACATTCGTATTACTATTTGGTTCAGCTCCAAAATGTGCAGGCGCTGGAGAGAAAATTTTTGAGTTTGTCTTTAATTCGACATGGACTTCAAGTCCGATAATTGTTTCAAAGTTCATTCACCTTTCCCTCCTAAAATCGCTGGTTTGTTTTTACTGAATTTCGTTGCTTGTTCAAAAGCATAAGCAGCTTGATACATAGTTTTTTCATCAAAGTAATTTCCAATGATTTGTAAGCCAACCGGCATATTATCAGATAAGCCAGCAGGAACGGACATTCCCGGCAGTCCCGCTAAATTAACTGGAATAGTTAAAATATCACTCATATACATCGTGATTGGATCATTAATCTTTTCACCAAGTCCAAAAGCAACCGTAGGAGAGGATGGTCCAATGATCAGATCATAATTGGCAAAGACTTTTTCAAAATCTCGTTTGATCAATGTTCGAACTTGTCCTGCTTTCTTAAAGTAAGCATCATAATACCCTGCGCTTAACGAAAAAGTTCCAAGCATAATTCGGCGTTTTACTTCTTCACCAAATCCTTCAGTACGTGAGTTTACGTATACATCTTCTAAATTTTTTACATTTTCAGAACGATAACCATAGCGGATGCCATCAAAACGCTGTAAGTTTGAACTTGCTTCGGATGAAGCAATAATATAATATACCGCTACTCCATATTTTGAATGCGGCAAACTGACTTCTTCTACCGTCGCGCCTAATGAACGGAAAGTATCTGCGGCTTTCAAAATAGTTTCTTTGACTCCATAAGCTATTCCCTCACCAAGGTATTCTTTTGGTAAAGCAATTCTCATTCCTTTAATTTCACCTGTTAATCCTTCTGCAAATTTAGGAACAGAAACGCCTGATGAAGTTCCATCTTTTTCATCGTAGCCACTGATTGCAGTTAAAGCAAAAGCGTTGTCCTTTACAGTACGAGTCATCGGTCCGATTTGGTCAAGAGAAGATGCAAAAGCAATCAAACCAAAACGAGAAACACGACCGTACGTAGGCTTCATCCCTACAATTCCGTTAAACGAAGCTGGTTGACGTATACTTCCACCTGTATCACTACCTAAAGACACGGGAATTTGTCCAGCAGCCACTGATGCAGCAGAACCACCAGAAGAACCACCCGGAACTTTTGAATGATCCCAAGCATTTTTTGTTTTCTTATAATAAGAAGTTTCTGTACTTCCACCCATTGCAAATTCATCCATGTTCAATTTACCTACTGGAATCATATCCGCTTGGTACACTTTGTCCATCACAGTTGCATCATAGATAGGATCAAAATTATACAAAATTTTAGAAGCCGCCGTAGTTAACAAATTTTTTGTCACAATGTTGTCTTTGACGCCAATCGGAATTCCTGCTAAAACGTTATTTTCATCTATTCCTTTTTCATCTAATGCTTTTGCTTGTGCTACTGCTTTTTCCTCATTTAATGTAATGAAAGCCGCAATCGCCGATTCTGTTTTTTTGATACGCTCAAAAGTTGCTCTCGTTAAATCTTGTGCAGTGATTTCTTTAGAAACCAGTAATGCGTGTAATTTTTCTAGAGAAAGATCATATAGCTTAGTCATTATGCGCCAGCCTCCCCATTATCAATAATCGCTGGTACTTTAATAAAACCGTCTTGTATTTCTGGCACATTTCTCAACAATTCATCGCGACTCCAACCAGTGCTTGCTCGGTCTTGCCGCATAACGTTCACTGTTTCAACCACGTTTGATGTAAATGGCACACCTTCTGTCTCTATTTCTTCCAGCATTTCTACCATATCAATGATTTTTCCTAACTGATCCGTAAAACTTGTCAGTTCTTCTTCTGCAAACGAAAGTTTTGCTAATTTGGCCACGTGTTTTACTTGTTCTTCACTGATTGCCATACTACCCCTTCTTTCTAAACGAGTTAAAAACTTTGCTCTCTATTTTAACATAAGAGTTTCTCATCTGAAATTATTTCTTGAAATTTATCTGAAAAAATCAATCCCCTTATTAAAACGTGCGACTTTTAGCTAACGCTTCTGCCATTTTTTCTTCCGTCCATATTTCGATTCCTAACGCCTGTGCTTTCGTCAACTTACTGCCCGCCTCTTCGCCTGCCACCACGATATCCGTTTTTTTCGAAACACTTCCAGTCACTTTTCCGCCAAAATTTTCAATCGTTTCTTTGGCTTCTTCACGTGTAAATTGCGTTAATTTTCCTGTCAATACAACTGTTTTTTCCTTAAAAGGTGACTCAATCGTTTTGATTTGTGAAAAGCGAATCCCTTTATAGTTAAAATTTACACCCGCTTGTTTTAGTTCAGTCATCAACTCATGAACCTCTTCATTATTAAAATAAGTGACAACACTATCAGCGATTATGTCACCAATCGTATCTAATGCGATGATTGCTGCAAAATCACTTTTGCTTAACGTCTCTAAATCACCAAAATGCTCAGCTAATATCTTAGCAGCTTTCGCTCCTACATGACGAATTCCCAAACCAAATATTAAACGCTCCACTGAATTTTCTTTACTCAGATGAATTGCCGATAAAATGTTGTTTGCCGATTTTTCTTTAATTTTGTCTAATGTCAACAACTCTTCTTCAGTTAATTTATACAAATCTGCTACATCTGAAACTAGTTTTTTGTCATACATCTGAGCCAATACTCTAGGTCCTAAACCATCAATGTTCATAGCATTGCGAGAAACAAAATGGTTGAGCCCTTCTTTTATTTGAGCAGGACATTTGGGGTTAATGCAACGCAGTGCGACTTCCTCATCCAAATGCACCAGTTCGCTGTGACAAACAGGACAATGAGTTGGCAACGCATATTCTTTGCTATCTTTCGCTCGTTTTTCCATCACCACCTGAGCCACTTCCGGAATAATGTCTCCTGCTTTATAGATTCGAACTGTATCATACAGACGAATATCTTTCATTTTAATATAGTCACCATTATGAAGACTTGCTCGGCTAACAGTTGTACCAGCAACTCTCACAGGAGACATCAGTGCTGTAGGCGTAACTACACCCGTGCGACCCACAGTCCATTCTATCTCTTCAATTTTTGTCTCTACTTCTTCCGGCGGAAATTTATAAGCAGTCGCCCAACGAGGAGCCTTAACTGTAAATCCTAGTTGGTCTTGTAACGAAAACTGATTTACTTTAATGACGATTCCATCAATTTCATAAGGAAGGGCAAGGCGCTTTTCGTGATATTCTTCAATAAAAGTCCACACTTCATCAATTGACCGACATAAGCGTTTCTCATGATTTGTATGGAACCCCATTTTTTCTAATTCTTCTAACGCCTCATATTGCGTTTGTGCTTTCATAGGACCAAAATCAGCAACCGTATAAAGAAAAGTATCTAAGTTTCGTTTCGCAGTAACTTTAGAGTCAAGCTGCCTTAAAGAACCAGCAGCAGCATTTCGAGGATTGGCAAAAATATCTTGTCCCTGCGCTTCTCTTTTTTGATTTAATTGAACAAATGATTTTTTTGGCATAAAGCATTCGCCACGAACTTCAACACTAATCATTTCTTTTAACTTTAATGGTACCGAACGTACAGTTTTTAAATTTTCTGTAATGTTTTCTCCAACCGTGCCATCTCCTCTTGTTGCTCCACGCACAAATTCACCGTTTTCATAACGTAAAGAAACAGACAAGCCATCAATTTTTAATTCACAACAGTAATCAACAGAATGACCAATTGCTTTTTGTACACGTTGGTCAAATGCCAGCAATTCTTCTTTATTAAACACATCATTCAAACTATATAGCGGAATATCATGAGTGACCTTGTCAAATCCAGTAAGTACTTTGCCACCAACTCGCTGTGTCGGAGAATCAGACGTGATTAAATCAGGATATTGTTCTTCGATAGCCATTAATTCCGCATATTCTTTATCATAAACGTAATCTTCAACAGTCGGCTTATCTTCTACGTAGTACTCTTTGGACCAACGATTTAACCGATTTCTCAGTTCTTCTGCTTTTTTAGCAGCTTCATCAATTGTTCTTTCACGTTTCATCGTTTATCCCTCCAATTTAAGCTTTTTCGATCGGTGCAAAAGCTGCCAATAACCGTTTCACACCTTGATTTGGAAAAGCAACATCTAATTCTAAATCTTTAGATATTCCATTTACTCGAACCACCGTTCCGACTCCCCATTTTTTATGTTTGACTTTGTCGCCGGCTTTCCAATTATTACTTTCTCCACCAGTTGCTGTCTTTGATGAAACAATCGTCGTTGTGGGCTGTTTATAAGTGGACTTTGCTGTTTTAGTTACAAAGGGATTCGTTTGCTTTGATATTGGGCGCACTCCTTGAATTTCTAATAATTCTTGATCAATTTCTTCCACAAAACGAGAAGGGAGATTATATTGCGTACGACCATATAGCGTACGAGAAAACGCATTTGTTAAATATAATGTTTCTTTTGCTCTTGTGATTCCGACATAAGCAAGCCTTCGCTCTTCTTCTAATTCACTTTCTTCCATCAAAGCTCTTGAAAGAGGAAAAACTCCTTCTTCTAAACCAATCAAAAAGACAACTGGAAATTCTAACCCTTTTGCTGCATGTAAAGTCATCAAAGTAACTTGAGTTGCTTCTTCTTCTAAATTATCAATATCAGAAACTAGCGCTAAATCATTTAAAAATACAATCAATTTTTCTTCTGGTGTATCTTTATTTTCTTGTGTTTGATCTTCAAACTTTTTATCAAATTCCTGTGTAACCGTCAAGAATTCCTCTAAGTTTTCTAATCTTGCTTGCGATTCTAACGTATTTTGAATCTTTAAATCTTCTAAATAACCGCTACGTTCTAGTACTTCTTTTGTCAATTCTGTCACCGTCAGGTAAGGAACCATTTGTGTGATCGCCTGAATCATTTCACCAAAGGAACCTAATTGCTGCCCCGCTTTTCCACCAATATTCGTCAACTCAACATTTTGAGCGGCTTCAAGTAATGACCACTGATGAATAGTGGCAAAATTTCTTAATTTTTCAATTGATCCAGGTCCAATCCCTCGTTTTGGCGAATTGACAATTCGTTCAAAGCTGATTGAATCTTGTGGATTAGCTATCACATTTAAGTACGCTAAAATGTCTTTAATTTCTTTTCGATCATAAAACTTATGCCCACCAACCATTTTATAAGGAATGTTGGCTTTTAATAATGTTTCTTCCATCACACGAGATTGTGCGTTAGTTCGATATAAAATGGCAAAATCACCATAATTACGCTTGTGTTCTCGTATTTCTTCCTGTATATGGTCAACGATAAAACGTGTTTCTTCTCGTTCGTTGTCTGCTCGATAATAAGTAATTTTATTTCCTTCACAATTTTCCGTCCAAAGATTTTTTGGTTTACGATTGTTGTTATTTTCAATCACTTGGTTGGCAGCTTTTAAAATATTTTGAGTCGAACGATAATTTTGTTCTAACAAAATAACAGTTGCATGAGGATAATCTTTTTCAAAATCCAAAATATTTTGCATATCTGCTCCACGCCAACCATAAATGCTTTGGTCTGCATCGCCTACTACGCATAGATTTTGAAATCGATCTGCTAACAAATTTACTAACGTATGTTGTGCGTGATTTGTATCTTGATATTCATCTACATGGATATAATGAAATTTATTTTGATAATAGGTTAATGAATCTGGATGTTCTTTAAATAGGCGAATTGTATTCATAATCAAGTCATCAAAATCCATACATTGGTTATACTGTAATTCTTTTTGGTAAACAGCATAACATTTTGCTGCAATCTCTTCATAATAATTGCCTTGTCCCTTAGCAAAATCTTGAGGGTTTTGCAACTTATTTTTTGCTTGGGAAATGGTGCTAAGAAGGCTTCTTGGATCATATTTTTTTGGGTCAACATTTAATTCTTTTAAAATACGTTTCATTAAAGACAATTGCTCGGAAGAATCAATAATTGTAAAGTTACGGTTATATCCAATAAAATCGACATCTCTTCTTAAAATACGTACACACATCGAATGAAAGGTCGAAACCCAAACATCTTCTCCCCCAACTTCCAAGATCGCATTAACTCGTTCCTTCATTTCTTTTGCTGCTTTATTAGTAAAAGTAATCGCTAAGATATTCCATGGATTCACTTCTTTTTCTTCAATTAAATATGCAATTCGATGCGTTAACACTCTAGTTTTCCCGCTACCTGCGCCCGCCATTAGTAATAGAGGTCCTTCGGTATGAAGAACAGCTTCTTTTTGTCGAGGATTCATCCCGTTCAATAATTCAATTTTGGATGACATTTACAACATCCTTTCTTACTATCAATCCTTTTAATTATAGCATTTACCTAGCGTTCATTAAAGAAAATATTCCTTCACTCCTTTAAGTGCTCAATTAACAATAATCGCCAAAAGTCATGAAAAATCATTGATAATGTCATGAATTTGAAAAGAAAATAAATTTATTTTCTTTTCCTCTTGTAAAAATGACTGATTCACGCTAAATTAAATTGGAGTGAGGGATTAGTTATGAAAAAAATGTTTTTTAAGCAAGTAGACAAAACACAGCTTTACTATATTTTAAAGGGGATTCTAGTTGGGTTACTAACAGGGGTCGTGGTCAGTCTTTTTCGTTTAACGATTGAACGCTTAGGCGAATTGACACAAAAAATGTATCTCCTAAGCCAAAAACAATCGTGGGATTTGCTGCTTCTATTAGTAACTTCAATCGGCGCTGCTTTTTTTGTGGGCTTGCTTATTAAAAGCGACTCAGACATTAAAGGAAGTGGCATCCCACAAGTTGAAGGTCAATTACAAGGCGAATTGACGATTTCATGGTTTTCTGTTTTATGGAAAAAATTTATTGGTGGTGTCCTTTCGGTTGGTTCAGGCTTGTTTTTAGGACGTGAAGGTCCATCAATTCAATTAGGTGCGGTAGTTGGAGAGGGGACAAGTTACTTCTTACATAGTCCTTCTGCTGAAAAGAAAATTCTCATTTCAAGTGGTGCAAGTGCTGGCTTAGCCGCAGCTTTTAATGCTCCTATTGCTGGTTTATTATTTGTGTTAGAGGAAATTCACCATTCTTTTTCTCCGTTAGTTTGGTTGACGTCTTTTACCTCTGCTATTACTGCTAATTTTGTTTCACTTTATTTTTTTGGGTTAAAACCTGTGTTATCTTTAGGAGAGATTCCTTCGTTGCCATTTAATTATTATGGTTACTTGATTCTTTTAGGAGTTGTTTTAGGAATACTCGGCTTTATTTATCAACGGGTATTATTGAATTTACCAAAAATTTATTGTCAATTACCACTTCCTGCTCATTTTTATGGATTCGTGCCGTTCCTGCTAGTTCTACCAATTGGCTATTTTTGGCCTACTACATTAGGCGGTGGAAATCAACTCATCATCGCCTCAGGACATGCGATTTATCCTTTAACATTCATTTTTGGTCTTTTTGTATTGCGTTTTTTCTTTTCCATGATTTCATATGGCGCAAATTTACCTGGTGGAATCTTTTTGCCTATCTTAACATTAGGTGCATTAATCGGCTGCTTTTATGGCACAATGCTAGTCCAGCTAACGGGAATGAATTCCATGTATGTAAAAGATTTTATTGTGATTGCCATGGCTGGCTACTTTACAGCAATTGGGAAAGCTCCACTAACTGCGATTATTCTTGTAACAGAAATGGTGGGCTCCTTAAACCATTTAATGCCTCTAGGAGTGGTTTCATTATTTGCGTATATTGTTGATGACTTATTAGGAGGAAATCCGATTTATGAATCACTGTTAGAACGTTTGCTCCAACAACAAAAACAGCCAATATTAGTTGGTAAAACAACTTTTGAATTTCCAATTACTGCTGAGAGTTCATTAGATGGACGAATGGTCCGAGATTTTAATTGGCCAAATCATATGCTCTTAGTTTCTATCATCAGAGGAAATAAAGAAATCTTAACTCATGGAGATACCATCATAACTATTGGAGACATTTTGGTTATTTTGACAGACGAGCAACATCTTTTAAGTGTGCGAAAAGCAATCCTCGATCGTTCTTCCACTATGATCAATAAACACTTTTAAAATCTACACAATAAAGCTGGGACAGAAGTATTTAACTCCGAAGGAGCTGCTTTTTGTTTCCACCGTTTATCTATGTTTAGAGCGTGGAGTAAAAGTATTCTTTACTTTTGCCCCACGCTCATTTTCTTCATCTAATGGTCTTTTATTTTTTATGGATATTTCTAACTGTTTACTGTATTGGAAATCTCTAATCCGAGTTAAAAAATTTACTTATTAATCATTTCAATTTAGTCAATTTTTATTTAGTATGCTTCTTACTTTCTGTTACTTTATTTGTTTCGAGTCCTTAAGTTTTATGCTACACTATTATTAGTAAAGTATAAAAATAAAATATCTTTTTAAATAGTTTAAAATGATATATTTTTAATAATATCATTTTTAGAAAGGAGAACTAATGAATGTGGGAGAAGGTACCATCGCTATATACTTTTTTTTAAGATTTTCTTTTTTTACTTTAATTTTTTTGCTTCTGCTTCTTACAATTGTATACATGATAAAAAACAAGTAATATGGACTAACCTCTTTTATAAATTTTCATTTTTTTAAAGGTGGACTCTTTTTTCACTTCATTTGATTTCTCTTTCATAATTAGTTAACGAAGGTACCTTGCTTCACCAAGCATTTTTGTATAAAAAATTTTTTCTCAACGCAGCTATTGTTTGAAAAATTACTGCAAAGAAAAAATAAGTTTAATAAATTTCAAACCCCTTCATAACAGTCATTTGGGTGTTTAAAAAATTTTCCTTTTTTAATATTTTGATCACAAACATTAAAAAACCTTCTTATAAGAATCATCTCTGATTTTCACAAGAAGGCTTATCTTTAATAACAATTAAGCTATTTTTTCTGCGGGTGATTTTCTTAATAATCCATAAATCACACCAGAAACGATTGCCCCAATAGCAATAAATACGAGATACATGATTGGGTGACTCAACAAGAAGACAACAAAAATTCCGCCATGTGGTGCAAGTAATTTAATACCAAACGCACCAACTAAGCCACCTGTTAAAGCTGAACCAATAATAAAGCTTGGGATGGCGCGGATTGGATCGGCTGCTGCAAATGGAATAGACCCTTCTGTAACAAATGATAAGCCCATCACAATATTCGTTAAGCCAGCATCTCTATCAGTTTTACTAAATTTATTTTTAAATAAACGAGTAGCTACAAAAATGGCGAGTGGCGGAACCATCCCACCAGCCATGACAGAAGCCATGACAACACTACCACCAGTTGCTACTGTTGTAGCTAAAGTTGCTGTTCCAAAAACATAAGCTGCTTTATTAATTGGTCCGCCTAAGTCAGCAGCCATCATACCAGCAAGCAATGCACCAAGTAACGCAGCATTTGATCCACTCATGCTAGTCAAAAAGCCGTTTAATGCGTCATTAATTGCTTTCATTGGGACATTAACCAACAGCATCAAAAAACCTGTAATTAACAACCCAAAAACTGGATAAAAGAGAATAGTTTTAATTCCATCCAATGATTGAGGTAATTTCTTGAAGAGCTTGCGCAAAAAGACAATCACGTATCCTGCTAAAAATCCACCAATTAAAGCCCCTAAGAATCCTGCCCCGCCAACATTTGCCAAGGCTCCTGCAGCAAAACCGGCAATTAGACCTGGACGATCACCAATACTTGAAGCGATAAAACCTGCAAGAACAGGTAGCATAAACCCAAATGCCGCTTGACCAATTTGATTAAACCAACTAGCTACTTGGTTATAATTTCCTAGATTGGCCAGTTGATCTTGAGGCACTCCTATAAATTGGTCAACCATAAATGAAAGGGCAATCGCAATCCCACCGCCAATTACAAAAGGCAGCATGTGGGAAACTCCATTCATCAAATCTTTGTAAATTCTTTGTCCAATTGTACCCGACGCATTTCCTTCATCAGATGAATTTTCTTTTCCTTCTCCATGATAAACTGGAGCCGTTCCACTCAACGCAAGATTGATTAATTCTTCCGGCTTACGAATGCCATCACTCACAGGACGATTGACAAGTGCTTTACCATCAAAACGATCCATAGCAACTTTTTTATCCGCCGCGACAATCACACCATCTGCTCGGGCGATATCTTCTGCCGTTAAACGGTTTTTTATCCCTTCTGAGCCGTTTGTTTCCACTTTGATTTCAACGCCCATTTCTTTCGCTTTTTTCTTCAATGAATCTTCTGCCATATACGTATGAGCAATACCAGTTGGACAAGCAGTAACTGCAATAACAAATTTCTTTGCATCAGCAGTTGTTTTTTCTACTTGCTTTTCCTGTTCTGCTTTTTCTTCTGCATTTTTTTGCGCTTGTGCCACTTGAAATAAATCTTGTACAGCCTCTGGTGAATTAGCTTTCTTTAACTTTTCCACAAAATCCGGATCAACTAAAAGACGAGATAGTGCCGCTAAAGCTTGAAGATGTGTATCATTTGCTCCTTCTGGTGCAGCAATCATAAAAAATAAATAAGTCGGTTGACCATCTAAGGCTTCATAATCAACGCCTTTTTTACTTTTAGCAAATAAAACTGTTGCTTCTTTTACTGCTGCATTTTTTGCATGAGGCATCGCAATGCCATCACCTAATCCCGTAGAGGTTTGCGCTTCACGAGCCAGGATCCCTTTTTTGTAGGTTTCAATATCAGAGATTCTGCCTGCTTCATACATTTTTTGGACCATTTCATCAATTGCACCTGTTTTATCGGTTGCTTGCAAGTCCATGATCATAGCCTCTTTGATCATTAAGTCTTTAATATTCATCATATTCCTCCTGAAAACTAATCTATTTTTGTTATCTCAACTTCGGGTAACAATTCGTCAATCAATGCTCTAGAAGCTAAATCATCAGAAAATGCTGTTGCACTCCCACAAGCAACTCCCCATTGAAACGCTTCTATCGGATTTTGATTTTTACTATAAGCACCAATAAAACCAGCAATCATTGAATCTCCTGCACCTACTGAATTTTTTAACGGACGAAACAATACGTTGGATTGATAAACACCTTCGCTCGTAAACATCAACGCTCCGTCACCAGCCATTGAAATTAAGACATTTTGCGCACCTTCAGCCAATAATTTTTTCCCATAAGGAAGGATGTCTTCAATTTTTTGAAACTTTGTTTGGTATAATTCTGCCAACTCATGGTTATTCGGTTTGATTAAAAGTGGATTTTTTTCAAGTGAATGTTTAAGCTCATCACCTGTCGTATCGATCACAAAATCTGCCTCTTTTTCACGAATAAGCTCAATTAATTCTTGGTAAAAACCGTTTCTCAAGCTAGCTGGCGTACTGCCGGACAAAACAACAATATCTCCTTTTTCCACCGCACTTAGCGTTTGCTTTAAATGATTAATTTCTTCCTCTGAAATCATTGGTCCTAATCCGTTGATCTCTGTTTCAGAATCTGATTTTAATTTGATATTGATTCTAGTATCTGATTGAACAGTCGTAAATGAAGTATGAATTTCTTCTCTTTCCAGCCAATCCGATATAAAGTTTCCGGTAAATCCACCTAAAAAACCAAGAGCGGTTGAATTTGAACCAATTCTTTTCAAAATTCTAGAAACATTGATTCCTTTTCCTCCCGGAACTTTAAAGTCTTCTTTCATTCGGTTCAATTGGCCGATTTTTAATCCTTCTACTCGTACGATAAAGTCAATTGATGGGTTTAATGTTACAGTGTAAATCATTGTATTGCCTCCTTAATTGTTGTCCGTTCACGATAATCTTCTGCAATTTCTATAGGACAACGCTCAGTTATGATCGTAGCTGCTGATAAAGAAGCAACAGAGGTGAAACTAAGCTTGTTAAATTTGGAATGATCAATGAGTACAAAACTTTCTTCTGCATTTGCCATTGCTAGTTTTTTTACTGCCGCTTCTTCTGGATCCGGCGTAGTAAAACCATGCGTTAAGTCTGCACCGTTCATTCCCATAAACACTTTATTAAAGTGATAATCCTTTAATTGATCCAATGCATTGGCGCCCAACACGGCATTAGTTGATAATTTTACTTGTCCGCCTAAAATAATCGTAGAAAGTTGTAAATCAACCAAACCTGCTGCATGTTTTACTGAATTCGTTACTACCGTTAGTTTTCTTCCTTGCAAATAAGGGATCATTTCTAGTGTGGTGGAGCCAGCATCTAAATAAATCACATCTTCTTCATTAATCAAACTCGCAGCTAGTTGAGCGATTACTTGTTTTTCATGAATGTTTTTGAGTGTTTTTTCAGTCATATTTTGTTCAAAACCTAAAAGCTGACCTTTTTTAGCTCCACCGTGGATTCTTTCTAAAAGTCCTTCATTTTCTAATTCCTGTAAATCACGCCTAATTGTTGATTCAGAAGCATTTAATATTGCAATTAAATCTTGTGATTTGACAATTTTTTGTTGATCTAACAAGTGTAGTATCTTTTGTCTGCGCTCTTCTGTAAGCATTTCCACGATCACCTCACGACACATATTAGCATATTTCTTTTTAATTAGCAACAAAAAACGTTCAAAAACATTCATTTATATTCTAAAACAATCAAAAAAGTGTTCAACTCTTTATTGAATAAGGACAAAGAATTAAACACTTTTTTATTTTAGTCTTATTTTCTGGACATCAAATAATAATATCTACCAAATCCAAGAAACATTACTAAAAAACCAAACAAAGAACGCATTGGTATACCAGGAATAAGAAGCATAAGTAAAGCAAATCCAGCTGTTGGTCCCATCACACGATAATACAAGTGTTTATCCATTCTATCACCTTTTTCATTTAAATTACTCAATTTTTTTGACCGTCTCCTTAACATTCATGTTTGCTAATTAAGTTAAGACAATGAATAAGTATTTGTATTTAAAACAAAACTTCTTAAATTTCACAAACCAAGTCAAAATTGATGAAATTAATGACTGTAAATACCAATCGGTCGGTGAAAAAATTATTTCTACTTCCGCTTTTAAATAAAACTGCAGTTCACATGACTAGTTTCACCTAAAAACTCGTCATCACAAACATTGAAAAATCATTTCTGTTATCATCTACCAAGCTAAAAAGATTTATTTAACTACAAAATAATAGTAATTTTATAGATTCTTCAAAAAAGCAGCCTTATTCCTCTAGAAACTATTCAACAATATTATTTGATATCCTACTTTCTTGAGGCCACAGACGATCCACCTCATTTTTTTGCAACGTTTCAAATTTATTTAACCTAGGATCATTATAAAACTCTACTCTCAGATGGTTTTCTCCTTTTTTTACATCAAAGCTAAAAAATTTACGTCTTTTTCTAAAACGTTTAAACTTAATATCTGGTAATCTCTTTCGAATCTCATTTAAAGGTACTCGTCTCACATTTTCAGCAGGAACATAAAGACGTAAAACAGCTAAATATTCTTTATACTGTTCATCTTCAACGCTTATTTCTAAATATTCTCTTATATAGTAACAATAAGCCTCAATTCCATTATCTAATGAAATACGCGGGTCAATTGCTTTACAAAACATCATTTGTGCCCTTTCTTCATCTTTCAAAGGAAAATAAGCTTGAGCATTCAATCTACCTTTAACCCTTTTTTCACAGCATTCATTTTTTTCAGCATGATAATTTCGGGTAACAAAAAATACCGCCAGTTTCTTTTGCGTAGGCTGCATATATTCATTTTGATATTGAACAGATTGAATACCACAATTTGTATAAGCATATTCAACAAAAGGTGCTTTTAAAACGCCCACACCATTATCCCAAGCAAGATGATCAAACCCTAATTGATCACGATAATAAACTTGAAAATGAAGATTTACAGCTTCTTGCCATTTAAAAGGATCACGATACAATTGAATTTCAATGACTTCATTTTGATATTCTTTGATATACTCTACTTGTTGCACTTCCAAAAACATCTGTTTAGGAATCATTTGATAATAATGAGAACTATAATACATCTCCCAACAAGAAGTAAAACACATTCCTTCATAAAATAAATCATAACCGGGAAATTGATTACAATCGATCACAATTTTATTAGATAACCCTTTCATCTTAGGCAACCGCTCAATTTCTTCTGCTGTTTCAAAAGTAAATCGCTCATTTATTTCTTTTGTATTATGATAAATAAATTCGTCATATGCCCTAATGTATGCAAATATTCCATTTTTTTCCATTTTGATTTTGACATAATCACGGATTACGGATTCATTTAAAAAGAAACTTTCTTTTTTTAAAATATTCTTAATTAATAATTGTTGATCCTTAAAGTAAATATTACATTCGTTATAGTCGTCCCCCACACTCAAATTTCCTGACAAAAAATAGCATTCTTTTATCGCTTCACGTGAAAATGTTTGCCAGTCAAAAGGTTGTTTTATTTGATGAGAAGACTGAAAAAACGATGGTTCAAATATTATTCGGATAAAAACCAGCCAATCATTTATTTCTTTTTTTATTTGAGATCGACTTACATTTGTTAATTGAATATTCATCATTAATTTATCACAACCCATAATAATCTCACCTATTTCAAATTATTTTATAATCAAATTATAACTAAACATAAGAAAAAACAAAAATTTAACGCCTTAAGCATTTTTAGTCTATATTCCATGATAAAATAAAAAGTAACTAACTAACGAGGTGAAAAAAATGGGACTTAAATTTGAACGAACAGATAATCTTGATAAACTATTTGAATCTTTTGCGGTTGATCCTGAAAAAACAGTGGCTTCTAAAGAAGAAATTGATCGTTTTTTAAAACCAAAAAAAGAACAAAAAAAAGAATCTGAGAAAAAATAAAAAAATTTGCAGCACGACAAGCTCCTATAAATTAGAACTTGTGCGTGCTGCAAATTTTTTAGGCTTTATCTGCTATTGCCTCTTCAATTGCCCGCCATGCTTCGTCTTTTCCGTGTTTGGTAACAGAAGAAAATAGAAGAAATTGATCGTCGTCATCAAAGTTTAGCGCTTTTTTGATCTCACTTTCATGTTTATTCCATTTCCCTCGTGGTATTTTATCCGCCTTCGTCGCCACTACAATCACCGATATCCCATAATATTTCAAAAATTCATACATTTGAACATCTTCTTGAGTCGGCTTATGGCGCAAATCAACTAAAGCAATTACTGTCCGTAATTGTTTTCTAGTAGTAAGGTAGGTTTCGATCATTTTCCCCCACTTAGCACGTTCCATTTTTGATACTTTTGCATAACCGTACCCCGGAACATCAACGAAATGTAAAACATTTTCAATTAAATAAAAATTCAAAGTTTGTGTTTTACCTGGTTTTCCCGACGTACGCGCTAAATTTTTTCGATCAATTAACGTATTAATGAAAGAAGATTTTCCGACATTCGAACGTCCTGCTAAAGCAACCTCAGGTAAATCAGATTCTGGATACTGTTGAGGAGCAACCGCACTAATAACTATTTCTGCATGATGTACTTTCATAAAATCTCTCCTAAAAAGGCTGTGAAAAAGAGCAACCTGAGCAATAAGAACTATCTTCTGGAAACAACCGTTATTTTTTAAGAAGATCTGACTTAGCGTCAAATTTCAAACTCTTCAAACACCGCTTATCATAATTCGTAAAAAACTGTTACTTTTGTGAGGAAAACACAAAGCCGTCGTAAAAGCACCACTTAACTTTTGCGACAGCCTTTTGTATCTATCCAGCTTTTTTTTCAGAATCTTTATAAATTACAGTCGGTTCTCCTGTAAGTTCAGCAGCTTCTTTTGTGATAATTACTTTTTCAATCGTTTCATTTGAAGGAATATCAAACATAACATCCATCATAATCTCTTCAATAATGGAGCGCAAGCCACGTGCACCAGTATTGCGGTCAATCGCTTTTTTCGCAATGGCTTTTAACGCATCTGGTTCAAATTCTAATTCCGTGTCATCCAAAGACAGTAGTTTTTTGTATTGTTTTACTAATGCATTCTTTGGTTCCGTTAAAATCCGTACAAGGTCTTCTGTCGTCAATTTCTCTAACGCAGCCATTACCGGTAAGCGTCCGATAAATTCTGGAATCAATCCGAATTTTAATAAATCTTCTGGAATAATTTGCTGCATAACGCTTTCGCCTTCAGCCAATTTTTGATTTTGCGTACCAAATCCAATAGTCTTTTCTCCCAAACGATTTTTTACAATTGTTTCAATTCCATCAAACGCACCACCAACGATAAATAATACATTTGTAGTATCAATTTGGATAAACTCTTGATGAGGATGTTTCCGACCTCCCTGAGGCGGTACACTCGCTACAGTTCCTTCTAGAATTTTTAAAAGTGCTTGTTGAACACCTTCTCCTGATACGTCACGGGTAATTGAAACATTTTCACTTTTACGAGCAATCTTATCAATTTCATCAATATAAATAATTCCTTTTTCTGCCCGCTCCACGTTATAATCAGCCGCTTGCAACAACTTCAGTAAAATATTTTCCACATCTTCGCCAACATACCCTGCTTCCGTTAAACTCGTAGCATCTGCTATTGCGAAAGGGACATTTAACGTTTTCGCTAAAGTTTGTGCCAAAAATGTCTTACCTGATCCAGTCGGACCAATCAAACAGATATTACTTTTTTGCAATTCCACATCATCTGTATTTTCTTGGGACTGCTGGTTCACTCGTTTGTAGTGGTTATACACCGCTACAGCCAATGAACGTTTAGCACGATCTTGACCAATCACATAATCGTTTAAGATTTCTAAAATTTCTAAAGGTTTTGGTACTTCTGTTAACTCACGTACTGCTTCATCATAAAATTCTTCATCAATGATTTCCTTACACAGGTCAATACATTCATTACAGATGTAGACCCCTGGACCAGCTACGATTTTTTTTACTTCTTCTTGTGTTTTTCCACAAAATGAACAACGTACGGTCTCATTGCCATTTGGATTATCATACATGGTCTTCACCCCTTAACTTGCACGTTCAATGCAAGAAACTATCACAGACTTAAAAGTCTTTCATTATAATACCATAATTCAAAAAAAAGCAAAAGTGCTAAATAAACTCAAAAAATTTAATCTAAGAAAAAAGAGGAGCGACTTATTCAGCCTCCTCTTTTTTCTCCAACCAATATTTATGCTTCAGTTGCTGTTTCAGTAATTAAATTGATCGCTTTTTTCATGATAACATCATGTTTTAACATCTCATCCGTTAAAACACGTTTAATTTGTTCAATCGGCATATTGTATGAATCAGCCAACTCTTGAATTTCCGCCTGAATTTCTTCTTCCGTTGCTTCTAGTTTTTCAGCTTTTGCAACTGCTTCGATTACAAGATTGGTTTTTGTACGCATTTCTGCTTCGCCTTCAAATTGTTTGTGTAAATCTTCTTCTGACGTCCCCGTCATTTGATAATACATTTCTGAAGAGATGCCTTGACGTTGCATGTTATTTAAAAACTCTTCCATAGAACGGTGAACTTCATCATGAATCATCACTTCAGGCAAGTCAATAATTTCTGCATTTTCTACAGCCATGCGAATCGCTGCTTCGTCTTTTGCATCATCTGCTGCTTTTTGTTTTGTTTCCGTTAATTCTTTGCGATATTTTTCTTTTAATTCAGTTAATGTTGATACTTCATCATCGACATCTTTTGCAAATTCATCATCTAATTCAGGCACTTCTTTTGCTTTTACTTCATGAACAGTTACTTTGAAAACAGCTTCTTTTCCTGCAAGATCTTTTGCTTGATAGTCTTGCGGGAAAGTAACCGTTACGTCTAAGCTTTCTCCTGATTTTTTACCGACTAATTGATCTTCAAACCCAGGAATGAATGAGCCAGAACCTAATTCAAGCGAATAATTTTCACCTTTTCCGCCTTCAAACACTTCTCCATCAACAAAACCTTCAAAATCTATTACGACTGTATCTCCATTTTCAGCCGCAGCATCTTCTTTAATCACTAGCTCCGCTTGTGCTTCTTGTTCACGTTTAAGGCGTTCTTCAACGTCCGCATCTGTTACTTGGCGGTCTTGCTTTTCAACTATTAAATCTTTATATTGTCCTAATTTCACTTCAGGTTTTACAGTAACTTCAGCAGTAATCACCCAATCTTGACCTTTTTCCATACTCTCTACATCAATTTTAGGTTGTGAAACAGGCTCAATTCCCGCTTCTTTTACTGCTGCTTCATAATTTTCTGGCAATATTGCGTTCAGCGCATCTTCGTAAAGCGCTTCTTCACCATACATACGATTAAATACTTGGCGCGATACTTTTCCTTTACGAAACCCCGGTACGTTCAAGTTTCTTTTTACTTTGTTAAACGCAGTCGTTAATCCCTTTTGGATTTCATCTTGCGCAATCGTAAATTTTAAAACACCGTCATTCGTGCCTTTTTTTTCAAATGTTGCAGTCATTTAATTCCCTCCGAGTTTAGAAATTCATTTTATACATCAAAAACGTTTCATGCATACCTTTAAATAGTACACTAACCCTTGCGAATTGTAAACCTATTGAGCAGGTAGAATCCCCGTTTTTCATGACTTTTTCATCTTATAATCCACTTTCTTGTTCTTGAAAAAGACGAATTTCTCTTAAAATAATTTTTCTTTTTTTCGCAAAAATTTTTTCTTCTTCTGTTCGCTTCTTATCAGTAGCACCCTCATAGATACTGACAGTATGATCAAACCAACTTTTAGGGTCTCCGACATACGTATCATAAACAGGGTAAAGAAGAGCACATTGCAATACAAATTCTTCTTTTAAAATCGCACTAAGAGGCGCATTTTGCACCTCATAGTTTTCAGCTAACCTCGATAATTTCTGATAAGCCAGCTGTTCTTGTGGCTTTGGCAATGTATTTGGCGTAACTTCTATCAATAACTTATCGATGGTCAAATAAGAACCCAATTGATTATTTTTTACTTGTACTAATAACTCTAACAATTTGGCGCGCACAAATAAATGAATTTCTGGCTGGACAATCAGTTTCCTTACAGTTTGAGTAAATTCATGATACGGTAATTTTTCAATTTTTGACACCATTCGTAATTGTTCAGTAGGAGACAACCTCGGCAATAATTCCACGCTACAACGAATCTCACGGATTTTTTGACGTTCTTTTTGTCTCATAAAGGTTTCCGTTTGTTGAATTTTATCCAACACGATCTGTTCAAATGAATCTGAGAAATCATGGTTGGCAATTAGCTTACGTGCATATAAGTAATCATTGGTTTGAATCAGTAAATCAAAATAAAATGCCGCAGTCTCTTCCTCGTTCATGTATTCCTTTTCATGTGCAAATGCTTGATTTAACGCTTCCTTTTTTTCGTCCATTTCAATTAAACAAAATACAAGTAGACGGTTTGCTTCAAATGTCGTCTTTTGTTCATATGCACGTTGAAGCAAAGTTTTTGCTTGAAAATATTGGTGATCGGCTAATGTTTGCCGTGCCAAACGCATGAGATTCTCATATTTATCAGGAAAGTTAATTTGCTCCACACATTTTTTCTCCCTTCTCTTCTTTTATCAACAACAAAACAATTTACTTTAAGCATTTGTTTCTTGATTAAACGCTTTAATCAAATTAAGAGTAACAACACTTGTATTTGAAAAATAATCACCTACATGTTGTTTTTTTTGATTAAAAATCATTGGAAAATATCCAACAAACAGCAAAGGAAATTTTAAAATAAAGCGACAAGCGCCTTCTCGGACTAATATCGTTGACCAACTCAACTCAAGCTCATCAAAAGAAACTACCCGAATACCAAAAACCATCTTTCCAATCGTCTGTCCATGATTCAATTTAGTTAACAAAATAAAATACCCAAGATAAATAACCAATGCAGTTAGACCATAGACACTCAAATAGGAGTCTGAAATTTTCAGCCAACCTAGATTAGCAGCAGTTTGCAACGTTAAACGCATAATCGCTCCAATACAAATCAAATCAATAACAAACGCGCTTAATCTTATCCAAAATCCAGCATAAAAATAGTTAGGAAAATCGTTTATTTCTACTTTCTCCGATGTTTCTTCTGTATATTTTTTCCAATGCTGTTGTTTCGCTTTTATTTCACTTTCCGATAATGGGCTTTTCTTAAAAGACCGAAGCACTTTTTGTGAAAAGTCAGGATCTGGACCTACGTTCGGACGGTCGCTATGAGCAATTTTTTCGCCAGCATTTTTCTTCACGCTCACTCACCTCCATAATAATACATGGCTTTTGGTGATGCTATCGTTCCTTGCTTTTCGAGAAAAGTTAAAATCTGACTTGTTTCAGATGTCTTTAACCCTTGAATTTCCGCCAATTTTGAACCTAACCAAGTATTGACAAATCCTGTAGTACTTGTGGTATATTCTACAAGTTGCGCGTTTTCTAAACCTTGTTCTTTTCTCATTGCCTCTAGTGCATCTTCTGGATATCCTAACTCATCCACTAAGCCTACTTCTTTTGCTTGCTCGCCATCATAAATGCGACCATCCGCTATTTTTTTCACTTCTTCTACTGATTTATGCCTGCCAGCACTAACTACCTTAACAAATCGATTATACGCATTATCAACATAAGCTTGTAAAACTGCTTGATCCTCTTGAGTTTGCGCTCTAGTACTAGAACCTATATCTTTTAACGCACCACTTTTAACCGTTGTATCTTCTATTCCCAGTTTTTTTAATAATCCAGCATAATTCAAACTTGACATAATCACTCCAATAGACCCTGTAACGGTCTCTTTTGTTGCATAAATTTTATCTGCTTGTGCTGAAATATAATACCCACCGCTGGCTGCGGTATTTTTCATGCTGACGTACATGGGAAGATGGCGTGTTTGACGAATATCATTTAGAGCGTTAGCAATTTCCGCACTTTCATAAACGCCGCCGCCGGGAGAATTGACTTCCAAAAAGATTCCTTTGACACTTTCGTCCTCTTTTATTGCTTCTAATTGTTCCATGAATTTTTCATGATCGTACCCTTGTGTAGCAAAAAAACCCGTTGAACCTTCATCTGTAATCGTACCTTCCACAGATAATTTAACAATTTTTTCGGTACTATTTCCTTCTTCTAGAACTGTTGGAGAAAGTTCAGTATCTCCATAAAGAAAACGATTCAAGCCACCGACTTGTTTTTCTTCTTGTAAATTTGATGTCCACCTAGCAGATACTATTGAAACAATGAATAGTCCCGCTGCAATTAAAACTGCTATCCAACGCTTTTTATTCATAAATTCCCTCTCTTTAATACAAATTTTTTAGGACAAGCACTTGTTCTTTCGGTCCTTCTCCATTCATTTTTTCAGCTTTTTCTTCCAGCACAAATCCTCGAAATTTCTCTTTTGTCCACTCGTCTTCCACTACAAATTGTTGTACGCAACTAACGGCAAGTGCATCAGGTGCAATTTCTTGAAGACTATCCCATCCTGTATCTAAAAGAATTTTAGTTTCATCACTTACAAAATTTAATTTTTCAAATTCAGCAAGCTGTTTTTTCAACATTCCTACTGTTATCGTTTCTATCTTTGCTTCCACTACTTATCCTCCTTTTTATTTTTACATTCTCATTGTACCGAAGTCTGTCAAAAGATGATAGTCAAAACTTATTTTATATAGCAATCACATTTACATGTATACCAATTCAACTTTTTATCTTTTTAATTGACAAACGATATAATTAAACGTTATTCTTTAAGAAGTTTCCAAAAAAAAATAAAAAGGAGTTTGAATATACCATTTATCATTAATAAAATAGCGCCTGATCTGTGAAAACAGATGACGAGGAAAGGGTTTATCGAAATTTTCGGCGGATGGCCCTAGGGACTGCACTCTACAGAATAGCAAAAAAACGATCTGTGAAGATCGAACAAGAACCTATTCACGCAATTGGAAACGTTCATTTGATTTTATGATATAGAAAGTAGGGATTTCTCATGTGTGGAATTGTTGGAATGATTGGATTAGAAAATGTAACTCCCGGATTGATTAATGGTTTAGAAAAATTAGAGTATCGAGGGTACGATTCAGCGGGAATATTTGTGGCAACTCATGAAAATGATTTTTTGGTCAAAGCACAAGGAAGAATACAGAACTTAAAGAATCAATTGTCAAAGGATATGATTGGCACAATTGGCATCGGACACACACGCTGGGCTACTCATGGGGAACCTTCAAATGCAAATGCCCATCCTCATACTTCTCAAAGTGGACGCTTTGTACTTGTTCATAACGGAGTAATCGAAAATTTTGAAGAATTAAAAAAAGAATATCTAATAAATGATCGCTTTTTAGGTGAAACAGATACAGAAATTATTGTTCATCTCATTGAATTTTTTTCCAATAAAGGACTTGATACAAAATCTGCCTTTGTAAAAACCTTACAGTTAGTTAAAGGTTCTTATGCATTTGCCATGGTTGATCGTGCATTACCAGATAAAATGTTTGTTGCTAAAAACAAGAGTCCTTTATTGGTTGGCTTAGGAGATGGATTTAATGTAATTGCTAGCGACGCCATGGCAATGATTTCACATACAAAAGAATTTGTTGAAATTGAAGATGGTGAGTTAGTTATGGTAACCCGTAATGGAATTTCAATTGAAACACTTACTGGTCAAGCCGTTAATCGTACTTCATTTGAAGCACAAATTGACGCAAGCGACATAGAAAAAGGAACTTATCCTTATTACATGCTTAAAGAAATTGATGAACAACCTATCGTCATGCGAAAAATTGCTCAATTTTATGTCAATCATGGCAACCAAGTAACAATAGATCAACAGCTTTTAACAACCGTCCAAAATAGTGACCGCATTTACATCATCGCTTGTGGAACAAGCTATCATGCAGGATTGGCAGGAAAACCTATTCTAGAAACGCTTACTCATATTCCTGTAGAAGTACATCTTGCTAGTGAATTTGGCTATAACATGCCGTTACTTTCAGATAAACCATTTTTTATTTTCTTGAGTCAAAGCGGTGAAACGGCCGACAGCCGACAAGTATTAGTAAAAATAAATAAATTGCACTATCCTTCGTTAACGATCACAAATGTTCCCGGTTCTACTTTATCAAGAGAAGCTTCTTTCACCTTGCTTTTGCACGCTGGTCCTGAAATTGCAGTAGCTTCAACAAAAGCGTATACCGCTCAAATTGCACTTTTAGCTGTATTTGCAAAAGGAATTGGCGACAAAAAGCAAATTCCATCTGCTTTAAATTTTGATATTGATCACGAACTAAGTATCGTTGCAAATGCTATGGAAGAAGTCATCTCACAAAAAGATTATTTGCAAGAATTGGCTGAAAGCTATTTCACAGGCACACAGAATGCCTTTTACATTGGTCGTGGTACAGATTATGCTGTTTCATTAGAAGCGGCATTAAAATTAAAAGAAATCAGTTATATTCAAGCAGAAGGCTTTGCTGCCGGCGAATTAAAACATGGAACCATTGCTTTAATTGAAACAGATACACCAGTTATCGGCTTAATTAGTGAAAAAATAACTGGAGCCCACACTCGCGGAAATCTTAAAGAAGTAGAAAGTCGTGGAGCAAAGACGTTAATTATTGCAACAAAAGGACTAGAAAAAGAAGAAGATAACTTAGTATTACCTTTGGTTCATCCATTATTTACTTCCTTAATCACCGTTTTACCGACTCAACTTATTGCTTATTATGCAACTTTACTAAGAGGACTAGATGTGGATAAACCACGTAACTTAGCAAAATCAGTAACGGTAGAATAAACGAAAATTACTTTCAAAAAACCGAAGAATTGTGATAAAAAAGAAACTTTTATCGCAATTCTTCGGTTTTGTATTAGAAAGTTAAGTTAAATCTTTTTGTTCCCATTAGATTAATTAGAGGCTAAATTTTTATTTATTTTTCTTTTAAAAAAGAATTAGCTCTTTTTTCGTCGCTTAAACCATACCACAGCTATTCCCCCTACAATAACTACTCCCGCTATTTGCAAAGCTGGATGCACGCGGCTGCCCGTTAACGGTAATTTATCAAGCAGAGTTTTATCAGTTGAAACCTTATTGATAATTTGTGCTGGAATACTTTTATCTGTCGTATTATTTTTTGTATGGTTCACAGGATCGTCAGACGATGGTTGTTTAGGCGTCTTCTTTGCTGGTTTTTGACTCGTCTGAACTACGATCAAGTTGCTAGCTTTAGAAAGATTGCCCGAAGGATCCTTTGATTTAACTGTATAGGAATAATTTGTATTTTCTGTTAAACCAGCGTCCGTATAAGACAAAATATCCGCTGGCACCTCTCCTACTAACTCATCATTTCGATAAACTTGATAAGCACTTATCCCATTAGAATCAGCAGCTTGCCACATTAAAACGACCTTATCTTCCATAACTGTTGCTGCTCGCAATTCACTCGGCGGCAAAGGCTCATTATTTTCTTCTTCTACACTTGTTCTAGGATGTACTTGATTGCTGGCCTCGGAAATATTACCGGCTTGATCTTTTGCT
>NZ_JXLB01000069.1 GCF_001886195.1 Enterococcus ratti | reverse complement strand
TGATACGTCGAAAACTCTATTTCTTTGTACCGATATTTTCTATTTTTAGAAAATATCGGTGTAGTGAAAAAGTACTGCTTCATATAAACCGTTTTCATTTTTTGTATACTTAATGTATCAAACATATGGAAAAATCATACTCGGAACAACTTATCCTCTTTTAAAAAAGTAACGAATAAAAAAAGATTGGGGCTTGGATCAATCCAAGTTTCCATATTCTTTTAGTTTTTTTGCTTCATATTGAAAATTTGCCGGAGAATAGTGTTTGCGCCAATAATATAAATTATACAGTTTAAATGTCGAAATAATTTTATATATCTCTGACTCAAAAATTTATCTAATACCTAAATAATTAAAGTTGGTGGCTATTCCACGAATAGAATCTTTATGCATCCCATGTCCTGAATCATAAGGAGTAAATTCAACCAATAGATA
>NZ_JXLB01000068.1 GCF_001886195.1 Enterococcus ratti | reverse complement strand
ATCGGGAAAAAAATCACTAAAGGAACAAAAATAGTAAAAGTAGAAAGCTTTGATGAAACTGGTAAAGTAACCGGAACCCGAGAAATTACCATTCAAACACCTAAATTAACAGTTGAAAACTATACGTTAGGACAAGAGTATATTAAAGGACAAACGGTAGGTGAAACAAAACAATTTAAATTACTGGTGGATGGTAAAGAATTTAAACCAGGCTTTAAATTTTTAGAAAATAATCAATTTGAAGTCTATGCTAAAAACAAAGTATATTCCAACTCTAAAAAAGTAGTGTTAAAAGTGTTAAATAATGAAGGAATAGAAATTGCTACGCAAGAAGTTGCCGTTCAACAACCAGCATTAGAGGTCAACTATTATAAAGTAAATACAGATTACATTACTGGTACTTACACTGGGGATGTGAAGAAGTTTAAATTGATCGTCGATGGGCAAGAGTATTTCCCAGGGTTCAAATTATTAGCAAATAACCAATTTGAAGTGTACGCAAAAAATAAA
>NZ_JXLB01000067.1 GCF_001886195.1 Enterococcus ratti | reverse complement strand
TATCCAGTTGAGCTATGGGCGCATATTTATAATGCCGAGGACCGGAATCGAACCGGTACGGTGATCACTCACCGCAGGATTTTAAGTCCTGTGCGTCTGCCAGTTCCGCCACCCCGGCGTGCTATTTTGGCAAAGCGGAAAACGGGGTTCGAACCCGCGACCCCCACCTTGGCAAGGTGGTGCTCTACCACTGAGCTATTTCCGCATGTTTAGGATGCCGGCTAAAGGACTTGAACCCTCGACCCTCTGATTACAAATCAGATGCTCTACCAACTGAGCTAAGCCGGCATGGTATAACATAGGATGCGGGTGAAGGGACTTGAACCCCCACGCCGTAAGGCGCTAGATCCTAAATCTAGTGCGTCTGCCAATTCCGCCACACCCGCAAAAAATATGAGCCGTACAGGGCTCGAACCTGTGACCCTCTGATTAAAAGTCAGATGCTCTACCAACTGAGCTAACGGCTCATATGGAGGTTAACGGGTTCGAACCGCTGACCCTCTGCTTGTAAG
>NZ_JXLB01000066.1 GCF_001886195.1 Enterococcus ratti | reverse complement strand
TTTATTCAAAAGTAATCGAAACGTTTTTCCAAAATAATCATTTTTCTTATTGCCTATTGAATCCTTTAGAAGCGAAAAAGCAGCTTGATCGGGGTCTGCGTGTGCTTAAAACTGATAAACAAGATGCCCATCGTTTTGCGCAATCTCACGGGCATATGAACGGAAAAACAAGAGACATCAGTCAACCATTTATGAAGAATCCCATGATTTAGCTCGCTTTTATCAAGAAATAGAAACCGAAATCAAACGACTTAGACTGAACTTACACACCGCTCTTCAACTTAGTTTTCCAGAACTGGAACTCCTTTTTTCTAGTCGGGTATCAAAATTAGCTTTAAACTTGATTGAGCGCTTCCCTCATCCAGACTATTTAGCTGGATTAAGTCAAACTTAGGTGAAAAATATCTTAAAAAAGCACAGACAAACGACTCTCCGAAAAGAAGACTTTGGACAAAGCGCAGCTACTTCTTTCATTGGCTGCTAATTCCTATTCTGCAACCATGAAAACAAGTATTCAGGTACAGAAAGTGT
>NZ_JXLB01000065.1 GCF_001886195.1 Enterococcus ratti | reverse complement strand
TTCTTGCGTATTCTCTGGTTTTGGTGTTTCCCCATTAAACAATGCGTTGACTGCACTTTGCGCTGTATCATAACTTGAAGATTTTACTGTCCATTTCCAACCATCTTTTATTTCAAATATATAGTCTTTACTTACTGTATTGGATAATTGAATGTTCCTATTGATCGTTAGTGGTGCTTCATTCGTCGTGATAATTAATTTATATCCACTTCCGTTTCCAACACCCGTAGTTGAGTTGTTGGTAGTAGTTCCTCCTCGAAATTCTTTGTTGTACAAAGACTGAAAACCATAAGTTGATGGTCTAGTAACTTGCACTTTCCCAATGAACCCATTACCAGGTAGTGTTTCCCCAAATGTGTGTAAATACGTTCCTTTAGGATTGGCATCTATTCGAACTACTACTTGTCCTGTAGATGTTTTAAGTAGAATTTCTTGTAACATCGCTTGCATGTCATTCAATTGTGTTTGCAATGCTTGTTTTTGTTGACTCATTGCAGGAATGTCACTTGATAATGCATTAATACGCTGTTGAAGTGCATCAAACGCGCCTTGAGTCGTATCCCCTGATAAGCCAGTTTTATCAATAACTCCATTATTACTAAAGTATAAAGCATTGAGATCCTTCCTTATTTGTTC
>NZ_JXLB01000064.1 GCF_001886195.1 Enterococcus ratti | reverse complement strand
TTTTGTTACAAAGTGTCATAAAGCTTTTACCTATGAAATATTTTCTCATGGTAAAGTATTCCTCGTTAATAACAACAAAACTATTTTTAATTGATAAAGGAGATTCTACATGCAATCACTTAAAACATTCTTACTTGGAACAACTTTGACGGCCGGCGCTTTATTTTTTATGGGAACTTCTGCACATGCAGACGAAGCTTACACCGTTCAATCAGGTGATACGCTATCAACGATTTCTCAAAAATACGTTGGCAACAACTCCTTAGTACAATCCATTGCAGAAAAAAATGCGATTTCAAATATTAACCTGATCTATTCAGGTCAACAATTAATGATTCCTACAGAAGAATCCGTCTCTGCTGGACATGAAGCTGCAAAACCAGCAGTTTCACCATCTGCCGCAGACGTTCAACCTACAACTCAACCAGTCGTCGCACAAACTGCTACACCAGCAACTACAACAAGCACAAATGCAGCCAAAGAATGGATCGCACAAAAAGAATCTAGTGGTTCTTATACGGCAGCAAACGGTCGTTATATTGGTCGTTACCAATTAGATGCCGCTTATTTAAATGGCGATTATTCTCCTGCTAATCAAGAACGAGTAGCAGAACAATACGTTGCTTCACGTTACGGTTCATGGGAAGCCGCTCAAGCATTCTGGTTAGCTAACGGCTGGTACTAA
>NZ_JXLB01000063.1 GCF_001886195.1 Enterococcus ratti | reverse complement strand
CATCATCTGGATCATCTTCTTCAGGATCATACGGACATTCCGCTAAAAATTTCCCTTCCTCTGGTCCAAAATCAATAAAAGCCTCATCATGTGTAAGCGTCAAATGCGGGTCTAACTCCTGTAATTCTTTTACCATCCAATCCGTCGTTTTTTTGACAAATTCAGGGGCACGTTGTTTCGGATCAACAAAAGATAATGCTCGAACGCTTGGCTTTTTAACCATGTGTGAAGTTCTTTTTTTAATCGTTTCAACTTCTTCTTGAAACTTTTTTTCAGAGTAAAGGTCTTTCCAATAGGCAAGATTTTGGATTTGATAATCATGAATAATCTCTAATAATGTATCATTAATTTCTTCTAGTCGTTCCCAGTAAGAATCTTTTTCTGTTAAAAAATAATCACTCATCTCTTCGTTATAGGGAGTGATATAGTAGTGTGAATGTCCATTAAATCGCAACACATACTCATAATAAACAAAGTGTTCCATCGGATGATTGGGTACTCGTGGATCCCAGTAAAGCGGAGCTAAGTGTGGGAAGACCTCGGGATCGTAATCAATGAAATGATCAAAATGTTCTAAGACCAAGCGTTCATCAATTGCTTGAAACCGTTGTTGCGTTTCTTCTATGATTTGTTTGATTTTTTTCGGAAAGCGTCGCTTGGAGTCAGTAAACGTTAAAGACATGGAGGGCAT
>NZ_JXLB01000062.1 GCF_001886195.1 Enterococcus ratti | reverse complement strand
CTACTACCAACTGAGCTATGCCGGAATTAAACACATACATATGATATCATTTTATTTCAAATAGCGCAATACTTTTTGGGAAATTTTTCTGAAGAAATCCCTCTCATTTTGTTGTTATTTTAATTTTAATGAAGCAAAAATTTTTATTTTATTTACGTATTGACAAAATGAATGATTTCCGTTATTCTATTGTTTGTATTAGTGATTATGCCGCTTTAGCTCAGTTGGTAGAGCGCTTCCATGGTAAGGAAGAGGTCGCCGGTTCAAGCCCGGCAAGTGGCTTAATTTAAGCAGTAAAAATATGTTGTTTTATCAATATGTTTTCACTGTCTTTTTATTCCCCTACGAAAATACCACAAATTATTTTTCATAAATGTTAAGAGCCTTTTATTTTTATATACATGAAAAGTACTAGTTAGAAATAAAGCTACTATTAAATTTTTATAAGGACTCAAAAACTAATTTCATATCAGAAAAAGTCTGTTATCTTTTGATTAAAAAAATTTTTACTTCCTCTAAAAAATGAACTCCCCTTACCGACAAAACCTTCTATTTATGTTAAATTTATGCAATCGCTAATTAAAAAAAACACTAATCCTCCAGCTCCAGCAATTTTTTAAATTTATTTGCCTATTTTACATAACAGTACAATTACGAAGAAAGACAAAAAAACACGATAGACACTCTATCGTGTTTAACTACTCCGGCAGTAGGACTCGAACC
>NZ_JXLB01000061.1 GCF_001886195.1 Enterococcus ratti | reverse complement strand
CTTTATTGAAACAAAAGAATATAAATGATTTGCTGAATTTTGTGATGCGTGTATTAAATACAAGTATATTGGAATTTGTTACGGTGCTCCTGGCGTAGGCAAAACGTTATCTTCAAGGTATTACTGTAATTGGGATAATATAGAAAAACAAATTACCTATCGGCGTGCTGATGATATTGAAAAAAATGCAACAGATGAAATATTAAGTGCAAATAAAGTTTTTTATACTGCGCCAGCTGAAAAGATGTCTCGTGTCAGTTCTAATATTGACACAATAACTAGTAGAATAGGTCTGACTAAAGCAATGCATATGGTACTAAAGT
Source organism: Enterococcus ratti (assembly GCF_001886195.1). Classification (GTDB taxonomy): domain Bacteria; phylum Bacillota; class Bacilli; order Lactobacillales; family Enterococcaceae; genus Enterococcus_B; species Enterococcus_B ratti. The sequence goes on along the minus strand of NZ_JXLB01000061.1, from coordinate 474 downwards.
ACAATCAAGAAAATCCTCCTGTGCCTAAAACCTATGAAGCAATTGATTTAATTATTGTCGATGAAATTGAGCGTTGAAAGCTTCAGCATTTAGAACAGCTAAGAGATATTTATGATAGAAATGATCTGGCAATGGTTCTTATTGGTATGCCTGGTATTGAAAAAAGATTGTCTCGATATCCGCAACTTTACTTTCGCATAGGTTTTGCACACGAATTTGATAACCTTAGTAAGGACGAAATACATCATATTTTGGAATACAAATGGGCAGATTTAGGAATTGATATCAAGTTAGAAGATTTTTCTGATTATGAGGCTATCACAACTTCATGAAGATCACAAAAGGAAATTTTAGGCTTATTCATCGTTTATTTGCACAGATTGATCGTATTTTAAGAATCAATCAAATGGATAAGATTACTGTAGAAGTTGTCGAAGCAGCAAGAGATAGTTTAGTCATAGGTATATAAAAAAC
>NZ_JXLB01000060.1 GCF_001886195.1 Enterococcus ratti | reverse complement strand
CGTTAACCACTTCGCCACATTCGCCATGGCAGGGGCAGCAGGAATTGAACCCACACTAACGGTTTTGGAGACCGCTGTTCTACCTTTAAACTATGCCCCTGTAAAATATGGAGGAGAGTGGATTTGAACCACTGAACCCTAAGGAACGGATTTACAGTCCGTCGCGTTTAGCCACTTCGCTACTCCTCCATGGTGGCGCGGGACAGAATCGAACTGCCGACACACGGAGCTTCAATCCGTTGCTCTACCAACTGAGCTACCGCGCCAAAATTAAAATACATTAATTGAAAATGAATGATGACGGTTCCGACGGGAATCGAACCCGCGATCTCCTGCGTGACAGGCAGGCATGTTAACCCCTACACCACGGAACCAATTCATATGGAGGTTAACGGGATCGAACCGCTGACCCTCTGCTTGTAAGGCAGATGCTCTCCCAGCTGAGCTAAACCTCCAAATTTTTCAATTAATGACCCGTACGGGAATCGAACCCGTGTTACCGCCGTGAAAGGGCGGTGTCTTAACCGCTTGACCAACGGGCCAGGAATAATACGGAGAGTAAGGGATTCGAACCCTTGAGACAGTATAACCATCTACATGATTTCCAATCATGCTCCTTCGGCCTCTCGGACAACTCTCCAGAGTGAAAGAAGCTCAATACTCTTTCTCAAAAATGAGAACTCCGGCAGTAGGACTCGAACCTACGACATCATGATTAACAGTCATGCGCTACTACCAACTGAGCTATGCCGGAATAATTTTCTAAAAAAACACACATATGAAAACCTTAGGCGTTTCATTAGAAACTGCGTGGCAACGTCCTACTCTCACAAG
>NZ_JXLB01000006.1 GCF_001886195.1 Enterococcus ratti | reverse complement strand
CAACTAGGTCTAAAGACAATAATAAAAGCGTGAAGTAAAAAATACTTTTACTTCACGCTTTAAACAATAAACGCCCACAAACGCAATCATCGCCACACTTATTCCCGAACCTTGCTCAGTTGTTAATGTTTGAATCTTTGTATTAAAAGAAGACATTGAAAAATTGTAGTTCTTTGACTCTGTCCTTTATCCAATTATATGTATTTCCATTTCACTATAAATATAATAATAAAAGAACTATGAATAAACAAAAAACCCTTGATAATCAAGGGTTTTTTCACTATCAGATAACGATAGATTAACGACGAATTTCTTTGATACGAGCTGCTTTTCCGTGTAATGCACGTAAGTAGTACAATTTTGCACGACGTACTTTACCATAACGAACAACTTCGATTTTTGCCACACGCGGTGTGTGCAATGGGAATGTACGCTCAACACCTACACCGTTAGAAATTTTTCGTACAGTGTATGTTTCACTGATACCAGCACCGCGACGTTTAATAACTACGCCTTCAAATAACTGGATACGTTCACGCGTACCTTCGACAACTTTCGCATGAACACGTAATGTGTCACCGGGACGAAAAGCTGGAATATCAGAACGCAATTGTTCTTTTGTTAATTCTTTAATTAATGGATTCATTGATCTTTTCTCCTTATTCCAAACATTCTTATGAGTTTTCCCTCACAGCGGAATATCGTAATAGTTAAGCGCTCATGCACTCACCATAAGATACTATCATATTCTCATTTTAGTGTAAAGAACTAATTCAATATTTCTTCTATTTAATGGAATCCACTTCTTCATTTTTGATTTCTTCAAGGAATCGAATCATTTTAGGCGTTAATTCGATTCGCTTAAGAAGATCCGGCCGACGCTGGTAAGTTCTTTTTAATGACTCTTTTAACTGCCACTCCTCAATCAGCTTATGGTTGCCATTCATTAATACTTCTGGCACTTTCATCCCCTTGTATTCTGCTGGACGCGTATATTGGGGATGTTCCAATAAGCCGGTAGAATAAGAATCAGTTTGTGCGGAAGTCTGATTTCCTAAAACATTAGGCAATAACCGAATAGTCGCATCAATCATAACCATTGCTCCAAGCTCTCCACCAGTCAACACATAATCTCCTAAAGAAACTTCATCTGTCACAAGTGTTCGAATCCGTTCATCATAACCTTCATAATGTCCACAAATAAATACTAAATGCTCTTCTTTTGAAAATTCTTCTGCCATCGCTTGATCAAAGGTTTTACCGGCTGGATCTAAAAGGATGATACGTTTTTTTGTTTCAGGACTCGTTTTTTTAATCGCTCTTATATTGTCATAGATAGGCTGGATTTTCAAAAGCATTCCAGAACCGCCACCATAAGGATAGTCATCCACCGTTTGATGCTTATTGTCTGAATAGTCTCTGAAATTAGAAATAGTGATATCTACTAGTCCCTTATCTACTGCTTTACCAATGATTGATTCCCCTGTTGATCCTTCAAACATTCGTGGAAACAAGGTCAACACATCAATTTTCATCGTCAATCAATCCTTCGGGAATCTCTACATGTACGATTTTATTTTCTAAATCTACCGTTTGAACAACAGAATCAATATAAGGAAGTAATACATCTTTTTTCTTTGATCGTTGAACCACCCAAACATCATTGGCTCCCGGGGAAAGGATTTCTTTTATTTTACCAAGTTCTGTTCCTTTTTCATCAACGACTATTGCCCCAATAATCTGATAGTAATAAAATTCATTTTCTTTTAAATCATGAGCCTCTTCTTTGAGAACTTTTAAAATACCCTCTCGATAGTTTTCTACATCATTGATTGATGGATGTCCTTCAAAACTTAATAAATCAAAATTTTTATGTTTACGATGACTTTTCACTGTTAATTCAATCGGTGCTTGCTTTTCTTGAAATAAGGTAAGTACCGCACCTTTTTTATAGCGTTTTTCTGGAAAATCAGTGGTTGAAATCACACGCACTTCGCCTTTGATTCCTTGGGTATTTACGATTTTTCCAACATTTAAATATTCAGTCAACTTATCTCCTCTTTTCCTTTTAACGCATTATTTCCTCTTTATTTTAGATAGCGTAGAATAGTTTTTTAAGTGGTTGTTTTAGTTTAACAGATGTATATATGCAGTTTGGATTTTTTTGCTTTTTCTATTAAAAATGATTCATCGAAACTGCCATTTTCAAGGCAGATAAGGGATCTTTGTGAGTGACCGTATACACATTTCTAGGCTCTTGCCAGCTAATTTGTGTAGCTTGATCAGTTGTATCATTCATCTCAACGGTAATTTTTCCGTATTTTTCAGGAGCTGGCAAACTTACTCGTTCTAAATAGGCAACTATTTCTTTTGCCAATGGCACCGGATCTTGTCCTTCAATGTTGCTTGCTCGTACACGAATACACCAATTACCTTCTTGCCATTGAAGAATACTTGAACCAGCTGCTCCTTGCTGGTAAGCAGTGATATTGTAGCCTAAATCAACTTTTCGACCATTTGTATCCAATGTAATGGGTCGCAAAGCGTTGATTGCTTCTTGACTTGAAGCAAACCCATATTGATAAAGGTAAGAAGCAAGCAATGGTTGTTGTTTTAATTCTTTTGCATTTAAGTCATACGATTGCAAAAGATCATAATATAAAATTGAAAAGCCTTGTTTTGTTTCCGCCGCAGAAATATTTAATTTTCCTGTAAAAACAGGAATCGTTTGCGGCATCGGTGTAGATGGGTACTTTTCTTTTAATTGATCAAATGCAGACAGTTGTTTTTTATCTGTAGCCGATGATTCTGACAATGATTCACTTTGCCTGCTGCTTTTCAACTCCGTGCTTTCCGTAGTAATTTTTGCTGTAGTTTGAAAAGCAGACGTTTTAGAACCATCATTACTTGTACGTTGAGTCGTTGTTGATTGCGTTGCTGTTTTAGCTGTTTTAGCTGTTTTAGCTGTTTTAGCCGTTTCAGTAGATTGTTCTCCCGCTTGACAGGCACCTAAAATTAAAACAGCTGGTAAGATTAACATTAGCTTTTTCATCTTTTTCTACTCCTTTTTCATATCTTCAAGAATACGCTTTCTTATAAAATTTGCCAAGTAGGCAAACAAAAAAGACAGGAAACTATAAGCTTTCTTTTTAACATCTAATCTAAGAAGTTTCCTCTATGAAAAATAAGCCGAATAATCCAAAAAATATGAAAAACTCTTTTCGGATGATTCGGCTTATTCCTTTGAAATATGAGGAGCCAGTTATTGTAAAAAAGAACTTAGCTTTTAAAGTGAAGCCCTACAAAAACTTCTTTGACTACTCCTTACGATCAATGATAGTTAAACGAACCTTTTTAGGCGTGTCCATTCGTACTCCGTAAACAATTGTACGGATCGCTTTTGCGACTCGCCCTTGCTTGCCAATAATGCGGCCAATATCTTCAGGTGACACAGTTAAATGATATTCATAAAAGTCACTTGACTCTACTAATTCTAACTGAACTTGCTCCGGATGAGTGACTAACGGTCGAACGATCGTTAAGATTAATTCACTTAAATCTTTCATATCCGATCACCTTATTTCTTTGAAAACTTAGCTTCATGGTGTTTTTGCATCACACCTTCTCTTGAAAGAATGTTACGTACAGTATCAGAAGGTTGAGCCCCTTTAGATAACCAGTCAAGCACTAAATCTTCTTTTAAAACCACTTCTGCAGGATCTTTCAAAGGATTATAAGTACCTACAGTTTCGATAAAACGTCCATCACGAGGAGAACGTGAATCAGCTACGACGATACGGTAAAAAGGGCTTTTTTTAGAACCCATACGCTTTAAACGGATTTTCACTGCCATTATATATTTCCACCTCCATTGTCTTATTCACAAGATGTAGTGTAACAGTTTTTTTTTTTCCTGTAAAGCTTTTTTTCTTTACAGTTAATTTTTTTTAAAATAATTTCTCCAATCTTTCACGACTAAAGTCGCGAGTATTCTCGGCTTTTTGACAAAATTGATAAGAAGAAATTTTTAGATAGCAGCATTTTTCTGTGCTTAAGTAAAAGAGGCATTCTGCACTATCTTTAATAATAACTATGACATCCTTTATTGCTAAATCTTCAATATTTCATCGCTAAGAAAGAAAAAACGTTTAGCCTACGCAATTCTTCCATAATTCTTACTTGAAAACACTAAAATTTCCTTCATTTTTTATTCATTTTATGATAACAGCTCTAAAGTTTCATCAGTAGACTGTAAATTAACATTGCAGACACAAAAAGTATTGAAAAAATTTAGCTGTTATTTTACTAAAATAACTCATTTTTTTATCCGTTACTGCTTCTTAAAAGGGAAGAATCGTAAATGTTTCACAGATAAAAAAACAAATCACAAAAACGATTTTTTATATGGGTTTTCAACCCTTTAAATATAAATTATAAAACGATTTCCTTTTATTTTTAAAAAATTTTTCTCACAAAATTGTTTCACATTTATTAAGATGTGTGTGGAAAAATCCCTTACTGATTCTTTTGTTAGTCAACAGATAGCTAAAATTTCCTTTAGAAAATGAGAGCAATTACTAACTTAGATCAATAGTTTTAATCCTTCTTGCTCATCCTATGCTTCGTTTTTGTTTCACGCTCCTTAAAAAATTTTATTATTGAAATCACTCCATTTAATCGGTTAAGTCTTTTTTTATATTTTTTGTTTTAGCAATTTTTTCCTAAAAAAGGAGCTTTCAATAAAAAAAGAATTATAAAAGCCAAAACGATTCAGTCATTTTAGCTAAAAGAAACGGATGATTCAACAAAAGACTCAAACAAACGTCTACCTAGTAGCAAAAAAATTTTCAATTACAAACGTTTTATTTGCTCCATTTACTTATTTTTTATAAGATGAGTATAGAAAGTTTGAAGGAGGAATGATGGATGGTTAAAAAAATTGGTTTTTTTGTAGGAAGTTTAAGAGAAGACTCTTATAATAAAAAAGTTGCGGAAGCTTTTGCAAATTTATTACCTGAAGGTTACGAAAGTGTATTTGTGAAAATAGGTGATTTGCCATTTTACAATGAAGATCTTGATACTCCAGAAAATGTACCTGTCGAGTGGACACGCTTTCGTGAAGACGTTCAAGGTTTAACAGGTGTAATTTTTGTCACACCGGAATATAATCGTTCCGTTCCTGCAGTTCTTAAAAATGCTTTAGATGTTGGCTCTCGTCCTTATGGACATAGTGTATGGGATGGTAAACCCGGATTAGTTGTAACCGCTTCTCCCGGAGGTATCGGTGGCTTTGGGGCAAATCATCATCTTCGCCAATCACTTGTATTCTTAAATGTTCCTACTTTGCAACAGCCAGAAGCTTATATTGGAAATATTGCCAACTTAATAGATGAAAATGGCACAATTGCTAAAGAGACACTCAGCTTCTTCCAAATAATCTTAACTGATTACCTTTCTTTTGCTAATAAATTAACAAGTAAAGAGACTCAATGACACGCCTATGCATAACAATTAGTTTCGAAAAGTAAACCCGCCGCTAAAAATTGAAGAAATTTTTAGCGGCGGGTTATAAGTTGCTTTTTGAAATAAACCGAAGAGTTACCTCATTTGCATCGATGACCCTAGTTCTTTATAAATAGCGTGTTATAAAAATTGACGACTATAGTTTATTTTGAAACAAGTTCCACGTTTATAAAAAGATACAAAACTAACCAGTCATTTCTACTTTTTACTGTAACTTGCTTATTTTTAACGATCACTTATTTTTACACATTCTCTTTAAAACAAGTTGAAATTGACTCGTTCTTTCCGACTTATGTTTAAAGCATTGTCACCAGCTTATTTTTTTAGTTTAATGTTTCTTTTGCTTCTATTATTTATTTACGTTTTTTCTTTTTCTTTTTATTTTTCTTTATCATGCGGTTCATTGCCATTTTCCCAAGTTTTCCTTTAATTCCAGTGCCAAACATTTGATCCATCCCCGGAATGTTCATATCTCCTTTAGACATTTGTTGCATCATTTTGCGAGATTCTTTAAATTGTTTAATCATCCGGTTGACTTCCACTATACTATTGCCTGAACCTGCGGCAATCCTTCTGCGGCGACTTGGATTTAAAAGATCAGGATTTTCTCTTTCTGCTGGTGTCATCGAATAAACCATTGCTTTTTTCCGTTCAACATCTTTGGGATCAACTTTCACATTTTCAATTCCCGGCACTTGATTCATTCCGGGAATCATTTTAAGCAGATCTTCTAACGGCCCCATCCCCATTACCTGATCCAACTGTTCGATAAAATCATTGAAGTCAAACGAATTTTCTCTCATCTTCTTCGCCAGTTCTTCGGCTTTTTTCTCGTCATAATCTTGTTGAGCTTTTTCAATCAGTGTCAACATATCGCCCATGCCTAGAATACGACTTGCCATACGATCCGGATGGAATACTTCTAAATCCGTTAATTTTTCTCCTGAACCGATAAATTTAATCGGAGCTCCTGTGACCGAGCGAATAGACAGAGCCGCCCCGCCACGTGTATCACCATCTAATTTTGTAATAACAACACCGGTAATTCCTAATTGTTGATTAAAACTATCTGCTACGTTAACCGCATCTTGTCCTGTCATAGCATCGACAACCAACAAAATTTCATTTGGCTGAGTTAACTCTTTGATTTGTTTCAATTCATCCATTAATGTTTCATCAATATGCAGTCGTCCAGCCGTATCAATCAATACATAATCATTTTTCTTTTCTTTTGCTAACGCCATCCCTTGACGAACAATCTCCACTGGACTGACATCAGTTCCCATGTCAAACACCGGAACATCTAGTTGTTGACCTAATACTTTTAATTGATCAATTGCTGCTGGGCGATAAACGTCTCCAGCAATCAGTAAAGGACGAGCCTTTTCATTTTTCTTTAGATAGTTTGCCAATTTACCAGTAAAAGTTGTTTTACCTGCTCCTTGTAAACCCGCCATCATGATAACAGTAGGAATTTTGGGTGATTTGTTTATTTCAACAGTTTCCGATCCTAAAGTAATGGTTAATTCTTCATCCACGATCTTAACAATTTGTTGGGACGGCGTTAAACTTTCTAACACTTCAGCTCCAATTGCTCGTTCACGCACTCGTTTGGTAAAATCTTTTACGACTTGCAAATTCACGTCGGCTTCTAGCAACGCTAGACGGATCTCCCGCATCATTTCTTTGACATCAGCTTCTGAAACTTTTCCTTTTTTTCGTAATTTGTTCATCGCCTGCTGTAAGCGCTCAGTTAAATTTTCAAATGCCATGATTTCTTCATTCCTTTATTCTTCAATTTCTTGAATCTGTTTCACATAACCTAAAAGAACGACATCTTTCGGATACGTTTCCTTCACGTAAGCAGTTATTTTCTCTAGTAGTTGTTCACGAACGATATAGTTTGAGTAAAGATGAAGTTTTTTTTCATAATCTTCTAAAATTTTACTTGTTCGTTTAATATTATCATAAACTGCTTGGCGACTTACTTTATACTCTTCTGCTATTTCACCCAACGAAAAATCGTCTGCATAATACAATTCCATGTAGTTCATCTGTTTTTCGGTTAAAAGCGTAGAATAAAATTCAAAAAGAGCATTCATTCGATTAGTTTTCTCGATTTCCATTTTACTCACCTCGCAAATTTAACCATTCTTCTTCAGAGTACACAGTCACCCGTTGTTGGATAAAATAAGCAGTTGCTACTCCAGCACCTGATTGAAGCGTTCCTGAAAAAGTACCATCATAAATGTAAGTAGATCCGCAAGATGGACTTTTCGCTTTTAATATAAGAACATCTATTTCTTGTTCTTTGAGCCTATGATAGGCAATAATCGCTCCTTTTTGATAAGCTTTTGTTACATCTTCTCCATTTATTGTAAGTACTTTCGCCTGATTATTCCAAACATCAAACCCATCGCCGCCAATAATTTCCGCTGGCGCTCTGGGTATTGAAAGACCACCCATTACTTCAGGGCAGATCATGATTGCTCTTTTTTCATCAACAAGCTTCTTTAACGCAACCACCGTTTTTTCTTGTCCATCATAACGACATAAAACTCCGCCCAAACAAGCGCTAATACCAATCAAATACTTCCCACCTCTTTATCCAACAAAATGCTTTTCCATTATACCATTTATTTAGTCTGTAAAATAGTCCTTCGGCTTGATTCTATGCTAAAATAAGAAAGGTCAACTACTCGGCATTTTATTTTTAAGCGTTTCATAGAAAATCGACTCAAAAAATGCGCACCGCATATAACATATAAATAGTAATCAAGTGACATAAGTAAATAATAAAACATCTGCGCCTGTTTAAAAATAAAATAATGAAGGTAAAAAAAGGAGAGCTCATGAAAAAAATATTAGTAGTAGATGATGAAAATTCAATCATCACTTTGTTAACCTTTAATTTAGAAAAAGAAGGATATAAAGTAACTAGTACATTCGATGGACAAAAAGCTTTGGACTTAGCACTTGAAGAAGCATTTGATTTTATTATTCTAGATGTGATGCTGCCGTCCATTAACGGAATGACAATCATTCAAAAATTAAGACAAGAAAAAATCGATACTCCCATACTATTGCTCACTGCAAAAGATGACCAAATGGATCGAATCATTGGACTTGAAATTGGTGCGGATGACTACTTGACTAAACCCTTTAGCCCTAGAGAAGTCATTGCTCGGATGAAAGCTATTTTTCGCCGAATCGAACCTCAAAAAACAGCACAAGAAGAAATAAAATCAAACGTCTTATCTATCGGACAAATTAAAGCAGACGTAACAAACTTTCAAGTAACTGTTAATGAACATCCAATTGAATTAACTCCTAAGGAATTTGAACTGCTTGTTTATTTTATGAAACGAAAAGATCGAGTAATTGATCGGAATACTTTACTTAATCGTATTTGGAACTTTAATTTTGCGGGACAAAGCAGAATCGTTGACGTTCACATCAGTCATTTAAGAGAAAAAATTGAAAGAGACCCCAAATATCCAAAATATTTAGTCACAGTTCGTGGATTCGGATATAAATTTCAGGAGCCAAAACAATGAATTGGCAAATATTTTCTAAGCGCCTCCTCTTTTTCTTTCTCTTAATCGGCTTCTTCTTAGGCAGCTGGCAGATGATTTCTCAGTACTTCAAGCAACAAATCATTGCACAACAAGAAAGCTATCTTTCTAAAAAAGGGCAATTACTCATTCAACAATTGGATACAGTCAATTTGTCTTCTTCTGCTAATCAAATCATCTTGACAGAATTTATCCACCAAACAAATGAACGAATTACTTTGCTCAACCCTGATGGAAAAATTTTATTTGACACTGCCAATCAAAAATTGCATGGTCAACAATACACGCGTCCTGAAATTAAGGCAGTATTAGATGGCGGAGCCATTGGTACTTCCTTAAGAAAAAGCAGTACTCTAAAGAAAGATTTATTATATGTTGCGTTACCAATCAAAAAAAATGGACATTTAGAAGCCATCATACGGATTGCAGAACCAACGAATGGTTTCTTACCACGAACAGAAAAATTTCAACGACGGATCTTTTTCTTCTTTTTAATCTTTTTTATCATTTTATCAAGCATGAGCTGCTATTTAGTCTATCAACGAACCCGCCCATTAAAAACCGTTCTGCCCGTCTTAAAAAAAATGGTCAAAAATCCTGAGCAAACTGAAATTATTATGCAAACATCTGCCCAGTGGGAAGAACTGTATCAAACAATTAACATCTTAAGTGAACAGATGAGTAAAATGTATCATGCCTATACCACAACCGAAGAACAATTGTATACTTTGTTGAATGAATTAATGATTGGCGTCTTTTTGATTGATTCCACATCACAACTTCGTCTATTAAATCCAAAAATGCAAGAACATCTAGGCGTACAAAATTATCGTCCCAATCAACGGTATACTGATGTTATTCAAGAACCAAAATTAATCCAACTCATTCATCAAGTAACCCCAGCTAAGCCTTTAATCCATCAAGAAATCACGATTTCAAATGGTCATCAAACATTGGATATTAGCCTTCGTTACTTTAATACTTCAGAGAAAACTGGACAGGTTTTAGGCGTCGCTTATGATTTAACTAAAATAAGACGACTAGAAAAACTACAAAAAGATTTTGTAGGAAACGTTTCTCATGAACTGAAAACACCGGTTACTTCACTAATCGGCTTTACGGAAACATTATTAGATGGTGCAAAAGATGATCCCAAAACATTAAATGAGTTTCTTTTGATTATGCAAAAAGATGCGATTCGGTTAGATAAATTGATTAGAGAAATCATTCAGTTATCAAAAGATGAAAAGACCGCTCATGCATTTCATACCATCGAGTTAGCGGCTTTCTTCCAACAAATCATTCAAAGTTATCAGCCAATGATCAATAAAAAACATTTAACCATCCAATTGATTGGTAAAGAGGTCTTATTTACTACTCAACCGGATCTTTTGTATGCAATCATTAAAAATTTGATTGAAAATGCCATCCAATACTCGAAAGAATCAGGTAAAATAATCATTCGTTTCCAAGTAGACAAGCAGTTAACGTTTTCCATTCAAGATTTTGGCATCGGTATTGATCGTGAAGATCAAGAAAGAATTTTTGAACGCTTTTTTCGAGTAGACAAAGCTAGAAGTCGTCACTCTGGTGGTACAGGGTTAGGATTAGCCATCGTGAAGGATTACGTCCATTTCTTAAACGGAAGCATTCAAGTAGAAAGCCATCTAGAAACAGGAGCTACTTTTACCGTCAGGATTCCTTTATTAAAAGATAGAAAAATTTCCTCAGTTACTAGCGAATGAAACAAACAGTGAAATTAAAACCATTGAAAGAACAACTTTTACTTTACATTTGAAAAAACAAAAAACCATCACTTCAAAAATAAGCCGGAATCGACGAACCCCTTCGTCCTTCCGGCTTATTTTTTGTAGTTAACTTTTCTTATACTGAGTCCTTATTAAATTTTCTCTTTACTTTGCTTCCAAAACAATGCTTTAACCCATTCTCCCATTGTTCGTTTCTTCCTATCATTTTTTAAGCGACTGTATTTTTCGATAGTGTGTGTGAACTGTTTAAAAAGCGAATCCGCGACACAAAACAATAGCAAAAGCAGCAAGATAGAAACCGGTGAAATCGCTGAAAGAGAAAATAACTTATGAAGAAAAAGGATTGAAAATAAAATGCCTGCAACACAAAGTAAAATGATTTGTTTTCTAAATCGATTCAATGGACAGCATATTTTATAAAGCACTAAAAAACCAACAGCAGTCAGTAACATCGTAGAAGCAGTAGAAATATCGGTTTTGTTTAAATTCAAGATGGCCCCTCCAACAACCAGCGTCCCGACTACAGCCATAGCCGTCAATCCACCAGGAATCGCTTTTTCTATCACGTTGAAAATAAATCTTCCTTCAATTCGTTTTTTATTTTCTTCAAGAGCTAACAAAAAGGATGGCAAACCAATGGTAAACAAACTAATTAAAGTAATTTGAGAAGGTTCAAGTGGATACGTCAATGCAAATAAGACAGAAAATACAGAAAGTAAAAAAGAAAAAATATTTTTTACTAAAAACAGACTAGCTGATCGTTCAATGTTGTTTACTACTCTTCGACCTTCTGCTACAATTTTGGGCATCTTTGAAAAATCAGAATCTAATAAAGCCACTTGTGCTGCTTGAATCGTTGCTTCATTTCCCGAAGCCATAGCGATGCTGCAATCTGCCTCTTTCATAGCTAAAATATCATTGACTCCGTCACCAGTCATAGCAACAGTATTTTTTTTTCTAAGAAGCTGAATAAATTTCTTTTTTTCTTCTGGTTTTACACGTCCAAATACGGTGTATTTTTCTACAGCCTCTGGATAGTCTTCCTCGGCTAATTGAGAAGCATCAACGTATTTATCTGCATGAGCAATCCCTGCTTCTAAGGCAACACTTGAGACGGTCTGAGGGTTATCGCCAGAAATAACTTTGATTGTTACTCCTTGTTTTTCAAAATAAGCAAAGGTCGCCGGTGCTTCTTTTCGTATAGGATTCGTCAGTAAAAGATAAGCCAGCGGCACCACTTCTTCTTCTAAAGTCGCTTCTTTTAAATTTCCTTGATAACTGCCAAAAACTAATACGCGATACCCTTGCTGCGTATAATGACTGAATTCACTGCTGTAAGTCAAAAAACGATCTCGTAACACCATTTCTGGTGCACCTAACACATAAACCCCGTCAGAAAACGTTACACTACTAAATTTTTGAATTGATGAAAAGGGCAACACAGATAACGCCTTATTCTTCGAATATTTAGTGAAGGTTTCTTTGATTGCTTGCATTGTAATATTATCATTTGTCATGGCTTTTGCATAATCAGAAATTAGTTCATCGATTATTTGTTCTTTTTCTCTTGCTTGTTCGTTTCTTGCTATCACTAATTTTTGAACGGACATTTGATTTTCTGTAATTGTTCCTGTTTTATCCACACATAACACATTTACTCTAGCTAAAGTTTCGATACTTTTCATATTATGCAGCAATACACGTTGTTTAGCTAAGCGTGCTGCACTCATTGCTAAAGCAATTGTTGTCAATAAATAAAGACCTTCCGGTATCATGCCAATTAAAGCAGCTTCCATAGCAATAATACTTTCTTTGATCGTATTGCCATTAAAAAAATGGCTTTGTGAAAATAGCATAATTCCTAAAGGAACAATAAGAATACCTACCCATTTGATCAACTGATTTAACGAAGCAATCATCTCAGATTGTTCGCCTTCTCCCATTTTTTTTGCTTTAACTGTTAATTGAGAGATATATGAATCTGCTCCAACTTTGTCCAACCGCACATAAGCACTGCCAGAGACAATAAAACTTCCCGACATCAAACAGTCATCGACTTCTTTGGTAATTTCATCTGCTTCTCCAGTTAGCAACGCTTCATTCACTTGAAGTTTTCCTGCTAAAACAACTCCATCAGCAGGTATTTGCTGTCCCATCTCTAATAAAACTACATCATCTAATACTAATTCTTCGATGTTTATTTTACTTTCTAGACCATTTCTTACAACTGTAACTTTTGTCGTATTTAAAACACTTAGTTTGTCTAAAATTTTTTTTGAGCGTATTTCCTGATAAATAGCAATTCCTGTGTTTGCAATAATCACTGGTAAAAAAGTGAGGTTTTTATACGAACTAACTAAACACAATAAAACAGCTAAAACGAGAAAAATTAAATTAAAATACGTAAATGTATTTTCAAAAATAATTTGTTTTTTTGTTTTAAACGTCGTGTCTATCATTTTATTCGTTGCTTGTTCCCGTATTCTTTCTAAAACGAGAGCTTCTGTGAGACCTTCTTTATAATTAGGATTATATCGAATAATAGCGTTAGATAAAGTTTTTTTACTGCACGTATTGTTTGTTTTTTGTCTAAATATTCTCATTTACACAGTACCTCTATTATCATTATTATACTTACCATAATGTATTTATGAAAAAAATACCTACGAAACGGCTGACAAATATCTTTCAATACTGACACTAAAGCGATAGCTCTTCTATTCAACAAAAAGTATGATTTTTCAATATATACTTTTAAAATATCATTTTTTTAATAGGAATGATTATTTTAAATTATCCACTTTTCTTTCTTAGTTTAAATTTTTTCAATCATATTGCTTGACTTTTTTCAACTTGTTTTTCAGTCGTAAATCATCGAAAAAATTCCTGTTTGATTCAATTTTCTTTCCACATTTACTATTAAATAAGCTTTCTACTTTTATTCACACAAACACCAAAATTTTCGAACGTCACTGCCTTACAGATTACCTTCATTCAGTCCCCCATTTCCTTTTTTACGTAGAAAGAAAAAAGTTGATTTTATTATTTCACACTACTAATATTTGTAATTTAAACGAATTCGAATTAGACAATTTTTTTATTTTTTTAAATAAAAAAGAAAAAATAGATTTTTAAAAGAAAAGGAGAACCTATTCATCGAAAAAACAAATAAAACAACACTATTAGCGACTTTACTCTCTAATAGTGTTGGCTTTTGTTTAACTAATTTTCAAAAAGTTAAATTTCACGAACGATCTCATCATTTATTTTTATTTTAGAAAAAAAATAAAAAACAATCGCTAATACAAAAGAAAAAATAGCTAGATAAAATCCCGGTTTAATCGTTAAAAAATACATAGAAGAATAGATAGTATCTTTTAAGCCACTTTCACTTAACCCATTTGGACCAATAATAATTCGTGGTAAAACAGAAAAAAATGAAGTAAAAATTAACATACAAGAAAAATGAACCAAATACCAATTATAACTATTAATAAACTTGTTCGTTAACACTAACCCGATGCTTATTATAAAGTAGAACATTGTTAAAATCGGAAAATTCTTTAATACAACGACTCCAGTTCCATGAACTAATCCCAAAACTTCTGCTCCTTGAACCACAGCATTCACCCAAGTAAAAGGCAGCAAGAAAATAGGAAAAAACCAAAAAAACAAATACATTTGTTCCAATCTTTTTTTCTTTTTCATCATTTTGCTCCTACGAGAATTTTTCTTTTACTTACTATACGCATTTTCTCTAAAAAAATTAAGGGGAAAAACTTTCTTTTTAAAGATAAGGGCATGAGAGTTTGTTCATTTAATCTACAAATTACAAAAAATAGATTGATTAATGTTTTTTTAAACCTAAAATAAACATAGACGATCATCTCATCCACTGATCAGGAGGAATTTCATCATGAAAAACTATTGGAAAAATTCTACTCTATTTTTCTTTTTATTTCCTTATGTTTATTTTTCATTGTTACTAGATTTTCATTATCATTCCGTCTTTGGCCTAATTTTTTTGATTTTTTTTGCATTTCATGCTGGTTTTTTCTTACAGAAAAAAAAAACAGCTGTCGCTTCTTTTTCTGGGAAACATCGGCACGACAGCCGCTTCTTTTTTTGCCTATCATTATTTTTCCGACTGGTATTTTTTTTATCAGCCATTCAAGCCGACTGAACTTATTTTATTGCTTTCATTTTTGTATTTGATTCCCCAGTTCCTTGGTATTTTTTGGGCACGGCTTCTAACACCTCGTGAAATTGAAATCAGACATACAAAGAACAACCAAAATGGCAACAAATAATTTTTCTTATAGGACTCCCGTTGAGATTTTTTATCGATTTTAATCATTTAGAAAAATCATTCACATCATACAAAACAAAAAAACATATTCCCTTTTGCGCTTCGCTTATAAAATTCGCTAGTTTATGATAACGCAACCTACCTTTTGTATTTAAGTCTTCAATACAAATAATATCGTGGTTTTTGATAATTTCTGTATTCAACTTATTCAGAAAATCAGTACGACGGATTTATCACGAAAAAAGTTCTTGCACATCTCCTATAGATTGAGTTTTGCATTCGCGCCAAAGCAAGACTATCCACTTCTTTCAAAAATGGAAAATCTTGCTTATATTTTGCAGGCGTTGGGAACCTCATTTTTTTAGAGGAATCATTCTTAGTTTCTTCATAAGCTTTCATTCAGTCATTAAGCAATTAGGTTGTAGATCTTACCAACACAGCCAAAAGACTTGCCAAAGAAACTGTTTGACTCTTGGAAAATCACGTTTTATCAATCGTGAACTGGCACTCCTATAGGCATTGATGAATTTTGTCAGTTCTGTTTTAGGATGAGCTTTGAACATAATATGAACATGATCTTTATCATGATTTCACTCAACTAAAGTAATAGGATACGATTCTGAAATTCTTTCAAAAGTAGCTTTAGCAAATTCAGATATTTCACCATCCATTACTTGTCTACGATATTTAGTTACCAGTAATTGAGATAATAAGTAGCAACACTGAATGATTATTAGTATCTACTTCCATGTTATATCAGCTCATTTCTTATATAGAGGATAGGCGATTTCTGCCTAATTATGTTAAAGTTCATGTAAATAGATTTTTTTAATGACAATTTTATCAAATAATTGAGATTGACGATCTTGCTCCCCGATAATTTCGGCAATGACTGGACGATTGTTTGATTTTCTTCGTAGTTGATAGTTAATTTTTCCTGTAGTCGTCAATTCATTTAGCATATCTACCACACCGCCAAATCCAGTTTTTTTGGTAATAAATCCTAAAGCAACCATTCGTTCGTCTAAATTTTTCGCAGAAATTGCGACTTCAGTAATGAAATAGCGTTTCAAAGCTTGTACTAATTCGTCTAGCTCACTGGAAGTGGACACCACTGAAGCAGATTGTTCTGCATTCATTCGTTTGTTCGTTTCCATCGTATATAGTGTTTCATTTACTGCTGCATTACGTAAGGCTTCTAGCTCTTGTAACAACGTTTCATATTGTTCTTGTGTCAGCATAACTCCCGCAACCTTTTCACGGTTAAATATATATACGCCTGTCTTAGCTTTTCTTGCCTGATCAAATACATCCATCGGCGATCTTTTCACTTCTGTGATCGAAGATGTAGGAACTTCTAATTTCTTTAAATCCAATGGACATCCTCCTTTACTCATCCCTTTCATTATAACACACCCGAATCTAGATGAGAAAAATCAATTTTTTGTTTCAATCCAATAATCAATATCCGAAAGTAAGCGATCAACGCCAAAAGAAGTTTGGTAAAAATAGGTTTTCTGATTTTGATGATTATTTAACGGAAAGAAATGATCAGTAATAATTAATTGTGCATAACTAGGCGGCGTGGTTCTAGTACAAACATGGATGGATGTCCGCTTTCGGTGTCTAAGAGTCTTGTCTAACACACAAGCCAAACGTCGTGCTTCTTCATGGTCATAACGAAAAAAAAAAGACAATTTTTACTTCTGGAGGATAAATTTCTAAATATCCTCGTTCTTGTAAAAATTTAAGTAAAAGCAATCCCCATTCAAAAGATGGATATGTAAGAGCTTGCTGTAAAGCCATCCGATATTGATAAAGTTTTTCATTAATGTTTGGTACCATACGTAAACTTTCTTGATACACATAAAGTTCTTCTTTTACCACTCGTTCATGAAGTCCAATAAAATAACGCAACCATTCTTGATAAATCACTCGTGTAATGTTGGTTTTATTTGTACTTTCAAATTCATTAGTCAACCAAAACAATGAATCTAATTTTTCTGTTAAACCCATCAATTTTTGATAAATTGGTGTTTGCTCAATTTTCTTCCAATATTTTTCTATGATGATATGGCAGCTTAAGCGTACAATACATCGATAATTTTTTTCTTTTGGAGGTAATTTTTGTTCATATCGAAATAACAATTCTGGAAACATTTCAAAAAAAGCCGTATGATGATCATTTAAAATTTTTATTTCTGTATTCGGTTGACGCTGTTCCAGTAAATGGATAAATAATTCTGAAAAAGATTGTTCTGTATCATCAACAAAGAAGACCGGAAAATCCTTTAAAAAGCAAAAAAGAAGGTAACGTATCTTACGTTCAGAACCATAGATTGTCTTTTTCTTATAAGAAAAAGACAGATGATATTCTCCCAACCATTTTCTTAAACGTTCTTGAGAGGATCGATTATATTCTTGCTGGTAATCACTATTTAAAATTAAATCCTTTAATAAACAAAAAGAAGAAGAATGAATTAAAAAATCAAACAATAAATAAGGCTCACTATAACCTTTATTGTAGAGCAACTGTACATTTTTTTTACGTTGAATTAGTTGAATTGGAAAATCGCTTTCTTCCAATCGTTTTAGATAGCGATCAATTGTTTTGATATCCACTACTAATTTTTTTGCTAAATCTGTTTTTTTCCATGATAAATCTTTCATTTGATTGATCAATGTAAAGAGATTCTGAGCATTTTTTGATAACAATTTCTGCCATTTCATTAGAGTTCCCTCACCTATTTTACTCTGAAATTTAGGAGTATAGACTTAATACAACTCCTCATATATAAACTACGAAAAAAAATAAATTTTCTTTTGAAGTTTAAAATTTTTAATCTAATTTTAATTTATAAAAAAACATTCAAGGTAAAAACGAAGGAAACAGGCTTTTTATTCTCATAACTAAAATGAATAGAATCCGTTTTTTTCAAATTTATTCATCAATTGCTTCCAAAATTTGAAAGACTATTTTTTTGTTTAAAAAAAGGCAATCATTGAAGTATTTCTTATGAGCGTGAAGTAAAAGTAGAGAATACTTTTACTTCACGCTCTAAACATAGATAAACGGCAGGAGCAAAAGCAACACCTTTGGAGTTAAACACTTCTGTCCCCACCTTTTCTATCGTTCTTCAAAATTGTCTTTTTTATATTTTGTTTATGTGTGTCTCTTAGCCAATTTCTTTATAAACAGTTAATTTAAGGTTAACGCATTCACAGCCACCACTACTGTACTTAGTGACATTAAAATTGCGCCAACTGCTGGACTTAAAATGAAACCAAGTGGTGCTAGAACGCCTGCAGCTAAAGGAATAGCCAAAATATTATATCCAGCTCCCCACCAGAGATTTTGAATCATTTTTCGTCTCGTTTGCTTGGCTAAATTTAAGAAATGCAAAATATCTTTAGGATCACTATTCGTTAAAACAATATCCGCGGAATCAATCGCAATATCTGTTCCTGCGCCAATTGCCATCCCAATCGTTGCTTTTGCTAAACTAGGAGCGTCATTGATGCCGTCGCCAACCATAATCACTTTTTTTCCTTGATCAAGATAGCTTTGGACAATCGCTTCTTTTCCATCTGGTAACAAACCACCATAATAGTCATTGATACCAAGATATTCAGCTACAGCTTGGGCCGCTGTTTGATTATCTCCCGTCACCATCACTGGTTTAATCTTTTGTTCTTTTACTGCTTGAATCAACGATCTTGCTTCAGGTTTTATCACATCACCCAATGCAACCATTGCAATTAATTTTTCTTCAATGACTAAAAAACTAATCGTATTTCCTTGTTCTTTATAGACGTTTAAACGAGTAGCATCAACTGTAAATCCTAATCTTTCTACTTCCTTTTCATTAATAATTTTAGTTTCTTTTTTTTCAACAAATGCTTCTAATCCAATGCCTGTTAAACTTTTTTGATCGTATGCTTGATAAGGAGTAATCTTTTTTTCTCTTAGCTCGTTCATAATACCAATTGCTAATGGATGATTGGCATTTGCTTCTAAAGCACCGATATATTTTAAGGCTTCTTCTTTAGTATAATTTTTGTTTAATACTTCGATCCCCGTCACAGTAAATTTCCCTTGAGTAAGCGTTCCCGTTTTGTCTAGCATAATGACGTCTAGTTTATTGGCTTGTTCCAGTGCCTGACGATTTTTTAAAAGTAAGCCATTTTTTGCGGCAATTGAAGTAGAACGTGCAACAACTAGCGGAATCGCTAATCCGAGAGCATGTGGACATGCAATGATAAATACAGTAACCATTCGTTCTAACGCTTCAGGCAAATTTGTTAAAAAAAACCAAAGAACGAACGTGATGATACCAACTGCTAAAGCGACATAAAATAGCCATTTTGCAACTTTATCGGATAAAAGCTCTAACTGAGATTTTTCTGCTTGTGCTTTTCGTACCATCGCCATTACTTTAGCGAGGTAACTATTCTCGCTTGTAGCTGTGACAGTGATTTCAATAGTGCCGTTACCGTTAATTGATCCACCAATGACTGAGTCACCTGTTTTCTTTTGAACACCTTTTGATTCGCCAGTCACCGCTGATTCATTGACAATTGTTTGTCCTTTGATGATGACGCCGTCTGTTGGCATCTGATCACCTGCACGTACAACCAAATCATCCCCCTCATTTACTTCTTTCAAAGAAATTGATTCTTCTGATCCGTCTTTTTTCAAACGTTTTACCGTTTCAGGTAATAATTCTGCTAATTTTTGTAAAGCATTGCTTGCATTAGAGACCGCACTCATTTCAATCCAATGTCCTAAGAGCATGATCACGATTAATGTCGCTAATTCCCAGAAAAAATCCATGACGTGCGCATGAGGGGTGATGAAATTCACTACAAAAGAATAAAGACTATAAATATAAGCGACGGTAATTCCCATTGCAATCAGGGTCATCATGGCAGGTCTTTTTTGTTTTAATTCCATTAAAGCTCCACTTAAAAAAGGTTGACCGCCATAAACAAATAAAATAGTTGCAAGAAGCAATACAAGCCAATTAGAACCGGGGAAAGTGACTTGAAAAGGAAATTTCATGCCCATCATAGGTGAAAAAAACAGAATTGGAAGCGCTAAAACAACTGAAATCCAGAACTTTTGTTTAAAATTTCCCATGTGCATGGAATGATCCATTCCATGCATTTTTCCATGTATGTGGCTGTGTTTCATAATTTCATGATTGCCGTGACTAGAGATAGGCAAATGTTCCAGCGGTTGTTGACTCATGTGGTTATGTGTAGAAAATTGTGCCGTTGGATGATTCTCCTGTTTATGCAAAGAGCCGTTAAAAACCAAAGAGCTTTCTTTTTGCTTCTTCGCTGACTTTTTTACAGATGTTTCCTTTTTATTGCTTTTATCTTCTTCGTTTGCTTCTTTTTTCATCTTTTTCATTCCTTTCTTCAGGGAATAATTATTTTATTTGGTTTCGATTCAAGCTTAAAGAATTTAAAAAAACGCTAACAGAACTAAAGGCCATGGCACCTCCAGCAAGGATCGGATTTAAAAAGCCAAGGGCTGCAAAAGGTATGCCAACTGTATTATAAATGAACGCCCAAAATAAATTTTGTTTGATCTTTTTTAATGTCGCAGCAGACAAAAGAATCATTTGGTAAATCGCACCTAAATTGCTGTTCATTAATGTGACGTCGGCTGTTTCCATTGCGATATCAGTTCCATTGCCCATAGCAATTCCTACATTTGCTAAAGCTAGTGCAGGCGCATCATTAATCCCATCTCCAACCATTCCTACTTGTTTGCCTTCTTTTTGAAGTTGTTGTACATATTTTGCTTTTTCTTCGGGCAATACTTCTGCAAAAATATGGTCAGGAGCAATGCCAACTTGTTTGCCAATTGCTTGAGCGGCTAAACAATTGTCTCCTGTAACCATAAAGACCTCAATTCCTTTCCCTCGTAATTGAGCAATCGCTTGTTTGGCATCTGCTTTGAGTTGATCGGCTACTGCAATCATTCCAAGAACTTGTTCTTCGTTTGCTAAAAACATCACCGTTTTTCCTTGCTGCTCTAATTCTACCGCTCGTTCTTGAAATTTATCAAATGAAAGGTTCATTTCTGCTAGACGTTTTCTAGTTCCAGCAAAATAAAGAACGCCGTTTATCCGCCCACTGATTCCTGCACCAGGATGAGCAGTAAAATCAGTCAATGGTTCAGGTGTGATTCCTCTTTTTTCTCCATAACTCACAATTGCTTTTCCTAAAGGATGTTCAGAACCATATTCAAGTGAATAAAAAAGCGGTAAAACGTCAGTATTTCCTACTACATCTGTTACTTCAGGTCTTCCTTGTGTAATCGTTCCTGTTTTATCTAAAATGATACTATTTAAATGAGCGGCTGCTTCTAATGCTTCTCCTCCTTTAATTAGTATGCCATGTCGTGCTCCTAAACCTGTTCCTACCATAATGGCTGTTGGTGTTGCTAGTCCAAGTGCACAAGGACAGGCAATTACAAGAACAGAAATACTATGGATACAGGCTAATTGCCATTCTCTAGTAACTACTCCAGTAATTAATAAAGTGCAAATTGCCAAAATTAAAACAATGGGTACAAAAATGCCAGAAATTTTATCGGCAATTTTTTGAATAGGCGCCTTGCTTCCTTGCGCATCTTCTACCATTTGAATGATTTGTGCCAATATAGTATTTTTCCCTATTTGAGAAACTTGCATTTGAATGAGACCGTTTGTGCTAATCGTTCCGCCAAAAATTCTGTCATGTTTATTTTTTTCAACAGGAATGCTTTCACCGGTTAACATACTTTCATCCATTGCACTGGAACCTGCAATGATCCAGCCGTCTGTTGGTACTTGTTCGCCGGGGCGAATCACTAAAATATCATTTACCTTTACCTCATCAATTGCTATTGTCTGTTCTTGACCGTTTTTTAAAATCTGAGCAGTTTTGGTTTGAAGAGCCATCAATTGTTTGATGGCATTTCCTGTTTTATTTTTTGCGCTGTATTCTAAATATTTTCCTAGTAAAATTAAGGTAATAATCATACTGCTACTTTCAAAATAAATATCTTGAAAATGATGAACAAAAAAACTGTTATAAATGCTTAACGTAAAAGCGGCAGTCGTTCCGGTTGCAACAAGAACATCCATGTTGGGGGCTTTTGTCTTTAACGCATGATATGCTCCTTTGTAAAAACGCCGACCGACATAAAATTGAATCGGCAGTGCTAACAACAATTGAACAATCGGTTGATGAAAAAAATAAATGATTGCTACATGACTTCCTAACATCATTGCAAACATAGAAAGCACAAGTGGCGAAGTCAAAACTATACTTAAAATTAGATCACTTTTTAATTTTTTTAAATAAGCTTGTTTTTCTTTCGCAATTTTTTGTTTGTGTGCTTCATCATATAAAATTGCGCCGTACCCAATTTTTTCAATGCTTTTTATCAATTGGTCTGCTGATGTATGGTTGTATTCCACCGTTGCTTTTTCAGTAGCCAGATTTACTGTAGCGGAAACAACACCGGATTGTTGGTTTAATTCTTTTTCAATTCGAGCGGCACAATTGGCACATGTCATCCCTGTAATCATAAATGAGTCCAATTTTGTTTTTGATTCCATCAAATCACCTCAGCTTGATAACCTAATTCATTGATTGTTTGACAGATTTCTTCTAGTGGAACACTTGTTTCATCAAATTTCACTAGTCCTTTTTCTTTTTTTAAGTGAATTTTCACTTTTTTCACACCTTCTAAATTCCTTAATGCTTCTTCTACTCTCGCTACGCAATGATTGCAGTGCATACCTTTAATTAAAAACTCTTGTTTCATTGATTGTTTCCTCCTAATTAAAATACTCTATATGTTCTTTACAGTCGCATTGTCCGGGAATACAGTTACATTCAATGGCTGTTGCTGGTTCTTTTTTCTCTAGTTGCTCTAAGATGTACTGAATATCTTCTTGTGTCAATGCAGCTTCTTCAATTAAATCAACAATCGTTGCACCAATTTTTTTAGCACAAATGTGTGAGAAAAGATTTTCAGTTGCACTTTTCACTGTTTTTCTTTCAGAAACTGCTGGGTGATAAATAAATTTCTTTCCTACTTGTTCCGTCCAAAGCGCTTCTTTTTTTACTAAACGTCCTAAAAGTGTTTTTACAGTTGCAGGTTTCCATCCCATAGAATTGGCTAATATTTGAGTAATTTCTTGAGCATTTACTTGATTTAATGTCCATACTACTCGCATAATTTCCCATTCGGCATCGCTAATTTTTATCGGAAAAGTTTCTTTCTTCACCATTTTCTCCCCTTTTGTTTACATGTGTAAATGAAACGTTGTTAATAGATTACAATTGTAAACATAAATTGTCAAATAGTTTGTTTTTAACCAATTGATTATCCTTGTTTACTAAAAGAACCCGACTTTTAACAGATGATTCAAATACCGCTTTTTAAAAACTCACGTTATTTTAACTAAAGAATACTTTTTATTCTTCCACTTCTGAAAATTGCTTTTTATTCATCTGACCACAAAATACAAAAAAGCGTGGAGCAAAAGTAAAGAATACTTTTACTCCACGCTCTAAACATAGAGAAATGGTGGAAACAGAAACAACTCCTTCGGAAATAAGCCGAAATTTACAAAAATTTGAAAAACAATTTTCATGAATTCTTTTTTATTCCTCGAAGTTAAACGCTTCTATTCCAGCCTCTTATCAACAAAATTTTGTTAAACTTCTATCGTTGGTTCGTTCACCTCTTTATTTTTATCCCGACGGGCGATAGCTGGTAAGATCATTCCTAATAAAATCAAAATAATCGGTGTAACTATGTTTAAAGTTAATTGGAACCACCAAGCCTTAGAATCTGTTGCATAATCCACTTTGGGTACCATTCCAAGGATGCAGGCAAAAGCTGTAAATGCAAAACACCAAGCCCCAAAAATAAAACCGACTTTCGGATTTTTCACGAATTTATATTCAGAGGTGAATTTTTTGTACGCTTTATTCAACATCATGTAAGCTAAGAATACCCATAAATAACGCATAGGCATTACTACTGAATTTAGATTCGTTAACCATTTGACTAGTTCATTCATGTCTTTAATACCAAAAATTGGTAATAAAATGATGATGCTTACTAAGATTCCTGTCAACAAGTATCCATTGACTAAAGTTCCTTTACGATTGCGTTTACGTAACCATCGTGGCACAAATTCAGGATCTGCATCTGCTAATAAAATCTTCAATGGCGCATCAATTGAAAAGGCCAAAGCAGAAATTTGTCCCACCATATTTGTTAAAGCATAGATAATCATCAATGAATTGCCAATACCGTAATAATTTCCTAATATTTGAAAGGCACTGTACGCACCATTTGCCATCAAGTCTTTTGGAATATTGTTGCTGGCAAATAGCATGCCCATTGCCACAGAACCTAAAACGGCACATACACCTACCATTGCAGCTAAGAAAATCATTCCTTTTGGAAACTCTTTTGCTGGGTTTCTTGTTGAATTTACATAAGGAGAAATTTTTTCTGCTCCACCTACTGCAAATACCAGCATAGAAACGGTTGTAAAATAACTAAAATCAAATTTAGGAATGTACGTTTTTACTTCATTCATGTGGGCAGTTGCAAATTCCATCGTTGAATTGATAAATGGAGCCGTCACTGCCAACAAAATAAATAATAGTGACATCACAAACATTGCAGTTCCTGCTAAACCGCCAATCACTTTCAAAGTAGATAACCCTTTAGTTGATAAATATAAGAAAGCTAAGAAAATAATTAAGGAAATAACGGCCACCATTTGAACGGTCATAGTATTTACAATATCACCATTTCCTTGAACTGCCCAGCCAGCAGCAATTAAAATAGCTTGAGGTTTTTGAGCAAGATATGGAACATGCACTACCCAATATGTCCAAGCAGCATAATACGCTAAGCGCTTATTAGACGTTGTGTTTTCTACCCATGAACTAACACCGCCTTTACTATCTTTAAATGCAGAACCCAGCTGCCCTACGATTAGCGCATAAGGAATAAAATAAATAGCAAGAATCAATAGCCAAGAAGTAACAACTGAAATTCCTTGCTGGGCGTAATTGTTTACGACGTTTCCCATGCCCCATACCATGTTAAAGGCAATGAGCGCCACGGTAAACCAACGTAATTGTTTATCGTTCATCTGTTCTCTCCTTTTACATTTTTTGTTTAATAAAACGATTATGTACATGTAATCATAAACAAATTCTTATTTGTTTACAATAGTTCGTTATTTTAATTGTGGATATTTTTACTCAATACACATTGTTTTTACATTTTTTTGCCATTTCTATCAGAAGGTCATTGGATGTAAAAGAAAAAAATATTTTCATATTTTTACACCATAGCAATTAACACTGAAAGTTCATTTAATGTAAATATATTGGAAACAAAAAAAACTGTAAACTTCATTGTCTTTGAGACTCCTAAGACAAAAAGTTTTCATTTATTCGTTTATTGAATAAATGAAAACTTTTTTTGTGATTCGCACACTTTGTTCATTTTAATGATACATTTACTGATGGTCTCCTATCAATAAATATAAAGCAATAGTCAAAAATTACCTTTCTACCTGTAAGCATCTCATTGCATTTAGTACAGCCAGCACGGTTACACCTACATCTGCAAACACGGCATCTCCCATAGAAGCAATACCAAACGCTCCCAAAACTAGCACAAGAATCTTTATTCCAATGGCAAAAATAATATTTTGTTTAACGATTTTTAGGGTTTTTCTTGACAAACGAATAGCTTCAGCAATTTTTGAAGGTTCATCATTCATAATGACTACATCTGCAGCATCAATTGCCGCATCGCTACCTAAACCGCCCATCGCAATTCCTACATCTGCTCTGGCTAATACAGGCGCGTCATTAATGCCATCACCAACAAACGCTACTTTTGCATGATCCATCAGCTGCTCCAATTTAGTCACTTTATCTTGAGGCAAAAGTTCACTATATACTTTATTCATTGCAAGTTCTTTTCCAATATGTGCAGCAACTTCTTTTGCATCTCCTGTAAGCATCATAGTTTGTTTGATACCCACTTTTTTAAGTTTTTTCAACGCTTCTTTTGCATCATTTTTTAATGTGTCAGCAATAATCAAACAGCCTACATACTTCTCATCAATCGCTACATAAATCAAGGTACCCATTGCGGTATTTATAGGAAAATCAATATGATAACGTGTCAAAAGCTTAGAGTTACCAACTAAAATCCTTTGATTATCTATAGTAGATCGAATGCCTTCTCCTAAAATTTCTTCTGTTTGATCACTCGACAACAGCGGTCCTTTATAGGCAGCTAAAATAGCTTGAGCAATCGGATGAGTTGAAAACTGTTCAACACTTGCTACATATTGCATAAATTGTGACTCATCCATTGCTGTTTCAACTTTTTGAACTGAAAAATCGCCTTTTGTTAATGTACCTGTTTTATCAAATACAAACGTATCCGTATGGGCTAATTGCTCAAGGTAATTGCCACCTTTTACTAATACGCCTATTTTACTTGCCCCGCCGATTCCAGCAAAAAAACTAAGCGGCACAGAAATCACTAACGCACAAGGACAGGAAATCACTAAAAAAGTCAACGCACGATAGATCCAGTCATAAAATTCTTTATTTGACAAAATCAATGGCGGAACAATCGCCAGTAAAACAGCTAAACCCACCACAACTGGTGTATAATAGCGAGCAAATTTTGTAATAAAGTTTTCTGCCGGCGCCTTTTTATTACTTGCATTTTCTACCAATTCGAGCAATTTACTAACGGTTGAATTTTCATAGTTTTTTTCTACTTTTATTAATAAGGGTTGCGTTTTATTGATAAAACCACTTAATACAGTTTCGCCTGCAATCACCTCCTTGGGAACAGATTCTCCAGTTAAAGCAGACGTATCAACTAATGATTGGCCTGTTATTACTTTGCCATCTAAAGGAACACGTTCACCGGGTTTAACCAATACTCGTTCGCCAATTGCCACATTTTCTGGTTGTGTCGTTACAATCCCCTCTTTTGTTTCTACATGAGCAACTTCTGGACGAATTTCCATTAAGGCTCGAATAGATTTTCGTGATTGTTTAACAGCAAAACTTTGGAAATATTCTCCTACTTGATAAAATAACATAACTGCAACTGCCTCTGGATACTCACCAATCACCATCGCTCCAATCGTTGCAACTGCCATTAAAAAATTTTCATCAAATAATTGCCCTTTTATGATATTTAGTCCTGCTCGCTTGATCACATCAAAACCAATTAATAAATAAATTAGCAAAAATCCTATAAAACGAATAGGCTCAACTGGTTCTCCTATAAACAATACCATCAAGCCAATTGTCGAAAAAACGATTCGAACAAGTTCTTCTTTTCCATCTTCCTTTTCTTCTGATAAATGGTTTCTCTCTTTTTTTATTTCTGTGACTTTTACTTCCGGTTCTACCTCATTAATGGCTTTCATTACTTCTTTTTCAATTGCTAAGCTATTTTTTTCATCAATTTCGATGGTTAACTTACCAGTCGCAAAATTCACATTTACCTGTTTTATACCTTTAATTTCATTAATTTT
The DNA here is from genome assembly GCF_001886195.1 of Enterococcus ratti. GTDB lineage: Bacteria > Bacillota > Bacilli > Lactobacillales > Enterococcaceae > Enterococcus_B > Enterococcus_B ratti. Next base: position 105,789 of record NZ_JXLB01000006.1, on the reverse strand, counting down.
TTTTTCGATTTTCATGGCACAATTCGCACAGTCCAATCCAATCAAATGATAACTTTTCATCTTTCTCACTCCCTACTTAAACATATGAACAATTATTCATAAGTTATTATATATGAATAAATGATCATGTGTCAACACTTATAACAGTAAACATCTCATCGTGAAAGAAAATGATTCTCTAGAAATAGTCAATTCATTTTTCTATGTATTAAGCCTCTAATCTTTTCAAAAGAGACTGCTTTTTAAAAAAAAAAGCAGTAGGATACGCCAATAAACCAAATAGCCTTGAAAACATACTACATTATTTCCAGACCATTCGGTTTATTTTTGCACTAAGTATACTCTTTTTATGGTTCCATACAAATTAATCTAAAAATTAGTTCCTTCCCTCTCAAACAATCAGTTTGATGCAGTACTTTTTCCTTTATCTAACTCTACCATGATACTTTTCTCCTTTATCTCTAGCACAGACGAACAATTATAAAAATCTATTTAAACAAACTTTAAGAATCGCTCTCTTGGTAAGATTACCCATGTCCATTCATTAATCCTAAAATCATCTAATTTTTGCTTGTTTTTACTTGCATTCTTTCAATTGCTTATGGAGGTAATTTCTTAATAAGAGTTACACTAAATCTTTTTCTACTATATAAGTTTCCAACAGTTTTGGATCAGTTACAAAATCGCCCGGTATTCCAGATGCAGTGTAAACTTCAATTTTACTTCCTTGTTTGCCATCAAAAGCTTTATATACTCTAATTCTATCTTCTTCCTCTGATTTTTTTGCAGCATAATAAGCATGTCCACTATAAGTTTCAAACCAATATTGACCATCTACATAAACGATAAATCGTTCTTTGCTGTAAAATTGTTCCTTGCTTAAATTTAAATAGACTAAAGGTTGTTGGTCTTTTACACCAACAGAAAGTAACGTATTTTTTTGAGCATCAATATTTTTAAAAGTAGCCCAACCAAATCCTGTAGAAGCAAAACGAATAGCATAGGTATCTTCTATTTGATGCGTACTAAAAGTAAATACATATTTTTCCCAGCCATATTCATTATTATGAAAAACTTCTTTTAATGGATGGAATAATTCTCCATAATTTAATGTACCTAGTTCAACTTTTCCTGGATAAATTGCACTTGCAGCTACTTCATACGAAAAAATATATTGGGTATTTGGTTTTAACTTCAAAATTTGATGAATACTTTCCCCATCAGTTGATTTTACATAGCGTTCCCCATCTTCAGTTATTAGCTTTGGATTATTAGATCCAGGATTTGAAACAATCCAATAATCTAATCCTGAACTAAAATCACCATTTTTAATTATTGGTTCTTTGAAGACATGCGGATTCACAAGATTATTTAACACATCTGTTTGATTCATTATTTCTATTGCACCTACATTTACTGAAGTTCCTAAAAACATATATACTATACTTACTGTAACCCATTTTCCTAAAGTAATTCGTTTCATTTTATCCTCTCCCGTTATACTTTTTTTATGCTACATCATTAGTTTAGCGTATAGGAATATTTCTTTATATGAATCCCCTTACTTTTTCATAAATGTCTTAATTTAAATGTGATTTCTTATTTAAAAAAACTCATCTTATATTATTTTAATATATTTAATTAACCATTATTTCGGTTATACTATATAAAATAGAAAAAATCCATTACATTTTATTTATTTTTTAAAAAAATGTAATATTTTTTTAAATTTTTTATATAAAACTTCATAATAAAAAAGGAGAGCATTTATGAAAGATATTTTAACAATGAAGCAGCAAGTCCAATTAACCATTTTAGAGACTTTTATAGAAGAACAACAAGTGATGCTACAACAACTTGAAAAAAAAACTGGCGCTACAAAACAAACCATTATCAAATGGATAAAAGAATTAGAAAATCATACAACGTTTTTTCAAGTAAAAAAGCAACACAGCAAATGGTATTTACAAAGTAAAATGCGTATCAATCACCAAATCGTCTATAACTATTTCTATCAACATGCGATTCAATTGCAGCTAATCGAATATATTTTTCTTCATCCTTTTACAACAACAGTAAATATTTTACAAACTTTTGATTTGAGCTATTCAAAATTTCGGAATATAAAAAAGCAATTGATCAATGCTCTACGTCTTTACGATATTTCTATTTCAAATTCACCTTTTTGCTTTACTGGCGATTTTAACAAATTATGTCGATTTTTTATTCTTTTTCTTTCCGAAAAATATTATTTTGTCGATGAATATATTCTTCCAAAAGAACAAGTACTCATTGAACAAATTTTGCAAAGCTTTACCAGTTTACCACTAATATTTCCTAATCAGCAACAAGTGAAAAGCTGGATTTGGGTCATCATTAAACTGAGTGCTCATTTTCCAAAATTAATAAACGCTACAATGCCTTTTAATTCTGAGAATTGTCAGATCATTGTAAACTATGAATATTTTAAAAACGTGTTTAATGTATCCTACACGGGTTTAGTGCAGATGAAACTTGCAGAATTATATTCAACATTAAAAAAACCAATCCTTTCATCAAAAATGAAGCAAAAAAAAGAGGCTTTACGGGCTTTTTCTGTTCGAATTTATCAATTATTTGGAGAATCGCAAGACATAAAAATTCCTCCTATCATTGATCTAAAACTTGCCTTATATGAAGGAAGAAGTTACTTATTGAGCCCAGCAAAAAAACGTTTCATTCTTAAATTTTTTAAACAAAATAGCAATTTTCCATTAAATATTTCCAAGGCATTGCTAGAAGAATTAAGTATACTTAAAAAACGTCTCAACAATCGTCCACTGTTTTACGAATTACTTTATTTATTATTTATCTATGATCCCAATTTAACACAATTGCTTATTCAAAATCAGCAGAAACAAAAAGTCGCTCTTCTTTTTACTTACGGTAAAGCATACAGCAACATCCTAGCGACATTTCTCCAAAAAACGTTTAAAAATCTGTCAGTTGAAGTGCTGGATTATCAACAGACAACGCCAAGCAGTCTAGCATTGGACGCCTATGATTATTGTCTTACGAATCTCCCTACACTTACATTCAAACAAAATCGCTGTCTTCTTTTAGACATCTATCCTTCAGACCAAGAAATTTATTATTTAACTCAATTATTTCAATCTTCTAGTTTCATTCATTGAAAGATTTTAAAAAAACTTCTAATGAAAGCGTTTAATAAATCGGCACAAAAACTAATAAACATTGGTCATTGATTTCCTCCATTACATTCATGTCTTCAGTAAACTCAAACTCACGACTCTCTTAAAACAAAATGAAAACCAGTCCAACTCTATTTATTAAATTTACATCAAATTAGTAAAATAAATTCTTTGAAAAAATAAGAAGAAATTCACCGAAAATTTGAAAGATCATTTTCGGCAATTTCTTCTTATTTCTTGAAGCTAATTTTAATACACTCTAAAAATCTATATAAAGAATACAGTTTGTTCGTTTAACTGAAATAAATGAAGCAAATTGTTCATTTCAATCACAGAATTTATTTTACTTCAAATGTTGATAATACTTGCGAAAAACTATTTGAATAAATGACATCTCCCGGTTTACCGCCAACTAATTGAACAGAAAGTATGTTTCCGGGAAGCAATGAGGTGTCGTAAGTCAATTGAACGACGCCATTTTCTTTTTTAGCAGAAGCATAATAAGCTGTTCCAGCATAAGTTTCGGCGAGATACGAACCATTTTTACTAATGACCAACCGATTTTTTTGTTCAAACATTTGTTGATCAAGGGTTACAATTGCTTTCTTTCCTATTACTTGAATATCTTTTACGGCATCCGTTAACTTATCATTCGTTGTCATTAAGTCTTGATCGACTACAAGCGATTCAATCAACTGTTTATTCTCTGCACTTTCTCCTGGAATGCCAGATACACGGTAAACTTCAATTTTTTCTCCTTTTTTACCTTTAAAATCCCGATAAGCTTTCACAGAATCTTCGTCAATTTTTTCTGTACTCGAATAATAAGCTGTTCCAGCATAAGTTTCAAAATAATATTTTCCATCGAGATAAACGATGAAGCGTTCCTTGCTGTTAAATTGTTCTTTAGTCAAATTTAAATAAATATAGGCTTGATTATTTTCTACACCCACATGAAGCAAAGTATCTTCAATTGGCACTTCAGCTGATTGGATATCAATATTTCTAAACGTTGCCCAACCGCTCCCCGTAGATGAAAATCGAATAATGTATGTATTTTCTGTCTCTGGCGTAGTAAAAGTAAATTCATGTTTTTCCCACACATTATTACTATGCGTGTTTTCTTGTAGCATCTTAAATGCTTCACCTTGATTTAACGTACCAAACTCTACTTTAGCTGGAAAACCATCGCCTGACGCTACTTCATATGAAAAATGATATTTCGTATTTGGCTTCAACGCTACAAATTGATGGATATTTTCCCCATTTGACGCTTTAACATAACGTTTGCTATTTTCTGTAATAAGTGCTGGGTTATTCGCATTCGGATTAGAAACAATCCAATAATCTAAGCCAGCATGAAAATCCCCATTTTTAATCACCGATTGATCTTGAACGTTTTTACTTAAATGATTCGTTGCAACATAAGACTGACTATTCAATTCCGATGCACATACACTTACTGAAGCTCCTAATGACATACAGATAACACTTGTTGCAAAAATTTTTCTTAAAATTACTTGTTTCATTATAATTTTCATCTCCTAATTTAAAAATTTTTGTATAATTTGGTGCCTATTCATTAATTTATCTTAACTTAAACATCATTTCGACTAATTTCTGTAGTTTTCATGAAAAAATTATTTTAAGAACTAGTTTTTTTTTAAATAGTAAAATAACATTCCATACTTTCTTTAAGATTCTTTTTAACAGACAAATAATGATGTCAAAAAAATTATTTCTTTTATTTTTCAAATTTTTTCTAAAAAAATAAAAGAATAATATAAAAAAAAGAATTTCACTAGTACAATTTTATTAGATACAAATAACAAAAACAGGGGAGATATAACTAAATGCAAGAATCACTATCAACAAAATTACAAACATAATTGATTATTTTAGAGACTTTTTTAGAAATGAAATCAGTCACTCTTCAACAATTAGAGGAAAAAACAGGGACTTCAAAACAAACAATTGTGAAGCAAATCGAAGAGTTAGAAAAGCAACTAGTTTTTTTCAGACCACCAAACGAAAAAATACATGGTATTTACAAAAAAATAATCATCTCAATTACAGCACAGTCTATGATTACTTTTATCAGCATTCACTTCACTTGCAATTGCTTTATTTTATTTTTCTTCATCCTTTTACAACAACATCAGAGATTGTACAAACTTTTAATCTCAGTAAAACAAAATTTCAAAACATCAAAAAACAGTTAGTTACTGGTTTAGGTTATTATGGTTTCTCCATCACAGATTCTCCTTTTTGTTTTACTGGAAATTTCAATAAATTATGTCAATTCTTTGAAGTGTTCTTATCGGAAAAATTTTATTCTTTTAATGAATATATGCTTCCTAAAGAACAAGAATTAATTGAACAAATTTTACAAGGATTTGCTGACATTCCAAATTTTTCTGTTTTACAACAGCAGCAGAAATTAAAAAAATGTGTTTGGGTTATTATCAAGCTTAGTGCTCATTTTCCAAAAATAAAAAACACCAAAAAAATCGTTATGTTTAACAAACACTCGATTGTCATTGATCATTCACAGTTTAAAGAAGTGTTTCAACTTCCGTACTCTGATGAAATACAAAAAAAACTTACAGAATGCTATTTAGCGTTCAAAAATCCAATTCTTCCATCGAAAATGAAACAAAAAAAAGAGGCATTAATTACTTTAATCACTCATCTTTATGAATTATTTGGTCAATCAAAAAAATTTACGATTCCTCCTATGATTCATACAAAACTTGCACGCTATGAAGGCATCAGTTATTTGATAAATCATGAAAAAAAACGATTTATATTTGAATTTTTTAAACACAATGGAAATTTTTCTTTACATATTTCTCAATCCTTGCTAAACGAGTTGATTACTTTCAGAAATGCGATAAATGATGATTCTTTATTTTACGAATTGCTCTACTTATTACTTATTCATGACACTTATTTAACCAATTTAATCATCAACAAGCAACAAGTGAAAAAGGTGGGACTTCTTTTTACTTATAGCAAAGCACATAATTCTCTACTGGTCTCGCTCCTCAAAAATTTATTTCAAGAGTCATTAACGTTTGAGGTGCTTGACTTTTCTGATTGTACATCACCTCATCAGTTGTTCTTATCATTTGATTACTGTATCACGAATATGTCGGCTTATCGATCAACGAACAGTATCCTTTTAGATGCCTATCCTTCTGAATGTGAAATTCATGATTTAAATCAATTGTTTCAACACTCTCCATTCAAATCAATGCTGGAAGTGTTGAAAAAACCGCTTCCAAAAATATAAGTAAAAAACTCATAGCAAGTATAGACTCCGTGATTCAACAAAGTGAAACTAAAAAGCTTCCTTTATTTTTGGAGACTCTACAGCTGCTATGAGTCTTTTTTCTTTTGAATGTAACGCCAACGCACGTTTTTAATCTTATGGATAAATACGATTTAATAAACGTGGAAATGGAATGGCTTCACGGACGTGATCAATTCCGGCAATCCAAGTGACTGTTCGTTCCAATCCCAGTCCAAAGCCAGAATGAGGCACTGAACCGTATTTACGCAAATCAAGGTACCAAGAATACTCTTTTTCATCTAATCCGTGATTTTGAATTTGCTCTAATAAGAAATCATAATCCGTCGCTCGTTCACTTCCGCCAATGATTTCTCCATATCCTTCTGGTGCAATCATATCTGCACAAATGACCACCTCTTCACGTGTAGGATGTGGCTTCATATAAAAAGGTTTAATTGCTTTTGGATAATTTAAAATAAAGACAGGTTGTTCAAATGAATTCGCAATAAATGTTTCGTGTGGGGACCCAAAGTCATCCCCCCACTCAATATCATCAAATCCATTTTTCTTCAACAATGCAATGGCTTCATCATAAGAAATACGTGGAAACGGTAACTTCGTATATTTTTTTAATACCTCTTTGTCTCGTCCTAAAACATCTAATGCGTAGCCGCAATGATCTAGTACATTTTGCACTAAGAAAGCCACGTATTGTTCTTGCACTTTCAAACTTTCTTCTTGATGGGTAAATGCCATTTCAGGTTCGATCATCCAAAATTCAATCAAATGACGACGCGTTTTTGATTTTTCCGCTCGAAATGTCGGACCAAAAGAAAAAACTTTCCCAAAAGCCATCGCTGCAGCTTCCATGTATAACTGTCCACTTTGAGATAAATACGCTTTTTGATCAAAATAATTTGTTTCAAATAAATCGGTTGTTCCTTCCGGTGCAGAACCGGTTAAAATAGGTGGATCGATTTTAACAAAATGATGATGATTAAAGAATTCATAGGTTGCTCGAATGATTTCATTTCTAATTTGCATGATCGCATGCTGTTTGGAAGAACGCAGCCATAAATGACGATGATCCATTAAAAAGTCTGTCCCATGTTCTTTTGGCGTAATAGGATAATCACGACTTTCACTGACTACTTCAATTGTTTTGATGCCAATCTCATAGCCAAATTTTGAACGGCTATCTTCACGAATTTCTCCCGTTAAAATAATAGATGTTTCTTGATGGAGATTTTTAGCCAGCTGAAATACTTCTTCTGGTACTTCATTTTTGACAACTACTCCCTGAAAATAAGCTGTGCCATCTCTTAATTGAAGAAAAGCAATTTTCCCACTTGATCGTTTATTTGCGACCCAAGCGCCAATTTTCACTGTTTCTCCCACATGCTTTTTCGAATCGATAATTTGAATTGTTTCCACGTATAATTCTCCTTTGTTTTACCTTAATAATTAGGATTAATTTTGACTTTTACTCTCAATAAAATATGCCATCTTGCGTATAGCTTCTTCTAACGTTCCAAGATTCGTTGCATAACTTAGCCGAATATTTTCTGGTGCACCAAATCCTTCACCAGTTACCACAGCTACACCTGTTTCTTCTAAAAGATCCTCTGCCCATTTAGTTACATTCTCGTAACCGCACATCAACAGCGTTTCTTTTACATTTGGGAACAGGTAAAAAGCCCCTTGCGGTTTATTCAATGTCACTCCCGGTAAGCTTGAAACAAGTGGATATAAAAGATTTAGACGTTCGGCAAACGCATTGCGCATTTCTTCGACCGCCTCTTGGGTGCCAGTTAAAGCTTCAATTGCTGCATATTGGCTCACAGCAGTTGGATTGCTTGTTGACTGTGAAGCAATTGAAATCATACCATTGATAATTTCTTGGCTTCCTAAAGCATAACCGATCCGCCAACCTGTCATCGCATACGTTTTTGAAATACCATTGATGATGATCGTTTGTTTGCGAATCGCTTCAGAAATTGCTGCCATGGGAGTAAACTCATTGTCATTATAAACTAAGCGTCCATAAATATCATCTGCAACTATTAAAACATCATTTTTTACCGCCCATTCGCCAATAGCTTGTAACTCTTTTTTATCATAGATCATACCTGTAGGGTTAGAAGGAGAATTAATGATTAACGCCTTAGTTTTAGTCGAACGTACTTCCTCTAATTGAGAGACTGTCACTTTAAATGCGTTTTTTTCTTTTCCTCTCACAAAAACAGGCCGCCCTTGAGCTAGTTTTACTTGCTCGCCATAACTGACCCAATAAGGAACAGGGATGATTACTTCATCTTTAGGATTTAAAATCGTTTGAAAAAGAACATAAAGTGCAAATTTTGCGCCATCCGTTACAATCGCTTGAGAAGCTTCATACTGAATCCCATAATTTTTCTTAGTATAATCAACGATTGCTTGACGTAATTCCGGAATGCCAGCACTTGGCGTATAGTAACTTGCTTTTCCACTTTTGATTGCACGAATCGCTGCTTCTTGGATATTTTCCGGTGTTGCAAAATCTGGTTCGCCGATCGTTAAATTTAAGATGTCTTTTCCTTGTGTTTTTAATGCATTAGCCTTTGCTGCTGCTGCAAGCGTTACAGAAGGTTTTAAGTGTTGTATTCTTTCTGAAAGCTCCATCTTTATTTCCTCCTTTGCAAACTAGATTCCAGTGATTGTTTTTACTTCTTTTCCTGTTTCAAAAGAAAGAAGATAGTAATTTAGTTGCTCATTTGAATCTTTCCCTACAACTTCCCAGACGGCTTGATTCTCATACATGCCAAGAGCGATCTTTTCGATTTGAATTTCTGGATGGGTCTCCATGATTTTTTGTTTTGCTTCTTGTTCTGTTAAGCCACTTTTTTGATCTAAAACTTTTACCCTTTCTCCCGATTTAGGAATGATGACCGCAATAGCTTGCCCCTTTTCATTTTCACCCGTTAAAGAAAAGTACGTGTTTTTACGTGTAAACCAATAAAAGTGCTCTACTTTTTTAAGATCTGCATATTTTTTAGCTATTTCAATCGCTTCTTTTTTTGCTTGCATTCTTGGACGGCTAGAACGCAAATAAAAAATCGAACTAAACACAATAATCGCTAATAAAGTAATGATCAGCCCAAGCAATACACGATTAATTACTTTTTCTTTCACTGTTTCTTGCTCTTTTTCTGATGTTTGTTTCAAGGATCGTCGCTCCTTTTATATTAACTAAAGTTCATTATAACAGATTTTTTACATGAAAAAAAATTGTCAATAAAAGTCTATTCTTCACTTTTCTTTAAAAAAACATGAATTTTCTGGCAAATATCAGTTATTGGTTCTTCCTTGATTGTTAACTTTTTAGGCAGCGCCTGAATGATTCGCGTACTATATTTGGCTGAAAGAAAACGCCGGTCTAAAATTAATAAAATACCTTTATCTTCCTCGGAACGAATCAAACGTCCTAAGGCTTGCCGCAGTTTTAAAGCAGCTTTTGGTAAAGCTTCTTGATAAAATGGATTGATGCCTTCTGACTCAAGATAAGCATTTCTTGCTTTTACCATTGGACGTAAAGGATTATCAAATGGCAGTCGTGTAACAATTACAATTTGCAAAGCGTCACCCGGCAAGTCTACGCCTTCCCAAAAACTATCTGCACCAAATAGCACGCTCATTTCAGATAATGTAAATCGTTTCAATAATTTTTGACGACTTCCGCCAATTCCTTGTGCTAAAAGTTCCCTTCCTTGTTCCAACAAAGGCAAGTGAACTGTCTGATAGACTTTTTGTAAAATATCATGCGAGGTAAATAAGACTAATATTGGACGCTTTTCTTGTAAAATTAGCTGTGTCAACGTCTGAGATAAATACTCGACATATTGCGCAGTAGTGACTTGACTCACTTCAGGTGCTTCCTTTGGCACGTAGATTCTAGCTTGTTTTTCATAGTCATAAGGTGAAGCAATCACCTTCAACGACGTGCCTTCAATTCCTAAACGTTTAGCTAAATATTGGCGATTTGAACCTACTTTGAGTGTCCCACCAATATATAATATATGCGTGTAACGAGCATACCAGATTGTTGTTTTCAATAAAGCTGCATGAAAATCATGAAGATGAATCATCGTCTGTTGAGGCACTTTGTTAGGTACAAACCAATGAATTAAGTTTTCACGCCAATCTTCCAGCCATTTCTCCATAAAATCTGCTTGCTTTTGCATCTGTGCAAAAAATTGATAAAAAGCGGCTAAATCAATCCTCATCTGTTTCGTCCAACTTTCTTGGATGACTTCTAAACTTAAGCGCATTTGCGTTTGTAACTGCAAAATCTCACGATAAAACAAATGAAGATGATCAATCGCTCTACTTGCTTCTAAAGAAAGTTGGTCCAGTTTTTCTTGAGTGATCATTACTTCTTCTGGGTAGTCTTGCACTTTTTGCTTTACGGCAAACTGGTTTAAGCCTTCTACTAAAATGATTTGTGCTTCACAAAGTGCACGCAGCTCCTCTTGATAAATAGTCAACCAACGGCCCACTTCATGATTTTTTGGTAAATATTTCTTGATTCGATCAAATAAATTCCCAGATTCTTCAAACTGTTGAATTTGTTTATAAAATGTAAAAATACTTAAGCGTTGGTCGTTAACTTTTTCTGCAATTTCGGGCAAATGATGGGCTTCATCAATCAACAAATACGGACTTTTCGGAAGTAAGGGTCTTTTTCTTTGCGTCTCTTGAACTAAAAAAGCATGGTTGACAATCAAAAAATTACTTTGCTTTATCTTTTTCTCTAAAAAAAGTACAAAATCTTGTTCATAAAACGGTTGATTTTTAGCTAAAAAAGCTGGTCCTTGATGTGCAATTTCAGAGAAAAAAGGATGGTTCAAATTCGTCAAATGTAATTCATCTAAATCACCCGTTTTTGTTTGAGTTAACCAGACAAGTACAGCCATTTGATACAGCAAATACTGTTTTTGTTCTTTTGGCGTTTCAAGAGTAGCTTTAAACCTCTGTAAATCAATATAATGGCGATAACTTTTGATGATTGTTGCTTGAATTGGTTGATCAAGTAACTGATTTAACAACGGAATATCTTTTTCCATAATCTGTTGTTGAAGTACTAAAGAAACTGTACTGATAATGGCTGGCTTTTCAGGAGTCGCTAAATAACTTAGTGGAAGCAAGTAACCAATTGTTTTTCCCATTCCTGTTGCAGCTTCGATCATTAAATCTTTTGCCACATTTTTTGTAAAATGATCATATACCGCATTCATCAAACGATTTTGTTCTTTACGATACACCAATGTTTTTCCAAAAATCTTTTCTTTTGCTTGTTTTTTCCTCGGATAAACCGGCTCTTTATAATGAACACTTGTATAAAGAGCCACTTGTTTTTTTTGTAAAGCCAAGCCATCAACAATTTCAATTTCTTTACTTAAAGCCTTAGGATGCTCTTTCATTTCTTCGATCACTGTTTGAATAAATCGGCCAGTATCCATTCCCATTTGTCCACTTAAAGTAAAAATCGTTTCTAAGGTGATTAACGGTAAATTCTTCATTCGTTCTTCAATTAGTAAAAGAAGTTGAGCGGTTACTTCCGCATCACTGTCGGCTTGATGAGGATTTTCATGGATAAAGCCTAAACTTTCGGATAGATCAGTCAATCGAAAACTTGGTTCGCTTGGCAAAAAAATTTGAGCCAACTCTACAGTATCAATGCCCGGAATGGTTAATGCTGGCATTTGACAACGCAACAATTCCTGATTAAGAAACTTGTAATCAAAATAGATATTGTGCGCAACAAAAATTGTATCTGCTAAAAGATTATAGATGGTTGCAGCAACATCTTCAAAATAAGGTGCCTGTTGGACACGATGATTGGAAATTCCTGTCAAATGCTGGATTTTCTTAGAAATCTTTCGTCCTGGATTAATATCCATTGAAAAACGAGAAATAATTCGACCAGCTTCAATCATGACACACCCAAATTGGATAATCCGATCCTCTTTTGGATTTGTTCCAGTTGTTTCAATATCAACAACGGCATACGTTTTTGATTTCAACATAACTTCCTCTTCTCTTACCTTTAAATGTTCTCTTGCGATTATACTACAAACAACCAAAAATTTCTTAAATCTATCTTTTTATTTTAGGTATTCTATAAAGTAAAGCAATTCAAAATGTGGCGATTCCTGTTAGAATAATGTGCCATTTGTTTGCTTTTTCAAAATTTAAAATAGAACATTTATAGAAATAATAAGACTGATTTTGATACGTAAGGTGAAAATCAGCCTTATTTTTTTGAAAAAGACTTTCTAATTATAAAATATTCGAAATCTTTATCGAGTAGAACCTATTTTTCAAAAATAGTAAAAAAACATATTCTTAAAACAATTATTTAACTTTCTTCTTTAAATTTTCACCAATTAGAATTAAACTAATGATTATCATTAATATATCCATAATTAAATGATGCGTTCTTTTTTCCACTGCCTCAGTAGTAGTAAAAAAAGACAGCCATTTCAAATCCCCACTACTAAAAAAGATTTCCAATAGCCTTCTTAAATATCGTTTCATGAAATTCATCTCTTAAATAAAGAGCATAATTGTCTTTGTTACAAAATGAGCTATTCCTGAAGGTCTTCCAATTTTTCTACAAGCATTGTAAATAACATTTCCCAAGGAACCAGTGTAATGCTCAATTAATTGTAAAAAGCTATTCAACCCTGTATAAATAGCAATTACTTTTTTGATTTTTAGGGGATTTTTGTTTCATGTTATAAACGTTAACAAGACTTAATTCTACATTTCCATTATTTATAATAAAATTATCTCTGAGACAGGAACAACAATAGCATCAGTATAATACATTAAAACTGTAAAACATCCCTGAACTAACCACTTTTTAAATATTCATATTCTCTCAAAAATATATGTTATATTTAAATATCCATATAATAACATTTTATTTAAAAAAACTATGTTAATTCATATAAAAAGCAACAGATAAATCATAAAAAACAGTTAAATAATTTTAGTTATTTTATAGGATAATAAATAATGATGGTTTCATTGGTTATTTCTGGATACGTAAAAGCTTTTGTCCATTTAATTAAAAGGAAAAACTAAACAAACAAGAAACTAACATCAATAAGTCCAATTTTATTTTGCGTTTCAACATTTTTATTTACATAAAAAAAAACAAGCAAAGGTTGGTCTTTGCACTAATGAGTGTACTTCAAAAAAATTAAGAAAGTGCATAGAGAAAAAAGGTTCTCGCCATAGAAAGAATAAGACTGATTTTGATCTTATGTATCAAAACCAGTCTTATTCTTTTTAAAAGGTCTAATATTCTAACCTATTTTTAGATAAAAACTCAACACCCTTCTTTTTGCCTTTCATGTACGCAACGTCTTATTAAGCGACGTTTTTTTCGTACCTTACCACGTTATTTTTGATATCCTCAATAAGCACTGGATCTTTTATGCCAGTAACTTTTTGGATTAATTGTTTGAAGTTTTCTTTTGTTCTCATTTCTTGTAATTGACAGCTTTCTTCATCATTTGGATCATAATAATTAAAAATAATCCCCATCGTTGCAATTAAATGATAATATTCTAAATGGTATTTTTGCAATTCTCTCACGGGACGAGTAAATCGTTCTTGATACCCCAATTTTCTTAACGGCGTACGCGCTACCCGTGAAATAGCATCAGAAATATGTTTATTTTGGAAGCGCTGAATGATTTTTTCGATATATATTTCGTGTTTCTTCGTGTCAAATCCCCATTTTGTCACTAATAAACTCCCTGTCTCATGTAAGACTGCCTTTAACTGAGCAACTACTAATGAATCTTGCATTGCTTCATCAATCGTTTGATACCCCAACAGCGCACCAGTGTAAGCAACAGTGGCATGACCGGTGTTCACGCTAAATAATTTTCGTTCAATATAAGGTTCCAAGTCTTCAACGTATAATACACCTTTTAAGTTAATTTTTTTATTCTTTCTTTTTGGTTCTTCAATCACCCATTCTTTAAATGGCTCTACTTGCACAAACAATGGATCCACATGTGTTTGTTGTGGAACAATTCGATCAACCGCTGCATTTGGAAACCCAATATAACTTTCAAGAAAATCTGTACTCTTAAGATATTTACGAACTTCTTTTTCTAAAAATGAAGAACCATCAATCATATTTTCACAAGCAATAATATCTAAAAAGTTTTTGTTTCCCACTTTTTCTCTAAGTTGTATCCCATCTGCAATGAGATTTGCAATAAATGGTAAAATTTTGGGACCAATAGCTGTAGTGACAATATCTGCTTTAGCAATCGCTTGAACCACTTGTTCTGGATTCTTTTGACTGTTGATTCCACATACGTTTTCTACAAGAATTTGTTTTTTGTTGTCGTCTTCTAATTCAATCGTATAACTTTTTTTATCATTTAATTCACTGATCAGTTGATCATTGACATCAATAAATGTGAGTGCAAACTCATTTTCTGCTAAAACTTCTCCAATAAATCCCCGACCAATATTTCCTGCTCCAAAATGTACGGCTTTCATTTTTCTTCTCTCCTTAAACAATTGCTAGACTCTTTACTACTTCTTCTTTACTTGTTGCATCTGCAAGCTGAACGACATTATCCATATCGCTGCAATACAATGCAATTTGTTGAACGAGTTGTAAATGTTCATCACCGATGCCTGCAATACCAAATAAGACCGTGGCAATTTTTTCTTCCGTTTCTGTACCAAAATTAACTCCACTGGGAACTTGAACAACACAAATGCCTGATTTTTTCACATATTTTTTTGCTTCATCTGTTCCATGAGGAATTGCGATAAAATTTCCCATATAAACAGAAAGCATACGGTCTCTTTCAATCATCGCTTCAATATAAGCCTCTTCCACACAGCCTGCTGATACTAATTTTTTTCCGCAATAACGAATGGCTTCTTCTTTATTCTTAAATGACTGATTGAGTGCAACCATGTCAGTCGTCAATTTCAACATTTTTCTTCCCCCTTAAGCCGGTTTTTTTAAAGCAGACACAATCGATTCATATTTTTGCGGATTGACCATATTATGAAGGGTAACAAGGACGGCTCGTGGCGCTTTTTGTTGCACTTTTTTAGCTAAGTCACTGTTCGTTATAAGCAATAAACTGTCCTGATCGACTAGCTCATCGATATTTATTTTCTTCAAAGGAATCATTAAATCATTCTTGTTTAACAAATTCTTTAATACAGCTGTTCCCATCGTAGTAGAACCTTCATGCGTATCGTAAACCATTACAATTTCTTTGACTTTCTTAATACTTGTTAAATCAGTTGTTGGTTCTTCTGTAGTGCTTTTTTTATCTTCTGAAAGCTGCTGTTTATTTTCCTGACGTAGCGATTGAATGATTTCATCATATCTAGGAGAGTTAAGAAAATTTTCTACAGCAACAAAATGAGCTTCTGGTGCTTTTTGTTTTGCTCTTTCTTGTAGTTCGACTTGTGTCACAACCAGCGTATCAGAGCCTGCTGATAATTGACTAATCGCCTGATTGGTGACTTTTTGAGGTAGCCCCGCTTCTTTCACTTTTTTTCTCAAAATCGAAGCACCCATTGCACTAGAACCCATGCCAGCATCACAAGCAAAAATAATATTTTTTATGGAAGCAAGCGATGGGTCACCGGTTAAATGAACTCCTTTTGCTTTACGTTTAGCTGCTTGTGTTTCTCTGACTGATTGTTCAAAATCGCCCTCTTCTTCCTTCACATCTGCTTTTAAAATTACGGAAGAAATAGCAAAAGAAACAATTGCTGCAACAATGACTCCTAAAATTACTGGAATATAGGTAGAAATTGGCGTCATTGCTAAAATAGCAATGATCGAACCTGGTGAAGCAGGCGCTCTCAATCCAGCATTCATCAATTGGAAAATGAAACTACCGCTCATTCCTCCAAAAATCACTGCTAAAAACAACAATGGTTTCATCATGACATAAGGAAAATAGATTTCATGAATTCCACCTAGAAAATGAATAATCACGGCACCAGGTGCAGAAGATTTTGCTGCGCCTTTTCCAAATAAAGTAAATGCTAATAAAACGCCTAATCCTGGTCCGGGATTTGCTTCAAGTAAGAAAAGAATTGATTTTCCAGCCTCTGCTACTTGCTCTGTCCCAAGAGGTGTTAAGATGCCGTGATTAATGGCATTATTCAAAAATAAAATTTTGGCTGGTTCAATAAAAATACTCGTCAAAGGAATCAAATGAGCTTTAAGAATCACTTCAACACCTGCGGCCATCATTTGTGTTAGCGTATCCACAGCAGGGCCGATTGCCCAAAAGCCTAACAGCGCTAAAGCAAAGCCAATTAAGCCAGCTGAAAAATTATTTACTAGCATTTCAAACCCTGATTTGATATGTTTTTGAAAGAGCCGATCAAATTGCTTGATTGCAAATCCTCCTAAAGGACCCATAATCATTGCCCCTAACATCATAGGAACATCTGTTCCAACGATGACGCCCATGGTAGCAATTGCACCAACGACGGAACCTCGATCCCCTGCAATTACTTTCCCACCAGTGTAGCCAATTAATAATGGAATCAAATACGTAAGCATTGGGCTCACCATTGTGGCAAACTTTTCATTTGGAAGATAACCATCGGGAATAAATAATGCCGTTAACACCCCCCACGCAATCAAAGCGCCAATATTAGGCATCACCATACTAGATAAAGTACTGCCCAATTTTTGTACTTTTGCTTTTAGCAAGCTTTTCTTTTTTGGAATCGTCCGTTCCATATTTACATCCCCCTTGTTTTTTCTACAATTAAATTGTATTCGCTTACCATGAGAAGAAAAAGTCGTGTTTTGGCACAAACCATTGTGACAAAGCTTGAATAAACGCAAAACAAAAAACACTGAAAAGCACTCTGGTTCTTACAATGTTCCAGATTACTTTCAGTGTTTTAATTGTTTGATGTACTTTTTAAGCAACTATATCAATACACTTGTTAGAAATGCAGTCATTTTTCTTCCGTTAATTTTCACCTAGTTAACAGCTTTGTTTCATCTCACAACTAGCTCAATTAAATTTTCCGAATTATTCGACAACAATTAGAAGATTTCTGCCCTTTTTATGAGTTCTTCTACTTCTTCTATCGTCTGAGCATCGCTTAATGCCATTACTTGATCAATATCTGCACAAAGAAAGGATAATTCCTGTAAGACAGTTAGTTGTTGCTGTTTTTTCATCACTACGATAAACAAAAGAGTTGCAATTTTAGGTTCATCAACTGTACCAAAATTAACACCATCGGGCACTTGAATAAGAAAAACCCCTTCTTTTAGAATAAATTCATCCCCTGCTTTTGCGTGAGGCAAAGCCACAAAATTTCCTATATAAACGCTCATTAGCTGTTGCCGATCAATCATCGCTTGAATATAAGGTTCACGAATACATCCTCTTTCTAAAAGAAACAAACCAACCGTGTTTAATGCAGCTTCCCAATTTTTAAATGATTGATTTAACCAAATATTTTCTTTTTCAATAACAAGCATTTACTCACTCCTTTCTTTTTGCACTTCTTCAATTAGAATTTTAGAAAGTAATTGATAAATGATTTCTCGATTCCCTGATCGAAATATTTCTATATTGAGATCATTCATGATAATCGCACTACTAATTTTTCCTAAGAGTTTCCCTGTCTCTTCTTCGATAGGAGACGGCGCAAGCATTATCAACATTCTTGTCAATAAAATCTCTTTTTTATCCATACTTTCAATTTTTATCGGATGTTTCAAATCAAATATACAAAAAATTGGTTCAGCTACTTCAGTACTAGAAGTATGAAAAAGCCCCATATTTGTTTTGGGAATACCCACAGGAGATTGTTTATAACGATTAAGTAATCCCTGATAAACTTCTTTTTCATTTTTTATCCATTCATCAGGAAAATAAGTAAATAATTGTTTGAGAGTTTCTGAAATAAAGACAGGGTTTTTAATCGTTTGAATAAAAAACGAATTTAAAAGCTGCTGGATGCGATTGAACGTATGGATCGTTTGTTCATACGTATCTTTGAGTAAATTTTTAGTAGCCGGCGGCTCATCTTTAGACATCCGTTTCTTCTTTTCTAATTGTGTAAACTCCCTGCGTAATTGTTGTACTTCATCTTTTAATAGCAGTGGCGAAACTAAGACATATTTCCCTTTATATCCCGGTAAAACAGAGGTGGATAAAATCAAGTCATATTCTTTTTCGATCGTTAAACTTTTTAATTCTGCAATTCGATAAAAATGAATCTCGTCAAGAAAAGGGAAATAGTGCTTCAATCGCATTTCCAACATACTAGTAGAAGCCAGACCGCTTGGAGAAAAAACCGCTACACGAATTCTGCTCTTTTTAGGATTTTTTTCCAACGAATTAGCAAAATGAAGAACCATATAAGCGATCTCTTCCTCCGATAATTTTTTTTCTCGAAAAATTCTTTTCGTTGCTACTTGCAACGCTTCGGCAATTTCTTCATATTGGATAATAATTTTTTCTAAAATAGGATTAGTTAAATTTTTTTCTTGTAAAATAGCTCTTGAAAACACACCTGATAAATGCGTCAATAGCATTTTATACAACGTCTCATCTTCATAAAACGGAATCTTAGTTTTTTCACTGACTTCTTGAATCAATTGTTTGACTAAATAAGCTAAATTCGTGTCAAAGGTTTCTTCAAAAAAACGTTGATCAAAAGAATGGGAAAAATCATTAAGCAAACTGGCAAAAAATACAATTTCGTTAATCGGATAAAGTTTTTTGGTTTCTTTCCCAATTTTTAAAAATATGCGTTTGGCGATAACTAATAATTCTTTATTTACCAATCCAGTGTAAACTTCATTTGTAAGAACATCGTTGGTTGTCACACGATAAATTGTAATTGCCAGCACCAAAACAAGATGTTCAAGTTTACGGTCACTTAACTTGATTTGTGCTTGATTTAACTCCTCTTCAATCACCTTATGTGCCAAAGAAAGCTCAGGAACATCAATAAATTGAAAAAAATAGTTTGATGATTGACTGATATCGTTAATATAAAAAATTTCATATTCATTGATTTCTAATTCAAGAACATTAGCCACCAATAATCTACGGTATTTTTCAGGACCAGTAATCAAATAGCCACGATTGCGATCAATTTTTAACGGGAGTTGTGCCATGCTTTCTTCAATTTGTTTGATATCTGCATAAAATGTCGTATTGCTGATGAGATAACGCTCTAAAAAATGAGTTAAGCTAAGCGGTTTTTTTGTTAATAATAACTCCACTAAAATAGCGTGCTGCCGTTTGGTCGTGGACAGTTCATTGTTGATTTCATTTGACTCTTTTTTTAATTTTTCCATGACTTTTTCATCTGCTGCAATAGTAAAAGAGCCACGAGAAACTCTTCTTAAACTCGCATTTTCAGCTTTTAAGGAATTTTCTAAATTTTCCAATTCACGATAGACCGTTCTTTTACTTACTTCGAGTAAAGTCATCATTCGCTTAATCGTCACGGGTGTTGGACTATTGATGAGTTCTGTCATTAATTGTTTTTCTCTAGGTGACAAATACATCAGAGTCCTCTCCTTTCACTCTTCACTATTTTTTCGTATTCTTGATTGATAACTAAGTGATTCACCACGACTAAATTGGATACACTCTTTTGCAATTGATAGGCTTTTGATAATTGATGAGTAGCAATATAAAGCACTTCTTTACTAACAACAAGCTTTTCCACTGCTTCTTTTTGAATGACAAAACGTCTACCATTTTCCTTGGCTAACTGGCTCAAAATCGCTATCCCCATTGTTTGTGCGCCCCGTCTATTCTTTTCATATAAAAAAACAATCCTTTTCCATGAACCAAAAGAAGCAGACAACTCCTCTTTTGGTTTCTCATTTTTCGAAAGTGTTTTTTTGTTGATTCTATTAATAATCGCTAAGAAATAAGCCTCTATTTCTAAAAAATGAGTCACAGCTAATATCTCGCTTTTAGGAGCTGTCTGACTTGCAAGTTCCGCCAATTCCTGATGAATAATGACTAATTGATCGGAACGATCTTTTAATTTATAAACGGAACAATAATCCACAACAATCAATATTTTTTCAGCAGCTAACCGCTTTTTTAAAATCGCTGCCCCCATGGCACTAGAACCCATTCCAGAATCGCAGGCAAAAATAATTTGTTGAATGTCTGTGTTTTGCATAACCGGACTCCTCTTGATAAACATTTTGTTGTTTTCCTTTACTGAATCGCCTATCAACAACAAGGCGGCACATAAAAAAGTGATGGCGGTACTGATGAAAATGCCTAAGCTCACACCAGCTAATTGATTGCTTGGCGTTTGAAACAAAATCATCAATAATGAACCAGGAGAAATGGGTGCAGGCAACCCTGCGCCTAAATATTGGAAAGTAAACGTTCCGGTAGCTCCCCCTAATGTAACAGCAAACAGCAATTTAGGGTTCATTAAAACAAATGGAAAATAAACTTCATGAATGCCACCTATCCCTTGAATCATCATGGCACCTATCGTACTTGCTTTTTTGCTTTTTTCACCAAAAAAAGCACCTGCTAATAAGATGCCTAAACCTGGTCCTGGATTTGCTTCTAATAAAAATAAAATTGATTCTTTATGACTTTCGGCCATTTCAATTCCTAATGGTGTTAAAAAGCCATGATTCAATGTATTGTTAAAAAACAAAACTTTCAACGGTTCAACAATCGAATTGACTATCGGCAATAATCCTTTTTGGATCAGTAAAAGAACCAAATGAGTCAATTGTTGCGAACAAATGGTAACAAATGGTTGAACTCCTACAATTCCTACCACACAAAAAAGACTGCC
The DNA here is from genome assembly GCF_001886195.1 of Enterococcus ratti. Classification (GTDB taxonomy): domain Bacteria; phylum Bacillota; class Bacilli; order Lactobacillales; family Enterococcaceae; genus Enterococcus_B; species Enterococcus_B ratti. The sequence goes on along the minus strand of NZ_JXLB01000006.1, from coordinate 84,423 downwards.
GATTCCTCCTATCAGCAAATTATCTACTAACATCTCATAACCAGATCGAAATTTTAACCAGCAGTAACTTGCAACATATTTATAACTTATTCCTGCCGACGGTCCAACAATCATTGCACTAATGATTGGCGGAGTCTCCGCATTTACAATAATTCCTAAAGAAGCAATCGCACCTGCTACAGCTCCTTTTTGTCCACCCACCATTTTACCGCCAGTATAACTGATTAAGACAGGCAATAAGAGACAACTCATTCCATCGCAAATTTCTTTCAATGCCTGTTGCAAGTCGTAGTGAACCAAACGAACACTGAATGATAACAAGCCCCAAGCCATAAATATTCCTAAATGGGGCATAATCATGGCATTTAAGTAGTGGGTCAGTTTTCTTAAAGAAACACACGATGTTCGAGCAGAAAAAGAAAGCGAATTCATCACTCGTTTCATTTTTACCCACACCTTTCAAGCATTTTTAATTTGAATTCCTGCCTATAACTATTAAAAAACATGACACAAAAAAGCTCGATAGCTATCTCAAGACGGCTACCGAACTTTGGTTTTATATACGTTTAAATTATGCTTTCACAACGTTCGTTGCTTGAGGGCCGCGTTGACCTTCTTCAACGTCAAAGTTTACTGTTTGACCTTCTTCTAAAGTTTTGAATCCATCACCTTGGATAGCTGAAAAATGAACGAAAACATCGTTACCATTTTCTGCTGTAATAAAACCAAAACCTTTTTCTGAGTTAAACCATTTTACTGTACCTGTTTCCATGTAAAAATCCTCCTTGTGTTTCAACACATATTTTGCAATTACTTGAATGGCGTATATCTGGAAGATGTTTAATTGAAACAAGCTACCACAGATTACCGAACAAAAACTACATTTTTACTATAGCACACTGTTCATAAAATAGCCACTAATTTTTCTTTCTTTTTTTCCTTATTGAAGGGAATTTATGAATAAAAAGAAGCAACACACCATTCTTTGATTTTCCAGTCAAATCTGTCGATTGGAACAGTTCAGTCAATTAATAACGAAGAATAGCAAGCAAACTCTTCTCATCCGGCAGATTTTTTTGTTCAAGAATGGTGACTTGACCGCCATTTTGAATAACCTGATCGGCTAACTTATTTAATAATTGCCGTCGATCATATTCTACTTCCGGGTCTTCTCCAAAGCCATCCACTAAATTGGTGGTAGCGATAAATAAATGTGAGACTTTTCCTTCTTGGACAGCCGGTACAATATCTGGCAGTTGATCCATAAATTTTTTATCTAATAAGCGACTATATTCCCGTGCTTCTTTTGCCGCTAGTTCATTGGATAATTTTGCAGCATTTGCTTCAACTGCTTTTAAAGACAACTGAGCCGGTGAAGAAGAAATAGCTACTTCTGAACGGTAATAAGGATTTTTGGCAATTTTTTTAAACATCGTTTGATTTTCTGGCAAAGCAAACAAATAAATTGGTCGGTTCTCTGGGTTTTCAAATGAATTTTTTAAATATTCATCTACCGCTTGATAATAGTTCACCCAATCAATTTCTATTTCTTCATCTTTGGAATTTACTCCATGAAATGTTGCACCTTCGCTACCGTTTGATGTATAGTTTAATCCACCACCCGTTAATTCAGAACCTAAAGCCGTAACAACGTCTTTTGGTGCATCTTCTGGTAGCTTTACTTCTTTTACTTGTTTATTAACTACTTCATATAATTTCATCGAGTCACTTTTCAATCCTAACAAATAGTAGGAGTAATGAAAGTGGCTATTTTTGATAATTGCTAATAAATAAGGCAGATCACTTACATAATATTGATCATCTACAGGGATATTTAAACGCTGAATATACGTATGCTCTGGAGAAACAATAATCGCGACACTTGCAGTTGCACTCCGCCAAAACGAAGCATCTTCTAACAAGTCAGTTAGTTTTTCTTGAAACAAAGACCAATCATATTCTGCGTATTTTTTTTCAAAACGCTTTTTCGCTTCCTTTGAAAAATTTTTGAATTTGATTTGGTCTTTTTCTATATCTTGGTGTGCGACATGCGTATTTAGCATAATCGTGACAAATGGTCCATTTGCCTCTTTTGAAGTCAACTGCAACAATAACTCTTTCACCTTTTTCGTCATAACCATACCCCTCCTAAAAAATCATTCCTTTAATACCAGTCTACCACAACAAATTTTTTCAAGATAATAAAATGAATCTTAAAGCATAAACAGTTTCTTTTTATTTTTTGTTTCTTTAACTTTTTTCATAAAAATTCTGCATTTTTCGTAAAACCCTATCCATTTATGAACAAACATTTCATATATTTTTGTTATAATTTAAAAAATGAAAATATGATAATGATAAGCAAGCAGCATTAAGAAAAAATTTAGGCTAATAATGACTGATAGATTTTGTTTAGTACTTCAATAAATCAGAAATTTCCCCATCAAACTACGTCGTAGAAACAAAAAACCCCTTTGCTTGCATTTTCTGTAAAACAAACGTTTATAAAGTTTTTTTCAGAAACATTGAAACTCGCCTACCTCTTTGATAAAATTTTAATTCATAGGAATCATATTAGAAAATAAGGAGAACAAAAATGCTTCTAAAAAAACACGATTATTACTGTTGTTCACAAGTCTCATCTTGTGTATCGCTTCTTCTTTTTCCATGGTCAGGGTTGTTCACGCAGATGACTCATTTAAAATTCATGCTAAAGCAGCTTTTGCCGTGGATGCTCAAAGCGGTAAAATTCTTTACAATCAAGATGGTGAAAAAGCAATGGGCATCGCCTCCATCACTAAAATCATTGGCCTTTATATCGTACTCGACCAAGTAAAAAAAGGAACCCTCTCTTGGGATGAAAAAGTAGCTATTTCAGATTATGCTGAAAAGTTAAGCGTTGCTCCTGACTTATCGAATGTTCCTTTGCATAAAGAAAACAATTATACGGTCAAGGAACTTTTTGATTCTGCATTTATACAATCGGCTAATGCTTCTATGGTTGCCTTAGCTGAAAAAATTGCCGGCAGTGAAACAAAATTTCTCGAATTGATGAAAAAACAGCTAAAAGACTGGGGAATCACTGATGCAATTATCGTCAACGCCTCCGGACTAAATAATTCTTATCTGGGGCAAAATCGTCCGGATGGCACCTCAGAAACTCAAGAAAATCAATTGTCAGCCAAAGACGTCGCCGTCATTGCTCGCCACTTAATTTTAGAATTTCCTGAAGTTTTAAAGGTGACGAGTACGACAACTAAAATGTTTGGTGAAACTACCCAATCACCGGTAGAAATGGTTAACTGGAACTGGATGCTCTCTGGATTTGTTAACTATAAAGAAGGCGTTGATGGATTAAAAACTGGAACGACGGAATTTGCGGGTGCTTGTTTTGTAGGAACGATTAATAAAAATGGCAGACGACTCATCACTGTCGTTTTAAATGCAGAAAATCATGCTGCTAACCCAAGTGCACGCTTTGACGAAACGGATCGTTTAATGAATTATTGTTACGATAACTGGTCACTAAAAGAACTTGGAAAAGTGAATGCCGATATTCCAAATTTAAAAACTATCAAAGTCAAAGATGGAAAAGAAACTAGCGTTGCAGTTGCCTTAAGTAGTCCCGTCAAAGTTTGGGTTAAAAATGGGATGAACACTGGCAAGTTAACCATTCATCCTGTTCTTGATCAAAAAATAGACAACCATCATCAAATTGATGCACCAATTAGTAAAGGCACAAAAGTTGGAAAAGCAACGGTCACCTTAACAGATGATAAATTAGGATACTTGGAAGAAAATCAAGAACCAACAACGGATATCGTCACTACTCAATCCGTTAAAAAAGCAAATATTTTTGTCATTGGTTGGCGACACGTTACTGATTTTTTCAATCAATTGTTTTAATTTATTCTGATCTTCTGTCAAGAAAGACCATAAGTCTATCTGTATTTAGAGTGTGGAGTAAAAGTATTCTTTACTTTTGTTCTACGCTCTAAATTTTAGTTCAAAGCTAATTTTTACGAAAATACTTTAAAAAATACCATCAATAATGGAAAAATACATGTTTCTTTCAATGATTTGCTTCAAACAAAATACAACTAAACGAGAAAGGAATATGCTTTAAATCCCCCCGGCTAAGAAAGAAAAACGACAAGAATAATTAAGACTACTAACCTGCTAGTCGATGATTTCTAGTGTAGATAAAACACTTTTTCGTTAAAGAAATTACAACGTGGTTGCTATTGAATCTTTCATGATTGAAGCCAATAAAAAAACTCCTTTTGATAGTCACTTATTAACTATCAAAAGGAATTTCTTATTGCTAAAGTAGATATCTACGTATAAAAGCACATGCTTTGTTATTTTCCATATTTTATTAGTGAAACTAACTAAAACCATTACTTGAATTTAAAGATGATTTGATTTTGCTCTTCTTTTTTACTACTGTTTCCTTTACTTTTTTGATGATCTATTTTTTATACCAGCTTTTTTTAGAGATTTTGCTATAATAAATGGCATAAGTTGCAAAAGTATTGGTGTTTCTTTTCATTTTATCCACCTATTTTTTTAAACAAAACCAGTGTTCAAAAACTGAAAGGAGTTCACTCAATGAATCTGACAAGAGACCTTATTTTCTTTGTTGTCTATCTTTTAGGATTTTCAAGTATTTTTTATTGGCGAAAGCGTCAAAGTGATCCAGCCTTGTTCTTTTATTGTGGAACTTGGACATTTATGATGATGGTTACTTATTTTGTTATTTTAGAAATTTTTTATGCAACCTTTTATTTTTTGATTCCTTTAGCTTTTTTCAGTATTTTTGCTTTTTCTTATTTTAATGAAAAACGAAAGTTATTGAATGGCGTGTTGTTCAACCTATTTTTGATTAGTTTTGGCGGGTATTTGATAAAACTGCTGATTGAAACACAAAATGTCTTTATTGGTGGTTTAATTGCTTTACTTGCTTTTCCGGCTTTACTGATTTTACTCTTTGGCATTTATATTTTGATCGTCTTCTTGTTTTGGAATGGCCTAATTGTCTTAAAAAGGGAATCGCTTTCCTTAGCTAATCTTTTAACATTACTATTAGCTATTTTTTTAACCTTGTACATCATATTTCAAATTTTCTTCATTCAATACCTGCCTCAATGGTTTAATATTTTGTTTTCAGCAGTTCCACTGATTTTGGGTTATCTTTTTATCGTTTTTTATAATTTCATGACTGTTTCATTTTTATATCAATTTAATCGACCTAGATATAATCAAAATTACATTATTGTGTTAGGTGCCGGATTGCTTAATGGTGAAAAGGTATCGCCGCTTTTAGCCAAAAGAATCAATAAAGCTATTGCTTTTTATTGGGCGCAAAGTAAAGCGACCTTAAATCCTCCGATTTTACTAATGTCAGGAGGGCAAGGTGCTGATGAAAAAATACCAGAAGCAATTGCCATGAAACAATATGCGTTAGCTAAAGGAATCCCTGAAAGAGATATTTTAGTTGAAACCAATTCAAAAACAACCCTTGAAAATATGCGTTTTTCTAAAGAAATCATGGATCAACAAACAGATGGATCATATCGTGCTATTTTTACTTCAAATAATTATCATATTTTTCGAGCTGGACTTTACGCTCGACAAGCAAAATTAAAAGCAGACGGCATTGGTGGAAAAACCGCGTTGTATTATTTACCAAACGCTTTTTTAAGAGAATATATTGCTATTTTAGTCTTGCATAAAAAGCGCCACCTCTTGGTTAGCGGTTTGATCGTTCTTGGAGCTGCTTTATTTGCTATTTTAACTTTCATCGTTCATTAAGAGATCTGACCCAAAAGTTGTTTTCAAACAGCTTTTGGGATGCATATTATTTGAGTAAAGCAGACTCTTTATTTTTTTTTGTGCCATTCTTTTTTTTCCATACTCGGCAAAAAAAGAATGCCTTTTTTGACTTCAATTTTTTGAGCAGAATAAATTCCACTATTACCAGAACACATAAAACTAACTAAACATATCATAAAAAAATAACTTGCTGCTTGTCCGCCAAATAATTCGATTCCCATGATAAAACAAGCAATGGGGGTATTCGTTGCACCCGAAAATACTCCGATAAAACCTAAACCAGCTAAAAAAGGGATGGAAACATGTAACAAGGGGGCTAACGTAGCACCTAAAGTCGCACCAATTTCAAATAGCGGCGTCACTTCGCCCCCTTGATAACCAGCACCTAATGATAAAACAGTAAAACCTAGTTTCCCGATAAAGTCATAAAAATGAGCATTACCATTAAATGCGTCTTCTAATAAAGGCAAACTTAACCCAAGGTATCTTTGAGTATGCAAACTGATTGCTGCTACTATGACTACTACACCGCCAATAAAGTTTCTACGAACGGGATTGGATATTTTTTTGGTATACCATGCCTTTAAAAAGACAATCGACCGGCTAAACACCCAGCCGATGCTTCCAAAAGCGATGCCTGCAATGAATAATTTAAAGAAAAGTGCAAAGTCCCAGCTAGGAATATGGCCGATTTGATAATGATTATGTTTCACTCCGATGTGTTCAGTAACAAGGTTAGCAAAAAAGGCGGCAAAAAAGCTAGGGAAAAGAGCTTCTGTTCTTACTTTTCCAATTGCTAATACTTCCAAACCAAATAGCGTGCCGGCCAAAGGAGTACCAAATACCGCACTAAAGCCTGCACTGATTCCGCTAATAACTAATAGTTCACGTTCTAATTTATTTAAGCGAATCAAACGTGCTAAATTTTCTGCTAATGCACCGCCCATTTGAACAGCAGTACCTTCACGACCTACTGATCCGCCGAATAAATGGGTGGTAATCGTGCCAAATAAAGTTAACGGAATCAAGCGTAAAGGAATGTCTTCTTCTCCTCCATTGCCTTGATCAATTACTAAGTTATTTCCTCTTGCAGCATTTTTGCCATATGTAACATACAAATAAGCAAAAACCCCACCACTTATAGGTAGAAAAAAGAACAACCAAGGAAATGCAAGTCGAACATTGGTAACAATAGTTAAGCTATTTAAAAAAAAGGCGGACAAGCTGCCCATAAAAATGCCTAAAATAAATGTAAGAACCAGCCATTTAATCATATACATTAAGATTCTTATTGGTGCAAAAAAGCAATTTTTCACATTATTCCTCCTCAAAAAAACCTACTAAAAAAAGGGGCTTCCCAATTTTTAGTAGGCGTCATTCATTCGCTTACTGTTAAAAAGCGAACACTATCACCTGTTTACGTCACTCATAAATTAACATATTTTCATAAAAAATACAATGCAGGTGATTAAATAACCCCGTCCTCACGATCACGAAATGGCCGTTTCGCTGGCGCGACTTGTTTCTTTTGTTGATCGTCTTGTGTCTTCTTGCGTGCTTCTTCAGTTACTGCAGAAAGTGAACGTAAGGATGGACTTATATTTTTTTCGTCTTTAACAAGAGCAAGTGGCTGTTCTTGTGCTAGATTAAAGTATTTTGTTTTTAATAATCTTTGAACGTTTTCATAAAATCTTTTTCTATCAGGTTGTTCGATTTGATTTACTAGAATACGTAGAGCAGATTGTTTCATCTTTTCTTCTATAACTGACTTAACCATGCTCTCTTCTTTATTCTGGACAACATTGGGACGAGCATAAAACAAATCAGCATATCGTAAAGCTGCCAGTTCAGGTTTCATCTTATTCACACCTTAAAATAGCCGTTTTATTTTCATTAAATTTTTCAGCATGTTTTTCTTTCACATTTAAATAAGCAGCTACCGCCGGCTTAACTTCTGCCTGTTTCAGTCTTTCAACTAGCCGCCTCACCGCTTTTTCGCTTTCTTCGCCATCTTTTCGAAAATCAGCACTAATTATTCTTTCTTGCTTCTTTTCTCTCAACCGCTCAAAAAATTCCGCTTGATATTCTTTAGAGATGTTTTTCTCAATCAGATTTTTCCCTCGTTTTCTCAATGTTTCTGATAAATCCGGAGACAAATATTCCAAAGCAAGAGCCAAATCAGCAGATTGTGCGACATACGCCTCTTTATTTTTCCTATCGGAAATTCCCCATGCTACTAAGCGATCTTTTAACTCATCACTGCCGACTTCTTTTATTTGCTTTAAATAGTCAACGGTTTTTGTCAAACGTTCTTTTACTTCCATTCGCTCAGACATTTCTAATTGGGCAGCTTCTTTATATAATATCTTTTGCTGCCATTAAAGACATAGCAGGTTTGATTTTTTCGATATCGTTTACTTTCATTTGACTGTTTACAAGTTTGAACCAGAAAGAAACGATATCACGCCTTATAGGGTACTCCTTTTTCTTCATTAATTCTGCGGCTTCTTTTTCTAAGGGCTCCGGCAATACATACAATGTGTTATCTATTTTTTAGTTCACTACTGAACCAATAGCCTTCACTTCAATCAATGAAAAGAAATTAGTTTGCTTTTATAAATAAATAAAAAGTAAAAATACCGAAAACTTATTTGTCTTTTGAGCATATTTTTTGTAAAAAAAGAAACAATCCATCTTATTGATCGATTGTTTCTTGTAATTTATTTATTTCATTGAAATTTCTTTACCAAAATAGCGATGCCATCTTTGCTTCATTAAATTAGTCATTGGTTGAGCTGCTTCTTTAACGGCACAGTATTTATCGACAAAAGTGACGATGTAGCCCTCTTTATATTTTGGCGGAGCAATTGTTGCTCCCCACATATGTTTCAAAATAATATCACGCTCTAAATCTGAGAGTTCCGTGATTTTTTCGGCATTTTTTACAGCAATTCTCGGGTGAACATAAGCATGTGTGCCTTCATCAAATTTTGTTGTACGCCAATCATAGTAAAAAAGGTCGTGCAACAACCCTGCGCGAGCAGTTGCTTTAGCGTTACCGCCCCATTTTTTTGCTAATTTATAGCTATAATACGAAACACTAAGCGAATGTTCCAACCGCGTGGAGTGAACATGTTGCGTATAATTTGCTAACTTCTTCACTGCTTCTGTTTCTAATAGGTCTTCTATATAAGACATATATTCTTCATCTTCACGCCATTTTTCTGTCATAATAATGATCTGCCACCTTTTTAAATTTCATTTTCTTTGAAATTGATCCTAGTATACCACTGGCCTTTGGATCATTCTAGTGAGGTGAAAGCAAAATGTAAAAAATTAATAGTTCCTTAACCCTAAAGAGAAATGGTAAAGCATAATCCCTGCTGCTACTCCCACATTTAAGGATTCAGCTTTTCCTTGAATCGGTATATAAACGTTTTTATCCGTTAATGCAAGAAGCTCAGAACGTACTCCTTGACCTTCATTTCCCATAATAACGGCATAATCTGTAGGTACATTTACTTCATGCAATGCAACTGCTTTTTCATTTAGTTCTGTTCCGTATATTGTCAAACCATGTTCCTTTAAAAGGGGAACTATTTGTTCAAGGTTTTCTTGAATAATTGGAAGATGATAATTGCTTCCTTGCATACTTCTTAATACTTTCGTACTATAAATGTCGGCACAACCATTTCCAAGAATGACCCCAGATAAGTCAAAAGCGTCGGCTGTACGAATCATGGTTCCTACATTTCCGGGATCTTGAACGTTGTCTAATAACAACCATCCACCAGAAATTTTTGGCATTTTAATTTTTTCATAGATCATGACAGCCATGATTCCTTGAGGTGCAGGTAAGTCCGATACAGCGGCCATGATTTCATCGGTCACCATTATGCAAGGAATTTCTTGGTGAAGTTCAAGCCATGCAGACCATTCTTCCAATCCTTTTTGGGTGAGTAAGATTTCTTTGACTTGGGCATTAAAAGCAACCGCTTCTTCAAGTAAATGAAAACCTTCAAGTAAATATTCTCCCTTTTCTTCTCGATGTTTTTTTTTATGTAATTTTTTTAATTCTTTGATTCTTGGGTTTTTTGCTGATTGGATTTCTTTCATCTTTTTCACCTCACTTAATTATAGCATGAATTCAATCATTGAACTTGTTTCAATCTCAAAAAATCGTTATCATTAATTTAAAATTAAAGGAAAGAATGGTGAACGTGATGAATAAAATCAAAATGAATGTTCAAGGACGCGTACAAGGAGTCGGCTTTCGTTATATGACAAAACTTGTTGCGGATCAATTAGGTGTCACAGGCACGATTAAAAATGAAGAAGATGGTTCTGTTACTATTGAAGCAGCCGGTGAAGAGGAGACGATCAAAAAATTTATCGAAGAAGTAAAAAAATCCCCTAGTCCTAGTGGGCGAGTCCAATATATAGACTTGCAGGAAAACCCTCTCATGCAAGAACGAAAAAAATTTGATGTCATTGGTTAATGAGCATGATTGAACTTCTCAAGGCTAGTATTATAAGTGATTTCGACTAGTTAAAAGTCTTTGAACAAAACAGTTTTGCAAAAATAAAATTAACGTCTTAAAGGATAAGAAGGTTGCTACTCTTTGCTAAATAAAAGACAATCTATGATGTGTAAACATTTTTAATTATTGCCTATTCTAATAGATTGATTTTTACTCCTACTTGCTATTTTCGCTAAAGAAATTTTCACACATTTGTTCGAAGAGATATTTTTTCCCGTATTTTTTAAAAGCTATCGATTTTTACTTTTTTCTCAGTTTTTCTTCTAAGAAATGAGTTGGATTTTCTAGAAAGTTGATTGAATTATGAACGTTTTTTTAGTATAGTTAACTTTGTGTAAAAATTTTAAAAGAGGAAGTATTTTATGAATAAATGGAAAAATTGGTTACTGGGCTCTAGCCTTATGACACTCATGCTTTTCTTATCTGGCTGTGTACGCTTAGATTCAAATGGCAATCCTGATACATCAGGAATCATCTACCGAGTATTAGTTCATCCTATGGGACAAGCGATTACATATTTAGTGGAGAACTTCAACTGGTCTTACGGTTGGGCTGTTATTTTTATGACAGTCATTGTTCGGATCATTATCTTGCCATTAGGTATTAGTCAATCGAAAAAAACGATGATTCAGTCAGAGAAAATGCAAGCATTAAAGCCACAAGTAGAAGCCGCTCAACAAAAATTGAAATCTGCAACTACTCGTGAAGAACAACTCGCTGCTCAAACTGAAATCCAGCAAGTGTATCGTGAAAATGGCTTAAGTATGACAGGCGGTATCGGTTGTTTACCCTTGTTGATTCAAATGCCGATATTTTCAGCTCTTTATTTTACAGCTCGCTATACAGAGGGAATTCGTGAGTCTTCCTTTTATGGAATTGATCTTGGAAATCCTAGCTTGGTTCTAGTCGCAATTGCAGGTGTTGCCTACTTGCTTCAAGGTTACATCTCTACCATTGGAATTCCCGAAGAACAAAAGAAAACCATGCGTACCATGTTAATCATCTCGCCAGCTATGATTGTCTTTATGTCGATCAGTGCGCCAGCGGGTGTCACGCTTTATTGGGTAGTCGGCGGTATTTTTAGTTGTTTGCAAACATTCATTACCAACGTCATCATGAAACCCAAATTAAAAGCACAAGTAGCAGAAGAGCTTAAGCAAAACCCACCGAAACAAGTAGTCACACCTCGAAAAGATGTTACACCTGTTAGACAAGAGTCATCGAAAAAACAAGTACAGGAACCGAAAAAGACAAACGGGCGAAATGCTGGAAAACAGCAAAAACGTAAATAAAAAAATTCTTTTTTAGAACCACTTCTTAAAACAGAAAAAATACGATACACTCTTTTTTCTAAAAAACAATCAGCCAAATCATTTCTTTTTTATGGATGATTTAGTTGATTGTTTTTGTATTTATTTGATCCTAACTTCCTTTGCTCTGTATAACCCTCTCAAGTACTTGCTGTTGATAAATCTGTTTTGTTTTCACTCTTCTTTCCACGGAGCTTAACCATATAAAACGCCGTTAAATATAGTTCTACGACTTTTTTTGAACCACAGCATAAGCTTTCGCATCTACTATAATATTAAAAAAATTCTTTCACTTGCATTTTGGCTCTATGTTGCGTAAAAGACACCCGTTCGTAAGTATTTTATTCGATAACAAGTGCTTCGTTTTTTATTATTCATCTTTTTTTTTGACTATGAATATTTCCAAAAAAGGATTGGTTTTTGTGATCGTTGTAATAGCTAAATAAATCAAACTAGCAAACAAAAATTGGATAAGATTCGTGAAAATATTGCTAGCTAGATGACTTGTTAAAGCTCTAGTTGTTACACACATCACTAAGCCTGCGAGAATAAAAACTATAATTTTACGAAAATCAAATTTAAAACTCGTGTGTGCCAAAAAAGATTTCGTTCGAACAAATGTAACAAAGCATTCCGCCAAAATCGTTGAAATCACTACCCCGTAAAATCCAATGATTGGTAGCAAGCAAATATTCGAGACGATGTTGATGATCGCTCCAATGATCACGGAACGATTGTATTCTTTTACATGACCAATTGGCATTAAATATTGTCTTGAAATTGACATCCCCAATGGAATAACCACAATTAAAAGGGTAAAGTATGGGATAATCTGTATGACTGCGCTAAATTTTTCACCAAAGAACCACGGCACTAATTTATCGTAGACTGCTAACATCCCAAACATAATCGGAATGGAAAAAAATAATTGCAGATGAATCGTCTTTTCCATCGTACTTACAATTTTTGTTATATTTTCTTTGGCAAAAAAACTCGTCATGTGCGGCAATAAGACTAAATCAAGTGTAGTAATAATCGTAATGAATACCGTATTTAATTGCAAGGCATTTGTGAAATAACCAACTGCTACGCTACCTAGCATCATTCCCAAAATTGTTTTGTTCAAATTCGTATATAACATAATAGCAACCTGAGGAATAAAGTACTCAAAAGAACCTTTCAGATGCTTTAAACTGCTTTTTATCGTTACTTTTGTAAAATGGATGTATTGGGGAATAAAAAACCAAACGCTGATCTGTGAAAAAACCAGTCCTATCCCTTGAATCAATGCATATTTTAAAGCATCTTCCTCATTTTTAATAAAAAGCACGATCAAGAAAAATGTCAATAATTGAATGATTACATTAGAAATACTCGTTTTCTTAAAATCCTCAATCCCCATGAAAAACCATGATACGTCAAGCAATACGGCCAAAATTGCCAAAGATTGGATTAATAAGTAAAAACGATTTTTCAAAAATAAAACTAAAATCAAATAAAGGCTTAACGCAACTCCAGTTGTTAACATCTTAAACAGCAAAATTTCCCAAAAAACTTCTGATAAAGCTTCCTTCTTTCGATGTAAAATCAAGGTGATTTCTCGATTTCCATAAATCGTTACACCTAGACCTGCAAATAAAACAAAATATTGTGCAATCGAAAACGTATAATTATAAATACCGATTCCTTTTGGGCCTAATGCATTTGAGACAAGCGGTATCGTTGCAATAGGAATAATCATCTTAGTGAGTTGAAAAAGACTTTGATAAAAAAAATTTTTGGCTATATTTCTCATCTACTAATCCCGTCTAAAAATATCTCTCGTATAGACTTTTGCTGCCACGTCTTTCAAGTGATGATCCATACGATTAGAAACGATCACATCTGAGATCTTTTTAAATATTTCAAAATCTTTTACCACTTGCGAGTGAAAAAATTCTTTTGCATCTAGCGTTGGTTCATACACAACGACCTTAATCCCTTTTGCTTGTATTCGTTTCATCACTCCTTGAATCGAAGAATAACGAAAATTATCGGAATTTGCTTTCATTGTTAGCCGATAGATTCCCACTACTTTAGGATTCTTAGCTAAAATCTGCTCTGCAATAAACGTTTTTCTCGTAGCATTTGCTTCTACAATTGCACTGATGAGATTACTGGGAACGTCTTGGTAGTTTGCTTTTAATTGTTTCGTATCTTTTGGCAAACAATAACCGCCATAGCCAAAGGAAGGATTATTGTAATGAGAACCAATTCGTGGATCTAATCCTACACCTTCAATAATTTGTTTTGTATCCAACCCGCGCTTTTCAGCATAACTATCCAACTCATTAAAATAAGCAACCCGCAAAGCCAAATAAGTGTTTGAAAATAATTTAATAGCCTCTGCTTCTGTTGAATGCGTTAATAATACCGGAACCTCTTTTGCTAACGTATTTTGCTTAAACATGTTTGCAATTTCTTTGCCTCGAGTAGAACACTCTCCTACCACGATACGCGAAGGATAGAGATTATCATACAAGGCTTTTCCTTCACGTAAAAATTCTGGTGAAAAAATGATATTTTCCGTTTGATATTTCTTTTTTAATTCGACCGTGTATCCTACTGGAACAGTTGACTTAATAATAAAAAGTGCTTCTGGTCGAATCATTAGTGCTTGCTTGATCACTGATTCGATTGTCGAAGTATTGAAATAATTTTTCTTTTCATCATAATCCGTCGGAGTAGCAATCATTAAATAATCACCAAAAAGAACGGCTTCACGAAAGTCTTTGATAAATTCGATCGTTAAATCTTCTCTTTTAAGAAAATGCTGTACTTCCTCATCTTCGATTGGCGACTCTCTTCTTTGAAGCCGTTCAATCTTTTCTTCCAAAATATCGTAGGCTTTGACACACGCGTGCTGACTGAGCAACAAAGCATTAGCTAAGCCTACATAGCCAAGACCAAAAACTGATATGTTCATTAAAATCCACCTCTTTTAAATAAAATATGTTACATAAATTCTCTAAGTCAATCGACAGGAACCGACGTGTCATTCGTTTATTAAAAATTGTGCTATTTTTATCACGTGTACTTATATGTTATTGCACTGATTATTTCTATGGAATTTTTCCTACCCATTATCTTTTTGTGTTTGTACGAGTTAATTGAGCGTCATCTTTTAACAGCTTCCTAAGATGTAAGGAATAATAGTTGAAAATTTCAGAATTACGTAAAAAAGAATAAAATAAGCTACACCAAATAAATAAACGAAAAACAACATGAAGGAGTTCTCAATTTTCATACGGTAAAGTAGGACAACATCTGGGATGAGTAAAATTTGTATGACATCAAAAAAAATCGAGATTCTCTTAATAAATGGTGAAATAAAACCGGTAACGCCTAATAATAAGCCAATCGCAAGCATAGCAAAATAAAATTGATTCTTTTTGTTTTTCTCGGAATGAACGAGTTGAAAAAAAGAAATCCCCAAGAAAAGAATGAAATTAAAGAAAAATAAATAATTTGTTGTTGGTTCTGTATAATTGATGTATGCATTGTATCGCTCATCATTCAAGAAAAAACTAAGGAAGGAAAAAATCCATTTGTAGCTTACAATCGCTACTACAATACTGGATAGAATTAAGACAAAAAAACCTTTTCGAAGTTTTCTTTGTTCATTAATTAAAAAATAAATCGGTAGCATCACCACACTGCTGATATGAAATTGAGCAGCAATTAATACCCCTAAGAAAAAACGAAAAAATGAACGATTCAATAAGAATTTATAAGAATAAAAGATAATTGCTACGGCTAAACTTTGCCTCATGGTATTCAAACTAATCGGATAAAGAAGACAGAGATATAAGAAAAAGCTCATCCCTATTAATTCTTTTTTGACTAATGCCTTTAAAGCTAAGATAACAAATAACAACGTAAAAAAACTATATAAAAAAAGATATACATTAAAAGAATTTACTAAATTGCCTATAAAAATAAAAAGAGAATTTCCAAATTCTTTCCAACCTTCGTTTATGAAATGATCCATTAAGCTTCTATTTTGGTAAGAAGAAAAGACGGAATAATAAACAGGTGTATCTGTTCCCACTTGTCGAAACGTTGCAAGAATCACTGGAATACACAAACTAAAGGTGATTAAAATCGTTCCAAATCCCTTTTTTTGATCCATTCCAAGTTGAAGGAATAAAGCGGATAAACTAAATAGACAAAGCAAGAAGACAAAGTTGATTTCCATTAGATTCTCCTTTGATAATAGCTAGAATTGATTGGTACATTCGGTCATGCAGGAGGAATAAAAAATATTCTTAGGTTAGAAAAAACATCGTAAAATAAATTTCAGATTGTCTTTCTTACTTTTATGACCTACGAACAATTGATAGTTAAGTTTCATAGATTTCGACTATCTGTTTGATGACTACTCGTTCACTAAAATGTTGTATGTTATCTGAAGCACCATTGGAGTATTTCATTAAAGGTAACTCTCCAGAAAAAAAAGTGCAGAAAATTTTATGTAACTCTTTTGATTGATTGACGTCAAATAATTTTCCCGTCACCCCATCAAAAATCAAGTCTTTATTCCCACGTATATTCGATGCAACCACCGGCACTCCTACACTCATTGCTTCCATTATCGAAACAGGTAAACCCTCTCTTAAAGAAGGAAAAATAAATAAATCACTAATTTTCATCATTTCAATAATGTCCTTTCGATAACCTAATAACTTTATTTTTTCTTCGAGTCCTAGTTTTTTTATTTTTTGTTTTAATGCTTGTTTTAAAGGGCCCGTTCCACAAATAAAATATTGAAAATTTTGGTCTTTAAAATCTTTTAGTACTTCAATGACTTGTTCGTGATTTTTATTTTTATTTAATTCCCCCACAGACAATAAAATTTTTGTATTTGATTGACAAACACCGAGCTCATTTTTTTTCAGTTTTTCTTCTACTTGAATGTTCTCGTATGTTTCAACGGGTATACCAACACCGTTTATTAAATAAGTTTTCTCTGATGCAAATTTTTGCAAAGCAAGAAAATAATCTTCATGATTAATTGTAATCATTTTATTGGTGTATTTAGATAAATACTTTTCAATTGGATAGTAAGTGAGCCAATTAAACAAGGGGGCACCTTTATAAAAATGAAAGCCATGCGCTGTATAATAAATTTTTACAGCCATTTTTTTACAAGCAAGTCGTGTCACCATAGATGCAATGGGGGTATGAGTATGAATGACTTCTATGTGATTGTCTTCTACTACTTTTTTAATTTTTTTGTACGCCAAAAGATTATCTTTGGTTAAAGGTCGTCTGCTAAACGGTACTTGAAATACAGGAATGTTTTGCTCATAAAAATAAGGGGCAAGAGGTTGTTCAACGGCACACGCAACACTTACTTCATGTCCTGTTTTAATTAATTGATCGATGTGTGGGATTAAAAAAGCATTTAACGTATTTGAAATGGTCGTAACATATAAAATTTTCAGTTTGATTCATTCCCTTCAAACTTTTCACTTGTTGGACTAAAATTAGTGCTTATTCCTTCTTGCTTAAATACCTTATGAACCGTTTTAAGTAAAATACAACTATCTATTACAAACGAGTAATTTTCTACATAGAAACAATCATAATGAAACTTTTCTTTCCAACTAATGGTGTTTCTACCATTGACTTGTGCTAAGCCCGTAAGCCCTGGACGAATCACGTGACGTTTTCGCTGTTCTTCGTTATATAAGGGCAAATATTCTACAAGTAAAGGTCGCGGTCCGACAAATGACATGTCACCTTTAAAGATATTCCAAAGTTCTGGTAATTCATCAAGACTAGTCGCTCGAAGCAGTTGACCAAATCTAGTTAAACGAAGCACATCGGGAAGATATTGTCCTGTTTGATCTCGTTCATCTGTCATCGTCCGAAATTTATACATAAAAAAGATTTCTTCTTTCTTTCCCGGTCTAGGTTGTTTAAAAATAACGGGTGAACCTAATTTCAATTTAACTGCTCCTGCAATTACTAGCAGCAGAGGTGATAATAAAAGAAGTAAAATTCCTGAAAAAAAGCAATCACATGCTCTTTTTCCAAATCGTTGATAAAAGGTTTGTTTAATCATCATGCATCACTTTCCTAACTGTAGAAACGACTCTTTGCAACTCTTTTTCTGTCATTTTTGTATCTGAAGGCAAACACACACCTGTATGAAATAACCGTTCAGAAACTTTTTCACCAATGTAATCGTATGTTTTAAAAACTGGCTGTAAATGGAGCGGCTTCCAAACCGGTCGGGCTTCAATGTTATTTTTTTCTAATTCATCAATTAAAACAGCTGGAGAAATTTCTTGTAATAAAATCACGCTTAACCAATGATTCGGCTCGTTCCATTCATTTTCCGGCATAAACCTAAGATTAGGCAAATCAGACAATTTGTTTTTATAAAACTGATAGATTGCACGCTTTTTATCTATTCTTTTCGTTAAAACTTTTAATTGTCCTCTTCCGATTCCAGCAAGTATGTTACTCATTCGGTAATTATAACCAATTTCTAAGTGATGGTACTCACGTCTTTTCTCCCGAGATTGCG
The DNA here is from genome assembly GCF_001886195.1 of Enterococcus ratti. Lineage (GTDB taxonomy): Bacteria > Bacillota > Bacilli > Lactobacillales > Enterococcaceae > Enterococcus_B > Enterococcus_B ratti. The sequence goes on along the minus strand of NZ_JXLB01000006.1, from coordinate 66,160 downwards.
TCGCCCAAAATTTTACTTTTTCTATTTTTTCTTGCTGGTCGCAAATCAGCATGCCTCCTCCTGAAGTCGTAATAATCTTATTGCCGTTAAAGGAATAAACTCCATAATCCCCTAGTGTTCCAGTGTATCTCCCTTTGTAAATGGTTCCTAATGATTCAGCAGCATCTTCGATCAGTACTACTTGGAATTCTTCACATATCTGCATGATCTCTTCAAGATTAGCAGACAGTCCATATAAATGAACTACTATTACTGCTTTTGCTTTTGGGTGTTTTTCTAGAGCCGTTCTTAAGTGTCTAGGGCTCATGTTCCAAGTTTCAGGATCACTATCCACAAATACGGGGATGGCATCTTGATAGAGTATGGGATTGGCTGTAGCTGAAAACGTTAATGACTGGCAAATCACTCGATCACCTTTTTCAACTCCAGCGGCTTTTAATGCTAAGTGCATGGCTGCCGTACCAGAAGAAAGAGCTGCTGCATGTTTTACTCCTATATAATCTGCTAACTCTATTTCAAAACGATCCACATTGTTTCCTAGAGGAGCAATCCAATTGGTATCAAAGGCTTCTTTTATATATTGTTGTTCGTATCCTTCTTTACTCATATGAGGAGAAGCTAATAATATTCGGTTGCTACTCAAATGTCTCCCACCTTTCAATGATTCTTGCTGGAACACCTACACATTTAGAATTTTGTTGGATATTACGAATTACTACACTACCTGCTCCAATGATATTTTCCTTTCCGATCACGAGATTTTGAATGATCTTTGTACCAACGCCTACTTCATTTTTATCACCTAAAGTGACTTGACCAGAAATATTCACATTTGGAAAAATTGCATTGTAGTGACCAATCGTTGTATCATGACCAATGGTTGTACTTATATTAATCATGTTGAAATTGCCGATCGTTATGTCTGCCGTACAAGTAGTATAAGGCATCAAGATGTTCCCAATGCCAAGGCAAACGTTTAAGCCAATTAATGCACTTGGCGCAATCAAATTAGGAAAAATCAAATAAGGATTTTGTTTTAATAAATTATAGATTTGCTCCTTTATAAAAGGCGAAGCAATTCCTATAAACACAGCAATTTTCTTATTGATATGAAGTAATGACTTAATTGTTCCTACAATAGGTTTTCCTAAAACTTGCTTTACTTGTTTATGTTTTTCATCATCTACAAAACCGATCCATTCATATTCTTTTTGATTTTGTAGCAAAAAAGCGATTTCTTTTCCAAATCCACCAGCCCCTGCTATAATTGCTTTCAATTCATATCCTCCCGTCATCTGATTTAACTGCCAGCGTTAATCATTTAGCCTTTTTATAAGTATTTTCACTTACTCTCTTTTAATAAAGTTCTTACTATTTAATAACATCAAGAAAATTCTGCATTTTTTACCAGCTTCTTTAACTAATGATTTTCCTTATTTTTTCACTTTAGCACTTACTCACTGATTGGAAGCGTTCGCAAAACGAATGACTTCTCTTGCTAATTGCTTCTCTTCGGTTGGCAATTGATTGATAAAATCCAATACTTTTTGAAGCGAATAGCCGTTGATGTTGCCTACAAAAATTTTTTCATATACTGCTTCGTCATTTCTCTCCTTGTCTAACAGTAATTCTTCATATAATTTTTCTCCGGGACGTATCCCTGTTTCAAGTATTTCAATTTCATCTTCGTGGTATCCACTAAGTCGGATCATATTCTTTGCCAAAGTAACGATTTTAACTGGTTCCCCCATGTCTAGAATAAAGATTTCTCCCCCTTTAGCCAAAGCACCTGCTTGTATGACCAAACGACTGGCCTCAGGAATCGTCATAAAATAACGAGTCATATGAAAATCAGTAACCGTTATCGGACCGCCTTTGGCGATTTGTTCATGAAAAAGAGGAATGACACTTCCTCTAGAACCTAATACATTTCCAAAACGAACGGCTGAAAATTTTGTTCCTTGCGCTTCATTCAGACCAGTGACGATCAACTCGGCAATTCACTTTGTCGCTCCCATGACGTTAGGCGGATTATTTGCCTTATCAGTTGAAATCATCACAAAGTTTTTTACTTTGGCTTTTTTAGCTGCTTCAGCTACATTTTTTGTACCAAAGATGTTGTTTTTTACCGCTTCTTTTGGATTAAGTTCCATTAACGGGACATGTTTATGGGCGGCAGCATGGTAAACAATATCCGGCTGAAATTCTTTCATGATTTCAATCATTTTGTTATGGTCTTGAATGTCTGCAATAATTGGTACAATTTTTGTCTGATTTTTTTGCTCAGACAGACGTAATTTTCGGTCAATCAAATAAATTGAATTTTCTCCATGCCCTAAAAGTAAGAGTGTATCTGGAGCAAACGGCAAAATTTGACGGCAAATTTCTGAACCTATGGATCCACCTGCTCCTGTAACAAGAATAACTTTGCCTGTTAACTGACCTTTGATTGATTCAATCTCTAATTCGACCTCATCTCTTTCTAGTAAATCCACTACATCAATATTTTTTAGTTTGGAGATACTGACTTTACCAGAAGCAAGTTCTTCTATAGATGGCATGGTGGTGACTTTCACGTGGGTTGATTTCACCAATTGAAAGATTGTGCTTAGTTTTTTTTTCGGCAGAGAAGGAATAGCAATCGTAATTATCTGAACTTTATGTTTTTTGATCAAATTAGGTAAATCGTTGGTCGTTCCAATTATTTTTTTCCCTGAAAGATATGTATTTTGTTTATCGGGATCGTCATCAACAAAACCAACCACATGGGTATCGTTTGCTGTTGTTGATCGAAATAAGATATTATATAGAATTTTTCCACCTTCACCAGCCCCTACAATTATTGCCTTTTTAACATATTTTACCGAGCCTGTTTTTACATGTTGTTTTTCGATAAACTCCCTCCAAACTAAACGACTTCCAATAATTAATAATAAAGAAAAAATATAAGTAATAGCAAATAAGCGCAATGGATAAGGGAAGTGGATAAAAAATAAGACTAAGAGACTTGTACTTACTGAAAGAGACAAAGAAACAAAAATTGCCTCTATCTCTTTTAAATTTGTGTAACGATTAATTCGAGTAAAGACTTTAAACAAACTTCCATAAAACAAATAAAAACCACTTAATTCTCCCGAAGAAGCAAATATAAAATCCCTTTCTATATGAATGAAAGGCTTAAAAAAATCAATGGTGGCCATATTCGCAAAAATCAACAATAAGCTATCTATAATTATTAAGACACCGATTTTTCTTTTTCTTGTTAGCCTCAACACTTCTCTCCCCCCTTAAAAAAACCAAAATTTCTTTTTGTTGATCCATTCATACATTGGATAATCAATTGCTCTTTTATTAATCAAAGCTTTAGTAACTTGCATCATTTGTTTTACTTTTTCATTCCCAAAATCTTTGGCGATTTGTTCATAACATTCTTTTAAATAAAAGGGGCGTCTTTTGTTTCCATGAGCGTCTGAAGCAACCATTTGAACCAAATTGTGTTTAACCATTTTTTTTGCTGTTTTTTGGATGTCTTTGCCAAATCGTCCGATATAACTTGGTGCTGTAAGTTGCGCGAAACATCCCATTTCAAGAAAGGGGATTAAACGATTAGGGTCTTTTCTAAAATAAGCGTTCCGTTCAGGATGAACAATAACCGGTATTTTTTCTAGTTTTAATAATTCAAAGAAAATTTTTTCCGTATACAGTGGCACTTCTAATGTTGGAAATTCAATCAAAAGATACGTATCCTCTGAATCCGAAAAGAGAATTTCATCTCGTTGAATGGCTTCGATTAAATCGCCAGTGATACGAACTTCTTGTCCTGCCAATAACATTAACGGTAAATTTCTCTTTTCAAATTCTTTTTGCAAAGAGGCGACAAGCGAAAGCACTTTTTTTTTGGGATTGTTATATTTTCCATTATTATGATGAGGGGTACACAGAATATGAGTGATTCCTTGTTCAACGGCCTGCTCAGCCATTGCCAGACTATCTTCAAGCGTTTGAGCGCCATCGTCAACTCCCGGTAAAATATGGCAATGTAAATCAATCATTTCTCTTGCCTCCTTTATGCTAGTTTCCATAGTAATAATAACTAGCATCTTTACTTTGTTTTGCTCCGTTGTACACGATACCTAGCATATTAGCTTGAGCGATTTCCAATAACTTTTTTGCCTTAAGCAACGATTCTTTTCGTGAAGCACTCTCGCGCACGACAAGAAGGGTGCCATCTACTTTTGATGCTACAATTTGCGCATCTGTTACAGCAACTACTGGCGGCACATCAATCATCACGATGTCATAAAATTGTCTTACTTCTACTAGCAGTTGATCCATTCTTTGCGAACTTAGTAACTCCGAGGGATTAGATGGAGTTGGGCCACTAGGTAAAACAGATAAATGATCAATCGGCGTCTTTTGAATTCCTTCACTGATTGCTTCATTTGAACTGAGAATATTACTTAATCCGTAGCCATTATCTAATTGAAACGTTTTATAAAGTGCAGGTTTTCGCATATCAGCATCAATTACTAAAACTTTCTGACCTGATTTAGCAAATACTACCGCTAAATTTGCTACAGTAGTTGACTTTCCCTCTTCTGGTTCAGAAGAAGTAACGACAATTGTTTTTGTTTGCTGTCCATTAGGCGAGACAAATTGGATATTGGTACGAATTGTTCGATATTGTTCTGAAATTCCTGAAAAAGGATTCGTCACAGTAACTAAACCACTCGGCTGTTTCTGAGCTGCACGTCGTTTTATGATACGTTTCATCTTTCTCCTCCTAAATTTTCGAACGTTTTCTTCGAGAAGCTCTCGACTTTTTACTTGTTCGTTTCATCTGTGGCGTTATTTTTTCTTTTTGGCTGTTCACGTGGACATCTCTGGCAGTCATTTCAGATACTGTTCCTAAGATTGGAATGTCTAAAAGTTCAGACACATCTTTTTCATCTTTTATTGTACGATCCAATATCTCAAGGAAGAAAGAAAGAAGCATCCCCACAAGTAGACCTAAAACCAAGCCAATGGCTACATTTAATTTATTATTTGGCGAAACAGGAATTTTCTCCACAGCAGCGCCAGAAACAATTGATATTTTATCCACATTCATCACAGATTTAGCTTTTTTTTGAAACACATGCGCAGTTGTATTAGCAATTTGTTGAGCGACTTTAGGATTCACGCTAATCGCTTGAATCGAAAACATTTGTGAATTTTGAGACTGATTGACAGAAATTGCTTTTTTAATTTCTTCGGCTGACATGAATACATGATTTTCTGATTTCAATCGTTCTTTGACTGTATTTAAAACAACATCACTAACTACCATGTCTTTATAAGTATTGATCATCTGCAAATTGATATTCACATCATTTGCATTTGCTGCACTTGACTGAGGCAATTTAACAATCAATTGGGCTTGTGAACTAAATTTAGGAGGGATAATAAAGAATGTTACTGAGCTTGCTATGACTCCCCCAAAAATTAGTGAAATAACTATAGTCATGATATGTTTACGAAATATTTTGATGACTTCTTTTATGCTTATTGTTCCTTCCATTTTTCTCCACTTTCCTACTTCTTCTCTAGATTAATTATTACGCAATTTCCAATTGCATGGCTTTATTTTTAATGAAAGATACTTTGATATAAAAACTCGTCTTAACTGAAACCTTTTCCTTTTTGTATACGTAAAAAAATGGATGTAATGCTGTTCACTAAAAAAATTGTTTCATTTTTTTGCAACATTCATTTTCTCTTTATTTCAAGAATATGTACTACAGAGTAGTAATTGCTGTTTCTAGAAAATCTTGAAATTTTTTATCGTGTTTTTATACCTTTTACATTGGGTATTCTTATCTGATATTATCTGCTATAGGAACATTCTTACATGTTTACACACTCTTTTTAGCTAAGTCAATACACTTTTAACTCGAATAAAGCTACTAACCGTTGCTGTCAGGTTCATTTTTATTATAAAAATGAAGGAACTTTACTAGACTGCATTTTATTGAACGAGAAACCAAAAATAATACTATTTAGTACTTAACATAACAATAAACTCACTAAACACAATTATACCTAAATTTCTTTTCTAAATAAAGTATGTTTATAAAATAAATCCGTTAAAATAAATTTTATTATTTTATCAATCAACTGAATTTTTTAATAATTATTCCACTTCAGTTATTAAAAATTTTTTTATGTAAATGTTCCTTTTTTATCACTACATTCGTTTTCATCATCAATCATTTCATTTTCTACAATTAATACAATCATTCGTTCATTTCAATAAAAGAAAAAAACGGTATTTTCGTTTACAAAAAAGCTGTCATTTTTCCTATTTTTACTTATAAAAACAGCTAATACACTCACCTTTTTTGAAGCGTTCTTTTTTCTTTTTACTTTTTTCAATCTAAAAGCTGAAACTAACTTAAAAAAAGAGGGGAACACAGAATCGTCTTCCCTCTACTTTTGTTTTTCTCTTTTATTTAGTAATTAATTGATCAAAACTTGCAATTGAAAGAATCATATCAGCCATTTGTTTTAATTGTGCTAAACGGTTGTTTCGTACAGATGGATGATCAACCATCACCATTGTTTGATCAAAATACGCATCAATCAAAGGACGCAGAGCCACCAACTGTTCATAATTTTCTTCAATCGTTTGATTTTCAAATTGTTTGCGTATAGATTGTACAGCTTGATACAATTCTTTTTCTGCTTCATTTTCAAATAGTGAAGGATCAATTTCTGCCGGCATTTCTTGATGCGCTTTTTTCGCTAAATTAACTACGCGAGTTAAAGCTTCCATTGAAGGCTTAAACGTTTCATCCTCCACTTGTTCTTTAAACAACTGTGCCGCCGCAAAAATATTCGTTAAATCTTTTTGGTTGGCATTCAAAACCGCATCAATCACATCATGACGTATTTGTTTTGTCGTTAACAGTTGTCGCAAACGTCCTTTGATAAACTCAATCACTTCATTTTGTCCATTAGCTAATTCAATCCCAAAGCGTATCTTGTCCTCATTAATGACTCGATCAATTTCATCTTGTAAATGAATCAAAGGAAAAGCCCATCTTTTTGCTTCTATAATACGAACGATACCATACGCTTGTCGACGCAACGCATATGGATCATTCGAACTGCTTGGAATCATTCCTACCGTGAAGAATGAGAAGATACTATCTAGCTTATCAGCTATTGCAAGCACCGCACCAATATTTGTTTCCGGTAATTCGCCTTCACTTGAAATCGGTCTATAATGCTCTTTGATAGCAGTTGCTACAGCTGGAGATTCACCAGCTAATAACGCGTAATTTTCTCCCATGATCCCTTGAAGCTCCGGAAATTCTCCTACCATATTAGTCACTAAATCAAATTTGTAAATTTCAGCTGCTCGCTGTAAATTTGTTAATTCCGTAACAGTCAATCCTACCGATTCTCCTACAATACGTGCAATAACTTGTACACGCTGCATTTTTTCATAAATGCTACCAATTTTCTCATGAAAAGTGACCGTTTTTAATTTTTCGACACAAGCAGCAATTGGAATTTTGCGATCTTCGTTATAGAAAAATTCCGCATCTTCTAAGCGAGCAGTCAATACCTTTTGATTTCCTCGAATCACATTTTCTAACTTCACACGATCACCGTTACGCACAGAAAGAAAGTGTGGCAATAAACAGCCTTGATCATTTCTTACTTCAAAATAACGTTGATGTTCTTTCATAGAAGTAACTAACACTTCTTCAGGCACTGATAAATATTTTTCGTCAAAATCACCAGAAAAAACAGTTGGATATTCAACAAGATTAGTTACCTCTTCTAATAAATCTTCATCTAAGTCAAGATGCCAATGATTTTTTGTTGCTAATTCAATAGCTTGCTGTCTAATCATTTCTTTTCTTTTATAAGGAGCAGCCATGACAAATTGTTCTTGTAATTTCTCTTCATATTCCTTGACGTGCGAGAAACTAACTGCTTCTCCTAAAAAACGATGACCGTACGAATTTCGATCGGTTTTTAAGTCTAAAATTTCAAAAGGAATGACTTCATCATCAAGCAAAGCAACAAGCCAATGAATCGGGCGAATGTATTCAAAATCAAAATTTGCCCAATGCATGGTAACAGGAAAAGTCAAACTTTTCACTACCTCGGCAAGTCCAGTCAATACTTCTTTTGTTGGTTTTCCACGAGTATATTTTGTTACGTAAACATATTCCACCCCTTTTAATTCTTTAAAAGTAATGTCTTCCGTCGTCATCTTCTGTCCTCGAACAAATCCTTCCGCGGCTTTTGTCCAATTTCCTTGCGCATCTATCGCAATTTTTTTGGTGGGTCCCTTGATTTCTTCTTTACGATCTTCTTGACGCTCTGAAAGTTTTGTTACTTTAATTGCTAAACGCCTTGGAGTGGAAAACGTCTCAATGGATGCATATGATAATTGGTGTTCCTCTAAAAATTTTACTGTTTTTTGTTTCAACTGTTTCATACTCGACGTAACCACCTGCGCAGGCATTTCTTCCAAGCCGATTTCTAATAGTAAATCTTTTGCCATTTTATTCAGCCTCCTTGTTTTTTTTCGGATTTTCTATAGTTTTATTCAATAAAGGAAAGCCTAATTTTTCACGTTCAGCAACAAAAATCTTCGCCACCGCTCTTGCCATATTCCTAATACGTGAAAGATACCCCGCACGTTCTGTAACAGAAACAGCACCACGAGCATCTAATAAATTGAACGTATGACTACATTTTAAAATATAATCATAAGCTGGATGCACAAGATTTTCATCAATACAGTGTTTTGCTTCTTTTTCAAAACGATCAAAATTGCTTAGTAATAATTCTTGATCGCTTCCTTCAAATGAATATTTTGAATGCTCATATTCCGGCTGCTTAAAAATTTCTCCATATTTGACACCATCTGCCCATTCAAGCTCATAAACACTTTCCACTTCTTGAATGTAGGAAGCTAAACGTTCCAATCCATAAGTGATTTCTGAAGTCACGGGTTTACATGGCAATCCTCCAACTTGCTGAAAATAGGTGAACTGCGTAATTTCCATACCGTCCAACCAGACTTCCCAGCCTACACCGGCACATCCCATAGAAGGATTTTCCCAGTTGTCTTCTACAAAACGAATATCATGTTCCAAAGGATCAATTCCTAATAAATGCAAACTCTCTAGATAAAGCTCTTGAATATTTTCCGGAGAAGGTTTCATGACAACTTGAAATTGATGGTGTTGATACAGACGATTAGGATTTTCACCGTAGCGACCATCTGCCGGACGACGAGAAGGTTCTACGTAAGCGGCATTCCAAGGCTCTGGTCCAATCGCTCGTAAAAAGGTATACGGACTCATAGTGCCTGCCCCTTTTTCTGTATCGTAAGCTTGCATTAACATGCAGCCATTTGCTGACCAAAATTTTTGTAAGGTCAAGATCATTTCTTGAACGGATCGTTTTTTGTTCATTTGTACTACTCCTTCCAATTCTAAAATATTTTATTATGAGAATTTGAAACAACAAAAAAAGCCCCCATGCTTGTCTACACAAACATAGGGACGAATAAATTCGCGGTTCCACCCTACTTCCGAAAATTTCGGCAGCTTCGTTTTCACAGTACTCACAAGTGCCTCTTCAAAAATCGCCAGCATTCGGCTTTCACCTTCCCGAATTCGCTTTAGCTACGTATTTTTTACTGATCTTGCTCAACGTACTTATTTATTTTTCTTCGTAGTTCTTACACTTTTTGCCTAAACTCTCATTCGTCTAGATTTCATAATAGACGTTTATTCAACCATTTGTCAAATAATTTTAAACGATTATTAAAATTTCTACTCTTTTTTTTTATTTTCAGTTGATTTTTCATTTGTTACAGGTCTTTTTAAAACATGTTCCCACGATTTCATTTGATCGATAAATTTTTTACTCTTCAGATGAATTCCTACATATTCTTCGTATAACTGATCAATCAATTGTCTGATACTTGCTTTTGTCTCTTCTTTTAAATTGATTGCATTAATTTTATCATATGAAATAGATGAAAACAGCCGGACAAAATAAACAGCTCGCGGATCAGCGTGATAACGACGTAAATCCATCGACCAATGTTCTTCACAAAGTATGCCTCCAAATTTTGAAGAATAATCAAATTTACCGCGTTTTTTCCCACAAACTACACAATGAGTCCAAATCGGAGCGATACCAAAACGTTGTAATAATTGCACTTCAAAAATATTAGTAATGATCTGCGGGTCATCTTCTTCATCCATTTTCTGTAAAGCTAATTGCGTGAACTGGAAAAGGGTCGGATCGTATTGATGATCTTCAATAGCTGCATCTACTAAATTCAACAAGTAGGTTCCATAACCACTTAAAAAAATATCTTCTTGAATTTTTCGAAAAGGATGAATATTTTTTACACTTTTAATAAATGATAACCCTTCATTTTTAAAAGTACCAATGTATACAGCTTCTGTGAAAGGCAAGAGAGCCGGAGCTAACGGTTGATTTTGTCGATGAATTCCTTTAACATAAAACATCATCTTTCCAGCAGATTCAGTAAATATTTTCACCAATTTATCTTTTTCTTTGTAATTTCTACTAAACAATATAATTCCCTTTGATTCTGCTAGCTGGCTCATTTTTTCTCCTCCTTTTCGTTTACGCATCTGCTTTTATGCTATTCATAAAGAAACAATAAGAAAAAGAAAAATTATTTAATGAATCACCTTTCTTTCCCACTGTCTTATTGAAGCCTCAAAGGAAGCCCACCCTTCATCTATCATTTGCTATAATCATCACTCTTTCAATTTTGCTCTCTTATTTTTATTAGTTATCCACTCTTTTAATAATTATCTTTACGGTAACCGAAGTCTTGCAAGTAGACTTTTTTATCTCGCCAATCTTTTTGGACTTTTACCCATAATTCTAAGAATACTTTCTCACCCAAAAGACTTTCAATTTCTTTTCTTGCTTTCGTTCCGATTTCTTTCAACATCTTTCCACCTTTGCCGATAATGATTCCTTTTTGGCTATCACGTTCGACAATAATAGTTGCTTGAATTTGAATTTTATTATTTTCGTTGCGCTTCATTGTATCTACTACCACAGCCACAGAATGAGGCACTTCATCTCTCGTTAAAATTAACACTTTTTCACGAATCAGTTCTGAAACAATAAAATATTCTGGATGATCAGTTACTTGATCGTCTGGAAAATATTGTGGTCCTACTGGCATTTCTTCAACTAAAATATCCATCAAACGTTCCACATTGTTGCCTTGTGTAGCTGAAACAGGTACAACTTGTGCAAAAGCCATTTGGGTGGAATAATCTTCAATTTTACTAAGCAATTCATCCGGATGAACTTTATCAATCTTGTTGATAACTAAATAAACAGGTGATTGAATATTTTTCAAGCGTTCAATAATAAAATCATCACCATGTCCTCTTGTTTGATCGGCACTGATCATAAACAACACAGCATCCACTTCTTTTAAGGCACTATAAGCGGCGTCTACCATGAAATCTCCTAAACGGTGTTTTGGTTTATGAATCCCAGGTGTATCAATAAAAATTAATTGTGCTGCTGGTGTCGTATAAACACCTTGAATCTTATTTCTAGTCGTTTGTGCTTTGTCGCTCATAATCGCAATTTTTTGCCCAACAATGCGATTTAACAAAGTAGATTTCCCCACATTTGGACGTCCAACAATAGCAACAAATCCTGATTTATGTTCTAGCATATTCTTCTCCTTTAATAAAAAAACATTTGATAGATTTTAGGCACAAATAAGATGAAACCAACGATAACTGCAAAAAAAGCGGTAATAAGCACGGCCCCTGCGGCCATATCTTTAATCTTTTTCCCAATTGGATGAAAGTGAAAATCTGTTACCATATCGACAACATTTTCAAAAACCGTATTTAAAATTTCAACAATCCAAACCAAAAAAACCGCTAAAAATAGCCATAGCCATTCCATCAAGTTCAATTGACACACAAACCCCATAAAAAACGCAAACAAGCCAAATCCCACATGTTTTTTCATGTTGCGTTCTTCTGAAAATACAGTTTTAATCCCTTGAACGGCAAATTCTACGGACATTAAGAAATGCTTATTTTTCCCTACGTTTTTCTCACATTTTTTATCTTTTAAGTCCATACGCATCTAAAATCTCTTTCTGCAAACCAAACATCACTTTTTCATCTTCTGGAGTCATGTGGTCATAGCCATTAATATGCAAGAAACCATGAACAGCCAAAAAGCCCAATTCTCTGTCATAGGAATGTCCGTATTCATGCGCTTGTTCAGCTGCACGTTCAGTGGAAATCATAATATCTCCTAGTACTCGAGGCAATGGATTGTCGCCTTCTTCAAAAACTACAGGCACTTCACCTTCGCCTTCTTCTTCTAAGGCAAAACTAATCACGTCCGTTGGCGTATCTTTTCCGCGGTAAATTCGGTTAATTTCTTGGATAGCTATATTATCCATAAAAGTAACCGACATTTCCGTATCATCCGGTAATTTTAAGTAAGAGGCTGCAAATTGTAAAAGATCCTCGATTTCATTGATTTTTTCTGTCGAAACTTTTCGTGTTTCGTCCATAAATGTAATATCCATCTCTATCGCTTCTTTCTTATTCTTGCTTTTTAGCACTTTTTTACTAGCTTTTGTTCGCTTCTTTCATCTTCTTTGCTTCAGTTTTCATTTTAGGATATTTAATTCTTGAATGGAAAGTACTGCTTAAGCCGTTAATGAGTGATTTTTCAACTTTTCGAATTTCTCCCAATGTTAAACCACTCTCATCAAGTTGACCATCCGAGATGCGTTCTTCAATTAATTGGTGAACAAACTTTTCGATTTTTTCTCCAGTAGGATGTTCCATCGCTCGAACAGCTGCTTCACAACTATCTGCAATATTCACAATCCCCGCTTCTCTTGTTTGTGGTTTAGGTCCCGGATAACGAAATTGTTCTTCTGTTACTTTTGAATTCCGTTCTTTTGCTTTGATATAAAAATACTTCATTAACGTCGTACCGTGGTGTTGCCGACAAATATCAATCACCATTTGAGGCATGCGATATTCTGCTAAGATTTTAGCTCCATCTGTCACATGACCAAAAATAATTTGTTTGCTATCTTCTGGCAATAAAAAATTATGGGGATTTTCTGCCCCAGAAGGCAAATTTTCGACAAAAAAGCTGGCATGTTTGATTTTTCCAATATCATGATAATAACAAGCAACACGTGTCAACAATGAACGACCATCAATTTCAGCCACCGCATTTGCACTTAAATTTGCCACCATCATGCTATGATGATAAGTCCCCGGCGCTTCTTCCAGCAATTGTTTTAATAATGGGTGATTAGGATTACTTAATTCGTTCAATACGATTACACTATCATCATTGACCATCAACTCAATATAAGGATGCAACCCCATAGTTAATAAGTAAGACAATAATGCTCCCATAAAGCCGCAAATAAGTGTCAACCATGTTGTTTCGTTACCAAAACTCATCCCCTGATAAATAATTAACACAATATCCATCATTAGAGGAAAAAGAATCACCCACATCATTGCAGAAAACCATTGTTCCGAAACCCTCTGACGTTTTAAGACTGTAGCCAGTAAACCTGAAAATAAATAAACCATTAAAATAACTGGCAAAAAATTAGTACCAATAGAACCATAAAAAATAAAAAGGGCAGATACAGCTTGGAATAAAGCAGCCATGATTCCTGCTCTACGATTCAAGAAAAAGTTTAAAACTAAAGGAACAAATGCAGCGGGATAAAAAAGTGGAATATATGCTGTCTGCTCAGTTTGAAAAAGTTGAAAAAATTTCATTAGTAAAACACTAATGGACATTGCCGTCACATAAAAAAGAATATATTCCGTACGCTTTCCTGCTTCATGATACTGCATCGAGTTATAAACGAGTACCGCAATTTGTAAAAGAACGGCTAAAATCATAGCCACTAAAGGAAAAATCGAAGTCGTTTGGTTGGTTAATCCTAGCAGTTCAAGTTTTTTCATGGCTTCTGCGTCAATTTGATTGCCTTCACGAACGATGATTTCTCCTTGATAAATCATTACTGGTTGAACAGCTTCTCTTGCTGCTTGCTTTAACTCTTGGGTTTTCTTTTCATTTAACACATCGTTTACAACGATTCCTTGATCCACAAGGTAATGGATCGTTTGCTGCTGATCGGCTGAGATATTTAAATATTGGATTTGGTCTTTTGCTTCTTGCTTAAAAGTCTCTAAATCACTTTCTCGTACTTGTTTATTCATTTGCTCACCAATCAGTCTAAGACTTTCATCACGCACGCTTGTAACCTGACTAGCTGTCATACTAAATATTTTTGTATAAAAATTTGTCGGAAGCTTTTGGTAAAAAGCGACGTTTTCTGCATTTGCACTTTCAAAATTCTTCTTTAATGCGGCGATTCGTTCTTCTACTGTTGGTTTGGGTATATTTTCATTAGTTTTTGCTTTGTCAACTTTTTCTTTATATGCTTTATCTATTGACTCATTGGTTTTATCGATCAGTTCAAAAAGCTGTTTGATTCGACTCATTTGTTCTTCTTCTAAATCTTGCTGATACGTATATTCAGGAGTCACAGCTTCTGCCGCTAGCTTTCTTTTTTGTTCTGTTTCTTCTGTATTTTCAATAGTTTTGTTTGCTCGGATACTTTCTTCTGCCACTTGTCCTTCTTTAAAGTCATTAGCTTTTTGTTTCACGCTGCTAAAGGTAACCCCACAAATAATAACAAAAAATAAAAACAATAAAAAAGGCATTGCGGTCTTTCCTAATTTTGCCTGCAATTGTTGCAGTATGTTGTTCAACATTTGCTTATCCTCCTAAGCTTTGGGCTTGATAAAATCTGCCTTTTCATAAGCTTTGATGATCTCGGCTACAACAGGATGACGAACCACGTCACTTGCTTCAAAATTAACAAAAGCAATTTTTTTAATCTGTCTTAATGTACGTTCTGCATGAATCAGACCACTCACTGTTCCTTTTGGCAAATCAATTTGACTTGCGTCTCCATTGACAATCATTTTTGATTGATACCCTAAACGTGTCAAAAACATTTTCATTTGTGCGACAGTAGTATTTTGCGCTTCATCCAATATTACAAAAGCGTCATCAAGCGTCCGCCCACGCATATAAGCTAATGGTGCAATTTCAATAATGCCTCGTTCCATCAGGCGATTGGTGTGATCTAAACCAAAAATTTGATAAAGTGCGTCATAAACGGGACGCAAATAAGGATCAACTTTTTCTTTCAAATCCCCGGGTAAAAATCCTAAATTTTCTCCTGCTTCCACTGCCGGGCGCGTTAAAATAATTTTTTGCACTTCGCCTTTTTTCAAAGCTGCAATTGCCAGTACAACCGCTAAAAATGTCTTCCCCGTTCCAGCAGGACCTATGCCAAAAACAACATCGTGTGTAGCAACCGCCTCCACATATTTTTTTTGCCCGCTGTTTTTTACACGAATCGGCTTGCCGTTTCGGTCTTTAACAATTTCTTCTTCATACATTTCAATAAAATAATCCAACGTTCCTTTTTGCCCCATTTTTAAGGCAGCCACAACATCTGGCGTACTGACGTGAATGCCACGTTTGATTAATTCTTGTAACGTCCGTATGACTGAACTGGCTAATGAAAGTCCCGGCTCTTCTCCAACAATTTGGAGCATTTCCCCTCTAGTATGGATAATGGTTTCTGTCATTTCTTCGATTAATTTTAGATGCTTATCATGTGTACCTAATAGCATGCTGACATCATCAACTGCTGTTAATCTAATCTCTAAAAAACTAGACGCTTCTGTCAAAAATAGACATCTCCTTTGCTTCAAATCATTCTTTCCTATTTTACCATAATAGTAAAAAACTATATAGCAAATAAAAAAGCTTCCTTTGAAGTTCGTTTTTTCTAATTTTTTCATTCGTCTAATTTAAGAACATTCTTTTGTAGCACTGGCTCCTATAAGTCGGGCGGCAAAAATAAAAAAGTATAGAGAAAATTTTATTTTACCTTATTACTTAAAAATCAGAAGTAGACGTTTCTACACTAACCCGTTACGAAAAATTTGGTCGTCAATTTTTATCAAATTTCACGTATTTTTTAAGGTAAGAATTTCTATTTTTCCTTTAATTTACCTCACTTCTGTAAAAAACTTTATTTTTACATGTACTGTTTCTGATTTTACATTTTTTTTACACACAAAAAACTGCGAACATTCCTGTCCGCAGTTTTGTATAACAAGATTAAGATTGCAATAATTCTTTTACAATTGCATTGACTTGGCTGCCGTCTGCTTTTCCTTTGACCTTAGGCATAATCACTCCCATGACTTTGCCAAATTCTTTCACGGAAGAAGCGTTCGTTTGCGTAATCGCTTTTTGAACAAGTTGACGAATGTCCGCTTCAGAAAGCTGTTCCGGCATATATTTTTCAACGATTGCTATTTCACTTTTCACCTTTTCAGCTAAATCGTCACGCCCAGCTTCTTCAAATTCATGCAAAGAATCACGTCGTTGTTTCATTTCACGCGACAACACGGTTAATTCTTCTTCTTCTGTCAAGTCGTGACCTTCTTTAATCTGTTCGTTTTGAATCGATGATTTAATCATACGTATGACTTGTAAAGATTCTTTATCTTTAGCTTTCATCGCTGTCTTCATGTCATCGTTCAATCTACTTAGTAGTGACACACTACCAACTCCAATTCATCAAAGAACTAGAATTTTTTACGTTTTCTAGCTGCTTCAGATTTTTTCTTGCGTTTTACACTTGGTTTTTCGTAGAATTCACGTTTACGAGATTCTTGTAAAGTACCCGCTTTTGACACGGAACGTTTGAAGCGACGAAGAGCATCGTCAAGTGATTCGTTTTTGCGAACGACTGTTTTTGACATAGTAATTCCCTCCCTCCGAGCTTAAAAAGTAACCGTAATTGTTATTGAAATTATCATCCAAAAAACAAGACTGTTCTACAAATATTATATCGAATGCTGTTTTGACCGTCAAGGGAATCTTAGGCTAATTTTTGAACTGCGCTTATCTAAAAACATTACTGTTTTCGGCTAGTTAATAAAAGCGAATCATTGACAGTTTTCGCACCGTCCAAAAATTTCAAAACGATGTCCTTCAATCGTACAACCGTTCAACTGGCTTTCAAAATCATTCATAGGACACATATGGATTTCTTTTGTCATTGCGCAAACTGTACAAATAAAGTGATGATGATGTCCTATCTCTTCTTGACAGCAATGGAAGCGAAACTTCATTTCACCATTTAAATCCGTTTCTTCCAATAAATCAAGCTCAGAAAAATCATGAAGGTTTCGATAGACGGTATCATAACTTACCCCTTGAAATTCCTGATTCATATAATTAAATACTTCTTTTGCTGAAACATAGCGATTTTTTTTGACTAAATATGTCAGTAATGCTTCCCGTTTTTTCGTATACTTAAATCCGTTATTTTTCAGCGTTGCTAATGCTTGTTCCACCAATGTCTGTTTTTTCAAGATTTACCCTCCAAATCAAAACGATTACGAAGTACATCTTCACTCGTATGGTATACTAAAGATAAAAAAAATGCAAGTGAGGTTTTTTATTTATGATGTTTGAATCTACAGACTTTGTTACTTTTTTTGTCATTTCCGACTCAGCTGGTGAAACAGCAACAAAATTAGCACAAGCCACAATGGCGCAATACCCTACCGTTGAATTTAATTTGTTCCGTCGAACATTTGTAACCGATAAAGAAGCATTGGCACAAGCACTACAAGACGCACTGGAAGAAAAAGCACTTGTCTTGCATACTTTAATCAATCAAGAGTTAATTAATCAAACCTGTGAATTTTGTCAAAAAAATAATTTGTTCAGTTTTGATGTCTTGACGCCACCCATTGAAGAAATCGAGCGTTTAACAGGCATTCAACCTACTCGTCAACCCGGTGCTCTGCATTTACTGAATGAAAATTACTTTAAACGAATTAAAGCCATGGAATTTGCTGTAAAATATGATGATGGAAAAGATCCCCGCGGCTTTTTAGAAGCAGACGTTGTATTACTTGGCGTCTCTAGAACGTCAAAGACCCCGTTAAGTTTGTTTCTAGCCAATAAAAATTTAAAAGTGGCGAATTTGCCACTGATTCCCCAAGCACATATTCCAAAACAGCTTTGGGAAATTGATCCGAAAAAAATTGTTGGGTTAACGAATAATCCAGATATTTTGAACAATATACGTAAAGAACGAATGCGTTCTTATGGTCTCAATCCCGATACCGCTTATTCCGATATTGAAAAAATTCGTGCCGAGTTAAAATTTGCGAATGAACTTTATGAAAAACTAGGATGCGTAGTCATTAACGTTGCTTCCCTTTCCATTGAAGAAACAGCCTCACTCATCTTAAACGCTTTAAAACTCGAAGACCATAGTTACTACGGAACCGATTCTTCCGGAGAAAAATAAATAAAACTAAATTTTGGGCGAGGAAAATACTCTCGCCCAAAATTCAGAAAAAATTGTAAAACAATAAAAGCAAAATCTTTTCTTTAAAAAAATTGTTATGTATAAAATCAAACAAACTAGTCATTGTGCTTGATTTACTTTTTCAAGAAAACATCACTTGCTTTTATCAATCTTTTACAAAATAATTTACTGGTGTTTCACATGTTTCAACGTCTGTTCTAAAATATCTAATACATGAAAATCATCTAAACTGTATAAAATAGCCTTTCCTTTGCGATGCGATTTTACTACATGATTTTCTCTTAACAAACGAAGCTGGTGAGAAACAGCAGATTGTTCCATTTCCACTGCTTGACTGATTGCCGTCACATTTTGCTCACCATCTTTTAAATACATCAATATCTTCAGACGTGTAGGATCACTTAATACTTTAAATAATTGACTGACTTTTTCTATTTGACTTTTTTTTGTGTCTGACAATCGGTTCACCTCCATCAAAAAAGACTGACTTCTAAAGTTTACCACTTTTTCCATCAGTCTCAAGTTTTTTTTATTCTTTTGTTTTTGTAATCGATTGGATAATCGCTTCATAGGCGTTGATTTTTTCTTGTGCCTCTTTTGTAGAATGACCTTTTACGCCGATATAGAATTTGATTTTCGGTTCGGTCCCTGAAGGACGAATCGCCACCCAGCCATTTTCTTCTAACACATATTTTAATACATCTGCTGGCGGTGTAGTTAATTTTTCTACACGTCCAGCTGAATCAGTTTTTGTCAACTCTTTAAAGTCTTCTGTTTGAAGGACTTTAGCTCCAGCAAATTCCGTTGGTGCATGTTCACGGAATTTTTTCATTAACGCAGCAATTTTAGCAGAACCTTCTTGGCCGCTCATCGTAACAGATATAGTTTTTTCGGCAAAATAGCCGTATTTTTCAAAAATCATTTGCAACCCATCATAAAGTGTTTTCCCTTGCTTTTTATAAAAAGCAGCCACTTCCGCTAACAACAAGAGCGCTTGAATTGCGTCTTTATCTCGTACAAAAGGTCTCACTAAATAACCATAGCTTTCCTCAAAACCAAACATAAAAGCATACGAATGATCTTCTTCAAATTGATGAATTTTTTCCGCAATAAACTTAAATCCTGTTAACACGTTAAACATCGTTACACCATAATTTTCAGCAATCGCTGTAGGAAGTTCACTTGACACGATTGATTTAAGAACAGCTGCATTTTCAGGCAACGTCCCTTGAGATTGATGCGCTTTTAAAATATATTGAATCAACAATGCACCAATTTGGTTGCCAGTTAACACTTTATACGTTCCATCAGGTTGTCGAACTGCTGCACCTAAACGATCCGCATCCGGATCCGTAGCAATCAGTAAATCCGCTCCTTCTTTTTCTCCCAAACGCATTGCATACTCAAAAGCAGAATGTTCCTCTGGATTTGGAGATTTGACCGTCGTAAAGTCAGGATCAGCCACCGCTTGCTCCGGCACCAACACAAATTGTTCAAATCCTGCTTGCTTTAAGGCTCTTTCTCCCAGCATTTTTCCTGTTCCATGTAAAGGTGTATAAACTAATTTCAAATCTTTTCCCATCGTTTGAACTAATTCCTGATCAATCGTCACTGCTTTGATTTCTTCTAAATAAGCAGCATCCACTTCTTCGCCAATTATTGTGATCAATCCACTATTTTTTGCTTCTTCATCCGATAATACTTCTACTTTTAACGGATTGCTCACTTCGCGAACGTATTTCGTTAACGCGTCTGCATCAGCCGGCGGCATCTGTCCACCATCTTCACCATACACTTTATAGCCGTTATAAGCTGCCGGATTATGTGAAGCCGTTACCATGATCCCCGCAAACGTATTCAAATGTCGAACTGCAAAAGAAAGTTCCGGCGTAGGGCGTAAACTTTCAAATACAAAAGAAGGAATATTGTGTTTTGCTAATGTTTTAGCTGCTTCCATAGCAAATTCAGGAGATTGATGACGTGAATCGTAAGCAATTGCTACACCACGCCGTTTGGTTTCTTCACTTTGGGCATCCATAAAACGGGCCAGCCCCTCTGTTGCTTGTCGCACCGTATAACGGTTCATTCGGTTAATTCCCGGACCTAAAATTCCACGCATTCCTGCTGTTCCAAACTCTAAAGGAGCATAAAAAGCGTCTTCTAATTTTTCAGAATCCCGACTTAGCTCCATTAATTGTTTTTTTAAATTTTCCTCTAAGTTTTCTTCATCTACCCATTGTCGGTACACTTGTTCCCAAGACATGAAGCAAACACCTCTTTCTAAAATATGATCCTCTTTTAGTATAGCATTCTCCTTTCAGATAGAAAAGCAAGAGGAGAAAAAGAAAGAAGATCAGTTTTTATTGGGTAAAAGTTCAATCTCTACTGTAAGAAGCCAAGCTAAAACAACTAACTTTTTCTTTTTTTAACTTTTCCGATGATTTTGCTACATGAGCTACATGATAAGAGTCATTTCTTGTAAATTTCACTAAGTTAACAAACCTTCTTTTTTCCTTTACAGTCGTATCATTTTTGGTTGTGATCATCTCTTTCTCTGATGCCTTTAATCCCTCCATCGATAAACTATTTATCATTTTCTGATTTTCTAAATTTTTTGACTTTTTACGTAAATTATGAGAAATTTTCTTCTTTACATTACCTATTTTTTCGTTAAAAAAAACTTGAGAACATAATCGTTTGCTATCGTTTTCCTTCTGTAACATACATTCCTTCTTTTGCTGGTGACTTTTTGGTATATACGCATCCCACAATTTCGGTTCTTGCTTCCATGGCGCTTCTACTTGTTTTTTTTGTTTAATAAAAACAACTTTATCCTTTAATTCTTCCCAATTACGATAAACATAGCGTAACTCTATCCCCGTATAGCTTTTTTTAAATCGCTTGGTATCTTTAAATACAACACTTTTAAAATCCAAGCCATCTAACACAAAATAAATTTTTAGATTAGCAATACTCTTTGCCATTTCTAAGCCAATTTTACAGCCTCTTTTTACATGCAAGTAAGTATTTATATTGTTAACATTAAACTTATTTTTTTGGTTTTTGTTTATTTCTTGCAGTTGAAATTGATAGATTTTTTGTAATTGGTTTTTAGGTTTATTTTGGAAATGAGAAAAATAGGCCGACCATAACGGAAAATTCAGTCTTTCTTTCATCATTATAGGCATTTTTTCTATAAATTCTGAAAAATTTTCAGTTGAATCCCAACAGCTTTTTTGACTAGGCTCTTTCTTTTTTTGAGCAATTTCTTTTTCAAGTAACCATGTAACTCCGTCATTATAGTCATCTATAAAAAGAGGCATTTTTTTTATATTTGGATTTTCTTTTATTAAGCTTCTTGTATACTTCCATCGTGCTTTTTCTAAACCATAAATTAGCACGTTCTCTTTAATCATCTGCACTCCTACTCATACTAAATATTTTGAAACAACTTTCATCGCTTCGTTCACCCTAATGGATTATTCCTTATCAAATAATCTCCTTTGTATTTTTTAATCTGAGGTTTCATTCAACTATTAATCTTAATAAGCTAAAAAATCTACTAACATCAGACTAAATTATTCAAATACTAATTGCTAACTTTGAACGATAAAGTCCACTCAATCAGTAAATTGACAATCATTGAAAAATAATTTCTTTAATCAATAGCTAAAGAAGAATGCAAGACTTCTTCTCTTTGGAATTTGTCAATTGAGGGCGGACTCGTTTGGCAATGCCACGTGCATTTTTTATCACACACGATAAACGACTTTTTTTCTTCTCGTTTTTATGTATTTTATTCTTTACGCCTTCTTGTTGCGCCACATCTGAAGCTTTCATCGCTGTCTCCTTCTTTTGAGACCAACTTTTTGGTTTATATGCTTCCCACAATTCTGGCTCTCTTACCCAAGGAGCTTTTACTTTTACCCATGATGCTTCTCTTTTTTCCACGAAAATCACTCGTTCTTTCAGTTCCTCCCAATTGCGATAAACATAGCGAAGTTCACTAGACGTCATAGAACCACCATAGATGCCTTCACCTTGAGCTTTAGATATGACATCTTTAATGTCTATTCCATCTAAGCAAAAATGGATTTCAACATCCGGATTAATCTTTGCTATATCTATCCCTATTTTACATCCTCTTTTTATATGTAGGTCGCTAAAAGGACATTCTTTATCAAGATCACTTTGATACATTGTTTTTAATTCGTTTTTTGGATTGGTTTGTGTACAATAATAGTAACTTTCCCATAATGACCAATGTTTCTTTTTATCATCCACATAATTAAACCATTCTTTTGAAAATTTTATAAATTGTTCTTCAGAGTAGCAGCAGGAATTCTTACTTTCTAATGGATTTTTTTTTTGTATTCTCTACCTAAAATATCATCAATTTCACAATTATAAAAATCAATGTAAAAAGGCGAAATATTTTTAACTTTATATAGTTTTTTTCTGTAGTTTGGATTATCAACATATCCTATACTTTCTGCGTATCTTTTCCGTTCTTCAGATAATCCATAAATTAAAAGAGTTTTTTCGTTCATTTTTATTCTCCTTGCTATTCCTTTTTAAAAATAAATAGCACAACATATTTATCTAAGTTGTTCGTTTACTGTATCATAATCTTTTCTCTTGTACTGATCATTTTTTTCTATATTCATTCAAAAATAATTTTATCTTTTTTGATAAAATGTTTCTCCTATTTTTTGTAAACCATATACCATGCAGCAGCTTTAAACACACCTTAAGAAAGAAGAAACAAGTACTTTTATTTACGTCAAACAAATATTGTACGATCATCTCCAAAAAACTGCTAAAAAAAGAGAATTTTTTAAATCTTTTTTTATTTTCAGGTAGATGATCAAAAAAAGAAACTGTTACCAACATTCATGAGGTCTTTTAACCTTCACTATATTGGCACAATTTCTTCAATAAAATTTATCTTTTATTTTTCGTTAGTTTCTCCTAATGTTTCAAGATATTTATAGACTTGTTGTCCAGCAATACCACCGTCTCCTACCGCTGTGGTAATTTGACGTAACTCTTTTTCACGAACATCTCCAATCGCAAACACGCCCGACATATTCGTACGCATTGCTTGATCAGTAGGAATCCATCCCGCAGCATTTGTTAAGCCGGCTTTTTTAAACGGTGCAGTCAAAGGATCTAACCCTACATAGATAAAGACACCGTCTGCTGCCAATTCAACGGTTTCATTGGTATTAACATTATGTGCCTTGATCCCCGTTACAACCATGTCGTTTCCTATAATTTCATCTGTCACCGTATCCCAAACAAAAGAAATCTTTTCATTGGCAAATGCTCGTTTTTGAATAATCTTTTGCGCACGTAATTCATCTCTACGATGAACGATTACAACTTCAGAAGCAAACTGTGTAAGATAAATGGCTTCTTCCACCGCTGAGTCGCCTCCGCCGATCACCACTAACCGTTTGTTTCTAAAAAAGGCTCCATCACACACCGCACAGTAAGAAACACCGCGTCCGGCATATTCGTCCTCACCCGGGACACCTAATTTGCGATGAATACAGCCAGTAGCAATAATCACCGTCTTTGCTGTATAAGACTGGTCTTCACAAATCACTTCTTTATAACTTCCACAATCTTTAATGTCTTGAACAATTCCATAGATATTTTCTGTTCCAAATTTTGTTACGCCTTCATACATTTTATAAGCTAAATCTGGCCCCATGATTGAATCAAATCCTGGATAGTTTTCCACTTCAGCGGTATTATTCATCTGTCCGCCCGGTGCTCCCTGTTCAATCATCGCAACAGATAAATTCGCACGCGAAGCATACAATGCCGCAGTCATTCCCGCAGGACCTGCACCAATCACAATCACATCATACATATGTACATTCCTCCATAAAAACCAAGTAAGCATACTTTACAGCCAATAGAAAAAAAAGTCTATTGTTTTGCCTGCTTCTTTCGAATAGGTTCATTATACTCGAAAAAACAGCTTAAAAACAATAGACTTTTTACAATGATTACTCGTTCCTTAAATCTTCTCCATTTGTTTCAATGACTTTTTTATACCAATAAAATGATTTTTTCTTTGAACGTACAAGCGTTCCATTTCCTTCATTGTCACGATCCACGTAGATAAACCCATAACGCTTATTCATTTCGCCAGTTCCAGCAGAAACTAAATCAATACAGCCCCATGTTGTATAACCTAAAAGATCAATGCCATCTAATTCAACCGCATCTTTCATCGCTTGGATATGCTGCGCTAAGTATTCAATACGGTAGTCATCTTCTACATAGCCATTTTCATCCGGCGTATCTACCGCCCCCAACCCATTTTCTACAATAAATAGCGGCTTTTGATAGCGATCATATAAGTCATTCATCGTTGTACGCAACCCTAAAGGATCAATTTGCCACCCCCATTCGCTCTCCGTCAAATAAGGATTTTTTACAGAAGCAAAAATATTTCCTGCCGTTTGTTCTAAAAGTTCTGGATCCGTTGTTGCTATTCGAGAAGAATAATAAGAAAAAGAAATAAAATCAACGGTATGCGCTCTTAACAATTCTAAATCAGAAGGCTCCATCTCAAGCTTGATACCCTTTTGCTCCATCTCTTTTAACGCATACGTCGGATATTCACCTCTTGATTGAACATCAATAAAGAAATAGTTTTTGCGATCTGCTTTTCTGCAAGCCCATACATCTTCTGGTTTACAAGTATAAGGGTAATTAACTCCAGCTGCCAGCATACACCCCACTTTATTTTCTGAATCTACTTCATGGGCAATCTTAGTTGCAATCGCACTAGCAACAAGTTCGTGATGTGCTGCTTGATACTTAATTTGCTCCGTATTTTCGCCTTCTTCAAACACCAGCCCTGCGCCCATAAACGGTGCATGAAGAATCATATTAATTTCATTAAACGTCAACCAATATTTAACTAATCCTTTGTATCGATTAAAAATAACTCGACAAAGTTTTTCATAAAAACCAATCAATTTTCGTGACCGCCATGCTCCATATTTTTTAATTAAATGCATCGGACAATCAAAATGAGTAATCGTTACTAAAGGTTCAATGCCGTATTTTTGACATTCTTTAAATACATCTTCATAAAATTTCAATCCTTCTTCATTTGGCTCTTTTTCATCACCATTTGGAAAAATACGGCTCCAAGCAAGAGATAAGCGATACGTTTTAAAGCCCATTTCCGCAAAAAGAGCAATATCTTCTTTATAACGGTGATACATATCAATCGCTTGTTTAGCTGGATAAAAATACGCATCATCAAACTCAAACATTTTCTTTTTTCCCGTTATGATAGGAAATCGCTCTTTACCAATCGGCACTACATCAACATTTGCTAACCCGCGCCCCCCTTCATCATAACCTCCCTCACATTGATTTGCCGCTGTAGCTCCTCCCCATAAAAAATCTTTTCTAAAAGCCATCATACTTCCTCCACAACATTTTTTGATAGGTCCCTCGCCACTTCATCTTGAATCACAATTCCTTCTTCTTTCAACCGTCGAATTGCAGCACTAAACTGCGGCAAATATGCTTCATGTGCAACAAACAGTTCATCCATAATCCGTTTAGCTGTTGCACCAGAACGAACCAAAGGATTAATCGTAAATGCTTGAAGAGCCGTTTGATAATCCCCACTCACTGCTGCTTCAATCGTCGACAATTCCATATTTTTCATGACTTGAAGCCATCCTCGTTCCGCTGGCGGTAAGGAACCAAAAGCCACATTTCGAGCGCCACGTGCCCCTACATACGCTGTCACTTCGACAACGCAATCTGCTGGAAGATCAGGTACAGCACCTTCATTTTTAGTGGATACTACAATTTGTGTTTCTTTATTCGCATAAATAGATGCAATCGTCTCACATGCAGCGTCAGAATAATAGGCACCTCCACGTTTTTGCAATTGTTCTGGTTTATGGTCTAACTGCGGATTCTTGTATAATTCAAAAAGTTCTGCTTCTGTAACCTTGACTTGTTGGGCTCTTGTACCAATGGTCCGATACTCTTCTAACGCATGGTTTAACATTTCTTCTTCACGGTAATAATACCGGTGATACCCGCAAGGAATCATCTGCATTTGCTTCAACTGTTCTTTAAAGAAAGGCACGTCAAAAATATTTTTTGGTAATCCATTATTTTTTGCATACAGCCGGTCAATTAATTCATCCGTACGATCTCGGCCTGTTGAATCACCAACTTTATGCCAATGAAAGTGATTTAATCCAGCAAACTTATAAATCAGATTTTCTTTTGTTTCACCCAGCAGTTCCGGTTCTGTCATCATAGCCATCACTGGTACATTACATAAACCAATTACTTTTTCCCACTTTCCATAACGAACCACCGCTTCTGTAACCATGCCACTAGGATTGGCAAAATTGATTAGCCAAGCATTCGGACACAAGCGTTTCATATCTTCTACAATAGCAAGAATAACTGGAATGGTTCGAAACGCTTTGAACATTCCACCTGCACCATTGGTTTCTTGTCCCAACATTCCATAATAAGCAGGAATGCGCTCATCTTTTACTCGAGCATCCAACTGTCCCACACGAAACTGCGTCGTCACAAAATCTGCGTTTTTCAATGCTTCTTCTCGATCAAGCGTTGCATAAATTTTTACATCATAAGGCGAAGCATCCCACATACGCTGCGACATTTCACGCACGATGTTTAATTTTTCTTTTCCTTCTTCCACATCCACCAACCAAATTTCTTTAATTGGTAGTTCCTCATAACGTTTGATAAACCCTTCCATCAATTCAGGTGTATAACTACTTCCTCCACCAATCGTTGCAATCTTAATTTTTTGATTCATCTGCTTCCTCCTTTAATGTTTTACAAATTCATTATGTTTTTTGTAAACGAAAATCACAAGGATACTGGAATTTTTTGCATTACTATTTACAAATTTTCCCTTTAATTATTATTTTTTCTGTAAAAAAACTGTATATAAAAATGACAGGTTGACATAAAAAAATACAGCCTTTACAATTTTTTTACATGAAACGATAAAAAAATGTAAAAGGAGAAGGTCATGCTTTTAAAAGAAAAAATAAAACAAACTACTTTTTCTCCCTCCGAAACTGAAGTCATCCACTTTATTCAGCACCATGAACACCACTTAAAAGAACTAACGATTCAACAAATTGCAAAAACTTGCTATGTCCATCCTTCCACGTTGATTCGTGTGGCAAAAAAAATCGGATTTAACGGTTGGGTTGATTTTAAAAATGCGTTTATTGCTGAAATAGAGTATCTAGAAGGAAATTTTCAAAAAGTAGATGCCAATCTACCTTTTCTAGAAAATGAGAGCATAATGACGATCGCAAATAAAATTGCTGCATTAGAACAAATGACCATTGAAGATACTTTGTCACTGCTTCATCATGATGACTTGCAAAAAGCCAAACAGCTCTTACTTGAGGCAAAAAAAATCGTCCTTTTTTCCAGCAATTCTAATACTTTGGTCTCCCAAGCCTTTATGTTAAAAATGAAGCGAATTAAACAAGATGTTACAATCGTCACTACATCAGGTGAATCGTATTACGAAGCCTATAACTGTACATCAGATACCTGCGCCATTTTGATTTCTTATACGGGTGAAAATAAAATGATGCTACGAACAGCTACTATTTTACAAGAAATTCATGTTCCTATTTTAACATTGACGAGTATCGGTGACTCCACCTTATCTTCTTTAAGTACAGCCGTTTTACATATCACTACCAGAGAACGCTTGTATTCTAAAATCAGCAATTTTACTATTAATACATCCATTTGTTATTTGTTGGATGTTTTATACAGCTGCATTTTCGCAGAAAATTATCAGAAAAATCTTACTCATTTGATCAAAATAGGACAAAAAGTAGACACACGTCCCGTTAGTTCCTCAATTATGGAAGAACCTCCGTCTCCTTAAAGACCTATCTTCTCTTTTATTCTTGCCAGCATTTACAGTTATTGCCCTTTTCCTCTTTTCTTCTTGCACAGTAGGGAGAAGGGCAGAAACACAAAGTTTTTGTCTTCATTTTAGAAATAATTTGAAAAAATCTCCTTTTTACAATTGGTGTTTTGATGTAACCTCTTTTCAAAATTCAGTCACTTAATTTTCGTTTAACAGCAAAGCCGTTACCAAAGACGCAACCATTACTTTTCCTTCGTTTGACAGCATCATTCTTAAAACTAGCCACTAAAATTTTACCTGAACGATTCGTACATAAAACTTCATTGCCATTCTTCTTGAATTCTTCTCGCGTGCCTAATCTAGTGAAAATAAAAGGAAAAAAACAAGACAGTCAATTCTACGGTGACTTTCTTGTTTTTGCTTACATAGCATATAATGAAGTAGGTTTATTTTTAAGAAATTTATTTGTTAACGTTTTCTTTTTCATAGGAATTAACAAGTTCTTTCTTCCATCAAGAAAGGGATACTTACCTTCTTTTTATTCAAAAATTCAAACAGCATTATATAAACAAGCGGGCTAAATAAATAACAGCATAAGACCAACCAATTAAGTTCTCAACTTTTCATCTTTTACTACCTTACGACTGTTCAAAATACAAAATCATTAACGCCAACGTGATTAAATAAACCAACAACTCACGAGATTGGAGATAGCAGAACACATTCATTGGTTGTTTCATATTGAATTATTGGAAGAAGCCGATAAATTAGAATGAACAAGTAAGACAACAAAACTTAACAACAAGTAACTACAACAAAAAATATTAATCCTTTTTTTCATTTTCTCCTTAGTATTGCTTGTAGAAAAAATCAACCTAATTTCTTATTTTCTTTTTTACTCTCGTATACATTTTTCACAATTATGTAAGTTTTTCAAACAACGAATGAAAAAACGAGCTGAATTCTTCAGCTCGCTATAAAATACCTAGTAAAAATCCTATTTTTTTCCTTGAGTTTTCATTTGTTGCATCATCTGACGAATTTTCTTTTCAGATGGCTTTTGTCCCATTGACATCATCATTGATCGTAACATGTCCTCATTCACGGGAGGATTTTTTTCTAAATAGTCTTTCATATATTTACGCGCAAAAAAGAATCCACCAATTGCGCCGAGTAATAAAGCAATAACTGCAATAAGTATAACTATTCCTGTTGATACCATGTAAATCTCTCCTTTCTATTTCCGAATTGTTCTCAATGAGTTATTTTACTAAAGTTTGCTCAAAAAAGAAAGGCGTTTCCTTTAGAATTATTTAAAAAATTTTATTTATTGCTCTAAGCTCAAAAGACAGGTGAAAAGCTTAACCGTACATTTTTTTTAGGCAAACCGAATAAATTTCTTCCAAAATTTTTTATATAGGTGTAGAATGAATAGGTAAAGAAAAACAAGGGGTGATTTTTCTTGAATAGCCAACCGCATAAACAAAAATTAATTGAACATACAAATGGTTTATCATTAGCGGAAGTAAACGGTACGGTAAACGTTCCTAAAAATAAAAGTTTTTTTAAAACACTACTTGCTTATTCCGGTCCGGGAGCACTTGTTGCCGTGGGCTACATGGATCCGGGAAATTGGTCTACTTCCATTACCGGTGGACAGAATTTCCATTACTTGTTAATGTCTGTCATTTTAATGTCAAGTCTGATTGCCATGCTCTTGCAATATATGGCTGCAAAATTAGGAATTGTCAGTCAGATGGATCTTGCCCAAGCCATTCGAGCTCGGACAAGTAAAACATTAGGCATCATTTTATGGATATTAACAGAGTTAGCAATTATGGCGACAGATATTGCTGAAGTCATCGGTGCAGCGATTGCCCTTTATTTACTTTTTGATATTCCATTAGTCATTGCCGTATTTATTACTGTTTTTGATGTTTTCATCTTATTGGCCTTAACTAAAATCGGTTTTCGAAAAATTGAAGCTATTGTCGTTTGCCTGATCTTTGTCATTTTATTTGTCTTTGTTTATCAAGTTGCACTTTCTAATCCTAATTGGAAAGAGTTATTTACTGGCTTTCTTCCTACAAGCAGTACTTTTGCTGATTCCCCAACAATCGGTGGAGAAACACCTTTAACAGGCGCATTGGGAATCATCGGCGCCACTGTGATGCCACATAATCTCTACTTGCATTCTGCCGTATCCCAAACTCGGAAAATTGATCGAAAAGATACAGAAGATATTGCTAGAGCAGTTCGTTTTTCAACTTGGGATTCAAATATTCAATTAACGTTAGCTTTTTTAGTCAATGCTTTATTGTTAATTATGGGTGTTGCAGTCTTTAAAAATGGCTCCGTTCAAGATCCTTCATTTTTTGGACTTTATGAGGCTTTATCTGATCCTTCTGCAATGAGCAACGGTGTCTTGATTGGTGTGGCAAAATCGGGGATTTTATCTACTTTATTTGCAGTTGCTCTTTTAGCTTCAGGACAAAATTCAACTATTACTGGTACCTTGACTGGGCAAGTAATTATGGAAGGTTTTATTCATATGCGTATGCCGATCTGGCTTCGTCGTTTGATTACTCGTCTTTTATCTGTTCTACCCGTTTTATTGTGCGTATTGTTCACCAGCACGAAAGGAACTGTTGAAGAACATACCGCTTTAAATCATTTAATGAATGAATCGCAAGTTTTCTTAGCTTTTGCTCTTCCATTTTCAATGATTCCTTTGTTGATGATGACAAATAGTGAAGCAGAAATGGGCAAACAATTTAAAAATAATTTTTTGGTTAAATTAATCGGCTGGATTTCAGTTATCAGTCTAACTTTCTTAAATCTTCGCGGACTACCCGGACAAATTGAAAGCTTTTTTGGTGGACAAGCAACAGACAATGAATTAATATGGGCAGATTCTCTTGCTTATTTACTAATCATTGCAGTGCTAGCCTTACTTGCTTGGACAATCATTGATTTATACAAAGGAAACAAAAAATACGAAAAAAGATTGCAACAAGTAAGTGCAGAAAATGAATAAGTGAATAAAAATGCCAAAATCAATAGTTCCTCATTTACCGGTTATTAATCACAGTAAATGAAATACTTGATTTTGGCATTGTTTTATTAGAATAGTCAGTTTGTCCGAACTACTCCGTAACTTTGGCAATTAATTCAGGAAATATTTCCGGATCAAATTGTTGTTGTTTTAACATCTTAAGTTCTTTTTTATAAGGTGCATAAGCCATTTTTTTCTCTTTACCTACATAAGGCGTTTCCAAAATTTTAGAAATTCCTTCAAACATCGGCGCGTGAACAATTTTATTTAACGCTTCAAAACCAATTGCCCCAAAGCCGATATTGGCATGACGGTCTTTATGAGAACCTCTAGGATTTTTTGAATCATTAATATGCAAAACTTTTAAACGCTCTAATCCAATTACTTTGTCAAATTTAGTCATTACTCCTGAAAAATCATTGCGAACATCATATCCCGCATCATGCGTGTGACAAGTATCAAAAGTAACAGATAGCTTTTCATTTAAGGCTACGCCATCAATGATTCTTGCTAATTCTTCAAATGTTCGACCAATTTCAGTACCTTTACCAGCCATTGTTTCCAAAGCAATTTGTACCGTTTGTTCTTTTGTCAACACCTCATTTAAGCCTTCGATAATTTTTGAAATACCCGCTTTTACCCCTGCGCCAACGTGCGCACCAGGATGCAAAGTAATTTGAGCTGCGCCTAAAGCTTCCGCTCGAACAATCTCTTCTCTTAAAAATTGTACCGCAAACGGAAACATTTCCGGCTTTATTGTATTGCCCAAATTGATAATATAAGGCGCATGAACAACGACATTTGACAAACCATAGATTTGCATGTATTCTTTGCCGGCTTGAATATTCATTTCTTCGATCAGTTTACGCCGCGTATTTTGAGGCGCACCAGTATAAACCATAAAAGTAGAAGCTCCATAACTTGCAGCTTCTTCGGCGGCACCTAAGAACATTTTTTTACCGCTCATACTTACATGTGATCCAAGTAGCATCAATTTTCCTCCTTAAAAAGCAGTTAATTCATGTTTTATCAACTGCTGTGTTTTTTCATACAATTGTCTAGTTATGCTTGCAGCACTTTTATCTTAACTGAAACCATAAAGAAAAGAAAGCTTGCTTTTAAAAACATTCTTAGGTATCTCTTTTTGTATTGAAAAAACAATTGATAGAAAGAAAAAGACAGTCATTTTCTTTTTATTGACAAAAATTTCTCCTATCATGAAGAAATAAATTCAACAAAAATTCCCTTGTCTGTTTTTTTGCCGTATTCTTTGCTATAATTAGCAAAATAAAACTATTAGTTGAGGTGAGTCCTTTTGCCACGTAAAGATACTCGGAAAAAGCAAAAATGGTTGGGATTCAAAATTGCTTTTGGCGTCTTCCAATCATTAACTGTTTTTATCATCGTTCTTTTTCTGCTACTTGCAGCATTTGGCGCTGGTATCGGAGCTGGTTATTTTGCCTATCTTGTTGAAGATACCAAACTACCAACCAAAGCAACTTTAAAATCAGAACTTGGCAACATCACAGAAACATCAAAAATTGTCTATACTGACAACTCTGAAATATCAAAAATCCAAACTGATCTAATGCGGACAGCCGTTCCTTCTGACCAAATTTCACCTTTATTGAAAACAGCCATTATCAGCACAGAAGATGAGTATTTTGAACGACATAACGGCTATGTTCCCAAAGCTGTTTTACGTGCATTATTTTCTGAAGCAACAGGATTCGGTTCTTCTGGTGGATCAACATTGACCCAGCAATTAGTCAAACAACAAATTTTAACAGATGAAACCACTTTCAAGCGCAAAGCAAATGAAATTCTGCTAGCCGCTCAAGTGGAAAAATATTTTTCAAAAAATGAGATTATCTCAATGTATTTGAACGTCTCGCCATTTGGCAGAAATAATAAGGGACAAAATATCGCCGGCGTTCAAGAAGCCGCCAAAGGCATTTTTGGCGTTAATGCCAAAGACGTTACTTTACCGCAGGCTGCGTTTATTGCCGGCTTGCCACAAAGTCCAATTACTTATAGTCCCTATACCAATACAGGAGCTTTGAAACAAGACCTCTCCGCCGGGTTAAGACGCAAAGATATTGTTCTTTTTAGTATGTATCGTGAAAGAAAAATTACGAAAAAGCAGTATGAAGAAGCAAAAGCTTATGATTTAACAAAAGATTTCTTGCCGCAGCAAATCATGGAACAAAGTGACCGTGAATTTTTATACTATACGGTCATGAACGAAGCTGCTAAAATCATTACAAAACAATTAGCTGAAAAAAATAAGGCGGATTTATCAGATGCAAGTATTTATAATGCTTATTACCAAAAAGCCCAACAGACAATTCAAACAAGAGGTTACACGATCCATTCAACTATCGATAAAAATATCTATGCAGTCATGCAAACAGCCGCTAAAAATTACGGTCACTTGCTAGACGATGGAAAATCTACTCCCGTCGAAACTGGAAATGTTTTAATGGATAATAAAACTGGACGAATTTATGGGTTTGTCGGAGGACGCAATTATCTGCAAAATCAAAATAATCACGCATTTGATACACAACGACAAGCAGGCTCCTCCATCAAACCCGTACTAGTTTATGGACCGGCCATTGACATGGGACTCGTAGGGTCAGAATCCCGCGTTTCTGATTATGCAACCACTTGGCAAGAAGGAAACAATGCCGGAGAAAAAATTGTTAACGCCACAAACGAAGGCTCAAATACCTTCCAAACGGTTAGAAAATCGTTAGAATGGTCCAATAACATCCCTGCTTATCACTTGTATCAAGCTGTCTTGAATCAAGGCGGCTCCAAACAATATGCTTATGAAAACTATTTAGCAAAAATGAACTATCCCGCCAATTCTAATTGGGGGGTCGAATCTGCTCCGTTAGGAACGGTGGATGTAACAACCCTCCAGCAAACAAACGGGTTTCAAGCATTAGCAAATGGTGGCATCTATCAAGAAGGTTATTTAATTGATTCGATTACTGACAATTCTGGAAAAGTCATTTATCAACACGAGGAAAACCCAGTGAGAGTCTATTCGAATGCAGCAGCAACCATTATGAATGACATGATGCGCAGCGTGATCACTGCAAAAATCACAACACCATTTAAAGACGACATGACTAACCTAAATAAAGAGCTAGGTCAAGCCGACTGGATTGGTAAAACAGGATCAACAAATGAATACAGAGATTCTTGGCTGATCGTTTCTACTCCTTCTATCACAATAAGCAGCTGGTCCGGTCATGATGATAATACAAGCATGGATACTCAAGCAAGAAAACGTTCTTCCCGCTATTTAGCAAACATGATCAATCAAATTTACTACGTCAATCCCTCTATTTTTGGGATCAAAGATAAATTTGAATTATCTTCTGATGTCATGAAGAAAAAAGTCGCAGCTTTTACTGGACAAAACCCCGGAAAAGTTACAATTGATAAAAGAACCATTCATACACCAAATAAAACAATTGAATCACTCTGGGCAAAAAACGGGCCAAAAGACACTACCTTTAAGTTTGGCGTAGGAGGAACAGAGGAAAATTACAAAGCATATTGGAAAACAGCCTATGCTTTTGCAAGAGCAAATCCAGAAATAAAAAGCAGCAAAAAAAATTAAATTGTAAGCGGCTTTTAAAACAAAAAGCTGCTTTTGCCTTAAAATTCCCAGCAAAAGCAGCTTTTTTAGATATATTTTATTTTCCGTTTTATTTCCTTATTTTGTTGAACCCTTTTCTTCGATTCCATAAGGTAAAACGATGGTTTTCTCTTCTACTTCTTCTTTGTTCATCATTTTAGTTAATAAACGCATCGAAACTGCACCAAGATCATACAACGGTTGGGTAATACTAGTTAAGCGTGGACGAGCCACATCCGTAAGCAGTGAATTATTGCTTGTGATGATTTCAAATTCTTCCGGTATTTTGACTCCTTTATCTAAAAGTCCATCTAAAATTCCGATTGCTAACTCATCATCTGAAACATAGGCAGCGGTTGCGCCACTATTATTGATTCGTTCAACTAATGAGATACCATCTTTAAAATTATATTCCGCTTCAAAAATCAATCCTTCACTATAAGACAAATGATTTTCTTTCAGTGCTTCTTTGTATCCTTTCAGACGGTTTTGTCCATTGATTGGATCAATCAACGCTCCACTGACAAAAGCTATTTTTTCATTGCCATTTTTCGCTAATTTGTTTACAGCATCTTTTGCAGCAGATGTGTAATCAATGTTTACACTACCTACTTGTTCATCTGGATCAATTGAACCAGCTAAAACAACAGGGGTTTTAGAGCGGGAAAACTCACCACGAATTTCATCTGTAATATGATGCCCCATAAAAATGACGCCATCTACTTGCTTGGCTAAAAGATTATTTAATACATTTACTTCTTTTTGATCATTGCCATCAGAATTAGCTAAAATAATGTTGTATTTGTACATCGTCGCCACATCATCAATTCCACGAGCTAAAGAAGCAAAAAACATGTTGCTAACATCAGGAATGATCACACCGACTGTCGTCGTTTTTTTACTTGCTAAGCCTCGTGCCACAGCATTTGGACGATAATCCAAACGATCAATAACTTCCAATACTTTTTTTCTGGTTGCAGGTTTGACGTTGGGGTTACCATTAACAACACGTGAAACAGTAGCCATCGAAACATTTGCCTCTCTCGCTACATCATAAATAGTAATAGTTTGCTTTTCCATTCTTACTCTCCTACTCTTTTTATATGTTTTCTGAAAATACGCTTTACATTTCTAAAATAGAATATCAAATTCTATTCAAAAATGCAACCGTTTTACTACGTCTTTCATGAAAATATTTACTTTTTTCACTTGGCAAACGTTGGTCTTTGAATCATTAAGTGGTACAATAACTAATAATTCAATACAACAGAAAGAAGGATGCCAAAATGAATCACGTAAAAATCACTGAATTACGTAAATGGATGGCTCAAAAACAAGTAGATTTAGCTTATATTTGTGACCCTAAACACATTGCTTACTTTTCCGGATACGAAAGCGACCCGCATGAACGTGTCCTCGCATTATTTATTCCGCTTGAACAAGATCCTTTCTTATTTACTCCAGCTTTAGAAGTAGAAGATGCTCAAAATAGTACTTGGTCATTTGATGTACGCGGCTATTTAGATAGTGAAAATCCATGGGAAATCATTGGAAAAGAAATTCATACACGTTACGGACAACCCGGCACAATCGGTATCGAAAAAAATGTGCTAACGATTGATCGCTTCGATGCGATTTCAAATGGTTTAATTGGTACGGATTCTTTTATTGACTTAACAGCAATCATTCAACGGCTTCAATTAATTAAAACACAAGAAGAAAAAGAACAGTTGTTGGCTGCTGGCAAATGGGCAGATATAGCTTTTGAAATTGGCTTTCAAGCTGTGAAAGAAGGAATGACTGAACAAGCAATCATCGCAGAAATCGAATACCAGCTAAAAAAACAAGGCGTTTCTCAAATGTCTTTTGATACCCTTGTTTTAGCAGGCAAAAATGCCGCAAGTCCACATGGTACTCCCGGAAATACACAAATTGCGCCAAATGAACTGGTTTTATTTGATTTAGGTGTAGTTTGGAACGGCTATTGTAGCGATGCCACTCGAACAATTGCTTACAAAAAACCGACAGCATTTCAAGAAAAAATTTATCAAATCACGCTTGAAGCCCAACAAACGGCTCAGGCTGCTGTTCGTCCTGGAATTACCGCCGCTGAACTGGATCAAATTGCTAGAAAAGTCATTAGTAGTTACGGTTATGGTGAATACTTCAATCATCGTCTGGGACATGGTATTGGAACCACTGTCCATGAATTTCCTTCTCTTGTAGAAGGAAACGATCTAGTGATTGAAGAAGGCATGTGTTTTTCTCTTGAACCAGGTATTTATATCCCTGAACAAGTAGGTGTTCGAATTGAAGATTGCGTTTATGTGACTAAAGACGGCTGTCTTGCATTGACAAATACACCAAAAGAATTAATTATTCTTAATTAACTAGAGCCGACTTAAAAAAATTATAATTATCGCTCCAAAAAAAGATCACTCCTAAAAAATTAGTTTGCAATTTTTAGGAGTGATCTTTTTTTCAAACATTTAGAAATTTCTTTATCCGATTATACCCTTTATTTTTATATCTTCATCAATTTAATTTCACTTACTAATATCTATCCTTCTTCCCTCTAAGTAACATGAATACTCATATCTATTCTCTTAACACAATGTAGAAAACAAGTTCAACACCCAGCGTAGCCATCCTTCGCCTGTTTTCTTTTACCTAAAATTATTTTCAGTATTGAATTTTTTCTCTTTAATAGCAGTCCTACGCATGAACAATTTTCTATTTTTTAAAATGTATTCAAAAATAAATAAATAGAGGAAGCTATTTTTTTTATTTTAACTTTAAAAAAAGAGTTATTAATAAAAAAATAGAACATATTTTATTTAATACTGACGTAAACATCATTCGTTTGACTCATTAGTAAATAGACTTTTATTTTAGAATTAATTATCTAATTACTTAAAATAATACTATTTTTCACAAAAAATGTATACCTCTATTATTTAATTTTTTAGATAAAAGTTATAAATAACTTACAACAAAAAAATGTAAAGATTTCGTATAGTTGACCTAGGATTATTTCCTTTCTTTAATAAGCACTATGGTAATAAATTAATCTAATGAGGTGAAGTTTTAATGTTTAAAAAATTTTCTTCAGATCGTGTGCAACGTTTTTCGATTAAAAAATTAAAAAAAGGAGCAGCTTCCGTTTTAGTGGCTAGTTTAGCACTTGTTTTTCTTAGCCATTCTACATCAACTACCGTATTAGCAGAAATAACAAATGGTGAAACAAAAGCCGTTGCTACAAAACCTGCCGATTTAGCAACCATGAAAAATCAAGCAGAAAAGCAGACTACCTTTTCTACCGTAAAAGAAAAAACTGTTTCATCAAAATCAGCACAAGAAAACTATCGTTGGCTTTCTGATATGGAATTTAGCCAATGGAAATCTGGTTACGGTGGTCAAAACGGTGTTCGTAAAGACACCAATATGTCAGGGAATAAATTATCTTTAAAAATTGAGAACATTTTAACACAATTTGAAAAAGGCATCTTTGTTCACGCAGATGGATTTGCTCAATTTGATATTTCTACTCTTTCTTCTGACTACAGCCGTTTCGTAACAACTGTTGGTATTGATCAAAGCCAAGGTAATTTAGGAGAAGTCGTTTTCTACATTCAAGGATCAAAAGATGGACGAACTTGGGAAAACTTAAAAGTTTCTTCAGTAATTAAAGGATCAAATAATGCAGAAGACATCGAAGTTAATGTAAAAGGATACAAACAATTACGTTTATGGGCCAATAGCCATGGACCAAACGGGAATGATCACGCAGTCTTTGCCGGAGCTAGACTTGTTAAAGAAAATTATGATTTAAATAGTGAGAATTATCAAGGCGTGAAGCCATTAGCAGAATATGATAAAGAAATTTCTAAATTAGGGGCAGAAAATGCTGTCAATAATCATACAGATTTGCTTAATGAGCGTGAACTGGTTCGACAATTAGGTTATCGTGCCATTCAAAATTCTGTAAAAGAAAATGCAAAAAACAAAGACGCATTGGATTGGCTTTTAAGCGATAAAGATGCATTAAATCTATTTATTGAGGCTGGAAATATTGAACAACCAATCCGTTTTATGGATGCTTTAGGGAATATTTATCATGATCATAAAGCGGATTTACAAGATTCTAACCATGGTGAACTATATAAGAAAATGATGATTGCAGCGGCTGCTGGATGGAGCAGTGACATTTATACTTCTCCTTTATCCTTTAGCATGCCTTTACCAAGCAACGATATTTCTGAGCGTTATGGGATTATGAAAGAATTGTTTGAGAACAACCAATTTGCACGCATGGATGAATTTGCCACTTATGACATGGAACATTTACGCATGGTAATGACTGATTCAATTGCAAATGACGAATTAAAATGGCTAAATGGTTATAGTCAAACAAAAGGTGCGGATCGATTAAATATGTGGAAATATGGTGTGCCATACGTTGCACCAAATTATAATCAAGAAAGTCTTTATGACATGGCGAACAAACAAGCAATGGATGAGAAATATCATTTGCCTCAATACAATATTCAATACGGTGAAAAAGGCAAAAATCGTACTTGGATGGTTATGGAAGCAGGCGGTCTTTGTTGGAATATTTCTCGTTTAGGTCAAAACTTATTGAAATCAAACGGTGTGGCTACTGTAGGTATTTTCCAACCGGGTCATGAAGCTGTCTTACAATATGCAAAACAACCAGACGGTAAGGGAAAATGGGCAATCAATAATAATGTTGGCGGATGGCAAGCTGCACGAACTGTTTGGTGTGGCGGCAATGGTTATCGTATGCTCTTAAATTGGGGAAACAAATATTTTTCAAGTAACGCAACCAATGAAAGTAATAATGCTTCTTATACCTTACTTGCTCAAGCAGCGTTGGATAGCGGAAAATTTGAAGAATCAAATGATTATAATTTAGCGGCTAAATCTTTTTCAACTTCTCAAGAAAGAATTAACGCTTATAAAAAAGCATTAAGTATATTGAATATTAATTTGGATAGCTTTGAAGGCCTTCTTAAAGAATATACAAACAATAGTGAAACTACTTCTGCCCAATGGAATCAGTTAGGTGAAGAAGTCATTAAAGCTTACACGTATTATCCATATGCAATGGTTGATTTGCTAAATGTGATTACTCCTCACTTACAAGGAAGCGACCTAGTAAATATTGATCTGTTAAAAACACAAGCATTAGAAAAAGCAACCAGAGCAACTAGCGAAAATGTTTATCAATTTGAAGATACAAAAACCTTAGCTTCTCATTTGTTACAATCAAACCGCGTTGATCTAGCTACATTTTCTTTTGATGGCGAAAATGCAAATAAAATCATGATCAACAGTAAATATCATACTTCTAATTTAGATATTCTTTACAGTCTAGATGGTGGAAACCAATGGATTAATGCAGGCAAAGTAACTGAAATTACATTAACACCTGAACAAGTCAAACAAATCAGTGAAGTGAATGACCTAAAATTAAAAGTGGGCGGCTCAAATGCTGTATTTACGATTGATATCACTAAAGCAAGCACCTTGACTGGTTTATTTGCAAACGACTATGAAAATAGAATATTAGGAAACATTGACCACTTAGAAGTAAGTACAGATAATGGAAAAACTTGGACAGACTACACTACACAACGCTTTACGGGTAACACAGTTGTTTTAGCTCGCTATAAAGCAAATGGAACGAAATTACAAAGTGATTCGTCTACGTTTACTTTTACTGAAGACAACTACGATTCTATCAAAAAAAATATCAAGTACATTCCATACGATCAAATGAAATTGCACAGCTTCTCTTCTGAGCAATCAGAACAACATGCAGCAAAACATATGATCGACGGATTGACAAATACCGCTTGGCATACAAAATTTGGTATTGACAGCGATAATCAACTCTATTACACCGTTGAATTTAATGAAGCAAAAGAATTAGCAGTAATTGATTATTTACCTAATGAAGGTGGCGCAAATGGGCGTTTACAAGCGGCAGAAATTTATACTAGTATGGATGGAACCAATTGGACGTTATCTCAAACAGTCACTGGTTTACAAAACAACACGGAACAAAAGCATCTTATCTTAGATACGCCGGTTAAAACAAAATTCGTAAAAATCAAGGCAAAAGCAACGTATGGTAATTACGAAGGAGAACGTAATCACTACTTTAGCGGAAAACTCTTTATGTTCTTTGAAAAAGAGCAAGTACTAACGGAAGAGCAAAAAGCAAAAGCAGCAATTGAAAAGATGAAAGCAGCAGTGAAAAATGTCTTAAAAGATCAAGATGTTAAAACTGCTCCGGATTTCGTTGTAACGAATTCTCCAATGCAACCAACATTAAATGGGCTAGCTAAAGAATTAGCTGATAGAGCAAAAAAAGCAATTGAACCTTTATCAGGAAGATACTTTATTCATATGATTAATGATTACAGTGCATCTAATCTTGATGAGTTATTAAGAAACGGCTTGTATATTTTTTATCAAGAAAATGAAAATGCCCCACAATATATGTTATGTATGGATGAGTTTAGTCTGGTAGATTAATCATTATTTAAATTTAGTTCTTCTTAAACTTTTCCTTTTATGAGTGGATTGATTAATAATGCAAAAAGAATAAGTCGCTATCAACTATTCTTTGAAAAATAATTATATTTCTTGACACCTCCAATAAATTAGACTTTTTGTCTAACTCATTGGAGGTGTCTTTATGCTAAATAGAAGACGAAATCTATTTCAAAAAGCTACTTAAATTGTGACGTGATTGCCATTTTATTGCATAAAAAAAGGAGCAGATTTCTCCACTCCATAGAAGTCTAACTTTTTGAAATTGCTACTTTTTATATGAAATAGGATTATTTTTAAATGAGATCCCTCTAGTTTTCATTATCTGTAAAAGCTGTTTTCAACTCTTCTTTTGCTGATTGGGCATCTTCATTCACCATCATTTTTGTATCTTCTGCAACAGGTTTTGCTTCCTCTAAGCCTGCTTGTACAGTTTGTCCAGCTTCACTTGCTGTATCTTTGACATTGAGCAAAATATCTGCTGAAGCATCTTTTACTGTCTCATTTACATGGTTGATGGGTTTTTTTAATTCATCTGCTGATTTTTTAAAACGATGAGATAAATCTGCTGATTGCTCTTTTAAAGTTAATAAAATATCTGCTGATTCTTCTTGTACTTCATTAGCAGAATGACTGACTTTGTTTTTCACGCTGCCAGCTAAATCACCCGCTTGTTGTGATAAGTCTTGTGCTTTTTCTTTTGCTATGTCTGTTAACGTAGCTGTTTTTTCTTTCGCCTTATCTGTATAGTCTGAAGCCATGTCAAAAAAATCATCTGCTTGAGCAGCCAATTCATTTCTTAATTCTTTCCCAGATTTAGGAGCCCATAAGAGAGCTGCAACTGCCGCTGCTGTTCCACCAACAATTGCGCCTAATAAAAACCCGCCTTTTTTTGCCATAATTAAATTCCTCCTATCATTTTTATCGTTTTTTATTTTTGAAAAGCTTTAAAGCAGTTCCGCCGACTTTACCCATAACTGTTACTTTAGCAGTCGTTTTACCGATACTACCTACTTTTGTTGCAATGCTTTTACTTGAAGTATTCAACTCAGATACACTTTCACTTAAATCAGCAATAGCAGTAAACAATGGATCAATTGTTTCGACTTTCCCATTGATGTCTAAGAGTAATTCATTACTTTTGACCAATAATCCTTCTACTTGTCTAGCTAATAGATCGACATCATTGGTAACAACATCAATGGTTGTATTAGTTTTTGCAACCGTTTGATCGACTTTTTCTAATGTTTTGGACAATTGTAGCAAGACTCTTATAATAAAAACAACTAGAATTACAAATGCGACTGCTACAATCAGTCCTGCAATTTCTCCGACAGTCATAATCAAACTCCCTTCTTATACTAATTCTCTTTCTATTAGCATAGCATTTTCGCATTTTTTAAACAAATAAAAAATAGTAAAAAGTCGGGAATATTCGCATATTCTCATTCTTTAAACCAATAAATAATCGTTTAATACAATGTACTCATGAAATTATCTCTAATTACACCAACTCCTCATGTTTGTAAAGAAATCAGGAGCACTGCATCGTTTCAATGACTAACTGGTTACGTTTATTTAAATGTCCTGTCACGCAGAGATGTTGTTGGCCTTCTTTCATCATGAGTAATTTATCTGCTATTTCCACATCAGCTACTACGCAGTTAATTGATTGACTTCTCGTTTTCAATGTGAAACGTGCCAATAAAGGTTGTGTCTTAATCACTCGAAATTTTTCAAGTACACCAACATATTTTTTCACTAAAATCACCTCAATAAAATTATAACAAAACCTAATTAAATTGAGAAATTTTATTCATTTTTACACCTAAGGTAACTACCAAAAGCAAAAAACATCGGCTTTCTCAAAATAAGATTTTCCTCTTTAATTTTTAAAAGCCGGTTCATCTCCTTCTATTCGACTTACTCGAATCAATTAATTTTAAAATCATTACATAAGAAAAGCAATCTAGTGTTCAAATCATTTCCCTTTCGCTATCAATCTTTCTTGTTCTACTGGGCTGGGCAAAAACTTTCAAAACTAATTTTGAATAGCAAATAAATGATGAACTTTTAATAAACAAAATTTCTCAACTAGTAGAAATAGTTTGCGTGTATTTTAGTAAGTAAAGCGCCATTTTATTTCTCAGGAATAATCCTAACATTTCCAATCATTCCTA
This sequence comes from Enterococcus ratti, assembly GCF_001886195.1. GTDB lineage: Bacteria > Bacillota > Bacilli > Lactobacillales > Enterococcaceae > Enterococcus_B > Enterococcus_B ratti. Next base: position 22,213 of record NZ_JXLB01000006.1, on the reverse strand, counting down.
CGATCGTTAGCTATAAGGATTGGTCTATAATTGCTAGACAAACTTTTTAATATCTATTGGATTTTGACAGCAGACAGTCCCCATTGTGCGGTCCGATAAAAAATGTTGTTTTCAGAAAAATTCAGTCTTTTTCTAAAAATCTTTGGATACAAAAACGCAGATATATAGCAGATACCGACGAGAATTTATGCTTCTATCTAATTATTATACTTAACAATTTTACTCAGCCTTTACAGTGATGTCACTTCTTTAAGTTGGCTCAGTTATTAATCTCTTCAGTTTTAACATAAATTCTGTAAAATTTTCTGTTCTCATTAATTGTTTTACGTTCACAGGATCTGAGTCAATTTCAATAAACGGTTCAAAAAATGTATGAAATTCCTTTTTAATATCCAACAAATTGCTATTCTTGTGAAATGTTCATATCTAGAACGATTATATAAATTTTGTAAATGAATCGCCAACTTATTAAAAAAAGCGTCATCTTGTAAATCAATGAAATATGCTTCCTTTCCTTGTTTAGCAAAAGATAAACCAGCGCCAAAAGTAATGATTTGTAAAGTTCCTTGGAAAAAAGAAACACCGATACCAGCAAACGGTTCCATCAAATTTGTCTTAATGACTTCAATAAGTGATTAATCGTGCAATTTTATTAAAAAACAAAAAGTGATCACTTTATAGCCTATAACGATTCAAACTGAATAAAAATCACTATTAAAAAAACAATACTGGTTTTTATTTCACTTCTCCTAGCACAAAATTTAACTTCCTCTCTCACACAGCAACAATGAAACAAAAAACTGGCAGATCCCCTATCTATGAGAAGAATCTTCCTCATAAACAGTGGATCTCCTACTTTTCATAAACAAATCATTCTTTTTAAGCTCCTCCTCACATTGATAATATTTCAAAAATCCTCTCTTCTACAATGGAATAATGAATTGAGAAAAATTCTTCCTAATGTAAGTAAAAAAGAAAAGAAACCTTCACACAAATAATATTTTTTCACTAATCTACTACTAGAGACGGATGGCTTTATAAATAAATCAGCGTAGACTGTGTGTATGTTAAGGCTATAACAAAAAGGAGAGAGATTTATGAAAATTTTGGAAATAAGAAACTTAACAAAAAAATATGGAGAAGGGTCAACTGCTTTTGAAGCATTGAAAGGAGTAAATTTGGAAATTCATCAAGGAGAAGCAGTCGCAATTATTGGAAAAAGTGGTTCTGGTAAATCCACATTAATGCACATTTTAGCCTTACTTGATCATGCAACAACAGGAGAAGTCATATTATTTGATCGTCAAACAAGTGAAATCACAAACAAAGAGCAAAATATTTTGCGAAATCAAACATTTGGTTTTGTTTTCCAACAATTTTTTTTAAACAGCAAAGACACCGTATTAAACAACGTTTTATTGCCATTAAAGATTGCAGGAGTATCCAGTAAAAAAGAAAAGAATTAGCCATGAAAGCCCTTAAGTCTGTTGAACTTGAAAATAAAGCTTTTAATAAAGCCATGAACTTGTCTGGTGGTCAAAAACAGCGTGTTTGCATCGCTCGAGCACTTGTCAATAATCCTAAAGTTATCTTTGCCGATGAACCTACAGGCAACCTTGATTCTGCCACTGGAGAAAAAATTGAAACCCTTTTATTTCAATTAAATAAAGAAAAGAGAATTACCTTAATTATCGTTACCCATGATCCAGAACTAGCTGCACGCTGTGATCGCCAAATTCAAATTAGTGATGGACAAATCATCAAGGAGGTAGAATAAATGAAGTTAATTGATGTTATTCGACAAGCAAGTACTAACTTATGGAGAAATAAAGGGCGTACGATTTTGACGATTGTCGCTATTTTTATTGGCACGTTAACGATTACAATTACAATCGGAATTAAAAACGGAGTAAATGATTATGTGGATCGTCAAATAAATTCAATTGGCAAAGAAGATGTTTTAGCTATTGCTAAAGATATAAATGGAACCAAACAATCTTCAGGTCCTACAGAGTATAGTGAAAACTCCCCCAAAGCAACTGACGATTACCTATTGACAAAAAAACAAATTTCTAAAATCGAACAGATAAAAGACTTGAAAAAAATTAAGCCGATTAAAGATTTTAAAATCGACTATATTCAAGGTGCCTCAAATAAAAAATATCAATTAAACGCCTCTAGTACGGAAGGAATTGATGTAGATTTAAAAGTTGGTAGGCAAGTTTCTGAAGATAAAAATAAATTAGAAATTGTCATTGCTTCTGATTATGTTAAAAGCTTAGGCTATTCTTCAGCAAAAAATGCCCTCAATAAAAAAGTAAAACTTGGTGTTTCTTCTCAAGCAACCCAAAAACAGCAAACACTTAAAGCAACAATTGTTGGCGTAAGAAATCCAAGTCTTATAAACAATGGAAACGCTGTCGTAAATGACGAACTTGTAGATAAATTAGTAACCATTAATCAAGAAGGTATCCCTGAATCAATGAAAAATCAATATGATGCAGTCATCGCTACAGTTGAACACCCTAATGAGAAAAAAATAGAAAAAATAAAAGATGAATTAGCAAATCAAGGACTATTAGGAGTCACATTTGCAGATCAAGTAGGCATGATGCATCAAACAGTTGATGCAGTAATTGGCGTATTAACAATTTTTGGCGCAATTGCGCTTCTAGCAGCTAGCTTTGGGATTATTAATACCCTTTATATGTCCGTACAAGACCGTACACGAGACATTGGTTTAATGAAAGCCATGGGCATGAGCAAAGGTAAAGTTTTCTTTTCTTTTAGCGTGGAAGCATTATTAATCGGTTTTTGGGGGTCTTTGTTAGGCTGCATGGTTGCCTGGTTAGGAGGAAATCTGCTAAATAAGCTAGCTACCGATTCTTTTTTGCAAGAACTAGATGGATTTAACTTAGTCCAATTCACCCCACTTTCTATAATCACAATTATGGGAATCATTATGCTAATAGCATTTTTGGCAGGTACATTACCAGCTAATCGAGCTGCACGCTTAGACCCAATCAACGCATTACGCTATGAATAAATAAACTAGAGCGATTCACCCCTTCCCTAAGTTTTTCTTACGAAAAGGTGAGTCGCTTATCGTTACAAATTAATCATAAAATTTAGATTGACAATTCTTGTCAAAAGAAGTAAGATCACTTTAGATACCATTGGTATGTTTTTGGAGGTCTGTTTATGAGCAAAAAAAAAAATCCAGAAGAAACACGCAAAAAAATTATAGATGTTTCCAAGCAGCTTTTTCTTGAAAAAGGATATGATAACACTTCCATTCAAGACATCATTAATGGACTTGGTGGTTTAACAAAAGGAGTCATTTATCACCACTTCAACTCTAAATTTGATATTTTACAAACAATCGTCAATAACGAAAACGACCAAAATGAATCGTTTGATTGGTCAGGAAAAACAGGTTTGGAAAAACTTCAAAATTCTTTAAAAGCGGCCTTTAAAAACTTAGAAAAACAAAAATTGGCTTACTCTGCTGCTATTACGTTAAGAAGTCCGCGTCTTTTGGGAGAACAATACTTAGACATGTTTGAATATGCTGTTCCTGAAATTCAAAAGATGGTTCAAGAAGGCATCTCTGATGGTTCAATTACAACAGAATATCCTGAAGAAGTGGCTGACTTAATTGTTCTTACATTAAATATTTGGATTGGTTTCCAATCCTCTACGCTTTCTGAACAAGATTTACAACGAAAAATTAAATTTATCAAATATACCTTTGATAGATTAGGAATTCCTTTAATAACAGATGAAATTATTCATTTAATCTATGATTTATTTAACCACTTAAAAAATGAATAGCTTTTAAGCTATTTTTTTTAAATAAAACATACCGAAGGTATGTATATTTTTTATGATTTTACATACCATTGGTATGAATTGGAGGAAAAAAATGAAACCTATCGTCACTATTAATAATTTAGAAAAATGTTATCGAGGAGTCCCTGTCCTGCATCAATTGAGCCTTTTCATTCAACAAGGAGAAGTATTTGCAATTCTTGGAAAAAATGGTGCTGGAAAATCCACATTGTTTAAATTACTCGCAGGACTCATTGAGCCAACGGACGGTACGATTCAAATCTTAGACGCCAAACCCACCGATTTAATGATTAAAAGAAAAATTGGTGTCACCATTAATGAGCCAGTCTTTTACGAACAACTAACTGGATGGAAAAACTTAGAAATCCATGCGGCTTATTATGATGTAAACACCGCTAAATTAGCGCTTGCTTTTGAGCGAGTAGGATTAAATCCTAAAAATCATTTGCCAGTAAGTCAATATTCACTAGGAATGCGTCAACGTCTAGCAATTGCTCGGATGCTGTTGCCCAATCCTGAAATACTAATTATTGATGAACCTTTAAACGGCTTAGACCCTAAAGCCATTCGGGATTTTAGAGAACTTCTTCACGAATTAGCTAATGAAGGCACGACGATCATTTTATCTAGTCACATTCTTTCAGAAGTACAACATGTTGCATCCACCATTGCTGTTCTTTACGAAGGAGCAATTATCGCTAAAAAATCAACTCAAGAATGGCTACAACTTGAAGGAACTTCCTTTGAAAACAAAATGATTAACTTAATGGAGGGAACAGCATGTATAAATTATTAAAAATAGAATTAATGAAAGTAGATTGTAAACATTATTTAGGTATTGCTTTTCTTATCCCTGTAGTAGTACTGGCCTTTCTTTATTTTTTTGCATCCATTCCTCATTTTGACCCGACTGTTCAAATAAGCGATTCAGAAATAGCCTCCTATTCATTTATTTTAAATATGGCTTTTCTTTTAAACAGCGCGGGATTTATATTTTTAGGAGCAACAATGCTTGGAAAATTAATCATTGAAAGCTATTCAAATAAAAACATTTATTTAACTTTAAGCTATCCAGTTAGCCGTGAAAGAATTTTCTTTTCAAAACTAGGCATCGTCTGTCTATTAGGTAGTATCTTATCAGCACTTAGCTTAGCAATTATAGATATTGTTTTTTTAAGTGCAGAAAAAATTTTACCACTTGTTCATGACCAACTCAACATTTATCTCTTAGTTAAGCAAATTCCAATGATTTTTCTTTCTATTTTACTCGTTCCCGCTATTGATACATGTTCTCTATGGATCGGGTGGAAAAAGCGTTCAATTGCTTTAACTTTCTTTTCTTCACTTGTTTTATTTTCTCTAGTCGGCAATTCTGCAAGTTTAGGTACAAATACTCTATTCTATATTTTTACTATTTTTTATTTTTTTGGTGCCCTATTTTCTTCCTTATCTCTCGTCAATCAAGTGAAAAGAATTGAGATATAACATGATTAAAAAAAATATACTATCCTTACTAATTTTTAGTCAATTATTTTCAGTAATCGGAACAGTCACCATTCAGTTTACGTTGTCTCTTTATCTGTTAGATGTGACACATTCTGTATTTGTATTTAGCATCATTACCAGCTTATCCATCATCGGCAGACTTTTTATGCTTCCTTTTTGCGGGATTCTAACTGATCGAATGAATAAGCGACTGCTCATGGTCATCATGGACACCCTCTATTTAATTATTACCTTAATAATGTTTATCACTTTTATAACCACAAAAAATGTTATACCTATTGGAATACTCGTATGCTTAATGGGAATGGTTTCTGCTTTTGAAACTCCAATTGTTCAAGCAACCATCCCTTTAATTTGTGATAAAAATAAACTTCCAAAAGTAAATAGCATAGTTGACGGAATCGGAATTTTAGGAAATATGTTTGGACCTCTTTTGGCAGGAAGCATGTACAGCCAAAAAACTTTGCCCTTCATTTTTATATTCTGTGTTCTTTTATTTAGTATGGCAATGATCCTCCAAATGATTATGCGTTTTGATGAACAGCCTACTGCAAAAAAATTTGTTTCAGTCTTTCAAACTATAAAAGAAGATACGCATGAAGTATTACACTATTTAAAAAAAAATCAGCTTTTTCTAAAAATATGTTTACTCGCCTTTTTTTTAAACTTTTTCTTAACTTCTTTTATCCAAATTGTCATTCCATATTTAGCGAGAGTTTGGTTTGCAGCGAGTAATGAGCAATACAGTATAATGAATTTTTTGTTTTCCTTAGGAGGATTAATAGATACAATTACTTATGGAATTTTAGCAAAAAAAATAACGCTAAGCCATATTCCACAACAATTAACTTTAATAAGCTGTATTTTTTTACTCTTAGTTTTTCCAATCCATTTGCTTCCTGTAACAAAAACGGCTTTTTGGACAATGACGGGAATTGTTACCGTATTTCTAGCTTTCGTGTCACTAATTTCAATTGAATTAGTTGTATTTATTCAACTAACTGCCGAACAAAAACTTTTAGGTAGATTGATGTCTTTTATCATGGTTATCTGTACATTTGCTCTTCCTCCAGGACAAATTTTATTTGGTTGGATTAGCAGTATTTCTACAAATCTCCAATTGACTTATTTAGTGGGCGGCATTAGTTTATGTACGCTATTCGTTGCCTTTCTAAGCAAAAAACAGTTGAAATCCCACTTTACTTAATAAAATTGAACACCCTTATTTCTCAGAGTTAATCACTTCTATCCCAGCCTTAAATTTAGATAAAAACTTATTTTTTACGATTCCATTACCAGTAAAGAAACACTTATTCAACATACCAAATCAACACTAAAAATTCATGCATAACACAAATAAGCCGAATGATCCATCACCCTTCGTATTTACTGGATCATTCGGTTCTTAGTATGGTCACCCTAAGTCTTTCTCATTTGAAAAAGATAGAGTGACGGATCCGAAACTATTTTTTCATTTCTTTTTTTAATTCAATTTTTTCATTTCTTTTTGTTGAAACAACCTGACTACCTGCTTCCAATTCTTTACCCAACGCTTTAATATATGCTCTTAACGGTTCGCCAACTTCTGGATGCGTCAAGCCATATTCAATGCTTGTTTTCATAAAACCAAATTTGTCCCCTACGTCATAACGCTTTCCTGTAAATTTACGAGCAAACACTCGTTGTGTTTTGTTTAACGTATCAATTGCATCCGTCAATTGAATTTCATCACCTGCTCCCGGTTTTTGTTCATTTAAAACATCAAAAATTTCAGGTGTCAACAAATAACGCCCGATAATAGCTAAATTACTTGGTGCTTTGCTTGGCTCTGGTTTTTCAACAAAGTTTTTGACATTAAATAAACCTTCTTCTAATTCTTCACCGGGATTAATAATCCCGTATTTAGAAGTTTCTTTTTGTGGAACTTCCATCACAGCAATCGTTGAAGCATGTGTACGCTCATAGTCATCAATCAATTGTTGTGTCAAAGGAATCTCATCTTCCATAATGTCATCTCCTAACATCACAACGAAAGGTTCATTTCCAATAAAAGCACGTGCTTGTAAGACCGCATGTCCCAAACCTTTTGGATGCGATTGTCGAATGAAGTGAAGGTTAACGTCTGTTGTTTCTTCTACTAATTTTAATAACTCAGTTTTGCCTTTTTCACTTAAGTTCGTTTCTAATTCAATATTTGAATCGAAATGATCTTCAATAGGTCGTTTAGCTTTTCCCGTTACAATTAAAATATCTTCAATCCCTGATTTCAACGCTTCTTCAACAATAAATTGAATCGTTGGCTTATCAACAATTGGTAGCATCTCTTTTGCCATTGCTTTCGTCGCTGGTAAAAATCTTGTTCCTAATCCTGCCGCTGGAATAACTGCTTTTTTTACTTTCATGTGTCATCTCTCCTCTAAAAAATTGGTAATGAAAATTCATTTTCTTTTTTCCCATCGCGCAACATAATCTCTCTTGCTGCAATTTTTACATCTTTTTGCTTATAAAGTACTTCATAAATTGTTTGAGTAATAGGCATTTCAATCCCCATCATTTGAGCAAGTTCTCTAGCTACTTTTGTTGTATGGACACCTTCCACCACCATGCCCGTATTTTTCAAAACTTCTTCTAGTACTTGGCCTTGTCCTAATAAATTACCGGCACGCCAATTTCTAGAATGAACACTTGTGCAAGTGACAATCAAATCTCCTACCCCGCTAAGACCAATAAAAGTTAGCGGATTGGCTCCCATTGCCACACCTAACCGACTAATTTCGGCTAATCCTCTCGTTATAATTGCAGCTTTTGCATCGTCACCAAATCCTAACCCATGAATTGCTCCTGCGCCAATAGCAATAATATTTTTTAACGCAGCACCCATTTCAACACCGATTACATCTGAATTCGTATAAATTCTGAAATATCGATTCATGAAAAGCCTTTGAACAAAAGCGGCCGCTTTTTGATCAGTACTTGCAGCCGTAACCGTTGTAATATCATGCTTAGCGACTTCTTCTGCGTGACTAGGACCTGATAGCACAGCAATCGCTTGTCGCTTTTCAACCGGAATTTCTTCCAAAAGAATTTCTGAAATGCGCTTGTGTGTTTGCTGTTCAAGTCCCTTACTAGCATGAATAATCACTGGCTTCGTATTCAAATGATTGATTACTTCTTGTGCAACTGAACGAATTGCCTTGGTAGGTACGACAAACACTAAGGCATCAACGTCTTGAACGGCTTGTTTCACAGACATAAACGCCTGAATTGATGCTGGTAGCGTATGATGAGGTAAATATTTTTGATTGGTGTGCTGTTGATTGATTTCATCTATTTGAGGTTGGCGATGTCCCCACAAACGAACATCATGCCCATTTTCGGCAAGAACTTGAGCTAAAGCCGTTCCCCAAGAACCGGCACCTAAAACTGCTACCTTACATTCCATTTTACCACTCCTGCTATTTTTTTCATTTTATTCGCTCTCGAATTTAGATTAATAGCTGATTTTTTCCTAAAGTCCGGTCATAATCTGAGAGATTCCCTTTCTTTCTACGCCAAATAAACAAAATAATGGTTCCAATGAATAAAACAGCTGACAACAATTGTGAGATTCGAATCATTCCTAGAAAATATAGACTGTCTGTCCGCATTCCCTCGATAAAAAAGCGCCCAAAACTATACCATATGATATAAACCAGTAAGACTTCGCCTTTTTTCAACAAATACTTTTTATTTCTTAAAAATAAAAGCAAAACAAAACCAATTACATTCCAAACAGATTCATATAAGAAAGTTGGTTGACGATAGAACCCTTCAATATACATGTTATCAATAATGACTTTGGGGATATGCAAATTCTCTAAAAACGTCTTTGTCGTAATAGGTCCATATGCTTCATGATTCATAAAATTGCCCCATCTTCCGATTGCTTGGGCAAACAAAACACTTGGTGCTGCGATATCTAAAAATGTCCATATCGATATAAAGTGATATTTAGTAAAAAAATATAACGTAATGGCTCCTGCAATTAATCCACCATAAATTGCTAATCCTCCAGAACGAATATTAAATATTTGAATAGGATTCGCTAAATACTGCGGTAAATTGAATAAGATATAATACAAACGTGCACCAATAATCGACAAAGGCAACCCCCACAGCATGAAATCAGTCACATCATCTGCTTTCAATCCAACGCGTACGGCCTCTCGGCTGCTAAGCCACATGGCAATAAGTATTCCTGATACGATAATCAAAGCATACCAGTAAATCGGTATTCCTAAAAGATTAAACGCCACTCGATCGATTTGAGCTAACATGTTTTCACTCCTTGCTATTGGTTCGTTGAATTTTCTTCAATAAGGCGACTCAAACGTTCTTCAAACGTTTTGGTTGCATCAAACCCCATCGTTTTTGCACGGAAATTCATTGCAGCGACCTCAATAATAATCGCTACATTTCTTCCCGTTTTTACAGGTACTTTGATCTGAGGAATGCCGACTTCTGCAATCTCCACAGACGTATCTTCCGAACCTAGCCGATCATATTTTTTATCTTTAGCCCACGCCTCTAAATAGACAGCCAGCTGAACTTGCATCGATCCGCGAACAGCGCTTGCACCAAATAAATTCATTACGTCAATAATACCAATTCCTCTGATCTCAATCAAATGCTCCAAGATTTTTGGAGGTTCTCCAATCACAGTTAGCTCATCTTGTTGATAAACGTCGACTCGATCATCCGCGATCAAACGATGGCCTCGTTTGATCAATTCTAACGCCGTCTCACTTTTTCCAATCCCGCTATCTCCTTGAATCAACACTCCTAACCCGTACACATCAACTAATACTCCATGGACACTCGTTCTAGGAGCTAATCGCCCATCTAAATAACTGGATAATTCACCAAGCAGACGTGAGGTAGAAATAGGCGAACGCAATACGGCCATGCCATATTCATTTGCTGCTTGAATCATTTCTTCAGAAGCAGGTAAGCCTCTGGAGATAATAAATGCCGGCATATCTTCACTACATAATCTCCTCATAATCATCAGTCTTTCTTCAGGCATCATCCGTTCAGCAAAACTGATTTCTTTGCTTCCAAATAACTGCAGGCGATCATGTGAATAATAATTAAAATATCCGGTCAATTCTAATCCAGGTCTTGAGATGTCACCGGTTACTATAACACGTTCCAAACTCTTTTCATCGCCAGTCACAATTTCTAATGATAATTTTTCTACTAATTGGCTTACTTTTACAATTTCTGCCATTCGTGCTACCTCATTTCTATTAGAGTGTTCCTCCCTCATTTTATCATTGTCTGACAAAAAGTACTACCAAATAAAAAAACGTTTTTATTCTAAAATTTGTTTTTTCTTATATAAACACAAAAAAAGGAGACACCTACAAAAATGAAAGAGCAATTTTCATAGATGTCCTTTTTATATTAGCAACTTTTTATTTTCTATCTTCTACTATTGTGTTCACTTACAATCATGTTTACTGTTGACATAACAACCGCTACAAGAAACGCCGACCAGAATGAAGAAAAACTAAAATTATTTGCTCCTATGAAAAAAGAAGTCATTTTAAGAATAACGGCATTAATGACAAACGTAAATAAACCAAGCGTAAACAAAGTAAATGGCAAAGATAAAACCATTAGAACTGGCTTAATAAACATGTTCAATAAAGATAAAACAAAGCTTGCTGCGATAGCCGTCCAAATACTTTCCACATAAATCATATTTGGAAAAATCACAGCAAGTGAGATAAACGTCAGCGTATTAACGATGATACGTTGAAGATACGACATTAAAAGTCACTCCATTCGTCATCATCAACTTTTTCCGCTTCTTTGCGCTTTCTTGTTTGTTTCTGATAGTCATTATTTCTATAATATTGGTTTTCATGTCCATAATGCGTACGTGTACTTCGACCGGATGGGATAATCAAAGCCAATAATATATACAAAATAATAGGACTTCCAAAAGCCACTAAACTTAAAAAGACATAAATCACTCGAACAACCGTTGGATCAATGCCAACATATTCAGCAATTCCAGCTAATGTCCCTGTCAAAACAATATTTTTATTTGATTTTGTCAGCTTTCTTTTCATTTTACTTTCACCTCTATTCTATCATTTTAATGGAAGAAAAAGAGAGTGACAATAAAAATAAACTTCCTTTTGTTCACTCTTTTTCTTAAACAGATTCTCTAACATCTAAAAAACAAATCACTACTAAAAAATCACCCAGTGAAAATCTTCTGTTTTTTATCTTGGCTTACTTTTTCGTCTTCTTATTTATCTGTATCTTTTAAATAAATACTTCCAGTTGTAGTTGATAATTGAATGTTAGCTACTTCATTGTCTGACAGACGTCTAAACTGTAACAGTTGATTCGTCCGCTCTTTTTTCTCACGAATAATTTCATAATTAGAAAGTCGGCTATTAATACTTCCTAAATTTGTTTTAGCATTTCCTTCCATGCCGATATTCTCTGGCAGTGCCACTTTGACATTTCCATTAACAGAACTCGCTTCAATTTTTTTCAGCTTCTCTTCTTTCATTGTTAAGCGTATATCTCCATTAACTAAAGACACAGAAAGATTCTCTGGCGTAGTTCCCACTACCACCGTACCATTAACTGTCTCAATAATTGAGTCTAAAACGCGCCCTTCTTGAACATCAATATTTCCATTAACGCCTTCGACTTCAAGCATCGTAGCATGTAAGCGGTAAATCTTAATATTCCCATTTGTGGATTTTACGTAGACATCTTTTCCTTCTAAGTGATCAATTGTAATATTCCCATTTAGCAACTTAATTGCCGTATGGTCATAAACACGCTCTGGCAGATAAAAAACTAAATCAGTACGTACACGTTTATTAGGAATTTGGAAGGAAATATGTTCATCATTTACTTCAATTTGGCTTCGTTCCAAAAAGGCTTCAAATGGCTCTGCATTCATTTTACCGTATAACTTGATTTTTGCTTCAATTTTGACGTCCTCATTCTCCCAAGTCTTTAATGTCACATTGCCATTTGCTGCCTTGATATCAATAATACTTGCTGCCGGCGCTCTATAATAAAATTCATGCTCGAATTTGGTTGTAGCAATGCCTGGAACACGCAAATTTACATCTTTCCACTCCATGTTTTCATTAACTGTTTCTGATACCGTTTGGAAAGTTTTCTTTAGAAATCTTCCTAACTGAGAACCTGCTTCAGACATTTTTTCTCCCACTTGATTTAACGTATCACTTGCCTGTTCTTTCCAATCCTCCGGAAGATCAAATTTCTCAGTAAACGTTTCTTTCTTTTCTGACCATTGATTTTTACGAATATCTTTTAGTTCCGCTTCTAATTTTAGCTGTTCTTTTGTTAGCTCATTTTTATCATCTTCTATTTTTTTCAGTTCATCTTCCAATTTTTTTCTTTGAATCACTTCGTCTTCTGTTAATTGGTCCAATTCTTCTTTGGTATTGAGCTGCATCAATGCTTCCTGTTTTTCATTGTGCACTACTTTATTTTTTGCTAAAGCTTCGTTTACTTCATCTAAATGTACAGATGTTTTATTTGCTTGTGTTGCCAACTCGTCTAAAATACGTTCTAAATTTTCTTGGTCTTCTTGCTCTTTTTGTTTTGGATCAACCTGAAAGTGAATTTTCTCCGTCAATTCATTTTCTAATTCATCAATTAATTGACTCGACTGCTCTTTTTCCTTATGACTAGCAGTAACCTTATCTGCTTCTTTTGCGATTTGTTTTTCATCTTTTTCAGTAGCCATGCTTTCTAATAAATCTAAGCCTTCTTCAGTTGAAAGGATTCCTTTTTTTACTAAATCTAAAATACGTTCTCTTTCTTTCATGGAAATTGCCTCCTTAAGCAAAAATAGTTTGCAAGCTTTTCCTTACATTCATATTATGCACGGAATAACAGTAAAAGTCATAGGACTTAAGTAGTAAATTTTTCTCCAACTTAAGATAATTATTAAAAACTAATTAATCCTGCTTTTAAAAAAATAGACGTACTGCTTTTTACATTGTTAATTTCCTTCATCTTTATAAGTATTATAAATCATGCAAAAAATACGCAAAAAGCATTCACTAACAGAAATTTAAATTTGATATTTCTTTATATTTTATCTACATCAAAAAAGCCGAAAAAATCGAAAATAGCATTTTGTATTTTCATCATTCTTCGGCTCACGACGTTGAGGTACCTGCATAAAATCATTTGCTTAAAAAATTTCGTTATGATTTATATTTAATTCAGTAATTTTCCCAGTCGCTAAGTAAACAATCCATTCACAAATGTTTGTCACATAATCTCCAATACGTTCCAAATAACTCGCAACATTCAAATAATCTGTTCCACTGATTACTGTCTCTGGATCAGACTGCATATTTTTGATGGTTGCATTATAAATACGATTAAAGTAATCATTGACTCGTTGATCCATATTAGCAATCGTTCGTGCATCTTTTTCATCCGTTTTTACGTAAGCCACCAAAACGTTATCCACCATTTTTTTTACATAATCGGACATGTCGGAAATCTCTTTTTCAATTTCCGGTATTCTTGTTTGTCCTTTGACACGGATCGTTGATTTAGCAACAGAAACAGCATGATCAGCCATCCGCTCTAAATCTGAACTTGCTTTCATCACTGTAATAATCATACGCAAGTCCGTTGTCACTGGTTGTTGTAGCGCAATCATTTCAAAACTTTTTTTCTCTAAACGTGTTTCCATATCATTGATTTTTATGTCATTTTCAATGACTTCTTGCGCAAGTGTTTTATCATGTTTGATGTACGCACGAACTGACTTATGCACTGCACTGCTAACCATCATCCCCATCTCATAAAATTGATTATGAAGATTAAGCAACTCTTCTTCAAACTGCGTTCGCAACATTTTATTTCCCCCTTATCCAAATCGCCCTGAAATATAGTCTTCTGTTTCTTTTTTTTCTGGAGTCATAAAGATTTTTTTTGTATCGTTAAACTCAATCAAATTTCCATCTAAGAAAAAAGCCGTTTTATCTGAAACACGTGAAGCTTGTGACATATTATGCGTAACTATAATCATAGTATATCTTTCTTTTAATTCCAAGAGCATGCTCTCAATTTTTCCCGTAGAAACAGGATCAAGCGCACTTGTTGGTTCATCCAATAAAATAATGTCTGGATTCACTGCCAGCACTCTAGCAATACAAACTCGCTGCTGCTGCCCCCCCGATAAAGAAAGCGCACTTTTATGCAATTTATCTTTGACATCTTCCCAAACTGAAGCCGCTTTTAAACTTTCTTCTACTATTTGATCAAAAACTTTTTTGTCTTTTTCACCTTTTAATTTTAATCCATAAATGACATTTTCATAAATAGAAAAAGGAAAAGGATTAGGTTGTTGAAACACCATGCCGATTTCTTTACGTAATTCGACAATATCTGTTTTTGGTCCATAAATATCTTTTTCTTTATAAAGCACACTTCCCGTAATTGTCACTCCGGGAATCAAATCATTCATCCGATTCAAGGAACGCAAATAAGTCGATTTTCCACAGCCTGAAGGACCAATCATTGCAGTGATTTCTCCTTGATTGAAACTTAAATCAATCCCTTTTAGCGCTTCTTTTTTCCCGTAGTAGAGATGTAAATCTTTTGATGAGATAATTTCTTTTGCCATAACGAATCCTCCGCCTTATCCAAAATGACCAGATACATAATCTTCGGTCGCTTGAATTTTTGGTCTAGTAAATATCTTATTCGTTTTATCATATTCAATCGCTTTTCCCAAATAGAAAAAAGCAGTATAATCACTGATACGAGCTGCTTGTTGCATATTATGAGTAACAATGATAATCGTATAATCAGCTTTTAAATTGATGAGTGTTTCTTCTACTGTTCCTGTAGAAATCGGATCTAACGCACTGGCTGGTTCATCTAATAATAATATATCCGGCTTCATAGCAATCGCACGAGCAATACACAGCCGCTGCTGCTGCCCGCCTGATAAGGCTAGCGCACTTTTTTCTAAATTATCTTTTACCTGATCCCATAACGCAGCTTGTTTCAAACTAGTTTCAACAATTTCATCTAACTTCTTCTTATCCTTTTCACCGTGTCGTTTCAACGCAAAGGTGATGTTTTCATAGATTGATTTACTAAAGGGATTAGGCCGCTGAAAAACCATCCCTATGCGTTTGCGCATTTCATACACATCAATTTGCGGCGCATTAATATCTACATCTTTATACATAATTTTTCCAGTAACTTTCGTATTAGCAATCCCATCATTCATGCGATTTAATGAACGTAAATAGGTCGATTTTCCACAACCCGAAGGACCAATCAAAGCAGTAATTTTCTTTTTTTCAAATTCTAAGTCTACTCCTTTGATCGCTTCGTTCTCACCATACCAAACGTGAAGATTTTCTGTATACAAAGCCACTTCTTTTGTTGAACTCATCGTCAAGATGTTTCTTTCATTCCAATTGTATTCCTTCATCATCTTCTTCTCCTTAAGCTGAAGTCATTTTACGATACAAACGTTTCCCTATAGCACGAGCACCAAAATTAAATAGTAATACTGCTATAATCAATACAGCAGAAGCTCCCGCAGACACTGATACGCCATCTGGCATCGTTCCTTCTGTATTGATTTTCCAAATATGAACAGCTAACGTTTCAGCTTGACGAAAAATACTGATTGGACTAGATACACTCAATGGATTCCAGTTTGAAAAATCAAGAGCTGGAGCGCTTTGACCAGCCGTATAAATTAAAGCTGCGGCTTCACCAAAAATTCTACCTGAACTCAAAATCACACCTGTTAAAATTCCCGGAGTTGCTTCTGGAACTACCACCCGAATAACCGTCTCCCAACGTGATAGACCCAATGCCAGTCCCGCTTCACGTTGGGTATAATGAACAGATTGCAGCGATTCTTCTACTGTTCTTGTCAATAAAGGCAAATTAAAAACTGTCAAAGCCAACGCCCCAGAAATAATCGAAAACCCATACTGAAACTGAATAACAAAAACTAAAAAACCAAATAAACCAACTACGACAGACGGCAGTGAGCTTAAAATTTCAATAGATGTACGAATGACGTCTGTCAGCCAATTTTTCCCAGCATATTCAGAAAGATAGATCCCTGCACCTAATGAAAGAGGAAAACTAATAATCATGGTAATCAATAATAAATAAATCGAATTAAACAATTGAATGCCAATTCCTCCGCCGGCTTGATAAGCTTTTGCTGGTTCAGTTAAAAAGGACCAAGAAATATGAGGAATCCCTCGAATTAAAATATATAAAAGCAAGGCAGCCAAAATCAATACGATAATTCCGGAGATCGTGTAAAGAACACCTGTTGCAATTTTATCCGCACGTTTTGCCTTCATTAGTTCAATGCTCCTTTCTTACCAATCATTCGAATTACAATATTAAAGAATAAAGACATCAACAGTAAAATTAAGGCTAATGACCATAACACATTATTTTCAACCGTCCCCATGATCGTATTCCCGATTCCCATCGTCAAAATAGAAGTCAGCGTAGAAGCAGGAGTAGTCAATCCTGTAGGCATCAATGCCGCATTTCCGATAACCATTTGGATCGCTAGAGCTTCACCAAAGGCACGTGCCATCCCAAAAACAACTGCCGTTAAAATTCCTGGTACTGCCGCACGCAAAACAACTTTATAAATTGTTTGCCATCTTGTCGCTCCTAACGCTAGAGAAGCTTCACGATAATGACGAGGCACAGCTTTAAGTGCGTCAACAGTCATAGTCGTTACAGTTGGTAAAATCATAATAAACAAAACAAACGTCCCAGCTAAAATACCAAAACCAGTACCACCAAAAACACTTCTAATAAAAGGAACGATCACTGATAACCCAATAAAACCATACACAACAGATGGAATTCCCACTAATAACTCAATGACCGGCTGTAAAATTTTTGTTCCATTCTTTGGAGAAATTTCTGTCATAAAAACCGCTGCTCCGATGGCAAAAGGTGTAGCAATAATTGCAGATAAAAAAGTAACAATAAATGAGCCAGCAATCATTGGTAAAGCACCGACCAACGGTTTTCCGTCAGCTCCTACTTGCCCTGGATTCCAATTGGTGCCAAACAAGAAATCAAATACGTTAATCTTATTGACAAAAAAGGTTGCTAACCCCTTGCTTGCAACAAAATAAAAAATGGCTAATACGACAACAACGATAAACGCAATACACAAAAAACTAATGAATTTACCGTGCTGTTCCATTCTTGAACGCTTAGATTTAGTTAATAATGCTTTTTTTACATCTTCCACAGATGATTCCTCCTTCATAAGGCATGCCTATTCAGTGTACAAAGTAAATGTCAATTTATGTTTAATAACATGTAAAATTTATGCGAAGTTTGTAAATTTTTTGTAAAGGGAATTATTTTACAATATTTCCTTCCCAATCTCGTTCCACCTGCATACGTGAAACGGGAATATAACCTAATTCACCGACAATATGTTTTTGTACATTGTCAGAAAGCATATATTCTAAAAACTCTTTTGTTAATTGTTTTGGTTGATCTTTTGTATACATGTGTTCATAAGACCAAATCGTCCATTTATTAGTCATAACATTTTCATCTGTTGGAGCAACTCCATCAATACTTAATGCCGCTACCTCCTTGTTCACGTAAGAAAATGCCACATAACTGATCGCACCAGGAGTGTCAGCTACAATTTGACGTACCATTCCGCTTGAATCTTGTTCTTGTGCACGAACAGCCGTTGCTCCGTCTAATACCCATTTTTCAAACGTGCTGCGCGTTCCACTACCGGATGCACGATTTAAAATAACCACGGGCTGGTCATTGCCGCCCAATTCTTTCCAATTTTCAATTTCACCTGTAAATAACTTTCTTAAATTCATCAATGAAATGTCTTTGATTCCTACTTCTTTATTTACAATTGGTGCGATTCCCACTACCGCTACACGATGGTCCACTAGAGCAGCCGCATCAATTCCTGATTTTTCTTCTGCAAACAAATCAGAATTTCCAATGTTTACTGCGCCCGATTGAACTTGAGATAATCCTGTACCACTTCCTCCTCCTTGAACATTAATAAACTTCCCGGGATTTTCAGCCTGAAAAGATTCAGCAACTGTTTCAACCAAAGGCTGTAAAGCAGAGGAGCCAACAGCCGTAATGGATTCTCCTCGATCAATCCATTTTGAACAACCTGATAAAAAAATGATTAATCCTAGCATCGGCAAGAGTAATTTGAATTTTTTCATTTAAAAATCTCCTTTAATTCTAAAGTAAATTCATTTTAACATTTCCACTAATGCTTGAAAACGAATCAGATTTTTTAAATAACAAAAACAATGGATTTCATAAAAAAAATACTATCTCATTAAGTATATCTATGCTATACTTGCTTTGAAATGTGTCTCTTTATTAAGCATTAGTTAACTTATTTCTTGCTTTCCCCAAAATCAAGAAGTACCCCAAAGTTAAGCTCATGCGAGACGCTTTCTCCATTTCTGACAGTTTACAGAAATGGCCCCGACAAAAAAAGGACATGAAAAGGCGTCAAAAACGTCTATTCATGTCCTTTTTGATTTAGATTATAACAAAGGAGAAATTAATCGTGCCAACCCTTCTTTTAATTTTATTCTACATCCTCGCTGATCGTAAATTTCCCTAGTTAAGCGTTGAGACATCATTGAATCCTCAAAAAATGCTTTCCTTACCTGCGTTGCCATTTTTTCATCATAAATCAATGTATTTACTTCAAAATCTAATTTAAAAGAGCGTACATCGATATTTGCTGAGCCGATCGAAACGATCCCGCTATCAACAATCATTGTTTTGGCATGAATGAATCCATTCTCATAGGTTTCTATTATGGCACCATATTCAAGCAATTCCGCTGCAAAAGAATAAGTCGCCCAATAAACAAGTGGATGATCGGGCTTATTTGGTATTTGTATCTGGACGTTTACTCCTGAAAGCAATGCCAGCTTTAAAGCTTCATGAATCGATTCATCCGGGATATAATAGGGTGTTTGAATTAAAATCTCTTTTTTGGCTAATGAAATCACTTTTAAATAGGTCATTTTAATTTGTTCGTGTTCCGAATCGGGGCCACTCGTTACTATCTGAAGAGCCAAATTGCCTATTGATTCAATCGTAGGAAAAAAGTTTGGTGCATAGCTGACCTCTTTTACACGCTGTGAATTCCAATCCATTAAGAAACGATTTTGCAAAGTGTAAACAGCTTCACCATAAATACGCAAATGATTGTCACGCCAATAACCAAACTTCGCTACTTCACCTAAATACTCGCTTCCTACATTAAATCCACCAATATACCCGATCTTCCCATCAATTACAACAATTTTCCGATGGTTTCTATAGTTGATTCGTGGATTGAGATAAGGCACAAACAAAGGAAAGAAAAAGGCAATTTCACCGCCAGCTGATTGTAATTCTTGAAAAAATTTAGCCTTCACTTGTGTGGAACCCCAAGCATCTAACAATACTCGAACTTTGACTCCTCTTTTCGCAGCCGCCGTTAAAGCCTCTCGAACCTTAATTCCTAACGCATCACTACGATAAATATAGTATTGAAAATGAATGTGGTCTTTTGCATGCCTGATGTCCTCCAACAACGCCTCAAATTTTTCTCGTCCATCGGTAAACAATGTTACTTTGTTTTTTGTCGTGTACAACGTACTTTCAAAAACCGTCAACATGTAAATTAGTTGTTTAACGTCTACTTGCCCTGTAGGCGGATGCGGATATAACCCGCGGATTAACGCTTGTTTATCTTCTTCAATTTCAAGATTTTTACCAATTTTTCCTTGAATCTTTAAATCAAAAATTTTATCTTTCGAGATGCCTCTGCCAAGAAAAATATAAAGAATAAAACCAACAATCGGAATAAACAACAACACCAACAACCATGCCCATGTTTGAGCAGTTTCTTTTCGCTCACGAAAAATGATGACGAGCGATAATAATATATTTGCAATTAAGATAATAATAAAAAAATGATTTACAACTACTCCCATGGCTCACCTCTTCATTTTTTTGCCTACTTAAGAATAGCTGAGTTATTTTTTAAAGTAAAGAAAAACTAGGGGGTAAGTGGTTAGGAAATTACTCATTCCTAACTACACAATTAATTAAAAAATTCCACTTCTTTCACACAACAAAATAATGAGACAACTTCACATATTCGATCGTTGTCTCATTATTACTTAATAAAATTAACTTATTTATATAAAAACGTGGCTGTTTTTTGATAATGAATTTGTACAATGCTTTTACAAAGCTTGCTTATAAAACAGCCGTTATCTCATCGCGTAAAAAAACAGCTTGATCTACCATGATAACAAGGACTAAATACCATAAATTAGCCACTGTATTTTTTCAATCAAAAAAATTAAAAATCCAACACCAAAAATGAGAAAAAGATGGAAGAATTGAATACTACCACATAGACTATTTCTTTACACTCAAACGTTCAATATCATTAAATGTTTCTTATCAGTGACTAATCTACGAGTAAACCTTTTCTTTCATCCTTTCCTTTTTATAATTCTTAAGCGTTAGGTATAAATGAGTTTAAGTAAACACTCTTTTCTTGGTCATTAATCTTAAATTCATACGTTCCAGTAGTTGTATTTGGTAATTTTATTGTTTTATTTACTTGTAATGCCGCTCTATCTGCTGAAATTACAATTGTTGCATCTTTTCCAGTTCGTTTTAATTTCTTGACACTTGTTACATAATTTCCTACTTCATACGTTTTATTGAAGATAGCTCGTGTACGTGAACCATTTTTTTCTTTAATACTGATTTTTCCATATGCTTGATTAGGATTTTTCCATAATGTGTTACGGAAAGTTCTCGTATAGACGTCTAAGCTATTGTCGTTAACAATTACACTCACTTGAGCAATCACTTCTCCGTCTTCTGTAGCAAGACGCATTTCATATACTCTACTCTCAATCTCTTTTAACTCTTTTGTTAATAGTTGTTTTTCAAGTGGATCAGCTAGCTGGTTTACTTGGTTTAATAAATCGTCTATTTTACTTTGCATTACCCTGTTATTCAACATCTTTTGATTGTTCTCTACATAATAAAATTCACTAATTGCTTCTTTAATTTGCTCGAATTCTAAGCTATGTGAGACTTTAGCTGCACTTATTTTTTGAGAGGCTTGCTCTGCAAAAACAGCATTTCCTCCCATTGCAGCACCACTTAATAATGTAGAACTAACTAAAATAATTGAAAATATTTTTTTCATTTGGAATTTCTCTCCTTTGTTTTTAGTAAGTCTAGTATAAACATCTCTCTTTCACAGAATCAATATTAACCATTATTCAATTTATCAAAGAAAAAAATTCGAATCGAAAAAAAGAAAAAATTTTCATCTCTTGCCGATTGATTCTTATTTTATCCATTTAGGTTAAATTCCTCACCTTTCAAACTAGTATTTAGCTTATTTAATCATTGTTTATTCGACAGTACATCATAAAATAAATGTGAAAAATAGACCTCGAATTGGGTTATCATTCTTGAAAAGTAGGCATACACTTTTCTTAAATTTTCCAAACATTTGGATAAATACAAACTCTTAATTCTTTCATCAAAAGTCATGAAAAAAACGAAAACTTGTGAGCTTTATAAAAAGAAGCAATCTACTCGCATCTTATAGAAATAAAGCCAACCACTTTTAACCAAATTTGTCTTTAATTATGTTCATTTATCAAAAATTTCACTTTTTTATTTTCTGAACGAAAAAAGTTTGAAAATCATAACCACCCTTCAAAAGGGT
>NZ_JXLB01000059.1 GCF_001886195.1 Enterococcus ratti | reverse complement strand
TCATTGGTTTATGCAGCAGAAAAAAATCAACCTGCAACGATTGAAAAATCTGAAAAAAACACAAAAAATTTGGAAATGACTTCCAAAACAACTGCTTCATTTCCACAAGCAGCATCAAATAAACCAGTGAATCCGTCATTAATGAATTGGAAACTTGGAGAAATACTGCCCTCCACCTATTCACCAAAAAATAATTATTCGGGGCAAATCGCAGAAACAGTTCGAGGGGCTACCTTTAAATTAACTTTTTCACTTTATCGAAATCCTAGTTCAACTTTAACAGCGAATGATATCAATGTCACTGTGAAAGGAAAAAATGTAAGGTACAACAGATCACAAAACGGTGATCAATTAAATGTTCAAGTGACCTTCCAAGCAGAAGGAGCAGACACGAATTTTTCTGTTAGTTGGCCGTCAACGGGCAAAGGTGGAGTACGCAAGTGGTGTACGACTGACTTTGGTAAATATACGGATGTACCGGAAAGCGGTATTGCAAATAGAGGAGCCATTGATAGTATGCTTGAGGGGATTTACTCCACAAGTGGTGTTTTAGCATCTGGCGTAACTCAAGCTGATATAAATTTGGTTCGTGAATTAATTCTTAATAAAATTCCAATGGATGACAATTATCAGTATGCTTCTGCTTATTGGGCGAACTTCTTAACACCATTTTTAAATAAAGCATCCGCTGAAGTAGAACAAATTGATCAAGCGACAATTGTAGTGAATAACCTATTTGACAGTAACCAACAGCCAAAACTAACGAATACACAAGAACAAATCACTGCAGCAAAAACAAAAGTGAACGCTTTACCAGACAGTAGTGCAAAAACTGCGTTGTTAGAAAAAGTCGCAACAGCACAACAAGCTTTAGAAACATTAAAAGATGAAGCTGGAAAAATACAACTTGCCACAGAAGCCGTGAATGCGTTATTTGATGGCCTTGCCCCAAAGCTAACGAATACACAAGAACAAATTGATG
>NZ_JXLB01000058.1 GCF_001886195.1 Enterococcus ratti | reverse complement strand
AGCTCTTTTTTTGTTGCCTATAAATGTTTTTGCCGCCAAAGGCGATCAGGGTGTGGATTGGGCGATTTATCAAGGAGATCAAGGGCGTTTTGGTTATGCTCATGATAAATTTGCTATTGCTCAAATTGGCGGGTATAACGCTAATGGCATTTACGAGCAGCGCACATACAAAACACAAGTAGCAAGTGCTATTGCACAAGGAAAACGAGCGCATACCTATATCTGGTATGACACCTATGGAAACATGGATATTGCTAAACAGACAATGGATTATTTCTTGCCTAAGATTCAAACACCGAAAGGTTCGATTGTAGCTTTAGATTTTGAACATGGCGCTAGTTCTGATAGAAATGCAAATACAGAAACAATTTTGTACGGTATGCGACGTATTAGACAAGCTGGGTATACACCAATGTATTATAGCTATAAACCTTTCACATTAAAATATGTTGATTATAAGAGAATTATTAAAGAATTTCCTAACTCTTTATGGATTGCCGGATATCCTAGCTATAATGTAACTCCAGAACCGTTGTATAACTATTTTCCAAGTATGGATGGGGTTGCTATTTGGCAGTTTACATCTACTTATATTGCAGGGGGATTGGATGGAAATGTCGATTTAACAGGGATCACTGATAATGGCTATACTAACTCAGATAAGCCACAAACAGAAACGCCAGCAATCAATGCAGGAGAAGAAACAAGTGAAACGCCAAAATCAGAGATCAAAGTTGGTGATACAGTTAAGGTGAATTTCTCAGCTAATCAATGGGCGACTGGTGAGGCTATTCCACAATGGGTGAAAGGTGAAAGCTACAAGGTTCAACAAGTTGATGGCAATAAAATTTTACTTGCAGATATTCTTTCTTGGATTGATAAATCTAATGTAGAACTTTTACCAGATTCTACGACAGTTGCAGAACAACCATTAGTTGCTCAAACCCATGTTGTTCAATACGGCGAAACTTTATCTTCAATTGCTACAAGATATAGCACCACATATCAAGCTTTAGCATCACTAAATGGATTAAGTAATCCAAACATGATCTATGCTGG
>NZ_JXLB01000057.1 GCF_001886195.1 Enterococcus ratti | reverse complement strand
ATGCATGTATCCTAATAAAGTGGACACATTTTTTGGTATACTCTTAAATAAATAGACACAAATTTTGAAAGGACTTTTTAATATGGGGAACAACAGAAAATCACCACGTAAATTTGATGAAGAGTTTAAAAAATCCATTGTGAAACTTCACGAAAGTGGTAAAACTCAAAATGCTTTATCTAAAGAGTACGGCATTGCTCTTTCTTCAATTGCTCGTTGGGTCAAACAATATTCTGAAGTAAAAATTGACGATGACACGATCCTTACGGCTCGTCAGATCAAACAGCTACAAAAACGAAATGCGCAGCTCGAGGAGGAAAATTTAATCCTAAAAAAAGCGATTGCCATATTCACGCCTCGCTCGACGAACGATTAAAAGCCATACACATTCTTCGATATGAACACAGTATTGTTACACTCTGTCGTGTACTCAAAGTCAATCGTTCCACTTATTACAAACGCTTTTCTGGAAAAGTAGCCCCAAGAACAAAAGAAAATCAACACCTAAGAAAAGTGATTTTAGAAATTTATACTTCTTCTCAAAAACGTCTTGGCGCTGCAAAGATCCAACGGATCCTTTTGCGTGATTATGGCATTTCGATTAGTATTGGTCGCGTTTATCGCTTGATGAAATCAATGAACCTACCAAAAATGTCTACAGTAAAACCTGTTTTCAAAAAAAGAAAAAACAAGGTTTCTTTGACACGTCCAAATCATCTAAACCAAGCGTTCAATCCACCAGCACCCAATCAAGTTTGGACGAGTGATTTTTCTTATATCCCCATCGGTAAGAAAACATTTGCGTATTTGTGTGTCGTTTTAGATTTATTTTCTAGAAAAGTAATTGCTTGGACTGTAGGACCAACGATTAATACAAACCTAGCCATTCAAACAGTAGATAAAGCACTTCATTCTCGAAATTTAATGAGTCCTGTTCTTTTTCATACAGATCAAGGGTCTCAATATACCTCTTTAGAATTTAGAAAGTTTATAGAGAATCATCCGATTGTCCATTCTCTTTCTAAACCAGGTTATCCGTGGGATAACGCCGTCACCGAAGCTTTTTTTAAATATATGAAAAAAGAAGAATTAAACCGCCGTTCATTTCATTCAATCGAAGAAGTACGGTTGGCTTGTTTCGCTTATATTGAAGGATTCTATAACACCAAACGTCCTCATGGAACATTAGATATGCTTACACCAACTGAAAAGGAGGCTCTTTACTTTGAAAATCTTTAAGTATCTTCTCTTTTTATGTCTACTTTATTGACATCTATCCA
>NZ_JXLB01000056.1 GCF_001886195.1 Enterococcus ratti | reverse complement strand
GTTCCGTTGCTTGTTTTGCAGCTTCTACAGATGCATCGAATACTTTTTGGGCACTAGCAATTCTTGCTAACAAGGCAGTTTTTACATCGCTATTTGCTAATGCATTAACCTTTGCCTTGGCATCATCAATTTGTTCTTGTGTATTCGTTAATTTTGGTACAAGACCATTAAATAACGCATTCACTGCTGCTGTAGCAAGTTGTATTTTTCCGAATTCATCTCCTGATTTATCTAAGGACTGCTTGGCTGTAGCTTGGTTAATTTGATCTACTTCATCTGCTGTTTTGCTATTTGAAACTGCTGATGAAGATGAAGCAGTTGCTGTGGCAGCTGTTTCTGAATTTTTAGTGCTTTTTTCAGCTGTTGTGGGTTGATTTGTTTCTGCTGCATAAACCAATGAAGTTCCTGCATTGGCAGTGCTTGAAACAAGCAACAATCCTGTGGCTGATGCTGCTAGTAATTGTTTGCGAATTTTTTTGGCTTTTGTGAGATTTTTTTTCTTTGACATTACTAGATCCTCCTACCTTTAAATGCTAGATTATGCAACAAAACATTCCTGTTTCGTTGTTAAAACAAGTATAGAATGGTCAATAACGCATTTTTTCTAAATTTTTTTGAACCCATGCTTTCAAAATCAAAAAAATAAAAAGTAATGACTTATTTTTTACTAGAAAATATGTATTCGTTACATAAAACCTCACAATAAACCACTCAAGAAAAACATTTCGACATTTTTTTCATTTTTATTTGTATATCATTTCACTTATGAAAACCTATTCTCTGTTTGTAAAACAAATATCATTCTATAAATAACATATAATTTTTTATTATTTACATAATATTCTACTTATCTCTCCATTTTCACATAATAAAATAAATTTATTTTTTTCATAAAAATAAAACAACACATTTTTTTATTTTAATGTTATTTTTTTATCATATTAAATTTACTTATATATATGTAAATGAAAGGACGGAATTAGACAAAATGAGAAAGAAAAAAAATCTCACAAAAGCCAAAAAAATTCGCAAACAATTACTAGCTGCATCAGCCACAGGATTGTTGCTTGTTTCAAGTACTGCTAATACAGGTACTTCATTGATTTACGCAGCAGAAAAACAGCAACCTACAACAACTGAAAAAAACACTAAAAATTTGGAAACAGCTTCTTCATCTTCGCAAGTAGCTTCAGACAAATCAGTGAATCCATCAGTAGTAACTAACCAAACGAAAACCGCTTTGCGCAAAGGCACTCAAAAAGCAGGTACCCAAGTGCAAAACTTACAAAGTGACTTAAATGAT
>NZ_JXLB01000055.1 GCF_001886195.1 Enterococcus ratti | reverse complement strand
CGAATATTAAAATTGAGAACTGCTTAGGTTTAGAAAAATAGAGGGGACACCTGAATATGGGAACAAAGAAAAAAAAGGATCAAGATTGCGCTCAGTGAAGAAACGATTCAAAAACTTCAGTGAATCGTCAAAGAGGACCAGAAGAAAAACAACAAGAGAATTTATCCTTGTGACTCTTTAGAGCGAATAATCGATAACGAATATGTTATACGTCAAGCATTTCGAGACAATTAATTAAGAGAAGGAGTGACTGCCTATGGTAAAGGTTATGGGGAAATATACTGGACGTGTGTATTATTCCTGTTCAAGCAAAAAAGAAGCCAATGAATGGATTCTTGCAAAAAAAATCTTTGAGCCATTAGTACTTCTTGTTCTTCCTAGAAAAGAAGAGATTGTATGAAAACAAGTTATAATTATCACCCTCTAGTCGATGGGTTTAGTCGGAATTTCAATTTACAAGAAGAGCAAAAAATGATTCGTCATTTCGAAAAAGATATTTTATCTGAGATCAAGAAGAGGAAGGATCGAAAGCTTCCAGTAAGTCAATATATTGCGAATTTTTCACCTAAAGAAAAACGTTGTTTTTTCGGTCTTTTGAAGCGATTTGAACGAGTGAAAGTCTATTACCAATTGGAAGAAGGTATGTCGCGTCAATATTTGATTATGGCATAGGAACTTGTTCCATGAGCTGTGAAATAAAGCAATTCTATAAAATACGACCATTATGGGAGATAACAGAGGTGGAAAAAGAATGATGCAAACATTCGCAAAAATGAGCAGAAGTGCTTGGGTTGAAAAGCTTGAAAATGACTTGAGTGTTATGCGATTAGCTCCAAATAAATTCAAACAAGAGATTTTAGAAAAAGAAGCAATTTTGTCGATATTGAATGCGGTAGACGACAAATGTCCAGTAAAAATTAGTTTTTCAGATATAGCAACAATTATCGAAGGTATCTGTTACGGTGAAGCTGATGAAGAGATATTTTCTATACAAGATTTATTAGAATTTTTGAACCGAAATAAGGATAGCTTTGTAGTACTAACTGATTATGAGGAGGATACAACAAATGAAAAATTATGATCCGAATAGCCGATGGGGAAAACACACCATTAAAGTTTCTTTTCAACGTTGGGATTACAAAGGGTTTGTGATGTTTAGAAAAGGTGGTAATTGCAAAGGATTAAGTGTCTTATCGTTAGACGAAGAAGATTTGTATTATCAACCATTGACTGATAACCCAATCGGATTTGGATTACTTCCTGAAGATGATGAAGGTAATGAATGGTTTAAAATGACCCTGAAAAATGATGAAGGGGACGAATTGTTAGTGGAAGAT
>NZ_JXLB01000054.1 GCF_001886195.1 Enterococcus ratti | reverse complement strand
AAATCAACTGAAAATCTTATCTTTTGGAAAAGCAATGTCTGCCAAAGAATTCATCGTTTCTTCTTCTACTCCTTGTGAAGACATTTTATCAAATAAAATCTTGATCGTTTGCAACAATATCTTCAAATCCAACAGTAATGAATACTTCTTGATATACAATAAATCAAAACGCAATTTACTATTATAATCAGAAACGTATTTCCCATATACTTGCGCATAACCAGTAATTCCTGCTCGAACGTTATGTCTCAAATAGTAATAGGGATTTTCGGCATTGAATTGATCCACAAAAAAAGGACGCTCCGGACGCGGACCTACAATCGACATATCCCCTTTTAACACATTGAAAATTTGAGGCAATTCATCAAAACGTACCGCTCGTATAAATTTTCCCACCGGCGTCACGCGAGCATCATTGCTTTTTGCCAATACAGGCCCCGATTTTGCTTCTGCCGTTGCCGTCATTGAACGGAATTTATATATAGAAAATTCTTTCTGATTTTTCGTGATCCGGATTTGTTTGTAAATCACCGGTCCCGGTGATGTCGCTTTAACTAAAATAGCCGTCAACAACATAAACGGTGAAGCAACAATTAATAAAATTATCGCAATAACAATATCAAACAACCGTTTAAATAACTCATATTCTGGTGGAATTCTATAGCCTGAAGCTTCAATGATACTTTCATCTTCAAAATTCATGATATTTGGATTAATCATGGTTAAATTTTCAAATGTTGTGTTTAAAAATAACTTCTTTTCTTTCTTCGTCACTATTTGATAAATCTTCATTTTTTCTGTTTCTTCGATGTGTGAGGCGAGATATACGATATCTATCTCATCTATCATCTCTTTCACATGCTCATAATAATTTCCAATGACTACGGCTTCTATTTTGTGTTTATTGTTCTTTTTAGAACTGAAATTTTGTATCGCTGGTGCCACGTCTTTTTCTAGTCCTACAATTACTACTTTCTTGTCATGACTTACCTTTAAGTACAATTTATAAACCAAGATTCGGTAAATACTCAACAAAATGGTGCCAATAACAAAGGAAAATAAAATAACGGCTCTTGGAAAAGCAAACCAGCGTCCAACGAACGTGACAACCATAATTCCTAATGTCATCAGTACTTGCCCGATCACGGTCACAAATACGATATCACTGATCATTCGGTTATAAAAAACATACACGCCTAACAAGATATTTAAGGCAATAAATAAAACAGAAATAAAGATTGCGGAATATTGAAAAGTTTCCCAATTGCGCATGGGGATTTCCCCATAAAACTTGAGTAAGAAACTGCTATAAATTGCCACATTATAAACCAGCACATCCAGCAAGATGATGAAGATTCGTCGTGTCGCACTCCATTCCCCATTTTTATTCATATATACACTCCTAATTACAAAATAATACACTTCATTATCTTACCATAGCAAGGTTTAAAAACCTAGCGAATAAACAATTTGTAATGGAAAT
>NZ_JXLB01000053.1 GCF_001886195.1 Enterococcus ratti | reverse complement strand
CGAATATTAAAATTGAGAACTGCTTAGATTTAGAAAAGTAGAGGGGACACCTATTAATAAAGAAGGGGACACCTGAATATGGGAACAAAGAAAAAAAGGATCAAGATTGCGGTCACTGAGGAAACCAATCAAAAATTCCAATGGATCATAAGCGAAGATCAAAAGAAAAGTAAGAAGAGAATTTATCCTTGTGATTCTTTTGAACGAATAATTGATAACGAATATGTTGTGCGTAAAGCATTTTGAGACAATTAATTAATAGGAGTGAATGCCTATGGTAAAGATTATGGGGAAACATACCGGACGTGTGTATTATTCTTGTTCAAGCAAAAAAGAAGCCAATGAATGGGTTCTAGCGAAAAAAATAGTTGAGCCATTAGTACTTCTTGTTCTTCCTGGAAAGAAGGAAGTGACAATATGAGAACAAGTTATAATTATCACTCTCTAGTCGATGGGTTTAGTCGGAATTTCAATTTACAAGAAGAGCAAAAAATGATTCGACGTTTCGAAAAAGATATTTTAGCTGAGATCAAGAAGAGGAAGGATCGAAAGCTTCCAGTAAGTCAATATGTTGCGAATTTTTCACCTAAAGAAAAACGTTGTTTTTTTGGTCTTTTGAAACGGTTTGAACGAGTGAAGATCTATTACCAATTGGAAGAAGGTATGTCGCGTCAATATTTGATTATGGCATAGAAGAGGTGGTGGAACAATGATTCAAAAATTTGTGAAAATGAGCAGAACTGCATGGATTGAAAAGTTTGAAAATGACTTGAGTGTCATGAGATTAGCTCCGAAGAATTTCAAACGAGAGATTGCAGAAAAAGAAGCAATTTTGTCGGTATTGAATGCGGTAGAACTGGACGAACCGAAAAAGTCAGTTGATGTACCTGAAAATGTAGCAGAGTTACTAGATTATTATCGTAATTCGTCAGATGTCGATTTGTTAGCTCTGATATTAACATTTCACGATTGGTATTACTGTCAAAATGAAGATACTCAGCATGATAAACATGATAAAGCAGTTGACTGGTTAATAGAGAATCCAGAAAAGTTCATGCGTGCTTGGCTAGATGGCTATGATAGCAAGAAAAAGCCACTGGAAAGTAATGAGGAAACGTATTTAACGGCAGAACAATATGACTATGCTAGAAAAACAGGAGATTGGGAATCTGGTAAGACTTTCAATCACAGAAAAGATCAACCAAAAATTAGTTTTTCAGATATAGCCGCAATTATCGAAGGTATCTACTATGGACAAGCCGATGAAGAGATCTTTTCTATACAAGATTTATTAGAATTTTTGAACAAAAATAAGGATAGCTTTGTAGTACTAACTGATTATGAGGAGGATACAACAAATGAAAAATTATGATCCAACTATTCGAATGGGCACACATACGATTAAAGTTTCTTTTCAACGTTGGGATTACAAAGGGTTTGTGACATTTAGAAGAGGTGGTAATTGCAAAGGATTAAGTGTCTTAGCGTTAGACGAAGAAGATTTGTATTATCAACCATTGACTGATAACCCAATCGGATTTGGAGTACTTCCTGAAGATGATGAAGGTAATAAGTGGTTCAAAATGACCCTGACAAATGACGAAGGGGACGAATTGTTAGTGGAAGATGTATGGGAAGAGTTAGGTGACTACATTGTAGGTCTTGAAATTATTGCTTTTGTAGCAGATAAAGAACAGTAAACGGAGGAATAGC
>NZ_JXLB01000052.1 GCF_001886195.1 Enterococcus ratti | reverse complement strand
GTGTCCACTTTATTAGGATACATGCATACTAATTTGTGAATTAGGTAAGATAAAAGATACAATGATGACAGATATAGATGATCCTGAGATCAAGAAAGTTTTTTTAGAATATGAACGAAAACCTAATTATAATACTTCTGATTGGGATCAAAAATATGTTGACACGTTTGACGATTTTAAGCGTATTGTTGCGGGTGTCGAGAAAATAAAAGAAGCGAAAAAACTTATAGAGGATAAAGAATTAACTTCAGATAATTTCGATTATATTTTTGAACGTCTGGGTTATTTATCTAGTTTCAATGATGAAGCTTATGTAGAAGAAATAAATTATAAATATAATGAATTTTTCTCATATTTATTAAAAGTAAAAGGTAATGATATAAATTTACTCGATACGGAAGACATAAAAGTTTCTATCAACGATTCCTTTAATAGAAATTTCTCTACGATAGGTCAATATTATAAAATCTTTTCAAGTATTGTACAGTTTATAAATACTAATGTTGAAGATTCAAAAAAATTCAATGTTTATATAGAACATTTGTGTGCAGATATGTCAATTATAGAAGAAATCCTACTATTCTATTATATTGAATACACTGATTTAGGAGAAAATATTAAAGAAAAATTGTATGGTTCAAATATATTTAGAGACTTAAAAAATATTAACTATAGTAGTAACCCAAATAATCTAGATTTTTTCTATGATACAGATTTGAATGATTTAGAAAAATATAATTTAAAGAAATAAACTATATATTTGTTGGAGGATATAAATGAAAATAACAACTACTGAACCTAAAAACTGGAGGAACTTACAGGATGAAGTATGCAGATATCTCAATGAAGCTGGCTATATTGCTGAAACCCCTAAAACTATAAAGACAGTACGTGGACATGTTGAAGTTGATGTATACGCAGAGTCAAATAAAGAGTTAATAAAGAGTTTTATTTGTGAATGTAAGTATTGGAATAGTCCTATACCAAAAGAAAAAATACATGCATTTAGAACCGTTACGCATGATTCTGGCAGTATGTTAGGTATAATTATTTCTAAAAATGGATTCCAATCTGGAGCTTATGAAGCAGCGTATTGTTCCAATATTTTACTTAAGGACTGGACTGGATTCATAGATTTAATAAAAAGACAATGGCTGACAAATCAAATGGCCAAACTAGTAAAAATTTCTAGTCCACTATCTGTATATACTGATCCAATGGATGTTCCATATATAGAATTAGAAGACCATAAAAAAAAATTATACATGGAAGTTACTGAAAAATGTTTTAGTGCATATCTTCTATTTAGAAACCTTAATAGAAAAAAATTTTATGAAGAAAGTATTACTGTGAATGAAGTTACTTTCTATGCTATGGATGAATTATTTAAATATTTGAAGAAAACATTTATAGAATCTATTGATCAATACGAGAAAATTTTTGAAAATAATCCAGTAGAACAATGGAAACTTGAATTTAATGATCCGTTTAGTAAACTCAATATATTTGATTTTTTTGAGGAGACAATTTGAACTGTATAATAAGTATTAAAATTATATTGAGTCGTTTAACTAAAAATTGTTTATATGGAAGATGAAAGTCAGATGATTAGTCTGGCTTTTTTTTATATTTTGAATGGTTCAATCTTCACAAAAAAAGGCATGTGTTTGTATAATCGACTAAGCTTCTAACTTAAGTGCAACAAACAAATCATAGCGATTATGTAGATCATTTTTCTAGATAAATGGCATAAAT
>NZ_JXLB01000051.1 GCF_001886195.1 Enterococcus ratti | reverse complement strand
TTGAGAGTAGACCTCTCAAAACTGAACAAAGTAAAAGACAAATCGTGTAGTTTCCGTATAATTCCTTAGAAAGGAGGTGATCCAGCCGCACCTTCCGATACGGCTACCTTGTTACGACTTCACCCCAATCATCTATCCCACCTTAGGCGGCTGGCTCCAAACGGTTACCTCACCGACTTCGGGTGTTACAAACTCTCGTGGTGTGACGGGCGGTGTGTACAAGGCCCGGGAACGTATTCACCGCGGCGTGCTGATCCGCGATTACTAGCGATTCCGGCTTCATGCAGGCGAGTTGCAGCCTGCAATCCGAACTGAGAGAAGCTTTAAGAGATTCGCTTAGCCTTGCGACTTCGCTACTCGTTGTACTTCCCATTGTAGCACGTGTGTAGCCCAGGTCATAAGGGGCATGATGATTTGACGTCATCCCCACCTTCCTCCGGTTTGTCACCGGCAGTCTTGCTAGAGTGCCCAACTAAATGCTGGCAACTAACAATAAGGGTTGCGCTCGTTGCGGGACTTAACCCAACATCTCACGACACGAGCTGACGACAACCATGCACCACCTGTCACTTTGCCCCCGAAGGGGAAACTCTATCTCTAGAGCGATCAAAGGATGTCAAGACCTGGTAAGGTTCTTCGCGTTGCTTCGAATTAAACCACATGCTCCACCGCTTGTGCGGGCCCCCGTCAATTCCTTTGAGTTTCAACCTTGCGGTCGTACTCCCCAGGCGGAGTGCTTAATGCGTTAGCTGCAGCACTGAAGGGCGGAAACCCTCCAACACTTAGCACTCATCGTTTACGGCGTGGACTACCAGGGTATCTAATCCTGTTTGCTCCCCACGCTTTCGAGCCTCAGCGTCAGTTACAGACCAGAGAGCCGCCTTCGCCACTGGTGTTCCTCCATATATCTACGCATTTCACCGCTACACATGGAATTCCACTCTCCTCTTCTGCACTCAAGTCTCCCAGTTTCCAATGACCCTCCCCGGTTGAGCCGGGGGCTTTCACATCAGACTTAAGAAACCGCCTGCGCTCGCTTTACGCCCAATAAATCCGGACAACGCTTGCCACCTACGTATTACCGCGGCTGCTGGCACGTAGTTAGCCGTGGCTTTCTGGTTAGATACCGTCAAGGGATGAACAGTTACTCTCATCCTTGTTCTTCTCTAACAACAGAGTTTTACGATCCGAAAACCTTCTTCACTCACGCGGCGTTGCTCGGTCAGACTTTCGTCCATTGCCGAAGATTCCCTACTGCTGCCTCCCGTAGGAGTTTGGGCCGTGTCTCAGTCCCAATGTGGCCGATCACCCTCTCAGGTCGGCTATGCATCGTCGCCTTGGTGAGCCGTTACCTCACCAACTAGCTAATGCACCGCAGGTCCATCCATCAGTGACACCCGAAAGCGTCTTTCAAATCAAAACCATGCGGTTTTGATTGTTATACGGTATTAGCACCTGTTTCCAAGTGTTATCCCCTTCTGATGGGTAGGTTACCCACGTGTTACTCACCCGTTCGCCACTCTTCTTTTTCCGGTGGAGCAAGCTCCGGTGGAAAAAGAAGCGTTCGACTTGCATGTATTAGGCACGCCGCCAGCGTTCGTCCTGAGCCAGGATCAAACTCTCATAAAAAGTTCGAACAATCTAACGATTGTTAAGCTCAATTTGTTTGCTTGCGTTTTGCTTGTTAAAAATGTTTGTTGTCTTGAATTTTTCAAGACGCCCTACACATTTGGTTTGTCTTTGCTTTGTTCAGTTTTCAAAGGTCTA
>NZ_JXLB01000050.1 GCF_001886195.1 Enterococcus ratti | reverse complement strand
ATTTTTTTCTGCTGCATAAACCAATGAAGTGCCTGCACTAACAGTGCTTGAAACAAGTACTAGCCCTGCCGCTGATGCAGCCAGTAATTGTTTGCGAATTTTTTTCGCTTTTGTGAGATTTTTTTTCTTTGACATTACTAGATTCTCCTATCTTTAATTATTTGTGAAATAAATACTTTAAAAATAAGAAAGAAGATAGCAAAGAAGCTGGTTCTTTCTATTGCTTATGCTATCAAAACAGGGAACAATCTTTTTTTTTCTATTTCATTCTTCATTTCTTTTTCCATTAATTTAACCAATCTGATTATTTCTTTTTATCGTTGAAAAATCTATTATAAGGCTATTTTTTATTCCTTTCATTTACGACAAAAAGATATATTACCTTTGTTATCGGTTACAAAAATTTAATTTTGAATAAATAACAACGTCTATTGATATTTATTTAATTTTTTCCTAATGAAATAAGAAAATAAGAAAATAAGCGAATGTGTTTATATTTTTTCCGAAATAAACATTCCATTTATAAAAAAATGCTTGAAGCAATCCTTTTTGACTGCTTCAAGCATGCTAATTTTTATACTTATTTTACTGGGACTTCAACAGAAACTAATTGTTTACCGTCAAAACTTAAACTTTCGATTGTAAATTTATCCGTAGCTGCTGGAATTTTATTCCCAATATAAACTTCAAATTGGTTTCCTTCTTTTAACTTAAAGCCAGGTTTATACTCTTTTCCTGCAACTGTTAATTTAAATGAACGAATATCGCCTTTGTAAGAACCCGTTAAATATTCGGCATTTCGAGTATATTCATTTGGAATTAACTCAGGTTGTGCCACTGAAACCGGTTGAGTCACTAAAACATTGCCTGAGCGATCCAAGGCTTCTAATGTTACTGATTTGGAATTAGCAGTAATCCGATTGCCGATATATACTTCAAATCTATTACCATCCGTCACTTTAAAACCGGGACTATACACTGTACCATCTACAGTTAATTTGAACTTCTTAATCCCACCTTTAAATGTTCCTTTCATGTATTCATTGCCACGAACATATTCATCAAGAGCTAAAGATGGTGCTTGAACTGTGACATCTTGTGAAACAATTTCTTTGCCGTATGCATCTAAGCCCACCACTTTGACAGTATTTACGTTTGCTGGAACTTTATTGCCAATGTAAATTTCAAATTTGTTTCCATTTAATTTGAATCCCGGCATATTTACGTTACCGTTAATCACTAATTTGAATTTTTTAATTCCTTTTCCTTCAATAGTTCCTGTCATGTATTCATTACCACGAATATATTCATCCATATTTAATTGTGGTTTTTCTACTGTTACGTTTTGTTGCGCAAGCGTTTTTCCTCGTTCATCTAAAGCTTCTAGTTTTACTACTTTTGAATCCCCTGTAACTTTGCTACCGACATACACTTCAAATTTACCCTTTGTTAATTTAAAGCCAGGATTATACACTTTGTCGTCCACCGTTAAACGGAATTTCTTCGTCGTACTTCCTGTATAAGAACCAGTCATATATTCATCACCAAGGCTAAATTTATCGACAGTTAATGAAACGTCTTGAACTTGTACCACTTGGGAAGCTACTTGTTGACCGGCTGGATTAAAGGCTTTTAACGTAAATTCTTTTGTTCCTGCAGGCACACGATTTCCAATATATACTTCAAGTTTGCCATTCACTAATTTAAAGCCAGGTTCATATGTTTTGTCACCCACAATTAATTGGAATTTTTTGATATTCCCAGTAATTGTCCCTGTCGCATATTCATCCCCTAGCGTATAAGGATTAAGTGTAAATTTCTCTTTATTTCCTGCTTCAAGTGCTTGTTGTGCTTTTTGAATTTTTGC
>NZ_JXLB01000005.1 GCF_001886195.1 Enterococcus ratti | reverse complement strand
GGTTCGAGTCCTACTGCCGGAGTAGTTTTTTAAGTTAAAGAAAAGGAGATGTAGTTGTTTAAATCTCCGAAAGTGTAGACAGAGTACTAATTTTTAGTATTCTGTTTTTATTATGTCTTTAGACCTAGTTGTGCTCGCAAAGTAAGCGAAAAAAACACCTGCTATGTCGCTTGATTCTTAAAGAAGTTTGTATATGCTTGTTAGAATGAATCCAACATGGGACAGATTGTATTTTCAATTTTTTAAGAGTACAATATACAGTATAATTTGGTTTTTGAAAGGATGGTTGGATGAAAGCTATAACTCCTGAAATGACAAAAAAATTTGAAAAACGGTTTCAAGCAAACAATAAACAACAAGCTTTACAAAGAGCGGTAGTGAAGAATGGTATTAACGCTTCGGCAGAAAACATGGCTGCTCATATTTCCAATGTTCCCGTGTTTTCGCTTGATCTTTCTACTGGAAAAGTGGCTAATCAAAAACAATCAGGGCGTTGCTGGATGTTTGCAGCATTGAATACATTTCGTCATAAGTTGTTGCATCAATTTCAATTGAAAGAATTTGAACTATCTCAAAATTATACTTTTTTCTGGGATAAATATGAAAAAGCGAATTATTTTTATGAAAATGTCATCGCAACTGGAAAGGATGCTCTAGATAGTCGTAAAGTAGCATTTTTACTTGCAACACCTCAACAAGATGGCGGCCAATGGGACATGATTGTTTCTTTGTTCCAAAAATATGGAGTCGTTCCTAAATCTGTGATGCCTGAAAGTACCAATAGTTCAAATTCCCGTGATTTAAATAATTACTTAAATAAATTGTTACGTAAAGATGCGGTTATTTTACGTAGAATGGTTTCTGCTAATGAGACACCAGAAGTAATTCAAAGTAAGAAAGAAGAAATGTTAGATGGTGTTTATAACTTTTTGGCAATCTCATTGGGGACGCCTCCTAAAAAATTTGACTTTGAATATCGGGATGAAGAAAGTGCTTATCATATTGATCAGAATTTAACACCTCAGTCATTTTATGATAAGTACATTGGCGTAAATTTAGATGACTATGTTAGTATTATCAATGCACCAACAAAGGATAAACCGTTTAATCGTTCTTATACGGTTGAAATGTTAGGAAATGTTGTTGGCGGCAAAGAAGTACGCTATTTAAATGTAGAAATGGAAGCATTTAAAAAATTAGCTATTGCTCAGTTGGAACAAGGAGAATCTGTTTGGTTTGGTTGTGATGTAGGACAATCTTCAACAAGAGATAGTGGAATTATGGCATTGGATGTTTATAATATAAATGACTTATTTGACAAAGATTTTACTATGACAAAAGCTCAACGACTAGATTATGGGGAAAGTCTAATGACTCATGCAATGGTGCTTACAGGTGTGGATCTAATTGATGGAAAATCAACAAAATGGAAAGTTGAAAATAGTTGGGGAGAAAAAGTGGGGAATAAAGGCTTTTTTGTAATGAGTGATGAGTGGATGAATGAATATACGTATCAAATTGTTGTTCGCAAAGAGTTATTAACGCCAGAACAATTACAGGCGTTTAATGAAGAACCAATTGTTTTAGCGCCATGGGATCCAATGGGGGCATTAGCTTAAAAAAGATGTGAATAATCAACAAAAAAAGAACCAAGAGCAATATCTTGCTAAAAAATAAAAGAGCTTGAAGAACTTATAAGTTGGCTTGTTTACTAACTTAAAAATATTTCATGGCTCTTTTTTTTGCGCATAAATTAGGAGTATCAATAAGCTCATTTCCTAATTTTTTAATTGTCTATGTTATAATTATAGCTAATCAATGATAGGTCGACAGCGTGTGTAAGGAGGAATAAAGATGAACATTCAATCTGCGTTAGCCAAGATCCATTTGGAGGGAAAAGTGATTCCTATTATTGGTGGGATGTTAATCAAATGTATCGGATTCAAAAGCTGGGACAAACTTATTTCTTAATATGGACAAAAAATTTTTTGAGGCAGAAATAAATGAATTAAAGGAGTTAGTGTCTGGAGAAGCTTATTTATTGGTGGAATGGATTGAATCCAGACAAGAACAGACCAAAGAATTGGCTAATTCTTTAGCAAGACTATAACAAAGTAACTGCGTCGAAGTTTGACTATCGAAAGAATAATTATTATTTAGGTGTATTACCACAAGTGAACCATTTTGAAAAGAATTGGTGGGGATTTTTCTTTAAGAATTGTTTGAAGAGCCAATTACATGGGCAAAAAAACAACTATTGAAACCAAACATGCCAAGAGAAATTTATTGCGTTTAAACAATGTATATTAGAAAAATTTGTTGATAAAAAGTTAATATTTTATCTCTTGCACGGAGACTTGTGAAGTGGTAATGTTTCCTCTGATCAGTAAGGCAAAGCGATTTTTGTTGGACTAGCTGTATCTTATGAAGAGCGTGAGCAAGATACAGCAATAAGTCAGCTTTTTTGATGGTTTCCCCAGAGTTTTTAGAAAGTTATCAAATCATCTATCCTTTAGAAAAAATTTGGGGAAAGCGGCTACCCGTGTATCAATTATATTATTTTTTGGCTCGTCTTAATATGTTTGGTGAAAGTTACGGTGTACAAGTAGAACAACTGCTAGTTAAAAGATAAGAGGAGGGTGTTTTTTTGGCAAAGAAATATACAAAAAAACATGAAGTTTCATATTACGAATGCGATATTAATCAAACAATGACGTTTCCGTCTATGTTGGGTGTGATGATAAAAATATCAGAAGATCAAAGTGATGCACTTGGGCGAGGAAGTGAGTTTGTTAATAGGTTTGGACTTACTTGGGTGATTACCAATTATTCAATGACGGTGACTCGATTACCAAAAGTTGGGGAAACTATTTTGATCACCACACAAGCAATGGAATATAATAAATTCTTTTGCTATCGGAATTTTTGGATTCATAATGAACAAGGCAAAGAACTAGTAAAAATAGAATCGGTGTTTGTATTAATGGATTTTGTAAACCGAAAAATGAGTAGCGTGAATGAAGAAATTATTGCCCCATTTGAAAGTAAAAAAATCAAGAAAATAAAGCGACAAGAAAAAATTGAGAAAATAGAATCAGGAACGATGCTACCTTATCGTGTACGTTTTTATGATATTGATAGCAATCAGCATGTAAATAATGCGATGTATTTTAATTGGATCATTGATGTATTGGGCTATGATTTTTTGACAAAATATGTTCCAGAGAAAGTATTGATTCGATTTGATAAGGAAGTAGAATATGGTAATGAAATTGAAAGCCACTACGAACAAGTTGCTATGATTGATTGCATGAAAACGAGACATGAAATAAGAATGCAAGATCAAGTTTATTGTGAAGCAAACATCATATGGAAAAATAAATAAAACGAAGACTCTGAAGCGGCTTATATTGGGATGCTTCAGAGTCTTAACTTATTGAGTCATAAAAGAAATCAGTTCTTGGTCGCATAATCCATGGTTTAACGCAATCAATAGTTTGATTCGGGCTTTTTGGCTATTGATACTATTGCAAAAAATAATTCCCATATCGGCTAATATTTTTCCTCCACCTTCATAATCATAAACAGGTTCTGCTATGCCATTAAAACAACGAGAAACTAATACAATTGGAATCTTTTGTGCTAATAGTTTTTTTAAAGCTGCTACGGCTTGAGGTGGTAGGTTACCTGCGCCTAGTGCTTCAATAACTAAGCCATCAACTTTTGCCTGAGCAATGGCTTCTAATAAGTCGCCTTGCATACCAGCATAAGCCTTAACAATTGGAATGGTTCCGTTAACAGAAGTGATATCTAGATGTTTGGATGCTAGCAACTCTTGCATAAATAAAATACGATGTTTGGTGACTAAGCCGATAGGACCTAGTGTCGGCGTGCGAAAAGTGGCAACATTGGTGGTATGAGTTTTGGTAACATAGCGAGCAGAATGAATTTCATCATTCATCACCACTAATACACCTTTGTCGATGGCTTCTTCACAGCTAGCAACTCGAATGGCACTCTCAAAATTATAGAGGCCATCACTACCAAGTTCATTACTTGAACGCATGGCGCCCGTTAAAACAATTGGTAATTTGTTCCCAATGGTCGTGTCTAAGAAAAAAGCTGTTTCTTCTAATGTATCTGTTCCGTGCGTGATGACAATTCCAGCTACCCCTGAATCAGAAGCTTCTAAAATGCGATTTTTTAAGGTTAACATATGTTTAGGTAGAATATGTGGAGAAGGGAGATTAAAAATATCTTCTATTACTAAATCAACATTTTCTGGAACAGTAATTTCAGCATCTAATAAAGGATTAGTTACATCTGGACTAACATCACCAGTTAGAAAGTTTTCTTTCATAGCAATGGTTCCACCAGTGTGCAAAATAAGAATTTTTTTCATTTTTCACAGACTCCTTTATGAATAATTTTGCATAGACTTTAAAGCTTATTGTATACTATATGAAAGAGTTTTGCTATCTGAAGAGCAAGAGTTTAAGGAAATAGGATTTAGTTTGAAAAGCAAGGTGGTGGCTTAAAATGATCAGGATCGGATTAACATCTTTTAAGGAACATGATAAACTGATAGGAAAAAAGAA
Organism: Enterococcus ratti; assembly: GCF_001886195.1. Lineage (GTDB taxonomy): Bacteria > Bacillota > Bacilli > Lactobacillales > Enterococcaceae > Enterococcus_B > Enterococcus_B ratti. The sequence continues at coordinate 131,136 of NZ_JXLB01000005.1, read as the reverse complement.
TAATACCCTTTATGAATATGCTAGATACTTGTCTCTAGTTGAATTAGATACTGCTTACTATGGGATTCCACGTAAAACTTCAGTTGAAAAATGGGTTCAAGAGGTGCCAGAAAATTTTCGCTTTGTTGTAAAAGCGTATCAAGGAATCAGTGGACAGGGGGACTGGCACACTTATTATCAAACAGAAGAAGAAATGATCAAAAAATTTTTAGAAGTAATGAAACCGATGAATGATGCAGAAAAACTTTTTTGTTTTTTGGTGCAGTTTCCTTCTTCGTTTAAATGTACAAAAGCAAGTGTTCAATACTTGCGAAAGCTTCGAAAATGGTTTGTGGGTTATCCCGTAGCTATCGAGTTACGTGATTCTTCATGGTACAATACGGATTTTATTGAAGGCACAAGAAAATTTATGATGCAAGCGACCTTCTCATTAGCAATTATTGATGAACCACAATTATTGAATGCAACGATTCCGTTTGATCCGTTTATCACCAATTCACAGTTTACTCTTTTCAGATTTCATGGAAGAAATGTTCAGGGATGGCAAGCAAATGATAAGGATTGGCGTAAAAAAAGGACGCTTTACCGTTACTCTGAAAATGAACTCACTACATTAGCTGCTGCTATCAAATCTGTCGAAGCAAAAACAAAAGAAATAGGGATTATTTTTAATAATAATTCTGGTGGAGATGCTGCGGAGAATGCGATAGCTCTGCAAAAAATAATGGGAATAACGCCAAAAGGATTAAATCCCCAACAAATGGAGTTATTCTAGAATGGAGCATTGGATGATCAAAGCGATTTTTTTTGATATTGATGGAACTTTAGTAAATAATCAATCAAAAGCACTTGATTCAACCAAGTATGCGATTAGTTGTGCTAGAAAAAATGGCATATTATGTGGCGTAGCAACTGGACGCAGCCCAGTGAGAATCAAAGAAGTGACTGATGAATTGGAGTTAGATATGCATGTTGTTTATAATGGTCAATTAGTGAGGGTGGCTGAACGTACAATTGTAGATCGGCCGTTTGATCCAATTGTTTTGACAAAAATCGTAAAATTTGCTGATGAAAATCATCGACAAATCGTTTTTGGTGGAAAAGATCAATTGGCAGGTTCCACGACAATGATGCTAGGGCAATCGATTTTTATCAAACGATTGGTCAGTTTTTTTCCAAAAAAATTTCCAGTAAGGTTATTGAAAAAGGGGTTGCAGATTTTTAGCCCCCATCGTCAGAAGAAGCGATACGAAGCGTTAGCTATTCTTAATGAACCGATTTATCAATGCATTTTATTGAGCCAAGAGTCAGAGCAAGAGAAATTAGAGAAAATTTTTCCAGAGTGTTCCTTTCAGCGTTCCAATGCGTATACCGTAGATATCATTCCAAAAGGCGGATCGAAGCTTTTAGGAATTACAGATTTTGCTCAAAAGATGGGGCTTGAAATGTCTGAAATTATGGCATTTGGAGACCATTATAATGATATTGAGATGCTAAAAGGGGTGGGGATCGGAGTGGCGATGGGAAATGCTCAAAGTAAAGTAAAGCTGGCAGCTGATTTTGTTACTAGTACCAATGAAAAAAATGGGATTTATGAAGGATTAAAACATTTTGGGTTGATTTATTGAATCCTTTTGAGGAAAGAGTAGAAGAAAATGATAGGAAAGTAGAGGAAACATATGACTGAAAAAACATCTTTTCAAAAAGTAACTGAATTTCACCAATTATTTGATCCAAGATTGCCCAACGAGCCAACTGCTTTTACAAAACAAGAGGCTATTGATCGAGCTGCGTTTAAACTCGAAGAACTGATAGAACTGGTGGCAGCTGCTTGTCAAGGAAATCGAGAACTATTGCATGAAGGGGTCAAGACGTTACATGAAGCATTAGATAAGGCTGAACATAAAATGTTGACAAAAAAACAATGGGGAGAGGCGCCATTAGTTGAACAAGTGGATGCTTTAACGGATATCTTATACTTTACTTATGGTTCTTTTTCATTATTGGGAGTTGATCCTACACAGATATTTGATATTGTTCATCAGGCTAACATGAGTAAGTTATTTCCAGATGGTAAGCCTCACTACCATCCGATAACGAAAAAGGTGTTGAAACCTGCTAATTGGGAGCAAAAGTATGCTCCGGAGCCAAAAATAGCAAAAGAAATACAGCGACAAATTAAAGAAGCAAAAACAGTGGCAAATATATCATTAAATGCAAGTGAAAAATAGCAATAGTTTTTTATGTGTCATTTCTTATTAGCAATAAAAGATTTTTGATGAAGTTAGTGAATGCTTAAAAATAGTGTGTTATAATTTAAGGTAGATGTCTTTTGCACGAAAGACGTATTTATCATTTTATACACCTTAAATGGTTATCTGAGCATAAGAAATAGATGCATATCGAAAGCGGAGGTACCTTAAATGGGAAATAATGTTATCATCGGAATCGTCATAGCAATCATTATAGTCGCTTTGGTCGTTTTTTTGGTTAGCTACTTAATGAAGAAAAAAAACCAAGATCGATTGAATGCTTTAGAAAAGCGCAAGGAAAAATTATTCGATTTGCCTGTGATTGAAGAAGTCGATGATGTAAAAAAAATGCATCTGGTTGGGCAAAGTCAAAATACCTTTCGTGAATGGAGTCAAAAATGGAACGAGATATCTACTTCTTCGTTTGCTGAATTGGAAAGTCAAATTTTTGAAGTTGAGAATCTTAATGAAAGTTTTCGATTTTTAAAAGGAAAAAAAGCGGTCGTAGAAGCGGAAAAAACCATGAATCAAATGGAAAAAGAAGTTTCTGAAATTCGTGAAGGATTAAAAGAACTACGTGAAACAGAAGAACGTAATTCACTAGCGGTTCAACAAGCGTTAGATGTCTACGAAGAATTAAAAGGTACGCTCAAAGAAGAAGAGCAAGCATATGGGCCTGCATTTCCTGAATTGCAAAAGCAAATCAAAATGATCGAAAAGGAGTTTACGCAATTTGTTGCATTGAATACTTCAGGCGATCCGGTTGAAGCTCGTGAAGTTCTAGATAAAGCAGAAAAACATACGTATGAAGTCGAAACTTTAATGAAAAAAATCCCGTCATTATTTGAAGATTTGAATACAACTTTCCCAGAGCAACTGGAAGAAATCAATGATACTTATGTAAAATTGATACAGGAACAATATGTCTTTCCAGAAGATAATCTTGTTGATGACGTGGAAAAAATAAATAATCGTATTGAAAGTTCATTAGCAAATCTTGAGAAAACAGAAGTTGAGACGGTAGAATTTGAAAACCGTGAAATTGCGAAAATGATTGATTCACTTTATGATATTTTAGAGCATGAGATGGAAGCACAAAACTATGTGACAAAAAATCAATTGACTATTGAACAATACATCCAGCATGCAACGAAAAATAATCGTCAATTATTGATTGAATTAGATCATACGGCTCAAAGTTATACATTAAATCATAATGAAATTGGTCGAGTTCGTGGTTTTCAAACAGAAGTGGAAGAAATTGAACGTCAAAATGAACAAGTGAAACCACAAATTCATCAACATATGATTCCATACTCTGAAGTACGTGCGTTCTACAAGCAAGTGTTTAAAGTGTTAGAAGACATCGAAAACCAGCAAGTTGAAATTGCTGACTCTTTACGTGAGTTAAGAAAAGGTGAAAAAGAAGCACAAGAAAAAATTGAGACGTTTGAATTTAAATTGCGCAGTTTAAAACGTTTTGTTGAACAACAGCGCCTACCGGGGTTACCTAATTCCTATTTAGAATTCTTCTTTGTGGCGACTGAACGAATTGAGGAGCTAAGTACCGTGTTAAATAAAATCAGAGTTAATATGGAGGATGTTAATCGGTTGGTGACTTTATGTGAAGAAGATTTAGAGTTACTAGATAAGAAAACACATGATTTAGTTGATGCTGCTGCTTTAACTGAACAAATGTTACAGTACGCTAATCGTTACCGACATACGCATGAAGAGATCAAAGAATCAATTGATAAAAGTTATTATCTATTTAGTAAAGAATATCAGTATCAAGAAGCTTTAGATGAGATTGGTACCGCATTGGAGCGTGTTGAACCCGGAACTTTTAAACGAATTGAGGACTTTTACTTTAAAAATCCCGATTTTGTTTAACAAAAGAACAGTCAAAAAGTAAGACAACGCTGGTTGTTCAACCAGTTGTTGTCTTTTTGTTTTTTAATGCTAGTTTTCATGAAATTCACGAAAAAAATTTCCTTCGCTTGAAAGCGGGTGGGACAACCGTTATAATAGAAAAGAATTTCAAAAAAGAAGGGTTTCTTATGATATATTTTGATAATAGTGCAACGACTCCAATCTTCCCACAAAGTTTAGATGCCTATGTAAAGACAAGTCAGCGGATTATTGGGAATCCGTCAAGTTTGCATGATTTAGGAAATCAAGCAAATCGTTTGTTGCAACAAGCAAGAAAACAAATTGCTGATCTGATTAAAGTTACGCCAGAAGAAATTTATTTTACTTCTAGCGGAACGGAAGGCGATAATTGGGTGATCAAAGGAACGATGCTTGAAAAGCGCGAGTATGGAAAACATATGATTATCTCAGGAATCGAGCATCCGGCTGTTAGTGAAACGGCACAACAACTTGAAGCTTTGGGAATGGAAGTGAGTGTTGCACCAGTTGATGATCAAGGCTTTGTAATGATTGATGAATTGAAGAAATTGATACGCAAAGAGACTGTTTTAGTGTCAATAATGGCAGTAAATAATGAAGTAGGGTCTATCCAGCCGATTTTGGAAATCAGTGAATATTTAAAAGCCTATCCTAAAATCCATTTCCACGTGGATGCGGTGCAAGCAATTGCTAAAGTTCCTTTGACAGATTGGTTGACAGAGCGAGTAGATTTTGCGACGTTTTCTGCGCATAAGTTTCATGGTCCACGGGGAGTAGGATTTATTTATTGGAAAAAAGGTCGGCGTTTGGCACCACTTTTAAATGGCGGTGGTCAAGAAAAAAATCAACGTAGCGCAACTGAAAACGTACCAGCAATTGTAGCAATGGCTAAGGCTTTGCGCCTTGCACTTGATAGAAAGAACCAAAAACCGGACCATACTGAAAATCTAAAAAATGCCTTGATTCACGCTTTAAAAACCTACAAAAAAGTTACGGTTTTTTCTGAAGGAAGAGGGTATGCTCCTCATATTTTATGTTTTTCGTTAAAAGGTGTTCGTGGGGAAGTACTAGTTCATGCGTTGGAAGAAAAGCAAATTTTTATTTCAACAACTAGTGCTTGTTCTTCTCGTAAACATATGGCAAATAGTACGTTGTACGCGATGCATGTTCCAAATGATTTGGCGGTTTCCGCTGTTCGTATTAGTTTAGATGAAAGTAATTCAATGGCGGAAGTCGAGCAGTTTATGATTGTTTTCAAACAATTATATAAAAAATTTTCAATAATTAATTCATAGTCAAGGAGTGTTTTTGTGAAATATAGTGAAATTATGGTTCGCTATGGGGAACTGTCAACGAAAGGGAAAAACCGTAAAAGCTTTATTATGCAACTTGCGCGAAATGTCCGCCAAGCGTTGATTGATTTTCCAGAAATCAAAATTCATGCAGATCGTGATCGGATGCATTTGCTCTTAAATGGAGCAGATAGTAAACTGGTTGTTCCTAAACTGGCTAAAATCTTTGGTATCCAAAATTTTTCACCAAGTATTCGAATGGAAAAAGATGTTTCAAAATTAAAGGAAGCTGTTCAAGAAATTATAAAAGAAGTTTATACTGGAAAAGAGACGTTTAAAATTATTGCTAAGCGTAGCGATCATGATTTTGAACTGACGAGTAATGAATTGAATCAAACCTTGGGAAATGCAGTGATTGATGTATTTTCTGATATAAAAGTACAAATGAAAAAGCCGGATATTCCTTTGCGTGTGGAAATTCGCCGTGATGCCGCTTATTTGTCCTATGAGACTATTCAAGGAGCGGGGGGACTGCCAGTTGGAACGAGCGGAAAAGGAATGTTAATGTTATCTGGCGGAATTGATTCGCCGGTTGCTGGTTATTTTGCGATGAAACGCGGTGTTGAAATTGAAGCGGTTCATTTTGCTAGTCCGCCTTATACGAGTGAACAGGCACTGCAAAAAGCAAAAGATTTAACAGCGAAATTGGTTCCTTATGTTGGAAAAATTGAATTTATCGAAGTTCCTTTTACAGAGATTCAAGAAGAAATCAAACGAAATGTTCCACAAGGTTATTGGATGACGATTACTCGGCGAATGATGCTGCGGTTAACGGATGAAATTAGACGTATTCGACATGGTTTAGTCATTATAAATGGTGAATCTTTAGGACAGGTTGCATCTCAAACTTTACAGAGTATGGTAGCGATTAATGAAGTGACTAATACGCCTATTGTTCGACCGGTTGCAACGATGGATAAATTAGAAATTATTGAAGTAGCTGAAGAAATTGAAACATTTGAGTTATCTATTCAACCGTTTGAAGATTGTTGTACGATTTTTGCACCGCCGCAACCTAAAACACGTCCTCATTTGGATAAAGTTCATCAATATGAAGAGCGTTTGCCTATAGCTGAGCTGGTTTATCGTGCGCTTGCCGGATTAAAAATGGAAACTGTATATGCGGTTGCAAAAAGCGGGCAAATGGAAGAGTTTGCTGATTTACTGTAAGAGATTATAGAAAATTGTTGTTTGAATAAAAAATACATTATAAATTAGCGATCCTATCTAATTTTTAGGATTGCTTTTTTTATTTAAGAAGAAGGTAGAAGTAAATGATGGTGAGGTGGATTGCAAGTTCTTATACGAAGAAAGACTCTTTGTGGTGCAATTTTTTGGATCTTGCTATTCTTGCTCCTCTAGAAAAACAATGATAAACTGGATATGTGAATTTATTAACAAATGAGGGTTGAGGATGAGAGGAAAGAAAGAAACTTTACCAAAAGCAACTGCCAAAAGGTTGCCGCTTTATTTGCGTTATTTAAAAATGCTAAATGACTCAGGGTGTAAAAGGATTCAATCGAATAAGTTTAGCAAGATGACTCAAGTGCCTTCTGCGACTATTCGCAGGGATTTCTCTTATTTAGGAGAATTGGGTCGTAGTGGTTATGGATATGAGGTTCCTTATCTAATAGAGGTATTTGATCAGTTTTTAAATACGGAAGTAGAAAAGCGAATTGCTTTGGTTGGCTACGGCAATTTAGGAAGAGCTTTAAAGCATAATAATTTTAGAAGAAATGAAAATCTGAATATTGTATGTGTTTTTGACAATGATCCAAAAATTGTTGGTCAAGAAATTGATGGTCAAAGAATTCATTCGATTGATTGTTTTGCAGAAATTGCTAAAAAAGAACGTGTTACGGTAGCGATTTCAACTGTACCAAGTAAATATTCTCAAGTGGCGATTAATGAGATTGTCCGTGGGGGTGTGTCTGCTATTTTAAATTTTGCACCAGATCGTGTCATTGTACCAAAGCATGTCACTATTCAATATATTGATTTAACGACAGAATTGCAAACGCTTATTTATTTTGACGAAAAATATTCTAAAAATTTCACATATTTTGCGGAAGAACGTCTAAACTGAGGGAATTTTTTCTTAAAGGAGATTAGTTATTTAAATAACCTTCTATATTTTAAATTAGTTATTTTTTAATTTTATATATATAATTTTTTCGTTTTATTTTATTGTTTTTTATAATTATATATGTTAATTTTAAGTATATTGTTGATTATTCCAATTTATAAATAGTTATTTTAAATAATATATTAGTATATTTGTAATTTTTGATGATAAATAATAATTAATTTTTAAGGAAGGTGTTGCAGAATGAAAAAAATACAATGGCTAGGTTTATCGATAATTGCAAGTTCACTCTTTTTTACTACTGGTGTAAAAGCAAATACGGAAAAAGAAGTTCCTGCTTTTTCTAGTGAGACGAGAAAAGTCTTACAAGAAAATTACAGTTTACGTAGTTTCCCAGTTATAGGAAATTTTTTAGACGAAAAAATAGAAAATCTCTCTTTTCGAATTAGCTATCTCAAATTTATCAAAGGAAATAGCTCACTTGATGAATATTTTGGACTAAAAGACTACACGCCATGGGCAACGTCGGCTTTAGCAGTGGTTCATTTAAATGATGACATGGAGATTTTAGCCCCTAATAAGTCTCTTGTTAAAAACGTGACGTTTACAAATAGTTTAGGAACAGCACAAGAATGGGAAACTCCACAGTTTAATTTCACATCAAGCACTCGTGTCACTACTACAACTACAGAATCTGAGGGAATTTCAACATCGACGGTTTCCAAAATGGAGGTTCCTTTCGAAAAAGGCAAAAAAGTTTCTGTTAACGCCATCTATGACTATTCTGACAAAGGAGCAGCAAACAATTTTGTTCCTGAAGTTTGGAGTATTCCTTCTAAAAAGGTAACAGTTGAGCCTGGTCAAACTATTAGAGTGGAATGGACGGCGGTTAATGGAAAAGCACAAGGTACAGCAAGTTTAGATTTTCTTTTGGATGCAGTAGTTCCTTTTAAAATAAAGAATGGTGTAAGAATTGGGTGCAGTCTGAACGAAGCAATCGAATATCATAATAGTTTTGGTGGTTCTCCTTTTGAAAATAAAGGTTTTGACTATGCAGAACAAACTAAATGGACAATTAAAGAGAATAAGGCGTTTAGAAAATTTGGAAGTGCAAATTATGAAATTGAAAAAGGATTAGAAATGCAGATGAATGTTTATGAAGTAAGTAATTCAACCAGTAAAGCAAGAACTGGTGAACGATTGATTGCCTCTAAAACTTTTTCGGTGGATGAATTACGTATCAATTAATTCTTAGGTTAAATTTCTTTTTTATAGGAGACGGTAAAAAAATTAACACAAAGAAATTTATTAAATAAAAAGCGTTAACAGAAATAGTTGCCTGTAAAAAATATTTTTTACTCTTTAAATAAATAGAAAAAAGTTCAAGGATACATAACAATGAGGCTAAGGAAATTGCCGGTTAGTCGTGCTGTCTTTTATTGACTTTAATAGCGAACCATTGTAGAATGAAGCATAACGTTGAACAAGAGGAGTAACTAGTTATTGACTTTTAGAGAGAGAACGAGAAGGTGGGATGTTCTTAGGGATGACTAGTGAAGGTAGCTTGGGAGTTTTTATCTTGAAACTTTAAGCAACATGGAAAGTAGAGATAAACGAGTTGTGACCGTTAATTCACACAAAGAGGTAGTAGGAAACTACTACAAATTAGGTGGTACCGCGTAAATTAATACGTCCTAAAATACGAAAGTATTTTAGGACTTTTTTTATTTTAAGGAGGATATATCAGTATGACAGAAGAAAAAAATCTATCAACAAAATATAATCCGCAAGAAGTTGAAGTTGGTCGTTATCAGAAATGGTTAGAACAAAATTTGTTTAAGCCAAATGGTAATAAAAAAGCAAAATCATATTCCATTGTTATTCCACCACCAAATGTTACAGGAAAACTTCATTTAGGACATGCTTGGGATACAACGCTGCAAGACATGCTGGTTCGTCAAAAACGTATGCAAGGTTTTGACACCCTTTGGTTACCGGGAATGGATCATGCGGGAATTGCGACACAAGCAAAAGTTGAAGAAAAACTTCGTCAACAGGGAATTTCACGTTATGATTTAGGGCGGGAAAAATTTGTTGAACAAGTATGGGAATGGAAAGAAGAATATGCGAGCCATATTCGTGAACAATGGGCGAAATTGGGATTATCGTTAGATTATACTCGTGAGCGTTTCACGTTAGATGATGGTTTGTCAGAAGCTGTTCGCAAAGTGTTTGTTACACTTTATAAAAAAGGCTTGATTTATCGTGGCGAATACATCATTAATTGGGATCCACAAGCTCGAACGGCATTATCAGATATTGAAGTGATTCATAAAGACATTGAAGGTGCATTTTATCATATGAGCTATGAGCTTGCAGATGGCTCTGGAGTGGTTGAAATTGCTACTACTCGTCCGGAAACGATGTTAGGTGATACAGCAATTGCTGTTCATCCCAAAGATGAGCGGTATCAAGAATTAATTGGTAAAAAAGTTATTTTGCCTTTAGTTAATAAAGAAATTCCGATTGTTGCTGATGAATATGTGGATATGGAATTTGGTACTGGTGTAGTTAAAATTACTCCCGCTCATGATCCAAATGACTTTGAAGTCGGAAATCGTCATCGTTTGCCACGTGTAAATGTGATGAATGAAGATGGAACAATGAATGAGTTGGCTGGTCGTTATGTTGGAATGGACCGTTTTGAAGCACGTAAAGCGATTGTCGCTGATTTGAAAGAGATTGGTCAATTAATAAAAATTGAAAAAATGGTTCATAGTGTGGGACATTCAGAACGTACTGGCGTAGTTGTTGAGCCACGTTTATCAACTCAATGGTTTGTTAAAATGGCTCCTTTAGCTGAGAAAGCCATAAAAAATCAAGAGACTGATCAAGCGATTGAATTTTTCCCTCCGCGTTTTAATCAAACTTTTCTACGTTGGATGGAAAACGTTCATGATTGGGTGATTTCGCGTCAACTATGGTGGGGACATCAGATTCCAGCTTGGTATCATAAAGAGACTGGTGAAATGTATGTAGGAATGCAAGCACCAGAAAATAGCGAAGAGTGGGTACAAGATCCTGATGTATTGGATACTTGGTTTAGCTCTGCGCTATGGCCTTTTTCAACGATGGGGTGGCCGAATAAAAACAAAGAAGATTATCAACGCTATTTTCCAACTAGTACGTTAGTGACAGGCTATGATATTATTTTTTTCTGGGTTAGTCGGATGATTTTTCAAAGCTTAGAATTTACTGATAAGCGTCCGTTTGAAAATGTCTTGATTCATGGTTTGATTCGTGATGAACAAGGTCGGAAGATGAGTAAATCTCTTGGAAATGGGATTGATCCAATGGAGGTAATTGAAAAATATGGAGCAGATGCTTTGCGTTGGTTCTTATCTAATGGTTCGGCTCCCGGTCAAGATGTTCGTTTCAGTTATGAGAAAATGGATGCTGCTTGGAATTTCATCAATAAAATTTGGAACGCTTCGCGATTTGTTGTGATGAATATTGAAGGAATGTCTGTTGAAGACGTTGACTTTTCAGGTGAAAAAACAGTAGCAGACCGTTGGATTTTAACTCGTCTTAACGAAACAATTGCTAAAGTCACTGATTTATTTGATCATTTTGAATTTGGTGAAGCGGGTCGACAACTATATAATTTTATATGGGATGATTTTTGTGATTGGTATATTGAAATGAGTAAAGAGATATTATACGGAGATGATGCTACTTCAAAACAAACAACGAAAAGTATTTTGGTGTATACATTGGATCAAATTTTACGTTTATTGCATCCAATTATGCCGTTTGTTACTGAAGAAATATGGCAACATATTCCACATCACGGTGACTCACTAGTTGTTGCTGCTTATCCAGTCGTTCATCCCGAATTTAATGATAAAGCAGCTGCCAAAGGAATGGAAGTATTAAAAAAATTGATTCGATCTGTTCGTAATATTCGTTCTGAGGTCAATACGCCATTATCAAAACCGATTACTCTGTTAATTAAGACCAGTGATCCTAAAATTAATCAATTTTTATCAGAAAATACAAATTATATTGAACGTTTTTGCAATCCAGAAGAATTAACTATTTCAAATGATATTATAGTGCCTGATTTAGCAATGTCATCGGTTTTAACAGGAGTTGAGATTTTCTTACCGTTGGCAGGATTGATTAATATTGAAGAAGAAATAAAACGTTTAGAAAAAGAATTAGCAAAATGGACGGACGAAGTTAAACGAGTACAAGGAAAGTTAGCGAATGAACGGTTTGTTTCTAACGCACCAGAAGCGGTAGTTGAAGTGCAACGGACAAAAGAAAAAGATTACTTGGATAAACAAGCAGCGGTAAGAGAAAGAATTCGCAGCTTAAGAACGATTCAATAGATTTAAAATAAACAAGAGCAAAAAATAAATGAATGTTATTTTTTAGCTCTTATTTATTTATTTTATTTCTTAAGTTAAAGAAGAAATAAAATATTCCATAAGTAAATTAGGATAAAATATAGTTTTTTTTAAACTTTTAATTATTGTTTTAAAAATATTGTTTGTTTCCCTGTTATTTTAATTTCTTTTTGTTATAATAAAAGTGAAATGGAGGAGATGATGATGAAAATTGAAGAAGCGATTTCTTGGATTCATAGCCGTTTGCCATTTGGTTCACGTCCAGGATTAGATCGAGTGGAGGCGTTGTTAGAGGTAGTGGGGCATCCTGAAAAACAGGTGAAAACCATCCATATTGCCGGAACAAATGGGAAAGGCTCAACAGTTACTTATCTTCGATGCCTTTTAGAAGAAGCAGGATTAACGGTTGGGACATTTACTTCTCCATATATTGAGTCTTTTAATGAGCGTATTTCAATTAATGGGCAAGGGATTCCTGACGAAGATTTGATTAAACTCGTTCAAAAATATCGTCCTCTTGTTAAACAATTGGATCGGTTTGAAGCAATAGCAGGAATTACAGAATTTGAAACATTGACTGCTATGGCTTTTGATTATTTTTTATGCCAAAAAGTGGATGTGGCAATTATTGAAGTTGGATTGGGCGGGTTATTTGATTCAACAAATGTTGCAGTCCCCTTACTTACAGGTATTACAACCATTGGCTTGGATCATACAGATATCTTAGGAGATACGATTGAAGAAATAGCTGCTCAAAAAGCTGGGATTATCAAAAAGAATGTACCAGTCGTAACAGGGAACATAGAGGCAAAAGCTTTAAAAGTGATTAAAAAACAAGCAAGAATCAAAAATGCTCCTTTATATGTTTTGGGCGAAAACTATGAGATAACCTATCAACATCCTGCTGCTGATTGGGGAGAAATTTTTACGTTTTGTAGTGAAAAAGGTAAAATAGCCTCTCTTACTACGGGAATGCTTGGGCAACATCAAGTAGAAAATGCTGGTATGGCAGTTGAATTGTATCAAATATATTGTTCGCTTGAAGCCTTGCCATTTAGAGAAAAAGAGATCAACAAAGCATTGAAAAAAGCTTATTGGCCAGGGCGAATGGAAAAATTAAGTGAGACGCCTTTTGTAGTTTTAGACGGTGCTCATAATACACATGCTGTTAAAAGACTAGTACAAAATTTAAAAAAAGAGTTTAAAGAATATCAGATTACTATTTTATTTTCTTCTTTAAGAACAAAAGATACGAAACAGATGGTTAAACAGCTAAAAGAAGTGCCGAATGTTCACATTTACTTAACGACGTTTGAACATCCCAAAGCGTTAGAATTAAGCTCAGTCTTGAGTTTAATAGGTGAGAAAGTTTCAGTTGTTTCACTTTGGCAATTTGGTTTAGCAGAAATATTAGAGAAAATGACAGATGAAGATGTTTTAGTAGTTACAGGTTCACTTTACTTTATTTCTGAAGTACGACAGTTGTTATTACAATTAGGAGGAAAACATGAAGTATAAGTCAGTTATTTTTGATATGGATGGGTTGATTTTCGATACTGAAAGTGTGTATTACAAGGCTTCTCAAATGGTAGCGGATCGAATGGGATTTCCTTATGATAAAGAATTGTATGTCAAATTTTTAGGTGTCTCAGATGAAGAAGTTTGGGCAAATTACCATCAAATTTTTGCAAATTTCGGAAAAGATAATGTACAAAAGTTTATCCAAGAATCCTATGAAGAGACAATTAGACGTTTTTCTTCAGGAGAAGTACAGTTAAAGTCTGGAGTAATGGAATTGTTAAATTTTTTAGAAGAAAAACAAATCCCTAAAGTCGTAGCATCCAGTAACAAACGCCATGTTATCGAGTTATTATTAGAAAAGAAACAATTGACGGAATATTTTGACGCTATTATTTCAGCTGAAAATGTACAACGCGCCAAGCCAGATCCGGAAATATTTTTATTGGCTCAACAATATTTAGGAACCAAAAAGCCAGAGACGTTGGTTTTAGAGGATTCGCTAAATGGTATATTGGCAGCTACAAATGCCCAACTTCCGGTAGTCATGATTCCAGATTTGCTGCTTCCGTCAGAAGAGCTAAAGAAAAAAACAGTAGCGGTGTTCTCTTCGTTACGTGAAGTACCTGAATTTTTAAAAAGTTAAAAACGGTTTCCTCTTTTTTCGTATCTTATATTGAGAAGGAAAAGGAGGGATTTTTATGGAAAAAAGATTGCTGAATGCTGTACCAGCGACTTCGTTACCTAGAGAAAGAATGCTGCTTTACGGGGAGAAAGCATTATCAGATCAAGAGTTGTTAGCTATCTTACTGCGTACAGGGCAACACCCGCATAATGTGTTAGAGATTGCGGGACATTTATTGAAAACATTTGGGGGATTAGCTCTTTTAAGACAAGCTACCCTCACTGAATTAGAAGAAATACGAGGGATTGGTCGTGTCAAAGCACTTGAAATTAAGGCGTTAATTGAATTAGGAAAAAGAATCCAAACAGAACACGTTGCGATAAACGCAACAATTCATGCGAGTTATGAATTAGCTAAGCAATTGATTCTAGAATTAAAAGATTGCAAACAGGAGCATTTGGTATGTGTTTATTTAGATACTAAAAATCAAGTGTTATTAAAAAAAACTTTGTTTATCGGTTCATTGGATCAGACAATTGCTCATCCAAGAGAAGTTTTTCATTATGCGGTGCGTTATTCTGCCGCTAGAATTATCTTGGCTCATAATCATCCATCAGGGAATGTAATTCCTTCTAAGCAAGATATCTTGTTTACGAAAAGAGTACAGCAGTGTGGAGAAATGATGGGAATAGAAGTAGTCGATCATTTGGTCATTGGGTGCAAGCAATATTTTAGCTTTAGAGAAGAAGGATTAATGGAAGAAGTTAAGTAGAAAAAAGTAAATTAAGTAAGTAGCTTTCTTGCAAAAAAAAAGAAGCAAGTGTACAATTATATTGTAATTTTGTTTGAGAATAGAAGTTGAAACATCTGTTGCACCTCTATCGTATGCGAGCAATGTTACAATCAATTAAGTGCTTCGGCACGAGGAGGGTATTATTAAATGGAAAACGGAACAGTTAAATGGTTCAATGCTGAAAAAGGATTTGGTTTTATTTCACGTGAAGATGGAAGCGATGTTTTTGTTCATTTTTCAGCTATCCAAGGAGATGGATTTAAAACTTTAGAAGAAGGTCAAGCAGTGACTTTTGACGTTGAAGAATCAGATCGTGGTCCACAAGCTGCGAATGTTGAGAAAGTTTAACGAATAAACTAAGTGTTGTTTACCTATTTAATAACTAGGTAAGGCTAAATCCATTAATGCCTTTAGCTTATTCCTATTAAATGTCACCATGGTCCTTTGTAATGGCGCGGTTAATCTATCTAAGCCCTTTTACAAAGGATCTTTTGTATAAATATTTTAACTAGGAATCATCAAGAACCGTAGGAACTAAGGGAATAGCTTGGTCAATAAGAGAAACGGCTGGTAGTAAAGACATACACTATCAAGTATGCTCTTTTCCAAAGAAGCCTCCACTTCAAGTGTTAAGAACCGTTAGATTTAGCTAAATGGTGAGTAGTTCACCTGTAGAATTTTGCAAAAGCCTAAGTGATAATTTGTTTATAGTTAAAAATACAGGCAAGAAAAAAGAACGCTTTTTCATTAGCTAACTATATTTTAAGGTGTATTATACAAGAAAGAAATGATGATTTTTTACGTGAAAAAATAAGTAGGTCGTTTTTAATTGATTTAGAAAAAACAAGACTGATTTTGATTTATTGAGTCAAAATTCGTCTTGTTTTTTAGTGCTTCTCACTTTCCGTGATTTTTGTAATAAGTGAGATATTTAAATAGTTTTTTTTGTGTCAGGCGTCATGACCATAGGAAGAATCATTGGGTGTCTTTCTGTGCATTCAAATAAGAAAGGTTGTAAAGCTCCGACCATAGCTTCTTTCAATTTATGTTCGGAACAGTCCGGAGCATTCAATGTTTCTCGTAACGCATAAAAAAGAATACGTTGAGCCTCATTAATCATTTCACCAGATTCACGCATATAAACAAATCCGCGTGATAAAATATCTGGACCAGCTAAAACTTCTTTTTTTTGGATATCGACAGTAGTCACGGCTAGCACTAAACCTTCTTCAGATAATAGACGGCGGTCTCTCAAAACGATGTTACCGATATCCCCGATTCCGCTACCATCAATATAGACATCACCTGCCACAAAATGACCAGCAAGACGTGCTGTATCACTCGTTAAAGCTAAGACATCCCCATTTTCCATAATAAAACAATTTTCAGGGGGAACGCCTGTGTCTTGCGCAAGTGAGGAATGGATTTTCAACATCCTAAATTCTCCATGAACCGGAACGAAGTATTTTGGTTTCATTAAACGAAGCATTAATTTTTGTTCTTCTTGTCCACCATGTCCTGATGTATGGATATTATTGATCTTACCATGAATGACTTTTGCGCCAGCTTCAGATAGTAAATTGATTAAATGATTCACGCTTGTTGTGTTTCCAGGAATAGGTGAACTTGAAAAAATAACTGTATCATCCGGTTGAATTTGTATTTGCCGATGTGTACCATTTGCAATACGGCTTAGAGCCGCCATGGGTTCTCCTTGAGAACCGGTACATAAGATCATTGTTTCATTGGCAGGCAGCTGGTTGATTTCATGCACATCAACAAATGTTCCTTCGGGTGCTTTAATATAGCCTAAATGTTGCCCATTGACAATTGCATTTTCCATGCTGCGACCAAAAACCGCAATTTTTCTTCCTGTAGCAACTGCTGCATCTGCAGCTTGTTGCAATCGGAAGATGTTAGAAGCAAAACTGGCAAAAATAATTCGTCCTTCGATTTTTTCAAAAATCTTTAGAATGGAAAGTCCAATTGTTTTTTCTGACTTGGTAAAAGTAGGAATCTCCGCATTTGTACTATCTGATAACAAGCAAAGTACGCCTTCTTCACCGATGCGAGCCATTTTATGCAAATTAGCAGGTTCTCCGACAGGAGTGAAATCAAATTTGAAGTCACCTGTTGCAACGATGTTACCAGAAGGTGTCTTTACCACAACGCCTAACGCATCAGGGATACTATGAGTCGTTCTAAAAAAGCTTACGGATGTTTTTCTAAAACGAATTACGGTATCCTCATTAATTTCGTGCAAATGGACTTCTCTAAGCAGCCCGTGTTCATCTAGCTTATTGGTAATTAATGCAAGAGCTAATGGACCTGCATAAATAGGAATATTGACTTGTTTCAGTAGATAAGGAATTCCGCCGATGTGGTCTTCGTGTCCGTGAGTGATCACTAATGCTTTCACCTTGTGTAAATTTTGAACGATGTAGTTGTAGTCAGGAATGACGTAGTCAATTCCGAGAAGATCATCTTCTGGAAATTTGATTCCAGCATCAATAAGGATGATTTCATCTTGAAATTGTACCCCATACGTGTTTTTCCCGATTTCACCTAATCCACCAATCGCAAAGACGCCCGTCTCATTATTTTTGATGGAAAGTTTCATTTTAAAACTCCACTAGCGTGAATTCAGCATTTTCTTTTTCATATTCTAGATGTTTGCCTTCTAGAAGTTGAATGAATTCAATATTGTATGGGGTATTTTCTTCTACTTGTTGACGTGCTTGCACATCACTGTTTGCTTCAATATAAAGCGACTTTGTTTCTTCTCGTTTTGGATTACGAATTTTTGTTTCTTGGTAATACACTTTATAAATCATATTTATGTCTCCTTTATCTGCTTGTAGCAGTAGTTTAACTAGTTGATTTTTTAGACAACACAAAACGAGGGGCCCAGCCACCTACTTTTTTCTATGCTTTGATTAAAATAGTCATTTTAATCAAAGAGACAAGCCTCGCTTTGCTTATCTGTTCGGAAAATTCTTCAACCGTACCTTCTGTATGGATTCATACAATCGTTAATTGCTATTTTAGCATAAAAAAATGTATAAGTATAGAAATCAACTAGACGGAAAAAAATGTTTTAACATTTAAAGAGAACAAAAAAATTTTGATGAGAGAAGTATTCTATATCATATAGGAGTATGCTATTATTTTTAGTAATAGTTGAATTCATTTTAATTAAAAGGAGATGAGAAAGTGAAGTTAATGTGGCACTATACCATGCGCTACAAAAAGTATTTGATTTTAAATTTTATCTGCGTATTTGGTTTTATTTTAATTGAGTTGGGCTTGCCCACCATTTTAGCTCAAATGATTGATGTGGGGATTCGTAACGAGGATGCTAATTATGTGAAGCAACAAGGAATGTTGATGATTGCAATCACAGTAATTGGAATCATTATGAATATACTATTAGGGTATTTTGGGGCTAGGATCACGACGAATATTGTTGCCGATATTCGTGATGATTTATTTAAAAAAATTCAGAGCTATTCTCACCAAGAATATGAAACATTAGGCGTAGCTTCTTTGATTACTCGCACCACCAATGACGCTTATCAAATTATGCTGTTTTTACAAAATATTTTGAGAATCGGTTTTATGGCACCTATGATGTTTATCGTTAGCCTTTATATGGTAATGAGAACCAGTGTTTTATTAAGTTGGTACGTCATTGGAGCCTTACCATTTTTATTACTAGCAGTTGTGGCAATTGCAAGATTTTCTGAACCTTTATCAAAAAAACAACAGAAAAATTTGGATAAAATTAATAGTATTTTACGAGAAAATCTTTCTGGGCTGCGTGTAATCAGAGCTTTTGTAAATGAAAGGTTTGAGGAAAAACGGTTTGCAAAAGTAAATGATAGCTATGCAAAAAGCTCAAAAAGCTTATTTCGCTTGATGGCTGTAGCTCAACCGGGGTTTTATTTTTTATTTAATATCGTCATGGTATTAATCATATGGAGCGGAGCGCTCCAAATTAGTGCAGGCTCTTTACAAGTTGGGGATTTGATTGCTTTTATTGAATATATTTTTCATGCTTTATTTTCATTTATGTTGTTTGCGAGTGTTTTCATGATGTATCCACGCGCAGCTGTTTCAGCTGGACGCATTCAAGAAGCATTAGATGCTTTGCCAAGCATCAAAGAAGATCCAAATGGGGTGTCTGAAACAAAAACAAAAGGTTATATTGAATTTAAAAATGTAACATTTGCTTATCCAGGTCATTCTCAAGAACCAGTCATTCGTAATGTCAGTTTTACTGCTTCGCCGGGCGAAACGGTTGCATTTATTGGAAGTACTGGTAGTGGAAAGTCCACGTTGATTCAATTAATTCCGCGATTTTACGATGTAAGTGAAGGAGAAATTTTAATTGATGGTGTGGACGTACGTAAGTATCGTTTAAGCAAATTAAGAGATAAAATTGGCTTTATTCCTCAAAAAGCTTTGTTATTTACTGGAACGATTGCAGATAATTTAAGATACGGTAAAGAAGATGCTACACAAGAGGAAATGGAACGTGCAGCAGAAATTGCTCAAGCTGCAGATTTTATCTCAAAAAAAACAGACGGCTATAACGAGCTTCTTTCAGAAGGCGGTACAAATTTTTCAGGTGGACAAAAACAACGTTTAGCAATTGCTCGTGCAGTTATTCGCCGACCAGAAATTTATATTTTTGATGATAGTTTCTCAGCTCTTGATTATCAAACAGATGCGAAGCTTCGTGCACGGTTAAAGAAAGAAACCAAAGAGTCAACTGTACTTATCGTTGCACAACGCGTAGGAACTATTATGCATGCAGATAAAATTATTGTTTTAAATGAAGGAAAAGTAGTGGGAATTGGTACCCATCGAGAATTACTAGAAAACTGTTCCATTTATTATGATATCGCAGCTTCTCAATTATCGAAGGAGGAATTAGCATGAAACAAACCTTTTCTTCTTTAAAAAGAGTTGCACGCTACATCAAACCTTATCAATTAACCTTTTTATTGGTTATGTTGTTTACTGTTTTGACAGTTGTATTCAACGCCGCTTTACCTTATGTGGTAGGCTTGCCTACAACAGAAATTACTCGGAATATTGCAAACCATGAAGCGATTAATTTCACGTATATTTTTAATTGTTTGATTTGGATTACCGTTATTGGAATCGGTTATTGTGCTTCACAATTACTTTCAGGTGTATTAATGACAAACGTTGTTCAAAGTGCCATGCAGGATTTGAGAAGAGACATTGAAGAAAAAATCAATCGTTTACCGGTCTCTTACTTTGATAAAAATCAACAAGGAAATATTTTATCTCGGGTAACTAATGATGTGGATGCTGTTAGCGGGGCGTTGCAGCAAGCCTTTATCGGTGTAGTCAATGCTATTTTAGGAATTACGATGGCAGCTGCAATGATGTTTTACATTCAACCGATGATGGCACTCATTTCAATGATTATGATTCCTGCTTCTATCTGGATTTCCAAATGCATAGTTAATGCTTCACAAAAACATTTCCAAGAAATGCAAAATTCATTGGGTGATTTAAATGGCTATGTTCAAGAAAACATGACTGGATTTAGCGTTTTAAAGGTTTACGGTCGTGAACAGCAAACACTTGAAGGTTTTAAAAAAGTGAATCATCGTTTGAAATATTTTGGTTTTAGAGCTGCCTTTATTTCAGGTTTGATGATGCCATTGGTTCAATTGACTGCTTATGCTACTTATATTGGTATGGCCGTTTTAGGAAGTTTTTATGTCATTTCAGGTGTAATCGTTGTCGGCCAGTTGCAAGCATTTATCCAATATATCTGGCAAATTAGCCAACCAATGGGAAACATCACACAATTGTCTTCTGTATTGCAAAGCGCTTCTGCTGCTACAAGACGAGTATTTGAAATTTTGGATGAACCAGAAGAAAAAGAAAACAAGGTAGACGCTGTTTTGCCAAAATCAATTTCAGGAAACGTTTCTTTCGAGCATGTTGATTTTGCTTATGATCCTAAAAAGCCTTTGATTCAAGATTTGAATTTTGAAGTGAAAGCTGGGCAAACTGTAGCAGTAGTCGGTCCTACTGGGGCAGGAAAAACGACGCTCATCAATTTATTGATGCGCTTTTATGATGTAAGTCACGGTGCCATAAAAATTGATGGTATTGATACTAAAACATTAAGTCGTAGCGATGTTCGTTCATTGTTTGGCATGGTATTGCAAGATGCTTGGTTGTATGAAGGAACAATTGCTGATAATATTCGTTTCGGTAAATTGAATGCGACGGATTATGAAGTCGTAGATGCAGCTAAAACAGCCAATGTTGATCACTTTATTCGAACGATGCCCGACGGTTACGAAATGGCAATCAATTCGGAAGGGGACAATATATCACTGGGACAAAAGCAATTGCTTACGATTGCCCGAGCGGTTGTTTCTGATCCTAAAATCTTGATACTTGACGAAGCCACTAGTTCAGTGGATACTCGCTTAGAAGCCCTGATCCAAAAAGCAATGGATCGAGTGATGGAAGGTCGGACTAGTTTTGTTATTGCGCATCGTTTGTCAACAATCCGTGAAGCAGACCTTATTTTAGTGATGGATCAAGGACAAATTATCGAAAAGGGAACACACGAAGAGTTATTAGCCCAAGGTGGTTTCTATGAAAAACTCTACAACAGTCAGTTTGCGGAGGAAACTATCGAGGAGTAATTGGTTCTTGTAGTTTTCAAATGAAGCAGTTCAATTTCATTTGTTTAACTGATTAATGATTTCTCCAGTTGAGTGAGCTAGTCATTCATTTTCTCGAACAAACATTAGAGAAACGAGAAGAAGGATATGATGTTAAGCGATGTAAAAATAGAAGGCGGGGTGCATTAGAAAATAATAGTACTATAAAGATAACACTATATCTCATTGCCTTGAGTCTCCTTAAGCTAGAATTTTTCGTCTAACTTAAGGAGACTTTTTAGCTGTTATGGGCATTTTTAAATAAGTAAATCATAGAAGCAGACCTTTTAAAAAAGTGACCGAATCGATCTGGAAAGTAATGATTTTATTCATCTTTGGTTGCTATTTAAGGCGACTTGAGCCTTTTTAATCAATTTGGGAAACTGTAAAGCGATATATTGGTTCAATTAATATTTTTAAAGTAAGCGGTTAAGTTTTAGATGAAGAAAATAAATTTAACTTGTTGATCCTCTCCTTGTTGCTTGCATGAGGAGAACGCACATACATAAAACGTTCCAGTGTTTTCTTTTGACTTTTTTGAAGAATAAAATGATAGTCTGCTATAATAAGATTCAAAAGAAATAAAGGAGGGACATCGAATGAGTCAAAAATTTATTGCGCCTAATGCAACGGTCATTGGAGATGTCGAATTGGCAGAAGAAGTGACAATTTGGTATCAAGCCGTTATTCGTGGAGATAGTAATTCTATTAAAATTGGTGCAAGAACAAATATCCAAGATGGGACGATTGTTCATGTTGATCATGATGCACCGGTAGAAATTGCTGAAAATGTAACAGTAGGGCATCAATGTCTGCTTCATGGATGTAAAATTGAAAAAGGTGCGTTGATTGGCATGGGTTCAACGATTTTAAATCATGCAGTTATTGGAGAAAATAGTTTGATTGGCGCAGGTTCACTTGTAACCGAAGGAAAGATTATTCCACCGAACGTCTTGGCTTTTGGTAGACCGGTAAAAGTTATTCGACCTTTAACCAAAACAGAAATTGAGAAAAATCATCAAAATGTTCAACATTATGTAGAGCTTGGACAGCAGTACATTGAAGAAAAATTTTAGTTGGTGAATGACAATAAAAAATAATTGAAGTAGATGAAGCTAGGTAGGAACCATTAGTAAAAAAGGCTTTCTTGAAAACAAATAAGACAATGAACCGCTTATTAAAGAGATTCATTGTCTTGTTTTGTTCGGCTAGTTTAAAGAGGTGCTGTTTTCCATTACCTCATCAATCAATCCATATGCTTTTGCTTGTTCAGCCGTCATATAGTTGTCACGATCTGTATCTTTTTCAATCACTTCCAGTGGTTGTCCCGTACGTTCGGCTAATATTTTATTTAGTCGTTCACGTGTTTGTAAGATGTGACGTGCGGCAATTTCGATTTCTGTAGCTTGACCTTGCGCACCACCAAGAGGTTGATGGATCATGATTTCAGCATTAGGTAAAGCAAATCGTTTTCCTTTTGTTCCAGCTGTTAGTAAGAAGCTACCCATAGAAGCAGCCATCCCCATGACGATCGTTTGAACATCTGCTTTAACAAAGTTCATGGTGTCATAGATAGCCATACCGGCTGTGACAGAACCACCGGGAGAATTAATATAAAGATAAATATCTTTTTCAGAATCTTGTGCATCTAAGAAAAGCAATTGAGCGATAATAGAATTAGCAAGATCGTCCGTTACTTGTCCGCTTAGCATAATGATACGGTCTTTTAATAAGCGTGAATAAATATCGTAAGCTCTTTCACCACGAGAGGATTGTTCAATAACTGTAGGAATTAAATTCATAATAAAGTTCCTCCTTCATTTCTTTAGAAATAGTGTAACATAAATTCATTTCTTCTGCCTAAAAAGTAGTATACATTATTGGTCAATAAAGGTCAAATAAAAAACTTTTATAAAATAGTCTGTTTAGGCTTCTTTATGTTATGATGAAATAGAAAAAAATCGTAAGGAGGAAAGCTAATTGATAGTTGGCATTGTAGGCTTTATTGGCGTTTTATTGGGTGCTATCTTAGTGTATGTGGGGATGGCTGTTCAAATGCGCTATCTTGAAAATAAAGAACAGCGAAGACGAGAGTTAGAGTTAAAAGTCAAAGAGATTGAAACCTTAAATCAACTGAATAAAAAAATCAATGAAATCTTACAAAAAAGAGCCACGTTACTAGAAGAATATGTGAGTTTTGATGCATTTGATGATTGCTATATCACAATTGATGATTTTGCTTATTTGCAATCTTTTTCGGCTCAAAATAATTTTTATCTTCCTAATTATATTTTAGAAGAGCTGTTTAAAAATATCGCTCATCGAAAAATCGTGCTTTCTCCCGATGAAACGATGAAAATAGGCGGCTATGCGTATAAAGGCGGCCGAGTGATTTTAGAAAACTTTGCGGATCATCTGACAGAAATGATCAATGAAAAAAAAGCTCAATTAAAAAATGCTGCACAACAACCTATTGGCTTTTTTTCAAAAGATGATGTTTGGAGATGATTTTTTGAATAGACAAAAGCTTATAAAAGTTAAAATAAAAAGCTCTGTAAACATTTCACTGAATTTACAAAGTTTTTTATATGAGCGATACCAAATTTCTGAATAAAGACAGGCTGGGGCATTTAGCATACACTGTTTTTTGAATGTTTCATCAAAAGATTTTTGGAAACTTTCGCTATTAAAATTAAGAGAAATTGATTTACACTGGAATTAACACGTAATAGTACCATCTTTTTTTATGTTACAATTGAAAGAACTGACATGCGGATGAATGAAAAAGCGGTTCAAAGATTAGTCGGTTTAGGACAAACTGCAATGCTTCATATTTTAAGTAAAAAATGACGGTCAATCGTATAAAATGATTTATTTAAAAAAATAAGCGGCTAAAATAAACAATAAAAAAGTAGGAGAGCAATGGAAAAAGTACTAGTGATTGTTGGCCCCACTGCAGTAGGAAAAACTGCTCTTAGTGTGGAATTGGCCAGTAAACTCCACGGAGAAATAATAAGTGGTGATTCATTACAAGTTTATAAAAAATTGGATATAGGGACAGCTAAGATAAAACCATCTGAAATGAGAGGGGTGCCGCATCATTTGATTGACATCATCGATCCTGACCAAAACTATTCGGCAGCAGATTTTCAAAAAGCTGGTAGAAAATTGATTACTGAGATCAGAAAACGGGGACGTCTACCAATTGTTGTGGGAGGAACGGGTCTTTATATTCAAACCTTGCTTTACGATTATCAATTAGGGAAAAAAGAAGAGGCAAATACGAATATTCGTAAAAAATATGAAGAATTGGCTGAAAAAGTTAGTAAAAAACAGCTTTGGGTGTATTTAAAAGATAAAGACCCACTTGCTGCTGAAAAAATTCATTGGAACAACCAGCGGAAAGTAATTCGTGCATTAGAGGTCATTGAAGCAACCGGTTATAGTATTGTTTCCCCAAAAGAAATACCATCACGGCTTTATGATTATTGCATGATTGGACTTAATACAGACCGAGCGATATTGTATCAACGTATCAATCAAAGAGTAGATAAGATGCTTGAAGAAGGATTGCTTGAAGAAGCACATTTTGTTTATGGGCTTGATGGGGTACAAGCAAGTCAAGGAATCGGCTATAAAGAATTTTTTCCATATTTTAAAGAAGAAGAATCTTTAGAAACAGCTATAAAAAAGCTTAAATTAAACTCAAGACGCTATGCAAAGCGACAGCTGACGTGGTTTAGTAACCGTTTTGAGGCGCAATGGGTGGATTTATTGAATGATTCTAGCAACATAGTACAAATTGATCGAATGATCAAGCGATGGTTGGAGGAGGAAAATGACAAATAAAAAAGAAAAAGTAATTCTTGTTGGTGTAGAAACGGAAAAAAATCAACGATATTTCAAAGAATCAATGATAGAACTAAGAAAATTAGCAAGTACAGCTTCTGGTGAAATCGTCTATACATTGACACAAAAAAGACCACAAATGGATCGTCAAACAATTATTGGAAAAGGAAAACTGCAAGAGCTAGTCCTGCAAGCAGAGGCCTACGAAGCCGATTTAATTATCTTTAATCATGAAATGACGCCTAGACAAAGTCAACTTGTATCAGAAGCGGTGGGGATTCCTACCATTGATCGAGTACAATTGATTTTAGATATTTTTGCTATGAGCGCGCGCTCGAAAGAAGGAAAATTACAAGTAGAACTAGCACAGTTAGAATATCTTTTACCGCGTTTAGCTGGTCAAGGAAAATCATTGTCAAGATTAGGTGGGGGGATTGGAACAAGAGGACCCGGAGAAACAAAACTGGAAACGGACCGCAGGCATATCCATGATAAAATTGTAGGCGTAAAGCGAGAGTTAAAGGCTGTAGCAGCTCATCGAGTAAGGAACCGACAAAAAAGACAGACAAGTGAGATTTTTCAAATTGGCTTAATCGGCTATACAAATGCTGGTAAATCAACGATTCTTAATTTATTGACTCAAGCAGATATGTACGCAAAAAATCAGTTATTTGCTACCCTTGATCCTTTAACAAAAAAATGGTGTCTGGCAGAAGGGTTTGAAATCACAGTAACAGATACAGTGGGATTCATTCAAGAACTGCCGACGCAATTAATCGACGCATTTCATTCGACATTAGAAGAAAGTCAAGTCATGGATTTGCTGTTACATGTAGTGGATGTGAGCTCACCCGATCGCATTTTACAGGAACATACTGTTTTGCAGTTAATGAAAGAATTAAAAATGAGTGACAAGCCTATACTGACTGTGTATAATAAAGCCGATCAAATTGATCCGGCACTATTTATTCCCTCACTGTTTCCTCATGTGCTAATTTCTGCAAAAAACAAAGAGGGAAAAGAAAAG
The DNA here is from genome assembly GCF_001886195.1 of Enterococcus ratti. GTDB lineage: Bacteria > Bacillota > Bacilli > Lactobacillales > Enterococcaceae > Enterococcus_B > Enterococcus_B ratti. The sequence continues at coordinate 104,586 of NZ_JXLB01000005.1, read as the reverse complement.
TTAGTGGAAGCGATTAAACGGCAATTGATGGAATTGATGGAACCATATACCCTTTTAATTGCAAGCGATGATGGACAAAGATTAAGTGCGTTGTGCAGACAAACACTTGTTTTAGAGAAACATTTTGTGGAAGAAAAAAATAGTTATGAAGTAAAGGGATTTGCTAAAAAAAAATCGAGATGGATAAAAAAATAATTCTTTTTAAAGAGAAAACAAGTTTTTCTTGAACATTCAGGTGAGAAATGTTCAAGATTTTTTTATAAAAAAATCTATGTTACAAAACCTAACATATACAGTTGACAAGGATTTTGTTGATTGGTATACTTTACCCAACTTATTAATCGAAAGGAGACGTTTGATGGGAGAAAAAGAATTACGCCGTTCGATGTCTGTATTTCCAATTGGTACAGTGATGAAACTAACCGATTTATCGGCTCGACAGATTCGTTACTATGAAGAGCAAGATTTTGTTCATCCTGAAAGAAGTGAAGGCAATCGGCGAATGTATTCATTAAACGACATTGATTTATTATTAGAAATCAAAGATTATCTTTCGGATGGGTTAAATATGGCTGGTATCAAAAAGGTTTATGAAATGGCTCAAGCAAAAAAACAGGAAGAAAAAAGCAAAAAACCGCTAACGGATCAAGACGTTCGACAAATTTTTCGGGATGAAATTTTAGCACAAGGTGGTTTAAATAAAATAGGGCATTATCAGTCTCAAGGAATGCAAAGGCAATTTTTTGACTGACTGAATGATAAAAAAGAAAGAGGGATACCATGGTGAAGAAAAAGATGACAGGTGAAGAGATCAAACAAATCATTGAAGAAGAAAACGTACGCTTTTTAAGATTGATGTTTACAGATATCTTAGGAACCATTAAAAATGTAGAAGTGCCTGTTAGTCAAATTGATAAAGTACTTGAAAATAAAATGATGTTTGATGGTTCTTCAATCGAAGGATTTGTACGTATTGAAGAAAGTGATATGTATTTATATCCCGACCTTTCGACGTGGATGATCTTTCCATGGGAAAGTGATCATGGAAAAGTTGCACGTTTGATTTGTGATATTTATAATCCAGATGGCACACCATTTGCTGGTGATCCTCGTGGAAACTTAAAACGTGCGTTAAAAGATATGCGCAGCCTTGGTTTTACTTCTTTCAATTTAGGCCCGGAACCAGAATTTTTCTTATTTAAATTAGATGAAGATGGGGGTATTACTACCAACTTAAATGATAAAGGCGGTTATTTTGATTTTGCGCCTACTGATTTAGGAGAGAATTGTCGACGCGATATTGTACTAGAATTGGAAAGTTTAGGATTTGAAGTAGAGGCTTCTCATCATGAAGTGGCACCGGGGCAACATGAAATCGATTTTAAATATGCAGATGTGGTGGATGCTTGTGATAATATTCAAACTTTTAAACTGGTTGTGAAAACCATTGCTCGCAAGCATGGGCTGCACGCAACTTTTATGCCTAAACCGTTATTTGGAATCAATGGTTCAGGAATGCATTGCAATATGTCTTTATTCAATAAAGAAGGAAATGTTTTTTACGATAAAGAGGGCGAGTTAGAACTTAGTCAGACTGCCTACTACTTCTTGGGTGGATTACTCAAACATGCTCGCGCGTATACTGCTGTTTGTAATCCGACAGTCAATTCATATAAGCGATTGGTTCCGGGGTATGAAGCGCCTGTATATGTTGCTTGGAGTGGGCGGAACCGTTCACCGTTAGTGCGTGTTCCGGAATCGCGAGGATTGTCTACTCGTTTAGAGTTACGTTCAGTTGACCCGTCTGCTAACCCCTATTTAGCGATGGCGGTCTTATTGCAAGCGGGATTAGATGGTATTCGTAACGAAGTGGTTCCACCGGCTGCTGTTGATCGTAATATTTATGTGATGAATGAAGAAGAACGAGAAGAAGCGCATATTCAAGATTTGCCCTCAACCATTCATAATGCGATCAAAGAATTAAGAAAAGACAAAGTAATGATTGATGCGTTAGGCCAACACATCTTTTCTAATTTTGTCGAAGCAAAACGTTTGGAGTGGGCGGCTTTTAGACAAACTGTTTCTGAATGGGAAAGGGAACAATACTTGGAATTGTACTAATTGCGTAATATTAGTATTGTAATAGCTTTATCGGTAAATAAGAAAAGATTTAAATATGCGTATATACAAAATTTGCTGTTGAAGTAGAGTATAATAAGCCAAAATTTTCAAAAAATGAGGAAAAAGAGACGGATGAGTACTCATGTTCTCTCAACTGTTTCTCAATAAAAAAACTCGTTTTTTCGTAAAATTTTGGCTTGTTGTTTTTTTTAGTAATAAATAAAGGGTAGCGTAAAATAAAAAAAGTAAAAAACTCCCGAAGGATGAACTTCAGGAGTAAGAGAATGAGAAACGGATGATGTTAAGTTATTCTGAATCACAAATAACTGGTTGGATTGTGTAATAAAATCACTCTCTAAAAAAATTATACAATAGTTTTAGGACTAATATTTTTCTAAAAATTTTAATATATAATTTTTTTTTTTAAAAATATGTAATGAACTTTAGATTATATTGTTTCTTTAAAAAAATAACGGAAGTTACATGCATTGATAAAAATTTCGATTATTTATTTTTTGAGGAAAAAGAGGTGCATACTTGGTTGGCAAATATTGTATTATGCATAATCAAGGAAAGAAAATGAAAAAACTTTATGTAAGATGAGAGGGTCTAGTTTTTTTATCAAGAAATCAAGGATTATCTAACAGTTTTAAAGATTTTGTTTTTTGCTAATGTTTTTTCAGAAGAAATCAATTACATAGTAAAACAACTTGATTTAGATGAAACGGGTCGTAAATATTTAAAAGTATATGACTTGCACAAGTGTATTAAAAGAATAAGGAGATGAGAGAAATGAATGAAAAAATTGAGGTGGATCTGAGTTTAGAACTGATAAAATGGTTCCGCAAAGTAGTAAGAGATCAAGATAATATGTTTTCAGGAAGCAGCATTATTGAAAAATCTGATGAGGAAATAAAAGAAGAACTTAAGAACTTTTCTATTGATGAGAATCAAAGGAAAATTGTTTTTGGTCTTGTTACCTTACCTGATGCGGAATTTGAAGAAAAAATCAATTCATTCATTTTTAAGGAAAGCCTGTTTGAAGCACATGCTACAGAAAATTCACTTGATTTACTGCCAAATATTGATCGTACTACAGAAAATTCACTTGATTTACTGTCAAATGTTGATCGTGCTACAGAAAATTCTTTGGGTTTTGTGTCAGATTCGGATTCATTTGTTTTTTGTTCATATGCTGATCGTACTTCAGAAGTTCCTTTTGATTCGTTATCACCTGAAGAGCGTGAGGATAGAATGATTGTTCAAGTTAGGGTTAACCATCCTGAGGTGATACGAGAAAGATTGTATGAATTGATTAACTATGCTGAAAGCTATTTGTTACGGTATTCTTCCATAGATACTGCTCCTAGCATGGATGATGAGATTTGTACTTTAACTTCACGTAAGGGCGTTTTTCATAGGCTACTTTCTGATAGTATACAGAAATTTGAAACAGAGAAACCTTTATCTCGTCCGCTTGCATTTTCAGATTTATTGCCACAACAAAAGGAGCAGCTGTATGACAAATTGAATAAATTTAAGAAGCAAAGACAAATTAAACAAACAGAAATAGATGAAAAACAGCTTCGAGAATTAAAGGATACTACATTAAAGTTCAATGAAATTAGAAAAAATAAATTTGTACATGTCCCTAGAAAGGCAGAAAAAGATAGTCTTTCTAGCGATTATCGAAGGTAATAGAAAGAATAATTCAAGTGTGTTTTCATTGAAAGTTGCGGTTTTTTCATAAAAAGAGGAGCTTGGATTAAAAACAAAGTGGTTATCAAAAGTGAGAACCGTAAATATTAGTTTCTGGTTTTACGTCAAGGTGTGTGTTCTAAAATTTCTCAAACGTTCATGTCATTTGTAATTAGTAAATGCGGCATGTTTTATTCAAATAAAGAAAGGTTTGTTTTTCCATGTAGCTTAATAAAAAGTATCAAAAAAATTTAAAGTAAGTGTGTTGAGAGAAGATATTTTTTTGTACCTTTTTTCCTGTGAAAGAAGATATCGTGTTTAATTAAGCACTTGACTTTCTTTAAATTAGCTTGTACTATACTTATTGGGCACCCTTTTAAAGGGTCAGAAGTTTACAGAAATTTTGGCTCCCTATTCGAATTCGAATAGGGAGCTTTGTTTATTTTCTGAGGCTTTTCCTGCAGATAAATGAAGAAGGAGTTTTTGAATTTATGACAAAATATATTTTTGTAACTGGCGGCGTTGTTTCATCGATTGGAAAAGGAATTGTTGCAGCTTCTTTAGGTCGCTTATTGAAAAATCGTGGCTTAAAAGTAACCATCCAAAAATTTGATCCCTACATTAACGTAGACCCTGGAACAATGAGTCCCTATCAGCATGGAGAAGTTTTTGTAACGGATGATGGTGCCGAAACAGATTTAGATTTAGGTCATTATGAACGATTTATTGACATTAATTTGAACAAATACTCCAATGTAACCACAGGAAAAATTTATTCGGAAGTTTTGAAAAAAGAACGTAAGGGCGAATATTTAGGCGCGACGGTTCAAGTGATTCCTCACATTACCAATGAAATTAAAGAAAAAATCATGCGAGCGGCAAAAATGACGGATTCAGATGTTATTATTACCGAAGTAGGAGGAACAGTTGGCGATATCGAATCGTTACCGTTCTTAGAAGCATTACGTCAGATGAAAGCAGACGTGGGGGCAGATAATGTGATGTATGTTCACACGACCCTTATTCCTTATTTAAAGGCAGCTGGAGAAATGAAAACTAAGCCAACTCAACACAGTGTGAAAGAATTGCGAGGGTTAGGCATCCAACCTAATATTTTAGTTGTGCGTACTGAAAAACCAGTTTCACAAAATGTGAAAAATAAATTAGCCCAATTTTGTGATGTAGAACCAGAAGCTGTGATTGAGTCGCCGGATGTTGATACGCTTTATTCCATACCGTTGCTTCTACAAAAACAAGGAATGGATCGAATCGTTTGTGAACATTTAAAGTTAGAGACAAAGGAAGCGAATATGGAAGAATGGCGAAAACTAGAAGAAAAAGTATTGAATTTAAAGAAAAAAGTTCGTATTGCTTTAGTTGGAAAATATGTTGAATTGCCAGATGCTTATATTTCCGTGGTGGAAGCATTAAAACATTCTGGATTTGCTTTTGATGCAGACATTGAACTTGATTGGGTTAAAGCCCATGAATTAACAAAAGAAAATGTGAAAGAACGCTTAAAAGAGGCAGATGGGATTTTAGTCCCCGGTGGATTTGGTGATCGTGGAGTTGAAGGGAAAATTGAAGCTATTCGCTATGCTCGTGAAAACGATGTTCCTTTCTTAGGAATTTGCTTAGGTATGCAAATGGCTTGTGTTGAATTTGCCCGAAATGTTGTTGGTTTAAAAAATGCTGCATCGACAGAAACAATTCCAGATGCGGACGATAACATCATTGATTTGATGGCTGATCAAGAAAACATTGAAAACTTGGGAGGGACGTTGCGTTTAGGTCTTTATCCATGCAAAGTCAAAAAAGGAACCAAAACAGCCGAAGCATATGATGGAGCAGATGTGGTTCAAGAACGCCATCGTCATCGCTATGAATTCAACAATAAATATCGGCAATTGTTTGAAGAAAAAGGTCTAGTGTTTTCAGGAGTATCTCCAGATAATCGTTTAGTAGAAATCGTAGAATTAACCGAAAAGAAATTTTTTGTCGGTTGTCAATTCCATCCAGAATTGATTTCCAGACCTAATCGTCCTCAACAATTAATTAAAGGGTTTATTCGGGCTGCTTTGACTGAAAGAAAAATAAAAGACTAAAACGTTGAGGGAAAAACGCAAGTGCCAGTAATAGTTAGAATTAAGTTGGTTATTAATTTATAGAAAAATGGCGATGCAAGGATATATTTAGTGTTTGCTAAATTCATTTTTTACAAAAAAATTTTGAAAATTTTCATTTTCAGTGATTTTAGTAGAAAACTGTGAAGATGTTTGGTAAAATAGGGTCGTTGGTTAAGAATCGTCTTAACAAATTTAGTTTGACAAAACTTAGGAGGAATTTATTATGCCAGTAGTATCAGGAGCTGAATTTTTAAAAGCTGCTCGTAAAGGCGGGTATGCGGTCGGTGGATTTAATACAAATAATTTAGAATGGACGCAAGCAATTCTTGAAGCAGCTGAAGCAAAAAAAGCGCCAGTACTTATTCAAACGTCAATGGGTGCTGCTAAATATATGGGCGGCTACAAAGTTGCAAAAGATATTATTTGTGATTTAGTAGAATCAATGAACATTACTGTTCCTGTGGCTATTCATTTGGATCATGGTGACTATGATGCTGCAATGGAATGTATTGAAGTAGGTTACACTTCCGTGATGTTTGATGGTTCTCACTTACCATTTGAAGAAAACTTGAAATTAGCAAAAGAAGTGGTAGAAAAAGCTCATGCTAAAGGTATCTCTGTTGAATGTGAAGTGGGTTCAATCGGTGGAGAAGAAGATGGAGTCATCGGTAACGGAGAATTAGCAGATATTGAAGAATGTAAGCAAATGGTTGCTACGGGAATTGACTACTTAGCTTGCGGTATTGGTAACATTCATGGGCAATATCCAGAAAACTGGAAAGGCTTGGCGTTTGATCATTTACAAGCAATTGCTGAAGCTGTAGGTTCAGATGTGCCGTTAGTTTTACATGGCGGATCAGGTATTCCTCAAGAACAAATTCAAAAAGCAATTTCAATGGGTGTTTCTAAAGTAAACGTAAATACTGAATTCCAATTATCGTTTGCTAAAGCAACGCGTGAATACATTGAAGCTGGTAAGGATAAAGAAGGAAAAGGATTTGACCCACGTAAATTGTTAGCTCCGGGGAAAGCGGCAATTGTTAAAGATGCACAAGAACACATTGATTGGTTTGGTTCGGCAAATAAAGCTTAATTTTGCCGATCAAGGACTTCCGCAAAACAGTTTATTCTGTTTTGCGGTTTTTTTATATTTTAAAAGTTGTTCGTTAGTGGAATTATTTTTTGTAGTGTTTGTAGATTGTTCTAGTTTTACTTTATATTTATAATAAATAAACAGAAAAGGAGACTCGTTTCTTTATTTCATCTATGATAAAATACAAACATATGCAATAAATTTGAACGATAACAAGGTGGAAATCGATGAAAAAAATCGTAATTGAAGGAGATCGTCTATTGACTGGTGAGGTGACGATTAGTGGAGCAAAAAATAGTGCGGTGGCTTTAATACCAGCAGCTATTTTAGCAGACTCTCCAGTTATTTTAGAAGGTGTCCCTGATATACAAGATGTTCATTCACTAATTGAAATTTTAAAAATTATGGGAGCGAAGGTCCATTTTTCACAAAATATCTTAGAAATTGATCCACGGGGAATCGTCTCAGTTCCAATGCCGAGTGGAAAAATCAATAGTTTACGAGCTTCTTATTATTTTATGGGAACTTTGCTTGGAAAATTTGGTGAGGCGGTTGTTGGGCTTCCCGGTGGATGTTACTTAGGACCGCGACCGATTGATTTGCATGTGAAAGGATTTGAAGCATTAGGTGCTTCGGTAACGAATGAGCATGGGGCTATGTATTTACGTACAAAAGCTCAAAAATTACAGGGAACTCGTATTTTTATGGATGTCGTTTCAGTTGGTGCAACGATTAATATTATGCTGGCAGCGGTAAAAGCAAAAGGTCAGACGGTGATTGAAAATGCTGCACGAGAACCAGAAATTATTGATGTAGCTACTTTATTAAATAATATGGGAGCAAAAGTCCGTGGTGCAGGGACGGACATTATTCGAATTGAAGGGGTGGAAAAACTTCATGGTTGCCGTCATTTTATCATCCCCGATCGTATTGAAGCCGGAACTTATCTTGCGCTTGCCGCAGCTATTGGAAAGGGTATCAAAATTAAAAATGTTATTTACGAACATTTAGAAAGTTTTATTGCAAAGCTTCAAGAAATGGGCGTGAATATGACAATTAGAGAAGATGAAATTGAAGTATTTCCTTCAACCAATTTAAAAGCGGTAAATGTCATGACTTATCCATATCCCGGATTTGCAACAGACTTGCAGCAGCCGCTGACACCGTTGCTCCTAATGACGCAAGGAACTGTTGAGCTTATTGATACGATTTATGCAAAACGTATTAAGCATGTACCAGAACTTGTGCGTATGGGGGCAGATATCTCGGTTGAAGGAAATTTGATTATTATGAATGGACCGAATGAACTTCATGGAACAGAAGTTGTGGCTTCTGATCTTAGAGCTGGTGCATGTTTAGTGATTGCTGGACTGCTTGCAAGAGGAACGACAACGATTTACAACGTGGAGTACATTTTACGTGGGTATGATCATATTGTTGAAAAACTGTCGGCATTAGGTGCTGAAATTAAAATAGTGGAGGAAAGTGAATGAGTGATTATTTAACGATGGCAGAGTTGGAAAATAAAACGTTAAAAGAAATTTACAGCTACGCTAAAGAATTTAAAATTCCTTATTACAGTAAAATGAACAAAAAAGAATTGTCTTTAGCGGTGATTCGTGCTCAAGCAGAAAAGCAAGGGTTTTATTACATGGAAGGAATTTTAGACATTGTCGGACAAGATGGCTACGGTTTTTTACGTCCGATCAACTATGGCCCTAGCGTAGAAGATATCTATATCTCTGCTTCACAAATTAGGCGATTTAGTTTGAGAAATGGCGACAAAGTTGCAGGAAAAGCACGTCCTCCAAAAGAATCAGAACGTTACTATGGGCTGATGCATGTTGAAAGTGTGAATGGCAAGGATCCGGAAGAAGCAAAAGAACGTCCGCATTTTCCAGCGTTGACACCTCTTTATCCACAAGAACAACTTCGATTAGAAACAGCATCTCAAAGATTATCAACAAGAATGATCGATATTTTTTCTCCAGTCGGTTTTGGCCAGCGGGGATTAATCGTGGCACCTCCAAAAGCCGGAAAAACATCTGTATTGAAGGAAATAGCAAATGGAATTACTGAAAATCATCCAGAAGTTGAACTAATTGTACTTTTAATTGACGAGCGTCCAGAAGAAGTGACTGATTTAGAGCGTAGTGTTAAAGGCGATGTGGTTTCGTCAACTTTTGATTTGCAGCCGCAAAACCATACGCGAGTTTCTGAATTAGTTCTAGAACGAGCAATGCGTTTAGTTGAAGATAAACGTGATGTAGTTATTTTGATGGATAGTATTACTCGATTAGCCAGAGCTTATAACTTGGTTGTACCGCCAAGCGGTCGTACATTGAGCGGCGGAATTGATCCAGCTGCGTTGTATAAGCCTAAAAAATTTTTTGGTGCTGCTAGAAATATTGAAGAAGGTGGTAGTCTAACAATTTTAGCGACTGCTTTAGTGGATACAGGAAGTCGAATGGATGATGTGATTTACGAAGAGTTCAAAGGAACGGGAAATCTTGAACTACAATTATCTCGTGAACTAGCGGAGCGTCGTATTTTTCCTGCAATTGATATTAAAAAATCTGGTACTCGAAAAGAAGAATTATTGATGACTACTGATCAATTAGAAGAAATTTGGAAACTTCGAAAACATATGATGGGCGATTCTTTAGATTATACCGAACAGTTGATACGCTTTTTAAGAAAAACTAAAAATAACCGACAATTTTTTAAAGAATTTCAAGATGTTTCATTCAATAAAAAAAATCAAGCAAGAAATTTAAAAAGATAATTGCAACGGTACGGAAAACATGTTAAGATATTACTGTTGTATATTGAAAAATCAACTCTGATTCAGCAAATGGGTCAGGGCAAAGGAGCGAAAAAAGCATGAAAGAAAATATCCATCCAGATTATCATCCAGTAGTGTTTATGGATTCAACAACTGGTTTTAAATTCTTGTCAGGTTCAACAAAAACTTCACAAGAAACAGTTGAATGGGAAGACGGTAATACATATCCAGTCATCCGTGTCGAAGTTACTTCTGATTCACATCCATTCTATACTGGACGTCAAAAATTTACACAAGCAGATGGACGCGTGGACCGTTTCAACAAAAAATACGGTCTCAAAGACGCAAACGCTGCGGAATAATCAAACCATTGTTCAATCAATGTTTGGCAGACTATCTGATAGGGGTAGTCTGCTTTTTTTTGACCTTCTGTAAGTTTTTAACGTAAAAAATTCAGGTCTGTTATTAGCAATTGATGTGTTCTCCCATCTTTTTGATGGAAACTACCTAGTAAATAATAATCTACGTAAGAAGAGATAGTTACTCTTAATGTCGGAATTTGAACTTATTCTAAAAAATTGGCTAAAAAGGTACAGAAAAAAATTTATTATTATAATTAGGAAAATATAGTAGAGAATTCTTTTAATTTTGAAAAATAATAAAATCTTAAATGATAAAGTCTATTTTGTTCAGGCGTTATGAAATGGGAATATTTTGACTAGACACAATAGTAAAATATATTGGCGAGTATTTTTGTCATTCTTAATGGGATTTAACTTTTTTAGTCGTTTTTACTCGCTCAATTTAATCAATTTTTTAGTGTGTATCGTCAGTTTAATACGGTTACAAAGCGAAAACACTTCGGAGCAATATTGTTTGTCCAATGGTTGGAGGCTGGGACAGAAGCAACTTCTTCGGAAATCACCATTTACTGTATTTAAAGCGTGAAGTAAAAGTATTCTTTACTTTTGTCCCATGCTGTTTTTGTTTGAACCTATGTGCTGTTTTATATTTGAGATAATAAAAGTTTCTTTTTTTATCTACTTTTAATAAAACATTTACGAGTCGTTTAGCAAGAAAATAAGATGGGAAAAAAGGGAATTTATTTAAAAATTGATTGAATAAATAAACAGTCTTTTTGTTTGACAAAGTACACATCTTTGAATGACACACTCTTTCAACACTATGTGTAAAGAAATATAAAGTGTTGAAATATCTAGTTTAAAGTAAACGCTATCAATTGTTTTTGATGTTGGCATGATATTTGCTTATAGAAAAATGAAAAGATAGGAGGAATTAAGATGGTAACCATCATACTTGTAAGTCATGGTGAACTTGCTCAAGGATTAAAGCAAACGGCCACAATGATTATCGGAGACAGCGTATCTATTTATGCGGTATCGGCTTTTAGGGATGAAGATGAACCTGTCTTAGAACAAATAAAAAAAATACTTACTCGGTTGGATCAAACCACAACTTATATTTTGACAGATATTTTAGGTGGAAGTGTCAATAATGAAATGTTAACGGTTGTAAAAAACTACCCACAGATTCATTTGATTACAGGAATGAATTTGCCGCTGGTGATTTCACTAGCCACGCATTCGGGAAAAATGAATGAAGAGGATTTGGCAAAAATTATTCAAGAAAGCCAAAACGCATTAATTGATTGTAAAAAATTGTTGGTAGGATCAATTGTCGAAGGAGACGAATTATGATTAAGCTAATACGTATCGACCATCGTTTATTACATGGGCAAGTTGTTTTTTCTTGGAGTAAGTCATTGAACATTCATCGAATTATTGTGGCAAATGGCGAAGCAGCCAAAGATGAATTTAAGAAGATGACGTTAAATTTATCGAAACCGACTGGGATTAAGCTGACTATTTTTTCTGTAGCACAACTAGTGGAAAAAATGTCTAAAATTGAAACGTTGAACGAGAATATCATGATCATATTTGGTAATACAGGGGAAGCTCGTCAATTTTGTGAATCTTATCCTAAGGTAAAGGAAATTAATTACGGCGGAATCATCAAGAAAGAAGGTGCTAAGCAATTTAGCAATGCGATTTTTTTAAATGAAGAAGAAATTACTGATGCGAAGAAAATGAAAGAGTTAGGAGTTTTGCAATTCATTCAACAGGTGCCGACTTCTAAAAAAGAGAATTTAAATACAATGATATAAAGGAGGAATAAAGATGCTGGTTCAATCAATTGTTTTAGGAATCATTGGTGTTTTTTGCATTTTAGATTCAAGAGTATTAGGAAGAATGAATTTTGAACGCCCGCTGATTGTTAGTACCCTTGTAGGCTTTGCTTTAGGAGATTTAGAAAAAGGGTTAATAGTAGGTGCTTCCTTAGAACTGATGTCGTTAGGATTAGTGAATATTGGTGCTGCTGCACCGCCAGACATGAATATGGCATCGATTATTGCTACAGCATTTGCCATTTTATCCAATGCAAATGCCGAGACGGCATTGACGATTGCGATTCCCATTTCTGTTTTAGGACAAATGTTAGGAATTTTGATGCGAACTATTTTATCTAATTTAACGCATACAGCTGATACATTTATTGAACAAGGAAAATTTCATAAAGCGCGAAGAATACATATTTTATATGGTACGCTGCTCTATAGTCTCATGTACTTTGTTCCGATTTTTCTTGCAATTTATTTTGGTACGAACTTAGTTTCTCGGATTGTTGAAGCAATTCCAGAATGGTTAACTGATGGGCTAACGGTGGCAAGTAAAATTTTACCGGCTTATGGGTTTGCTCTTTTATTGCAAACGATGTTGACTAAAAAAATGCTTCCATTCTTATTACTGGGTTTTTTGATTACTGCTTATTCCGGTTTAGGTGTTACTGGAATTGCAGCTTTTGCTTGTATTGTGGCGTTTGTGATGGTGCAGATTTATGGAAAAAATTCAGAGGGTGTACAAGAGCCGGATGCATTAGATGAATTATAAGGAAGGAAATAAGATGAAGAAAAAAGATCCGAACGTATGGAAGTATCGGCAATTTTTATGGCGTTCGTGGGCTATACAAGCTTCTTGGAATTATGAACGTCAAATGAACATGGGATTTATGTATGGGATTGCGCCGATTTTAGATGAGTTATACAAAGAATCAAACGATGCATCTTTGAAAAAAGCAGCCTATGAACGGCACATGATGTATTATAATTGTACTCCTCAAACGAGTGCTTTTGTGTTGGGACTGACTGCTTCCATGGAAGAACAATATTATAAAGACAAAGAAAATTTCAATCCAGAATCAATCAGTGCTATCAAAACTTCATTAATGGGTCCGCTATCAGGGATTGGCGATTCTTTTTTTCAAGGAACGATTCGGGTGTTGGCTTTTGGTTTGGGAATTAATTTGGCACAACAAGGGAGCATTTTAGGTCCAATATTGGCCATGCTTATTTCCTTTGTGCCTTCGCTGCTAATTACTTACTATGGTGGAAAAATTGGTTACACGATGGGAAACAAATATTTAGCTAAACTTTACCAAGAAGGCTTAATGGATAAAGTAATGTATGTGTGTTCGATTGTTGGATTAATGGTTATTGGCTCGATGATTGCAAGCATGATTGGTATTACTACGCCAATCCAAATGGGTAAAGCGTTTGTCTTGCAAGAAGTATTAGACAATATTATGCCACAACTTTTGCCATTAGGCTTAACTTTTTTCATGTATTGGTTATTGCAAAGAAAAGTGAAAACAGGCTGGATGTTAGCTACTTGTTTAATTGGCGGAATTGTTTTTAGCTTATTAGGAATTTTACAATAAGGGATTAACCAATTATTTGGTTGAATAATATAATAAGGAGGAATTCAATAAATGAATTCAAAAGAAATCATCCAAGAAATTGTGTCAAAAAAAGAAATAAAATCAGTCGTATTCGTCGGTTGTGGTGCCTCAAAAGCAGACTTATACCCTGCAAAATATTTTCTAGAACAAAATGCAAAGCAGTTACGTATTAGTCATTACACAGCGAATGAATTTAATCATGCTACACCGGCTTCAGTGGATGATACGAAAATTGTCATTTCTGCTTCATTAGGAGGAGCTACGCCAGAAACAGTGGAAGCTAATGCTGTAGCTAAGGAAAAAGGTGCAACAGTCATTAGTTTAACACGAAGTATCGATTCGGCGTTGACAAAAGAGGCTGATTATGTGATTTATCATGGATTTGCTGAAAATTATGCCGCAAAATTAGAAAAAACTGGCTATTGTTTAGCATTAGCGGTAGAACTTTTGCAACAAGTAGAAGGTTACAAACATTATGAAGCGATGCAAAAAGGATTTTCTGTTATTTACGATTTGGCGCAAAAAAGTGCAGAATCTGCTCGAAAAGAAGCAAAAAATTTTGCCCAAAGATTTAAAGACGAAAAAGTTATTTATGTCATGAGTAGTGGAGCAACTCATGAAGTAGCTTATTCGACAGCGATTTGTTTGCTGATGGAAATGCAATGGATTCATTCAGGTACTTTCCATTCGGGTGAATTTTTCCACGGACCTTTTGAAATTGTTGACAAAGAAGTACCATTCATTTTATTGATGAATGACGGACGAACAAGAAAGCTAGATGCTAGAGCTTTAACTTTCCTTGAGCGCTTTGATGCAAAAACGCAAGTTGTTGATGCATTAGACTATGGTTTATCTTCTTATGTTGCTAAAGAAGTAGTGGATTATTTTAATCCGTTTTTGATTACTGCTGTATTTAGAGTGTATGCAGAAGAACTAGCAAAGTTACGTGAGCATCCCCTAACTAAACGACGTTACATGTGGAAACTAAGTTACTAAACTGTTCATAGGCATAATCATAAGTAATTGTTGTTTTTGCTTCTTTCTTAAAAGTGACGGTGAGACTAAGCCTAAAATAAGCTGACATCTACGAGTATTCGTTAATGTCGGCTTGTTGTTTGAGGTTGACCATTTTCTGTCTTTTCCATAGGCTAAAATAATTTTAATCAATAGATGGTGAAAGTAGGTGGAAAGATGCAACGTCTAGATGAATACTTATATCAATTGACTTTATCTTTGAAATCAAACAAAAACGAGTCGATAAAATATTCGGCTGCAAGTATTGAAACTTGATCGAAGTACAATCAGTAGTTATTTAAATGAAGGATTTCGTCAAGGTAAATTCATAAAGGTGAAGAATTATCCTGTCTTGTTTTTACATAAAAAGGCGCTGGAACAACTGCAAATATTCACTTACCAATCAGAAGTTGCGTCACTTGAGGAATTATTCTTTCCGATGAAAAAGCCGGTTTTAGATCAGATCATTGGGTCTAATGGAAGCCTTAAAGAAGCGATTAATCAAATAAAAACTGCGATACTTTACCCCGATCAAGGACTTCCCTTGCTATTAATTGGTGCAAGTGGTTCAGGGAAAACCTTCCTAGCAAGTAAAATATATGAGTATGCAGTAGAAGAAAAAGTAATTAAAACAAAGGCTCCTTTTTTTGCGTATAACTGTGCACAATATTTTAACAACCCAGAGTTGTTATCTGCCGCATTGTTTGGTTATACAAAAGGTGCATTTACTGGGGCAACACAGGAACATTTGGGACTTTTAGAAAAAGCCGACGAAGGGCTCCTATTTTTAGATGAAGTTCATCGGTTGCCA
Source organism: Enterococcus ratti (assembly GCF_001886195.1). Lineage (GTDB taxonomy): Bacteria > Bacillota > Bacilli > Lactobacillales > Enterococcaceae > Enterococcus_B > Enterococcus_B ratti. The sequence goes on along the minus strand of NZ_JXLB01000005.1, from coordinate 89,122 downwards.
GCTGAAGGACAAGAAAAATTATTTACTTTTATGGATACAGGTGAATTTTCGCCAATGGGGGATAATAGTATTCGGAAAAAAGCCAATGTTCGATTAGTTTTTGCCACTACAGAAAACGTATATACTACGTTTTTGCCAACATTTCTTAGAAGGCTACCTGTAGTGATAAATTTGCCAAAATTTCAGCAGCGCCCTTGTTTCGAACGGTTAGCTTTAATAGACGAATTTTTTATTTCTGAGAGTAAAATTTTAAACAAAGAGCTATCCGTTTCTAGTTCATTCATCCATTTTTTAATGAACAGTAATTTTGAAGGAAACGTGGGTAATATAAAAAATATTATTAAATATGCTTGTGCTAACGCCTTCATTCATCAAAAAGAACAGGAATACATTCAAGTAAGGTTGTTGGATATGCCTTTGGAATATAGTTATAAGTATAAAGAACGACTCAATAACCCAAGAAAAAAAACATCTGTCCGTTGTTATCATCCGCAAGCCAAACACCAACTGCAATTAAAGCGAGAAAACTTATTATTAAATCAGTTTTTTAAGAAATTATTGGCTGATTTTTCTAATGTGCTTGCCCAAAAAAAGAATATGAAAGCATTTTTAAATGAAATGGCAATGAAAGTAACTCAGGTAATGGATACGCTTGTTTTTCAAGAGGATTACGAAAAGGAGCAATCTTTGTATACCATTTTGACGTATCATATTCGTCAAATTATTGATTTTATGCGAGAAAGTTATGGGTTTGAACAAGATGGAAATCGAGTAATTGCGCTTGCTAGTTATCTGTATGCAAAAGAACATCAAGCGATAATGGAAGATCAAAGACAAGAAAGAAAAATAAGTGATCAGTTAAGTGAACGTTTAAGTCATATGATAGAGACTCCTTATTGGTATGCAAAAAAAATTTTATATTTATTAGCTGAGCGTTTAGATCAACCAGTGTATAAAGAAGATATTTTTTTATTGCAATCTATTTTTACAGCTTAAATATGACTGATGTTAAGACAGGAATTAAAAGTATTGTTTTAGCTCACGGTTATTCTACAGCAAGTAGTATGGCAAATGTAGCTAATCGGTTATTAAATAAAAATGTATTTCAAGCTTATGACATGCCTTTAGATATTACTTTGGAAAAAATAAAAGCTCAACTCATTCGTTTTATTGGTGAATATCGGGCGGATTCAGGGTTGATTTTATTAGTAGACATGGGATCGTTGAATCAATTAGGCAACATGCTGATAGATCATTTAAATGGACCGTTATTGTTATTTGATCATGTCAACACCCCTATGCTGTTAGAAGTAGGGCAATATATTTTAAATAATAAAAGTATTACGGAAATTAAAGAAAAAATTGACACAAATTTATCGCTGAAAAAGCAATTGTTGCTTCCGAAAAAAAAGAAAAAGAAAGCGATTGTTACTTGTTGCTACACAGGAATTGGCAGCGCCACTCAAATTCAGGAAATCTTACTCAAATGTTTAGGAGATACAGTTAGCGAGTTAGCAATTATTTCTTATGATTACAAAAAATTAGCGGAAAATAAAAATTATGAAGCACCTTTTCAACTGTATGATGTTATTATGATTGTTGGAACGGAAGATCCGAAAATTAATCAAATTCCTTACATAGGATTAGATCATTTAATTAACGGAGAAGCCGTTGGAGAATTTGTACAGCAACTAAAAAAAGAAGTCATGATTGAAGCGGAAGATTTACAAAAAGAATTGATTTTTCGTTTTTCTATTAGCAAAATCGTAGAAAATTTAACGATTTTAGATCCTGATAAGTGTTAGTATCTGTTCAAAAAGCACTGAAAGATTTAGCTAAATTATTAAACATTGAATTTTCTAACAATCAGCTTTTTTTGCTGTACTTGCATTGCAGCTGTATGATTGAACGCATTTTACGAAAAGAAAGTGTAGATGAACAAGAAGATATTGAACAGTACAAAAAAGAAAACGGTAAAATCATGGAAAAAATTCATCAAGCCTTTTATGATGTAGAATGTGAATATACGATTCAAATACCTGATTTAGAATTAAGATTATTGAATGATATTATTCAAGGATAGGAGTGAGAAGGTTATGACTACTGGCGTTATTTTTGATATGGACGGTGTGTTGATTGACAGTGAAAGTTTTTATTTTGAACGAAGAATGAATTTTTTTACCCATCTAGCTGTAACACCTACTTCCGTTAAAATGGCCGATTACGTTGGTAAGACAGAAAAAGGAATTTGGGAGACTTTGGTACCAAATAACTCAAACTTACGCAAACAATTATATTTCGCCTACCTTGATTACCGCCAAGCTCATCCGATTGATTTTCAACAAGTGCTGCGAAAAGAAGTAAGGTGCTTGCTTAGAGAATTGAAAAAGCAACAAATAAAACTAGCCTTAGCTTCTTCATCCCCATTAGTAGAAATAAATAAAATGCTCAGACAATGTCAAATTCAACACTATTTTGATTTTGTAATTAGTGGTGAAGAATTAGAAAAAAGTAAGCCTCATCCTGAAATTTATTTAAAGTGCAAGCAGGCATTGGCTGTCACTTCTTTTCTTGCTGTAGAAGATTCAACAGTCGGGATTGAAGCAGCTAAAGCCGCAAATATTTATACTGTTGCTTTGAAACAGCCATTTTACGTGGATCAGACAAAAGCAGATAGACAAATCAATCACTTAAATGAAGTAATGGAAGTGATTTCAGAACAGCAATTTTCTTGAAAGATTAGCCTTTAATAAAAAAATTCTAAATAAACACCGTATATTTTGATGAGTAAAGACAAAATATGCGGTGTTTATTTAAGTAGTTTTTTTATGATATTTTGAACGATCGCGTTCTTTTTTTTGACTGAATTTTTAATATTTTATCTTGCTTTTCGTTTTTCGTTCAAAGCGTTGAATGGTTTAATAAGCAATGCTATACTTTCCACAATCGAAAGAAAGCGATAACAATATAATGAGAGAGGTTAGTGAAAATGACTATTAGTCAATTGATTTTAGAAGATTTAATTCTTTTTGACGACTCCATTCGATCTAAAAAATCATTATTTGAATGTTTAGGAAACATGCTCGAATCTGCCGGTAGAATAAAAGATTCTAAAAAAATAATTCGTGCGTTTTTTAAACGTGAAGCAGAAGTATCCACTGGAATAGAAGATGGATTTGGTATTCCTCATGCTAAAAGCAAGTACGTTTTGGTGCCAACGGTCTGCTTTATTCATAGTGGAAAAATAACAGAGTATCTTGGAGTAGATGGCATACCCATTGAATATGTTTTTGCTATAGTTGTTCCTTCAAAGTCTTCAGCCAGTCATCTAGAAATTCTCAGCATGCTTTCAAGGCAGTTAGTAGACTCGTCATTTAGAAAACAAATAAAAGAAGCAACGAGTAGGAAAAAAATCATGACCATTTTAAAGAATATAGAAGGAAGTGAACCTTATGTACTGAATTGAGTATCAACGAATACCATTATTAAATAGACAAATAGGGGAGAATAACGATGAAAATAATTGGTGTAACTGCATGTCCTACAGGGATTGCACATACTTACTTATCGGCAGAAAAGTTAGAAACAACAGCTAAAGAAATGGGGCATGAGGCAAAGTTTGAAACACAAGGAGTCAAAACGGAAAACTGTTTAACAAAAAAAGAAATCTTTGAGGCAGCTGTTATTATTCTAGCAATTGATAAAGAGATCAACATGGATCGCTTTGTGGATAAAAAAATAAAGAAAGTTTCTACAAGTCAAGCAATTAAAGAACCAGAACGTGTCATTCAAGAAGCTTTAAAAGAAATTGGTACCGTAGAAGTTTCAAAAACTATGCATAAAAGTCCATCCGTCTCTAAGCCTACACTTTATAACTATTTTATGAGCGGTGTAAATTACATGCTGCCATTTGTTATTGCAGGAGGAATCATTATTGCCTTAAGTTTTGCTTTTGGAATTACAGCTTCTGATCCTGAAGCAAAAGATTATCATATTTTAGCAGCGACACTGTCACGAATTGGGGGAGAAACAGCATTTGCAATGATGGTTCCAGCATTGGGAGCAGGTATTGCCACTTCTATAGCAGGTAAAGCTGGTTTTGCGCCAGGTATTGTAGCCGGTTTACTTGCTTCAACTGGTGGTTCTGGGTTCCTTGGAGGGATGATTGGCGGACTTTTAGCAGGATACGTGACTGATTTTCTAACTAATAAGATAAAAATAAAAAAAGAAATGATGGCAATGTATCAGTTAATTGCCGTACCCCTTCTTTCCATTCTCATTATTGGTCTTACAATGGTTTTTGTATTTGAACAACCGATTTCGTGGCTGTTAGATACTTTAACGAATTGGCTAAACGGGTTAGGAGATACTTCTGGATTGCTGTTTGGCTTAATTATTGGTGTGATGATGGCCGCAGATATGGGCGGACCAATTAATAAATCAATTTCAACCTTCTCCATTGGTTTAATGTCAGCTGGCGTAAATGCACCAATTGCAGCATGCATGGCAGCAGGAATGACGCCACCGCTAGGCATCGCCTTAGCTACACTTTTATTTAAAAAAAAATTTACAAAGGAAGAGCGAACATCAGGTCAGTCATGTTGGGTTTTAGGTGCTTCTTATATTACAGAAGGCGCCGTCCCTTTTGCTGTTTCGGATCCGATCAGAGTCATTCCAAGTTTGATGCTAGGATCAGCCACCGCAGCAGGAATTTCCATGGCATCAGGAGTAACGTCAATTGCTCCGCATGGAGGAATTTGGGTTTTGCTCATTCCTAACGTCATCAAACATTTACCAATGTATTCATTGGCAATTTTAGCTGGTACAGTGGTGACCGCATTTTCTTTAGGTCTACTCAAGCAAACAGTAACACAAGAATCAAAAAGTACTCATAAATAAGGGGGAAATATCATGTTATATACAATGCAGGCCTTGCTAAAAGTTGCAAAGGCCAATCAGTTTGCCGTTCCTGCATTTAATATTTGCAGTTACGACATGTTGAAAGCCATCATGGAGGAAACAGAGCGATTAAAAGCGCCGGTCATTTTAGAAATACATCCAGATGAAATCGCGTATTTAAATAATGAATTTATTAACTCTGTCAAGGCCTATGCACAGACAAGCAAAGTTCCAGTGGTGGTTCATTTAGATCATGGGAAAACAATTGCCGATGTATTAAGAGCAATTCAAAATGGGTATACATCTGTCATGATTGATGCATCTTTGCAATCATTTTCAGAAAATTTGAAAATAACAAAAGAAGTAGTTTCACTTGCTCATGCAGTAAACGTTTCAGTTGAAGCAGAACTTGGAACGATTGGAAATAATGGTTCGGCTGAAGGGGGAGAAGCAAACATTGTTTATACTGATCCAGATTTAGCTCAACGCTTTGTGGAAGAAACAAATATTGATACTTTAGCCATAGCCATCGGTACTGCTCATGGGCTATACCCAAAAAATAAGACGCCAAAATTAAACATTGAACTATTAAAAGAATTGAATCAAAAACTAACGATTCCTTTTGTCTTACATGGCGGTTCGGGGAATCCCGACAAGGAAATTAGTGAAGCTGTTCAATACGGTGTAGCAAAAGTAAACCTTAGTTCGGATCTTAAAAGTGTTTTTTTTGATGCTTTAAGAGAGTTTTTAACTGAAAATTCAAAAGTGTATGAACCGAACATGATTTATTCGCATGCAAATAAAAAAGTTCAAGAAGTAGTGAGACACAAAATGGCGATCTTAAACGCAATTGGCAAAGCAAAATGTTATTAATGTGATCCAGTAAAAAAATAATTTTTTACTAAATGAATTAAAATGTTAAAGAAATAATCAAAAATAAGTTCTTTTTTTAGATGTTAAAATAACTGGATGTTTTAATTTATCAATCATACAATGATGTTTCTCAAGTTGCTTTTTCGTAGAAACGTTTGTTTCAATTTCTTACGCTATCTTGTTTTATTTTTGTTAACTATGGTTGAAAAATAAGCATAGGGAGAACGAGAGATGTTAAGTGATGTATAGGTTCGTCAGCAAAAAATAGTGAACCATTTAAAAATCAATCAGTTTGCGAAAATGGTTGAGTTGATTGACTTGGTAAATTATAGTGAATCAACCATTAAAAGAGATCTTATCGCTTTAGAAAAGAGTGGTTTAATTCGCCGAGTGCGCGGAGGCGCCATGTTAGTGGATAACCAAAAAATTGATGTGCCTTATATAATGAAAATTACGCATTTAGATGAAGAAACTGAAAAACATTATATTGCTGGCGTTGCTTCTACGTTGATTAAAGATGATATGGTGTTGTTTTTAGATTCTAGCACTACTAGTCTGCATTTAGTTTGCTGTTTAGGAAAATTTGAAGGATTGCAAGTTATTACCAATGGTGTAATAACTGCCGCTATGTTGAGTGAGTTTACTACCGCGAAAGTTTCAATAGTTGGTGGAACCATTGTTCAAAAACGTGCAACAATCAATGGAGCAAAAGCCTACAATGATATTTTGACGTATGCAGCAGATTTAGCGATTATTAGTTGTCGAGGATTTGACTTTAATCAAGGTGTGACTGAGACTCATGAAGGAGAAGCTTTAGTAAAACGAGCTTTTCGTAAGCAAACGAATCGTCTTATGGTATTAGCCACTCAGGAAAAGTTAGAAAAGCATTTTATTTATCAAGCAATTGCTAATCATGAAATCGATTATTTGGTGACCAGTAAGAAACTATCTAATGAACAATTGAAAAAAGTCCGAAAACATTCCATACGGTGTTTTTACTAAACAAGAAGTTAAACAAACATGAAACATACTAAGACAAAAGTGTTTAGCTCCAAAGAAGTTGCTTCGGCTCCTGCCTTTTATCTGTGTTTAGAGCGTGAAGTAAAAGTACTCTTTACTTCACGCTCTTTCTAAAAAGTAAAATAATGTTACTGCTCATCAAAAAATAATGATGCGTAAGTTTTTTAGTTTAAAGAGCAACTAAGGATGATTATTTTGATCACCGCTTAGTTTAACTCAAGGTTTACTGCATGCTTCTTTTTTTTATTGTAACCTAAATATAGAAATGTACATACTAAAGGAATAATCCCGGAGACAATGTACAGCCCTCTAAAAGAAGTGTAGGATTTCAATACTCCCATTAAGTAAGGACCCACGCCAAGACCTAAATCCAATCCAATAAAATAGGTTGAAAGAGCGATACTGATACGATGTTCTTTCACAATTTTCAAACAAACTGCTTGACCATTTGACATAAATGTTCCATAACCTAAACCGACCAATGCACCTGAAACAAGTAATGTAAGACTATTAGTTGTGGCACTTAATAAAAATAATCCAACAGTTAAAAATAAATAGCTTGGATACATCACGTATTTTTCGCCTTTTGCATCGAAAATACGACCAGTTAATGGACGAGTAAGTGTGATAACTAAAGCATAGACTACAAAGAAAAAAGAGCCAGCAGCTACTAAATGAATCACTTTAGTATAGGAAGATAGAAAAGATAAAACACTTGAATAAGAAAGTCCCATTAAAAAGGCAATGCCTGTAATGAATAATGCTTTTTTCTCAATAAAACCATTGATGTTCCATGACTGTAATGATTTTTTTTGTGCATCAGATAAAACAATATTTTTGACAGGAAAAAGTAGACATGCAATGGTGACAAGAAAAACCAAAACGATTGAAAACCAAATAATAAAATGGAAGTCTGTTAAATTAAGTAAAATCATTCCTAAAAAAGGACCAACTGCAGCAGCTAAACTAGTACTTAACCCATAATAGTTAATCCCTTCGCCTTTTTTTGATTCAGGAATATAAGCCGTAACAATAGCATTTGTAGCTGTTGAAACCGTCCCATAACCAAAACCGTTTAAAAAGCGAACGAGGTACAATACTCCGATTGTTGGAGTAAAAAGATAAGCTAAAGTAGAAAGCAAATAAAAGATTGCTCCACCGCGCAATGTAAATTTTCGCCCAAATAATTCCAGTTGTTTTCCCATAAATAGGCGAGCAAGTAAAGTACCGATAATGTAAATTCCCGAAGCAAATCCGGCTTGACTCATGCTAGCATGCAGCGTATCTTGAGCAATGACGGCGATAATAACCATTAATAAATAGTAAATCAAATAGACAATAAAATTAATAAGTGTGATACCGATAAAATGTTTATTAAATAATTTTTTTTCCATGTTTTTTGTATATTCCCCTTAATCTGAATAAGCTTTTAATTTTTGAATTTGTACTTCCACATCATGATAATTAGATGGGTATCGATCCACCAGCTGACGAATGAACAAGTCACGAGTAGACATAAATAATTCCAAAAATTCTTTTAATTCATTTGATGGCTGTTCATCAACTGCTTTCACCAATTCAATTGAATTTTGATAAGCGTCATTTAAGAAAACTAATGAAGCTTTCATATCAAATCTTGTTTGATAAGCCGTTTCAAGTCGATCAATAATTGTTTTCATCCAGTAATTCATTTTTTTCCCTCTATTCTTAAAAAAATTTACATTCGCAGTATAGCGAAATAAAAAAAAGAAAAAAATCGCATACGTAGTATAAAATAGTACTTAACAAATGTTACTATCATTAGTAAAATACTTTTGAGCTTTAAAAGGCTTAGAAATTTTGTATTATTTTTTTAGATGAATGTTTGGATGGGGGAGCATGATTGGATAGTAGAGTGTTAAAGGAATACTTGGAAAAAAATGATTTTCCGGTTGTACGCAAAAGGTATCATAAGTATTTAACTTTTGAAGGGGTGGAAGATTGTTATACTTATATTTTAAAAGAAGGTACAGTAAAAGCAAGTGTCATCTCCAATGATGGCAGAGAATTTAATTTAAGATACATCAAAGATCTTGAAATTGTTTCTCTTTTAAAAGATGAATATTCTCAATTTATTGATTCTCCTTATAATATCCGTGTTGAATCTGAATATGCAGAATTTTATCGAATTAATCGGGTTAAATTTTGGGAACATATCAACAGTGATCCGAAAATGCAACATTATGTGAAAGAGTATTACCGTTATCGATTACTTTATTCGATGAAAAAAATGCAGCAAATGCTTTTAAATGGTAAATTGGGTGCTGTATGTACACAGCTTTATGAATTATATGACTTATTTGGTGTCCGAACAAAAGCTGGAATGGTGATTGATTTTGTAATTACAAATGAAGAAATTGCTAAATTTTGTGGAATTTCTACTGCTAGCAGTGTCAGTCGGATATTAAGACAGTTGAAAGAAAATGGCATCATTAAAATAAAAGATCACCGAATCATTATTACTAATATGGAATTATTAGAAGATAATATTATCTTCTAATAATTGATAAACAAATAAAAATAGAAGATGCTTCTTCCATGCAGCTATGTCAGCGTAAATGAATGACCGTGCATGAAAAAAGCATCTTTTTTGAAGTTTATAAAGCGTTAAAAACTTCGACCGCCTCCGCCAAATGTTCCGCCACCACTGGAATGGGTTGTACTTCCACCACCGCTTCCTGGAGGTGGACTTTTTGGGATCCGTCGAGTTGTAACAAAGGAGTTAGTCAAATGATCGGTTTTATCGGTTAACTTTATATTTGATTTTTCTCTAAATGGGTATTTATACGTTCCCGACTTTAATTGGTACCTAGAGATAGTAATGAAATAAAAAACAAGACTTAAAATGAAAGCCAGCACAACGGAAACAATAATTTCTGTTGTGGTCAATACTTTATAACGTGTGATTTTCCCAGTTTTCTCATCGATGCGATAATGACCGTCTGAAATGCCGGCTTTGATGTATTCCGAAGCCTTTGTTAAATAAGTCTGAGCTGCTGCAAAGTAAGCGGAGTGAGTCATTTGCTCGTAGATAGCATCCAAAGTTTTATCAATACGTTTATCATTAAGATAATCAATCATATTACCCGAAGTGGAAATATAGATTTCACGCTGTCCCATATCTAACAATAAAACAGAACCATTTTGATTGTTTCCTACTGCATTTCTTAAGTAGTTGTCTGCAAATGTTTGCGGGCTTTTTGAATTTGAGGTAGTTGTCACAATCAATATTTGGCCTTTTATTTTTTCATTGATTGACTGAGCTTGTTTTTCTAACGCTTGAATCTCCTCTTGAGTAAATAAGCCAGCTGCATCCTCAACTGTTGGCGTAGCGGCATCTACTGAAGATCCCCAAAAGAAACTAATGGTCATTAGAAAAAAGAGCAAAAGGTTTTTTTTCATATTAAATATCCTCCAATCATAAAGAGGATCGTAAGTATAGTAAACAATCCGATCGCTGTTACACCAAGTTTTTTATGACTAATTGGTAAGACGCCACTGACTTTTCCTGTTTGTCCATTCATTGCATAGTAATAAACTTTTTTACTGGCATCCTCACTACGATAAGTAACCAGCCATACAGGTAAAAGAACATATTCCTTTTTTTCACTGGCAATTTCCGCAGAAGTGTGAACATTTGTTAATGTGGTGTAGCTGCTTGTCGTGTCACGCAAAAGACTTTCTGAATACTCTTGCAGTTCTTTTTGAATTTGTGTGGTTATGGCTTCGTATTCTATGTCTCGCTTTTCTGCTTGGAAACCAGCTAAATATTGACTTTTAAAACCAATTGCTTTATTTAGAGGAAAAGGTTGAACAGCTTCGACCATTTTTTGCTGCGTGTTTTTAGATAAGGCATTTTTTACCAATTCTTTAAAAGAAAGTGTACCGGCTCGATGAACGGAAAACTGTTTGGTTTCAGTATATTCAATATCACCTACTCGCCAAATGCGGATCACGGTGCCAGTTGCTTGTAAAGAACCGTTAACCGAAGCCTCTGTTGACCAATAAGGAAAATAGACGCCAGTGAGTTTATCGATTTGGTCTTTATTGAAGAAAGTTTTAGGTACAAACCATTTTTTCTTTGTCCAAGCCAGAAATTTTTCTATGGCTTCTTCTTTTTCTACTGCAAAAGGCAAGACTTTATTAGGCAAAAACTTTCCACTTAAACGACCAGATAAGACAACTGGATTGTGGCAATAATAGCAATAAGTAGCAGCAGTTGTCGCATCGGTTACAATTTGCGCACCGCAATTAGGACACAAAAATAAATCCATTGCAGCTTTTTCTTTGCTGTCTTGAGTTAAAGTGGCTTGATCGCTTGAATCAGTAAGTCCCCCCGCTTCTTCAAATGATTTTCGTTGGGCTTCATCCATTTGTTCCAACTGTTCACTTGCAGTAAAAGTCAATTCTTGTTCAGCGGTACCTTTGTCTTGTAATTGATTGTCTACCCCAACAGCTGCTTTTTGTGCTTGCTCGTACTGACTAACTTCAGCTTCTGTATAGACATTTAAGCAATATTCACAATGGAATTTTTGATCTTTAGGATCAAAAATGAGAGGACCGCCGCAGTTTGGGCATTTATGTGTAAGAACATCCATTTCGTTTACACCTTTCTAGGGCTTAATCAAGTGGAATTCCTTTAAATGGTTTTCCACAATTTGGACAAAATTTAGGTATGCCATTGGAAAGATCAACCACTTCGTTGCATTCACTGCATTTCATTTGTAATTTTGGTTGGGCATTTGCAACGGGTTTTTGCGTACCACAATTTGAACAAAATTTTCCAGTATTTTCTGTTTTACAGATAGGACACGTCCAAGTGTTATTATTTCCTTGAGCCATTTGCTGGTTTTGTTTTTCTGATTGTTGCTTTATTTGTTCTTGATTATTTTGAGCAGCTTGTGAAAGGTAAGAGCCATTTGTGTTCATGCCCATACCCATTCCCATAAAACCCGTCATTGCTCCTGCATCATTTTTTCCAGCTGCTTCCATCCCTCTGGCAATTGATCCTTGAACGTATCCTTCACGAATACTTGGATCACCTAGCATTGCTCCTTCATTTCGCATATTGATTAATTTTATGGAATCATCTGTATAAGAAATACTTGCTACAGCTACAGAGACAATCTCCATTCCGCGCAATTCTTTCCATGAATCATCTAATACGTTGCTCATATATTTACTCAATTCCAAGCTTTTTGATGGAACATAAGAGATCCGTTGACCATCCGCAGACATTTGGTTAATGGCTGCTTGTAAGGCAGTTAAAAATTCTGCTAAGTATTGTTCGTTAATATCAGTGATTTCCACTTGTGTTTTATTTTTAGGAATGGCATTGGTATAAAATAAGATTGGATCGGTAATATGAATGGAATAAGTACCATGTGCACGTAAAAATAATTCGGCATTATAAAAATTATCAAAATAATTTAATGGTGAACTTGTTCCAAATTTAATTCCTTTAATTTCTTGTAAATTGATATAAAAAACTTGTTGCTTTTGAGGCGTCACTCCACCAAATTTAAATCGATCAAATGTTTCTGCGATAGCTCCTTTCAATGAACCATTGAACATAGAAGGAGCAGAATTATTATTGATAGTGTAATAGCCTTCTTCAGCAGTGTAGTCAATAATTTTACCGCCATCAACAAGAAGCATCATCATATTTGGGTAGACATGTACGATCGTTCCATCTGTTAAGAAGTCTTCAGTTCCTTTGCGGTTTGCTCCGCGTCTATCATCTTTTCGTACCTTTACCCCTTTTGTCATGACTGTCACATCATTCATATCAGCCGGTTCGATCACTTCGAGCCATTGATCTGCTAATCCGCCACCAATCATACTTGTCGCCGCTTTGATAAGACCCATAAAAATTCCTCCCTAAATACTAATAATGGTTGTTTAAATGATTGATCTTCATTATACCACAGGAAAAACAAAAAGATTTCAGACGAAAGTTGGAGATTTTTGTTACCGGTGTAAAAGGGAATTATTCGCAAAAGAAAATCAAATGTTTCTAAAAACAGTTAAAACAGCATGTCACTTTCTTAGAACTTCTAGTAACTATAGTAGTTTTTTTTAGCAAAATCACGTATAATAAAAAATAGTGAATTTTTCAAAAAAGGGGGATCTTCATGGCATACCAAGCACTATATCGCGTCTGGCGTTCTCAGCGCTTTGACGATCTTGTTGGACAAAAAGCTGTTACGCAGACGTTGAAAAATGCTATCGTTTCCCACAAAACTTCTCACGCTTATCTGTTTACAGGACCGCGAGGAACTGGTAAAACGAGTGCAGCAAAAATATTTGCAAAAGCGATCAACTGCCTCCATAGTCAAGACGGAGAGCCTTGCAACCGTTGTGAAATGTGTCAGTCCATTACAACAGGCACGCAAGAAGACGTCATTGAAATTGACGCAGCCAGCAATAATGGGGTAGAAGAAATCCGTTTTATACGAGATCGTGCAAATTATGCGCCCACGAAAGCAGCTTATAAAATTTATATCATAGATGAAGTTCACATGCTTTCCACCGGAGCCTTCAATGCCCTATTGAAAACATTAGAAGAACCAAAAGAAAACGTGATATTTATTTTAGCAACAACTGAGCCGCATAAGATTCCAGCTACAATTATTTCTAGGACTCAGCGTTTTGATTTTAAGCGAATCAACACCGCAGATATTATCGAACACTTGGCATTTATTTTAAATCAATCTGCCATCTGTCATGAAGAGTCGGCCCTAGGAGTCATTGCTCGTGCAGCAGAAGGTGGGATGCGAGATGCGTTAAGTATTATGGATCAGGCCATCTCTTTTAGTAATGGGAAGGTTACTTTAGAGGATGCGATGCAAGTAACCGGCAGCTTAACTAATGAAATGATGGATGAATTTCTAGAAGCGTGCATTAAAAACGAAGTATCTAAAGCATTAGAAAACTTAGCCGGCATATTAGCAGCAGGAAAAGAATCACGACGTTTTTTAGAAGATCTGTTACAGTATTGTAGGGATCTTTTAATCTATCAACAAGCACCAAATTTAGCAGCAGAACAACTAACGTCTATCACAGAACCCTTTGTTGAGCTATCAAAACAGATATCAGCAGATCGACTTTTTCAAATGATTCGCATTTTAAGCGACACACAAAATGAAATTCGTTTTACAAATAGTGCAACAATCTATTTGGAAGTAGCTACCGTCAAACTGGCTCAAGCAGTTCATCCAATCATTGTTCAATCCAATGAAACGGCTCAGCAGCAGATTACAAAGTTAGAAACAGAGATAAAAGAATTAAAAAAAGAAATCAATGAGATTAAAAAAAATGACATTTCATCTTTGCCTTCTACAAAACAAAGTCAAGCACCGGTCCAAAAAAAGCAAGCAAGTACGTATCGTGTGCCAACTGAACAAGTGTACAAGGTGTTAAAAAAAGCAACGAGAAAGCATTTAAACCAAGTGAAAGAAGTTTGGGACGACCTACTAATGAGTTTGTCTGTTACTCAACGAGCCATGCTAAAAGCTAGTGAGCCGGTTGCAGCCAGTCCAGCTGGATTGGTCATTGCTTTTGACTATGAGATTGTTTGTCAGCGAGCAACTAATGATGAGGAGCTGCAACTTTCCATCCATAATAATTTAAGTCGATTGATCAAAGACTATACGCCAGATTCTGTGTACATTACAAGAGAAAGCTGGCCGTTGATTCGTAAAGATTATTTGATGCAAGCAAAAGATGAAGGAACGGAAGATTCTTTTGCTCCTGAAGATTCAGAAACAGAGATTGAATTGATTCCCCCACAAGTACCAACTGAAGAAACGATTGTCTCAAAAGCAGAAGAAATGTTTGGAACAAACGTCGTAACCATCATGAACGATTAAACATAAAAGGAGAATGAACACGATGATGCGCGGAATGGGTAATATGCAAGGAATGATGAAACAAGTACAAAAAATGCAAAAAGAAATGGTCGAAGCACAAGAAAAATTAAATAAAGCAGAGTTTACAGGTGTAGCAACCAATGAGTTAGTGAAAGTCGTTTTTACTGGCAATCGTCGAATGAAAGACATCCATATCAGTGAAGGACTTGTTGATCCTGAAGATACAGAAATGCTGCAAGATTTAGTAATGATGGCTGTGAATGATGCACTAACAAAAATTGATACAGAATCTGAAAAAACAATGGGAAAATATGCTAAAGGCTTGCCTTTTTGATTTTCCCTAAAGGGGGATAAACATGCACTATCCAGAACCGATTGCAAAGTTGATTGATAGTTATATGAAACTTCCGGGAATTGGTCAAAAAACAGCAACAAGGTTGGCTTTTTATACGATTGATATGAAAGACGAAACGGTCAATGAATTTGCCAAGTCTTTACTAAGCGTCAAAAGAGACCTCCATTTTTGCAGTATCTGTGGCAACATCACTGAAGAAGATCCCTGTGAGATTTGTAAAGATCCTTCAAGAGATAAAGAAGTCATTTT
Organism: Enterococcus ratti; assembly: GCF_001886195.1. GTDB lineage: Bacteria > Bacillota > Bacilli > Lactobacillales > Enterococcaceae > Enterococcus_B > Enterococcus_B ratti. The sequence continues at coordinate 73,816 of NZ_JXLB01000005.1, read as the reverse complement.
AGTTGTTGAAGAGCCAAAAGACGTGATGGCATTAGAAAAAATGCGGGAATATCATGGACTTTATCATGTACTTTGTGGTGTGCTTTCACCAATGGAAGGAACTGGACCTGAAGATATCAATATTTCTTCCTTACTTGAACGACTACATGATGAGCAAGTAAAAGAAGTGATTGTTGCGACGAATGCTACCACAGAAGGCGAAGCGACAGCAATGTATCTTTCACGTTTGATTAAACCAGCGGGCATCAAAGTCACTCGTTTGGCTCATGGCTTATCTGTTGGTTCAGATATCGAATACGCCGATGAAGTGACCTTGTTAAAAGCAGTAGAAGGTAGACGTGAGATATAAGCTTTTTATAAAATGAGCTTTTCAGCTACAATAAAGAAGGAAGAGATGGAGGCAAAAATGTGAACGGACTATTTATTACAATCGAAGGACCAGATGGAGCTGGAAAAACCAGCATTCTAACTGAGCTATTTCCTCTTTTGAAAAAAGTAGCAAAGGCAAAAATCATTCAAACTAGAGAACCGGGTGGTATTCCGATTGCCGAGAAAATTCGTGCACTCATTCTTGACCCTGAAAATGATCGGATGGATGAGCGTACGGAAGCGTTGCTGTATGCAGCTGCAAGGAGACAGCATTTAGTAGAAAAAGTGCTGCCTGCTTTAGCACAAGGCAAGATTGTGTTATGTGACCGTTTTGTGGATAGTTCACTTGCCTATCAAGGAGCCGGTCGCAAAATTGGCGTTTGTGCGATTGCTCAATTAAATGAGTTTGCTACAGAAGGAACTGCTCCTGATTTTACCCTCTATCTAGATGTAGATTCAGATACCGGATTGCGTCGAATTGCAGAAAATCGGCAGGAACAAATCGATCGACTAGATTCAGAAGGATTAGAATTTCATCAACGTGTACGTCACGCTTATTTAAAATTAGCAGAAGAAAATCCTGGACGTATTTACAAAATTGATGCAAGAAAAAGTTTTGAAGAAGTGCTTCAGACGAGTTACAGAGCTATTGTTGAACAATATCCACAATTTTTTGAAAATTAGGAAGGTGACAATCCATGAAAATCATTTTAGCTATTATTCAAGACAAAGACAGCAATCGTTTAGCCAATGAATTGATTGATGCAAACATTCGTGCAACTAAGCTGTCTTCAACGGGCGGCTTCTTAAAAGCAGGCAATAGTACATTTATTGTTGGGATTGAAGACGAACGTGTAGATGAAGCATTAGAGATCATTAAAAAAACGTGTGAGTCTAGAAAGCAATTTGTTTCAACACCAGTGACGCTGGATATTTCAATGGATGGCGGTGTGCCTTATCCAGTAGAAGTGGAAGTCGGCGGAGCAACAGTTTTTGTTTTACCTGTTGAAGGATTTCATCAATTTTAGGAGGCGCCATGGATCAAGAACTTATGTTAGATCAAATGCAGCCGATCGTGTACCAACAGCTTCAACGAAGTTTTGAGCATGAGCGACTTGCTCATGCTTATCTTTTTGAAGGTGAAAAAGGAACGGGAAAACACGAAATGGGAATCTGGCTAGCTCAACATCTTTTTTGCACGAATCAAAACGATTATCTTCCTTGTGGTGTGTGTAATAATTGTCAACGCATTTTAGCGCAAGAACATCCCGATGTTTTATCCATCAAGCCGGAAGGTCAAACAATTAAAGTAGATCAGATGAGGCGTTTACAAGTAGAATTTAGTCGTAGCGGATATGAATCTCGAAGAAAAGTTTTTCTAATTCAAGAAGCAGAAAAAATGAATAGAAGTGCTGCAAATAGCCTTTTGAAATTTTTAGAAGAGCCATCAGGTGATTTTTTAACAATTCTTGAAACGGATTCAATTGGACGTATTTTACCAACAATCCAATCAAGATGTCAGATTCTCCATTTTCAAGCACTACCTAGAGAAGTACTAATTCACAAATTGCAACAAGCGCAGATTCCATTAGAAAAAGCGAAACTTTTAGCTTTCTTAACGAACAGTTTTGTAAAAGCAGTTGAAATATCACAAAATGAATGGTTTAATGATGCTAAGGATTCGATTCGCCAGTGGTTTGTGTATTTACAAAAAAATGATACACAGGCATTTATCTACGTACAAAAAAAATTGATACGGATTTACAAAGAAAAATCACAACAAGTGACTGGTTTATCTATTTTATTGTTTTATTATCAGGAAGCTTTGCAAAAGTCTTTAGTAGCTGAAAACTCTAGCAAAGTGTATCGCATAAATCAAACGATTGAACGTATTTTACTAGCAGAACAAAAATTAAGAAGTAACGTAAGCTTTCAAGCGGTAGCGGAACAATTTGTCTTACAAACAATCTATGGACAAAATAGTATGTAAAATGAGAAACAAGGGGGATGGAAATGGTTGAAGTAGTAGGTGTCCGTTATAAAGAGGCAGGTCATATCTATTATTTTAAGCCTGGTAATTCAACGTATGAATACAACGATAAGGTAATTGTTGAATCTCAAAAAAACTTACATATTGCAACTGTTGCCATTCCTAAAGCAGAACTTTCACTTGAAGAATTACCTGATCAAGCCAGTCTTATTTTACGTAAAGCAACAGAAGAAGAACTTGAAAAAAATAGAAAAAATAAATTAGATGCCAAAAAAGCCCTAGTAATTGCAAAAGAAAAAGTGGCAAAACATCAACTTGAGATGAAACTTATAAAAGTGGAATATACATTAGATCGTAGCAAGTTAATTTTTACATTTACAGCGGATGGACGCATTGATTTTCGGGAACTAGTTAAGGATTTAGCGTCTGTATTTCGTACACGGATCGAACTTCAACAAATTGGGGTACGTGATGAGACAAAATTAATTGGTGGAATGGGTCCATGTGGACGGCCGTTGTGTTGTGCTTCTTTTTTAGGTGATTTTGTTCCAGTATCAATTAAAATGGCAAAAAATCAAGGACTATCATTAAATCCCACAAAAATATCTGGTTTATGTGGCCGATTGATGTGTTGCTTGCAATATGAGAATGAAGAATACGAGTTAGCGAAACGAACACTTCCTGATTTTGGAACAATGGTAGATACTCCGGATGGTAGAGGGAAAGTTGTAGGATTAAATCTGCTTAATCGACTAATAAATGTTCGATTAACAGGACGGGAGAATCCAGTCGAATATGAATGGGATGAATTGAAAAATTTCATCCAGGTAGGTGAGATAAATGGATAAGAGATCATTATATGACGGCTTAAACCAATTAGAATCAGAACTAAGAAATACATTAACTGAATTAGTAGAAATGAAGCAAGCATTACATGAGATCGTTAAAAAAAACACCACATTAGAGATGGAAAATCAACGTTTAAGAGATCATTTACGCGAACTCAATCAAGCCGTACAAACGCCTGCCGGTAATGCCAAACAGGAGCTTTCAAAGTCACGTATGAACTTAGAAAAAATTTATGAAGAAGGCTTTCATGTCTGTTATGATCTCTATGGTTCAAGACGTGAAAATGATGAGCCCTGTGCCTTTTGCTTAGAAGTCATCTACCGAGAAAGTAGTCGGTGATCCGCAGCATGGCAACATTCAGATAAAAACTATCAAAACAAAACAAGTGGTTTTGATAGTTTTATTGCTTTTCCCAACCTCTTTAAAATTTAGGAGTTGAAAAATGTTTAATCAAAAAAGCTTTAAAGAAATTCATATTACAGGTACGCTTTATTTAGTTCCTACGCCTATAGGAAATTTGGAAGATATGACTTATCGAAGTGTTCGTATTTTACAAGAAGTCTCGTTGATTGCAAGTGAAGATACGCGAAATACGCAAAAATTATTAAATCATTTTGAGATTCATACACCACAAAGAAGCTTACATGAACATAATTACCAAGAAAGAATTCCTCAACTACTTGAAGAATTAAAAAAAGGTCTTTCCATTGCTCAAGTAAGTGACGCTGGCATGCCTTCCATCAGTGATCCCGGTCATGAATTGGTGATGGCTTGTATCAAAGAAAGAATTCCTGTTGTTTCTTTACCGGGGGCTACTGCTGGGATAACGGCACTGATTGCTTCTGGTTTATCCCCTCAACCATTTTTGTTTTATGGCTTTTTAGGAAGAAAGAAAAAAGAGCAAGAAACCGTATTGAATGATTTAAAAGAGCAAACAGCTACGCTAATTTTTTATGAATCACCTTATCGAATCAGTAGGACATTAAAAAATATGTTAACTATTTTAGGTAATCGACAAGCTGTTTTATGCCGAGAATTAACAAAAATTCATGAAGAATACTTGCGTGGTACGATTAAAGATTTACTTTCCCATAGTGAAAATCATTCGATTAAAGGAGAGTGCTGTCTTTTAATCGAAGGACGTACTGGTCCTCAGGAAGAAAAAAACGTGAATACTGACTCTTTAAAAGAACAAGTAGAGCAACTCATTGCAAAAGGCCAAAAAACCAATGAAGCAATCAAAGCAGTAGCAGTGAAAAATAGTTTGAAAAAACAAGAAGTATATCGTCAGTTTCATGATTTAGATTAAAGAACAAAAAAGAGAAAATCAAGCAACAGTTGTCTGATTTTCTCTTTTATTTTCTTCGTCATCATCTACTTTTAATCTTTCTTTATCATTCATTATGCATCTGCCGTATGCAGCTGTTTCAATAAATGGTTTAAGCGATGAAAATCAATAAAACACGCTTGTCGTTGGATTTCTTTGTGGTGATGATAAATTAAAATAACAGGTACAGTTAATACTTGAAAGATGCTGGCAACTTTAGGAGTTTCAACAGCATTTAAGTGAAAACAAGGAAATGAATAATGACTGAGCAATTCTTCCAAACGTGGGCGAATAGTATGACACACTGGACAATTGGGCATAGAGAAATAAACAGCTACGGTTTCTTCTTGTGAAAGTGCTGCTTGGACTTCAGATAAATTACTTGTTTTTTTCATAAGAATATTCCTTTCTAGCAATAGTAATCTAGTCATTAAAGAGATTATTTTTTAAAGGAGCTGTGGCAAAAATACTGATTATATTTAATCAGAAATAAAAAATATGTCAATAAATTTGCTTTTAGTTATAAGAGAAACAATAAGAGTTATATAAAGTAAAGAAACACCCCTTGTTTTTTTTATTGAAAAGCGTATATTATTTTGGCAAACCTTAAAGTAAGGAGAGAAAGTATGTTTTCTTTTTTACCAAATTCGGTTTTGCAAATGTGTACGATTTTTTTATCCATCGTCATTGAAGCATTACCATTTGTTTTATTAGGCTGTCTCATCTCTGGGGCACTTCAAGTTTTTTTAACGCCAGAAAGGGTCAGACGATGTCTACCTAAAAATCGTCTTTTCTCTATTTTAATAGGATCGCTTTTAGGTTTTTTCTTTCCTTCTTGCGAGTGTGGGATTGTTCCCATTGTGCATCAGTTTGTAAAAAAAGAAGTGCCTGTGGCTACTGCTTTTGCGTTTATGTTAACAGCCCCGATCATTAACCCTATTGTTATTTTTTCTACTTTTATTGCTTTTGGAAATTCTTGGGAAATGGCGGTCTGGCGGATGTTAGGAAGTTTTATTGTGGCTTTAATTATTGGTATTTGGTTAGCCTATTTTAGAAAAGAAACTGTACTAAAAGAAAAAATCAATCAACACGTAACCGTTTTGGATCAGAAACATCATAAAGAAAGCCAACCTAATAAAAAGAGAAGCCAATTAACCAAATTTGGACATCAAGTCGGTCATATTTTAAGCCATTCAATTGATGAATTTTTTGATACTGGCCGATATTTAATTATTGGCGGACTGATTGCAGCAAGCATGCAAACTTACTTACCAACAAGAGCGATGTTAACCTTAGGATCAACGAAGCTTTTAGCGATTGTTATTATGCTATTTCTGGCTTTTACCATGTCTTTATGTTCTGAAGCAGATGCTTTTATTGGCTCTTCATTACTTAGTTTATTTGGAACAGCGCCAATCGTGGCATTTTTAGTATTTGGTCCGATGGTTGATATCAAAAATCTTTTGATGATGAAACGCTATTTCCATGGTCGTTTTATCCTATCTCTCATTGGTTTGATTGCGATCAGCGTGATGGGTTTTACATTATTCATCTAGGAGGAAAAAATGATACGTTTTTTGATATTAGCGGGTTATTTTGAATTAATGATGTACTTGCAAGTATCCGGTAAACTGGATCAGTATATCAACGTCCACTATCGTTACTTAGCCATTCTTTCGATGATTTTATCGGCATTATTTGCACTAATTCAATTATATATTTGGGTCAAAAGGGATTCAACTGAAAGAAAAGAGCAACACACAAATTTGCATCATTTTCATGATCATGGGGTATCTACACCATTCCAACGTGTAATTGCTTCTCTTTTATTGACTTTGCCAGTAATCATTGGGACTCTTTTTCCAACGGTTAGTTTAGATACAACAATAGTGGAAGCAAAAGGATTTAATTTTCCAGTCAGTAAAGAATCAGTAGGAGATCCAGAGATGCAGACACAGTATTTAAAACCGGATACGAGTATTTATTTCAATAAATCTGATTATTTGGATCAGATGAACCAATTAAAAGAAAAGTACAGAAACGAAGAACGGATTAAGGTTACTGACGAAAATTATTTAGAAGCCATGGAATTGATTTATAATTATCCAAGTGAATTTATTGGTAAAAAGATTTCTTATAAAGGATTTGTTTATCAGGCATCAAATGGGGGAAAAGAGGAAGTGTTTTTATTTCGATTTGGGATCATTCACTGTGTAGCCGACTCAGGAGTTTTCGGTTTGTTTACTCATTTTCCTAATGGCACTGCTGCTAAAAATGATGAATGGTATCAAGTAGAAGGAACAATTCAATCTGATTATTATGAACCCTTTAAACGGGAAATTCCCTCTGTTGAAGTCAGTCAAGCCATGAAAGTAGAGGCACCGAAAAATCAATATGTTTATCGATCTTTTTAAAGCAATAAAGCAATTCGGACACAACGCTTTTGCTGTTGCCTAAACAAACAGCCTTAATTTAATAGTTAACGTTAGTGTATAACTTGATCAGACTGGAATCTATTGAGATTCCAGTCTTTAAATAGAATCGTTTACCTATATTTTTACGAGAGTAAAAAAGATTACAAGTGATAGTTGTTCTATTTACTTGGTTCTTTTTTTTCTTTTTGATAAAATCGTTTCTCTTTTAACTTTGAAATTACGAATGTTATGATTGAAGACTTCAGATAAAACAAGACCTAAAGCAATTGCTCCTGCAATCATGATCACTTGAACTGCATAGCTTGCTGCATCTTGATAAGAACCGATTACGAGGTTTCTAACTGCTTGATAGGCTAAACCACCAGGAACTAAAGGAACCATTCCGGGGATGTTAAAAATAGTTACAGGCATTTTTAAACGTTTAGAGAAAATATCACTGATAAAAGCTACGCCTAATGATCCAAGTAAGGAACCAAATGCTGGACTGCCTCCAAATTTAACACAAATCCAATAGATCATCCACCCAAAAGCACCGGAAAAGCCACACCAAACTAAGGAACGCCTAGGAACATTTGTGATAATTGCAAAAGCAGCTGTGGCTAAAAAACTAAAAGAAAATTGAATAATTAAATTTCCCATAATGCTGGCTCCCTTCTAATAAAATAGTTGAAAGATAAAAGCGATGGCAAAACCAATCATGGCTGAAGTCATCGTGGCTTCTGTGGCACGAGAAACACCTGAAACATAATGACCAGCTAGTAAATCCCGGATGGCATTTGTGATTTGAACACCGGGAACAAGTGGCATGACGCATCCAATGATAATTAAATCTTGGTTGATTCCAAGTCCAACACGTACGCTAAGGATGGCAGTTAGACCAATCAATAAAGAAGAGAGAAACTCAGACAAAAACTTAATGCGGAAAAATTTTAAGCCATAAAGATAAATTGTATATCCGATACCGCCGATTACGAGAGTCGTTGGAATGTCATGAACCTCCCCACCAAATAAAACCATGATGGTTCCGCTAATAACAGCAGCACTTAAAATTTGAAGCCACATGGGGAAAAAAGAGCGGTCTTTTTCAATAACTTGTAGTGCAGAATAGAGTTCCTTTAAGGTCAAGTTACCAGCTACGTATTTTCTAGAAAGATTGTTAACATTGACTACTTTTTCTAGATTAATGGAACGATTGGTGATTTGTTCCATGCGAATCGTTGAAGTACGATCGATTCCAATGAATAATCCTGTTTGAGTGACGTAACTTACTAAACGATAATTACCAGAAGCAAGCGCGATACGACTCATTGTATCTTCTACTCGATACATTTCGGCGTTACTTTCCATCATAATTTTTCCAGCTAGTAAACAAGTGTCTAGTAACAAATTCAAATCTTTCTCTGACATATCATCTTCTCCAATAGTTTATTTCTTGTTTTTATTTTACTACAAATCATCTTGGAAAAGAGAATGAAATAAAAACTTGAGATGCAAAAGAAAAAGGGGTATACTCTTTTTTATAGGATGCGGGTGTAGTTTAGTGGTAAAATCCCAGCTTCCCAAGCTGATGTCGCGGGTTCGATTCCCGTCACCCGCTTGTTGCAATAACTTAAAAATCCATTGTTCAAAGACGAGATGGCACCAATCATGTAAAATTGCTGGTTGGTACTGTCTCTTTTTCTATTAAGTTCTTTCTTTTTTACAATCAATAAAAATGATTCACTCTGTTGACTTTTTCTTTATTTTCGTACGTATGATAGTTAGAGAAGGCTTATTTCTTGAAAATATTAATAAAATAATTTTAATTATTTAAAAAAAGGGGACCGTATGTTAAAGTTTAGAATAGTTGTTTAGAAAAGGAGTAAAGAGATGCAGAAAAAATCAATGAAGGTGATGATTGGCGTAGTTGTTGCAGTGATTGCTGGAGTACTGGGACTTTCAACACATAAAAATATTGATCTTGTTCAACAAATAACGGAGATGTTTGATTCAACTCCTCAAGTTTCAAAAGTTGCAGACATACCAGAATACGATGGCGAGCATCAAGAAATTGTGATCAATCATAATGAGCCGAATTTTTCTGAAAGAGATTTGAGTTTAGCTAAAGGAAGCTGGCAAAGCTATTCAAATATTGATCGATTGAATCGGGTGGGGACGGCTAATGCAATGCTAGGAAAAGAGTTATTTCCAAAAGAAAAACGCGAAGCACTTTATATTGATCCAACTGGCTGGAAACAAAAAAAATTAAGTGACGGACAATGGTTGTATAATCGCAGTCATCTCATTGGTTATCAATTGACTGGACAGAATAATAACATTAAAAATTTAATGACAGGTACTCGTTCATTGAATGCACCGTATATGTTAACGCATGAAAATGATCTTGCAAATTATATAAAAAAAACCAATCATCATGTGCGCTATCGTGTGTCCCCTTATTTTAAAGGAAATGAATTAGTAGCTAGAGGTGTTCAATTAGAAGCTGAAAGTGTGGAAGACAAGCAAATAAAATTGAATGTTTTTATATATAATGTGCAAGATGGGTATAAAATTAACTATGAAACAGGCCAAGCAACAAAAAAATAGTGGGATAAAGAAACGTATACGAAAAAAACGTTAATTTTTTGAAGAATGATAAAAAAGGTTATATTTATTTAAATATAGCGTATAATTTAGGCAAAAGGTATTTAAATAAATGAAAGATGGCTGGCAGGTATGTTAAAGTAATAAAAAGAGTTTTTTAATTTATGTGGAAGTTTTTTAAGATTTGTTTGTAGTTTTATATTAATTCAAGTAAAATGAAAGAAGAAAAGGTAAATAAACTACCTTGCGGGAAAGAGGTGTAGAATCATGGGTTTTACAGATGAAACCGTGCGTTTTGGTTTTGACGATAGCCGTAAAAAAGAAGTAAGTGAAACATTAGCGATCGTTTATCGGGCTTTGGAAGAAAAAGGTTACAATCCAATTAATCAGATTGTGGGCTACTTGCTTTCTGGAGACCCGGCCTACATTCCTCGTTATCGTGATGCTAGAAATTTGATTCGTCGTCACGAACGCGATGAAATTATGGAGGTAATTGTAAAAGATTATCTGATGAATCATGGGGTAAGTATATGAGAGTAATGGGCTTAGACGTGGGCTCAAAAACAGTTGGTGTCGCTGTTAGCGATCCTTTTGGTTGGACCGCTCAAGGAGTAGAAATTATTCGCATTAATGAAGAAGCTGAAGAGTTTGGTTTTGATCGGTTGAAAGAGTTGGTGGAACAATATGAGGTCGATCGATTTGTCATAGGCTTACCTAAAAATATGAATAATACAATTGGATCAAGAGCAGAAAGCTCGATGGTTTATGGAGAAAAAATCAAAGAACTGTTCTCTTTGCCAGTTGAATACCAAGATGAACGTTTGACAACTGTTCAAGCAGAACGAATGTTAGTTGAACAAGCAAATATATCAAGAGCAAAGAGAAAAAAAGTAATTGATAAATTAGCTGCTGTAATGATTTTACAAAATTATTTAGATGGTTCAGGAAAGCACTTATTTTAATTTTAATGAAAAGAGGGAAACTTATGACAGAAAATAATCACACACATGATCACGATCATGAAGGGCATGAACATATCACGTTAGTAGACGATCAGGGAAATGAAACATTATACGAGATTTTACTAACGGTTGATGGTCAAGAAGAATTTGGTCGCAACTATGTATTACTTTATCCAGCTGGGGTATCAGAAGATGAAGATGTAGAGCTGCAAGCTTATGCTTATATCGAAAATGAAGATGGTACAGAAGGTGAGCTTGAACAAATTGAAACGGATGCAGAATGGGATATGATTGAAGAAGTTTTCAACACATTCATGGCTGAAGAAGAATAATAGAGTTTTTATAGGGCAGAATCCTTGATAGATAAGGATTCTGCTCTTTTTTGATTTTTTTGAATGCCAAATTGAATGCCATTATTTAGATTTTGTGTGTTTTTATTTTTCAAGATGTTGGACAAATTTTTCAATCGTCTGCTCTTTTGTTTCTTTACTCAGGTGACCGTAAGTGTCCATTGTAATTTGTATTGAGGCGTGTCTTAGACGGTCTTGTACATCTTTCAAGGAAGCTCCTGCACTAGCAGAAGACTAGCATGGGTGTGGCGTGTGACATGATTACCAAGAAAGGGGACGCCTGCTTTTCCGGTAATGGTTTGTAAGCGAACGTAAGTAGCGTGATGGGTAACAATTTGCTTATAAATTCCACAAAAAACCATTTCAGGATTAGTTATACCAACGTGTAACATAAATTTTTTCTGATTTGTTCGCCATTTTTTTAGGTAATTAAGAGTGACGTCATCAATTGAAATCGTTCCGTTACTGGTTTCAGTTTTAGGGGATGAGATCTTATAGCCGTGTTTTGTCTGACTGAGGGTTTTACAAATTGTAACGGTCTTTTCATCGAAGTCAATGTCTGACCAGTTTAGGGCTAAAACTTCTCCAATTCGGCAACCAGTGTAAAAGAGAAAGCGTACCAAGGTTTTATCGTATTCATTTCGGTAAGTATCAGTTTTAGATTGAAGGTAATCAGAAAGTTTCTTTACCTCATCCTTGGTATAGACTTTTATTTTTTCTTCTTTGATAGTTTTCTCTCGTTTCGGCATCATAATGTGGAGAGAGGATTTGTTGTGATAATACCGAGATTGATTGCATATTCAAAAACCCGTTTGGCAGTTGAGTGTAGAATTCGGTATTGATCAGTCTCCTTAGCCCATTGATTAGTGATTTCCTGTGCTATGCGGACGGTTACTTTATTGACTCGTAATTCCCCGTATTTTGGAAGAATCCACTTTCTGAATTTGATTTCAGTTTTCATGTAGGTTACTTCTTTTACAGTTGTTTCGTAGGTCTCCATCCATAAGCCATAAACTTGTTGAAATGTTTCGTTTTCAGTCTTTTGAAGACCTTTTTGTTCGAAGTCCACTTGCAGTTTAGCTAATGCTTGTTGGGCTTCTTTTTTTGTTTTGAAATTTCGACGAGTTGTTTTTATTGTTTTGCCAGTCACCTGGTCAGTTCCTAGATATGCTTGAAATTGCTAAGCTTTTTGTCCGTTTTTCTTTTCATATTGTTCAAATTTTGCCATTTAATTGTTCCTCCTATTGTGTGGGGCACATAGGAAAGATAATTAGTTTAATACATCCTTATTCTGCTTAATGAAATAAATTTGATCCGACATTTTTTCCAAATCTTCTCGTGAAATTAGTGAGTTTAAGCTGGGCGTTCGCTTTGGTTGATAATTGCCATCATAAACAGGAACTCCCTTGTCATTCAAAATGACTTTACCCTCAAAAAACTCAGTAATCCTTTGAACATCGTCAGCAACTTGATCTAATTGGTTTGCAAAGTCTTTGTTATTCGTATAGCTACTCATAAAATCGTAAATTCTACTTACTTGGTCCGCATAGTGATCGATGATATTCGATACTTCTGAACCAATCGTGGCATTTCTAGCAAAGGAATGAATCATATCTAGTTTTTCTTCATAGGTTGTAATCTGCTCATAGACTTTAGGGACATCTAAGGCAGCGATTTCCTCCTCAGTCCCAAATAATTGTACTGCATTTGCCTCTAAAGCTTCTGCCAAGCGGTCTAAGTTTTCACCAGTTACAAAACGCTCGCCACGTTCGATATTTGAAATGCTTTGTTTGTTTACACCAATCATATCCGCCAATTCTTGTTGAGAGAGCTTTTTTAACTTCCTCAATCTTGCGACGTTTCGGCTAAAGTTTTCTAACATAAGCAATCCTCCTTTTTGTTATACTTTTAGTTTTTTTAAAACATCAATTATCAATAGTTTTAGTTATAAATAAATACACTAACTGTTGTATTAATAAAACTAAAATATCTATTTATAGTATAAGTGTAAACAACCAGTTAGTCAACTAGAAATTTCGGTTGTAGAAAGGAGAAGCGAATGAGTATTGAAGAAAGTTTAGTCTGTTGGCAAAAGGAAAACTTTAATCATGCGTTTGCGATGATGCAAGAAGCCTTAGAAATGGCAAAAGAATCTCATGATATCGTCAAGCAAAAGTATTGTGCCGAGTATTTCGATATCAGTGTCAATACTTTGAAGGATTGGGTCAATCATGGTTGCCCTGAGATTCGCTTAGATAGCGGAATGGTTCTTTACAGCAAATGTGCTGTCCGAGAATGGCTGCTTCAGTATCAACGATAATGTGGGGCACATAGGTTTAGCAGCTATTTAAAGAACCGAAGGACGACAGCGGCAGCACGGCCGAAGGGAAAGTGCTGGCGTTGTCGTGTATCTTGTGAGGTGACTGTCTAACAGCACCTAACAGCACCTTCGATTCTTACAAAAAAACCAAAAATGAATGGACGATCGTTCGTTAAAATACCTGATTCATGCCGTTTATACGCCGTTCCAAAAATTGCAAGAGCGATCAATTATTTCGCAAGGAGGTGAGAAAATGAAAGGAACAACAGTAGTAGAAAATGTGATTGGAAAAGTCGATTGGCTGCAAATTGTTTGCCAAAATATTTCTTGGGAAGAAGTTTTTTCACAATTGCTTCAAATCAGCTTAGATTGTGTATCTGTACAATCCGCCTACTTAAAACATGAAGACTATGAGGTGGTGTACAGTTGTGGGTCAATGAAATACTATACGTTTCAAGAAGAGGAACACGCTTATCAACGAGGAACCCTTGTCATGAGTGGACAAGCCTGTACAATGTATGAATGGGCAATGCTGGCTTCTGATTCAACAGCACTCGTTTTTCAATCATTGGCTTGGCGGTTCCATCAATATGCCTTAATGACTGCGTTTGTTTTTGATGTTAAGCGATTAGATTTAGCCTTAGATGATTATAATGAACAGCCATTTTTTTCCTTAGATTTGATTATTGGCAAAGTTAAACGCAAGCAATTTCTATCTAAGGGGCGAACAACGAAACTGATTGATAGTGAGTATGACAAGAAAACACGAGCCAAAACGCAACAAATTGGCGCTGGTGGGTCAGAGTGTTTATTTCGGTTTTATGAAAAAGCAAAAGAACTCACGAAAGGGTTGAACGAAGAAGCAAGGGAAGAACTCTTGAAACAAGCACCTGCCATTCGCTTAGAAGCAGAAACAAGACATCAAACGGCGAATCAGTTATTTGGAACGTTGGCGTATTTGACGAAGGAACAAGAATTGACCAACTTAATTCGGGGGTTTATCCAAACTGAGATTACCTTTTACACAGATACGACATACAAGAAACAATGTCGGTGGTGGTCAGATTATTTGAAGCCAAGTATTTTACCAACTATCCAACGAACTTTTGAGATTTCTTCCTTTGATCGCACGTTGAATTGGTACCACTATCAAGGGGGATTTGCGATCACGCAAGCCATTTTTTTCTTAGTGGAACAAGGTGTGCCGATTTCTCCTAAGTTAGTTGGTAGGAGAGAGGAGTATTCTTGGACACCAGAATTATCGGATAAGCTAATTGACTTTGTCACTCAGCATCAGCGACTGGATTTAATTCCAGTCATTCAAAATAGAACAAAAAGTCAGAAAATAAAAAACAATGTAGAAATAGAGAAAGGAATGACTGAACATGGCGAAGATGTTAAATATGAGGGATTTTGATTTTACAGCAATTGGCACAACGTTTGAATTAGATGAAGTAACGCCAAAGTTTGCGACAGAAGAACGTACAAATATCCAAGGAAATCCGATTTTAGGACAGGACAGGAGACCAAGAAAATTCAATACAGATGAAATTGTTGGGTACAAGTATTCTGTGACAATCACAGAAGGGAATTACAGAAAGAAAGCCACTCAAGTCACAGTGAATAGTTTAGATAATCCGATTACCAATCAGGAAATTATGAATCAAGAGAGTGTGAAATGTCAATTTGTGAATTTAGAGCCATCTATGATTGGCAATCCAATGTACTATAGAGCGGATAAGATTCAATTGATGGATACAAAAAAATAAATTTCTAAGCAGGTAGCAACGTACTGACTGTTTCTGAGTTTAGGGTGAAAAAACATTATCTAATTTTTAGTGACAATTAGTCTTAGAAACAGGCGGAAATCTTATTTCCTAAATATAGACAAAATAAATACAGGTAGAATTTTTATGATAATTGTACGTAACACTCATTTAACCAGTGGTGTAAGGGACAATTCCGATACCTGTTCGAATAGCTAAAGTTAGTGGCCACACCCAAAATTTGCTGAGGCACTACTTTTGCTTTGAGCAGGATAAAATTCCTCGCTATTCGTAGCGTCAACATTAACTGTCACTGCCTCTAGATTGATATCTTCATGTACTTCCATTTCTTTCACCTCTTTTCTTAATTGATGAAATGATAGTATCATAATGATCGCTGATTGCGAGCGTTTTACTTTTTTGTGCAATACATCCCATAGGTCGTAGAACGACATATGGGATGCGATATAGGTGAGAAAATGAATGAGGGTATTCTTAGCAAATACGTACCTATGACTGATTCAAGTTGCTATGTCTTACTATCTATTGTGATAGGTCCAAAACGTGGTTATGCATTATGAAAGATATAAAGCAAATGAAGAATGGTAATGGTATGGTTACAATGAGTAATGGAAATTTATATGGAGTTCTGACTAGGATGGTAGAAGATGGACTAATTGAAGTTAATTTAATAAATGAGAAAATAATATATAAGGTAACAAAATTAGGTATGGATATACTTGAAGTTGAAAAAAACGTTTAACATTGATTTTGTGTTATATCAAAGAAATATTTTGAAAACGAAGGGCAGAATGAACGATGAAAAAACTTATACCTTTCAAGAATGTGATACTTGAAAATGAAGAAGATTATATTCAAAACATGTATGCATCTGGTTTCAGATTAATTAGAAAAGGTTGGCTATTTTATAATTTTGAAAAAATAACCCCAAAAAGCATTACTTGTAAAATTGATTTAATTGATGAACAATCGTGTTCATTGGATTTGAATGGGTGGGAAGTACTCCTTTCAAAGAAAATTAAATATAAAGCATTAACTAAAGTTTATTATGTTTCTGAAAAAGGGAACAGACTACTAACTGATAGCGAACTGAAATTCAATTATTATAAATACTATCAGCAATATTATCTAACCTTAGCCAGTATTACAATTTTCCCATCTTTTGTATGCGTTTTATTGACTTCGTGCTTTAGAAGTGTTACTATTTTTTGTAATATTATGAATATTATGGCAATTATGAAGAAGGAGGTACCTTACTATGAGGACAATGACTGAAACAGAAGCTCGTTCAGTTAAAGGCGGATTTCATTGGCATTGTTGGGTATGTGGAGCTGGTGGCGGTACAAAATCGAGCTATTTGCGACATGTTCAAACCAATTCGTTGCATATCTTCATTTCATACTGGGCGTAATCTAAGTAAGCTTAGCATGCTATAATAATCAATTGATGGAAGAATGCTATAAATTATAGCATTCTTTTTTAGGAGATGAATAAAATATGCGGAAATTATATGCGAGTTTACTTATGGGGATGTTATTAATGCTTTTAAGTGCTTGTATGAATCCGGAAAGTTTAGTAGAAAATAATAGAAATTCCGGAGATGGAAAAATTCTAGAAACATTTTCTGATAATGAAATTATTAAATTGGCTGATTTAGATATTCAGCTAAAAGAAATTGAACAAGCAGAGGAGGAGGGGGAAGTTGTTATCTCATTAACAGTGACTGTAAAAAATCAATCATTGGATAACGGTACCACAATCGATCAGTCGCTTTTTTCTATAAGTGCAGAACAAAACAATAAAATGCTTGTGGCTGAGTCAGTAGAGCCGTTTGTATTAGATGAGGAAAGGGAAATAAGTTATAAATTTCACTTACTCTCAGAATCAGATGTCGTCCTTTTCACGTTTGATTATAATAATAATAATAATCAACAAATGACTAAACATTATGATGTTTATTTAGAGTAGGAGGAAGTATACATGATCCAATTTCATAATGTGACTATCCACTCATTAGCGAGGAAAGAAGTACTAACGAATGTAAGTGCAACATTTTCTGATGGTAAAGCTAATTATATAATTGGTAAAAGTGGAGAAGGTAAATCAACTTTACTTAAAGCGATTCTTGGTGAATTGCCAGTTGTTTCGGGAAACATAGAATTAGATGGTAAACCATTAAGATATGATACTATTCATAGTATTCTTACAAATCGACGTAAAATTGGGTTTATTTTTCAAGACTTTCAATTAGTTGAGTCACTTACTGTCTTTGAAAATATTGCTTATGTTTTACATATAGAGAATATTTCTTTAAACCAAATCCGATATAATGTGGAAAAAATTGCTTGTGAATTAGGTATATATGAAAAATTGAATTATTATTGTCATCAATTATCTGGGGGTGAACAGCAACGAGTAGCGATTGCTCGAGCATTAATTAAAAAGCCTTCAATAATTCTTGCTGATGAACCAACTGGAAACTTGGATCCAAATAAATCACAGGAAATTGTCAATATTATTAACGAAATTGCTATAACCAGAAAAATAACCATAATAATTGTTACTCATGACTATGATTTGACTCCCAATAAAGCATGTAATATTTATCAAATTGAAGATCAAAGTTTAAAAAAAGTAGCAAGAGGAGAAAAACTATGACTAGTTTATCAAGTTCAATAGTGATCATAAGAAAGAAATTGGTCAAAAAAAAATAATCTTTTCAAGTTTTTTTTCATCTACTTTCTTTTCGGTGCTACTCTTTGGCATAATGTTACGACTATATCTTTTCTTTTATCTATTTCGAGCATATCAAGAAAAGGAAAATGAACGGATACCTTTGCTGACAAAAATATTAACCTCTAATACAGGGGATGATTTAGTTTTATTTCTTACTATTTTAGAAATTAGTAGCCTTACCTTGATGATCGCTAGTGCGGGATATTTTTTGCTTTTTTTGATTATCTCAATTAAGAGAGAGTCTATTTTAGAGGAGAAAGATTTAAAGATAAAATCGATTTTAGGTGTGTCGCCGAAAGTTTTAACGATGGAACTTCTTGGCGAGGCGATTATAACAACCTTTATGGCTACTGTTTTAAGCATAGGGATGATCAATTTAATATATATGCTGGTTTATTATATCATTGTACCAGAGTGGATGATCCTCTATCTTATCCCTCCATTGAGTATTTTTTATTATTATGATTTGGTCTATTTTTGTGTAGTGTTATTGAGATTGATCTCAGTAGTTGTTTATATGCATACTAAAATCAAGAATCGATATTATAAATATAACTGGTAAGAAGGTGGGAAGAAAATAAATGGTCAAAAGAATTAAGCAAAATGAGCAAAAAGATTGTGGTGCGGCGTCATTCGCTACTCTAGTAAATTTATATGGTAGAAGGATGACTTTAGCAGAAGCTCGAGATTTGACAAGGAGTAATAGTACAGGTACGACTCTTCAAGGGTTAATTGATGCTGGAAATAAAATAGGGTTGACAGCTCAAGGATTAGAGGGGAATTTAGAGGAGTTACATAAAGCAATAGACAATAAGGAAATCAAAACTCCTTTTATCTCTTTAGTTGTTCTTGATACAGGATTTTCTCATTTCTTCGTAATAGAAGATTGGACTGAAGATCGAATAAAAGTATTTGATCCGGCAAGAGGAATGAGAAATTATTCATTTGCTGAATTTAAGAAAATCTGGGCAGGTTATCTGGTTGTTTTCTCAAAAACAGAGCAATTTAAAGAAGAAAAGAAAAATATTGTTCCTTATTATTTCACTATTTTCTTTAAAGAAAAACATTTTATTTTTGTCATTATTTTATTTTCTTTATTCATTTCTTGTTTTTCATTCTTAGGTAGTTTTGTCTATCAACGCATTATAGATGCCTTTATATTAAATAATGAAGCGACATTCCATGAAGATCATGCACATAACTCAATTTTTGAAGCGGCATTTCATGAAATATTATACAATTTTCAATATCTTATTTTAGCAGTAGTCTTGTTATATATTCTACAAGCAATTCTTAGTATAGTTCGTGCTTTTTTTATTGCAAATATATCGAAAAGAATGAATGATACCTTGTTTGAAAACTTTTTTCATAAAATTCAGTATATGAAAGCTGTTAATTTAAAAAGTAGAGATTCTGGTGAGTTAATTACTCGCTATAACATCACGACACAAGTTCAACAGATATATTACTAAACTTACTTTGTCCATTTTCTTAGAGATATTTGTAGCAATTACTGGTGGGGTGATTTTATTCATCATCAGCAAAAAATTATTCTTTGTGACTACAGGGATTTTGTTAGGGTATGTAGTAATAAGTTTGATATTTATTAAGCCTTTAAATAAGACAAATAATGAATTAATAGAGAAAAATGCTCAAACATTAAATGTTTTGAATGAGACCTTTAATGGTTTTGAAGCAATCAAATTATTTCAAATTGAAAAAATTTTTAAAGAAAAATTTATGAGGCAAGCTAAATCATTTACCAATACAGGGAAATACAGTGTAATTTTGCAAAATATTCAAGTCAGTTTAATTATCTTGTTAGAATCATTAGGTATCATATTAGTTTTATGGCAAGGTAGCACGTTAGTTGTTGCTGAACAATTAAGTTTGGGATCATTGATTGCTTTTATATCTTTAATAACTTATTATACTTCTCCAGTTAGAAATATTATTGATTTTCAACGAGAAATTCAAAATGTTATTGTAATGATAAGAAAGTTAAGTGATGTGATGGATGATGTGAGTGAGAAAGATGCTGAATATTCTGTAGATTATGAAAAAGATTTAAAATCAATTGAATTTAAGAATATTTATTTTTCCTATGCGTCTGATGTCTATATTATAAAAAATTTATCTTTGCGATTTGAAGCAGGAAGCTCTTATGCGTTAATAGGTGAGAGTGGTAGTGGAAAATCGACATTCATGCATATAATATCTTCGCTATATCGTCCAGATAAAGGAACAATTCTTCTCAATGATGAGCTTTTACAAGAGAATGCTAAAAATTATAGAAAGTATATATCTTATGCATCAAATAACCCATTTTTGATGTTTGGAACAATTAGAGAAAATTTAAACCTAGGAACTGAGAACCTTAATGTTGATGGAATTTATTTTTCTGAGGTTTTGGAGAAATTAGGGATTAACGAAATGGTCAAGGATTTTCCAAATGGAATAGATAGTATAGTTTTGGAAAATGGAGAAAATTTATCAACCGGACAGAAACAACGTATATCAATTGCACGTGCACTATTAAAACAACCTAAGGTACTATTGCTTGATGAAGCATTTAGTAATTTAGATACAAAAAGTAAAATCGAGATTTTGCAATTTATAGAAAACAAACTAAAATCGAGTGTAAGAATATATGTTTCTCATGATGAGTTAATTACTTCAAAAACTGACCAAGTTTTCAATTTAGCTAATTACAATGGAGTTTGCTAATTGTAATTTTCCGTGGATTTTTGTTGAAATATGATGGTAAAAAGAAGTGTTCAATTATCTTGAATCCCGTGCTAATGGAGAATTTGAAAAATAATAATTTATAAAAGTTGGTTTGAGTAAGTCTTCTTATATTGGTGGCGATGGAGAAATACTGATGATTGACAATGAGTGAGACTATGACACAATTGTACATTCCTATGTTACTTTCAAGGAGGTCAATATGATGTTTTCATAGCCTCAAAGGCTCGTTGTCAATCATTAAGTTTGTCTAGTCTTGGATAGAGCTGGATACTAATTTTCTTACCTATGTGCCCCAATGTTTGAATGCCAAATTGAATGCCATTGCGTTGATACATCATTCAATTTATCGATATTCTTTGATTTGCATATTTTATATTTTAGCTGATACAATACTCTGTGAGAGTAAATGCGATTGTGCTAATGTTTATGGCTGAAGAAGAAGAATAGTCTCAAAAGTATGGAGAAACCTTGTTATGGCAGGGTTTCTCTTTTTTTAATAGGAGAGTAGGTATAGAATTGTATGATTTTATTTTTCGTGTCACTTTTCTATTTAATGGTAAAAAGTTTCAGTGCTAAATGACATGAACGTGGAACAAAAGTAAAGAACACTTTCATACTCTAAAGGCAGATAAATGGTGAGATTAGAAGTAACATCTCCGAAAATAAGTCGGAATTCATAAAAACTTGAAAGACAATTTTCATAAATTTCTTCTTATTTCTCGGAGTTCAACACTTCTGTTTAAGCTCTTTTTAACTAGCTATCACTAACTATCTCTTGCTGCTTTTCATAGTAATTGATCTATTGAGTGGATTTGTAAAATACGATCAATCTATGTAACGCTTATCGATATGTTGAAATCTATCATTTTTTATATCTGATCGTTTTATGAGTGATTCAAAGTTAATCTGTTTGTATCAAATGAATCATGAATCTATCAGCTTAATTTCCATATTGATTTGTCTTAATTTTTGTAGTGGAGTTTGGTAAGCAAAACATTTTACCTTTATCCAGCTTGAATAAATAGCATTTTTTACGTATTTGGTAAAAAAAGAATATGTTACGGAATTGTACTTAATAAAGATCAAACAAATCTTTTGCTTAGATGTTTTAAGAGAGGTACCCTATTAATGTAAACGTTATCTATCTAACTATAATTCTTAATTACAAAGGAAGAGGGAGTTGGAGTTATTATGGAAAAAGTTTATCAGGCTGGAACAAAGGAAGGAACGATTGATTTTATTAATATGGAAGATTTAGAATTAGCGGCTACGCAAGTGATCCCAAGTGGAGGATATGGATATATTAGCAGTGGCGCAGGAGATTTATTTACTTTTCGTGAAAATCAAAAAGCATTTAACCATCGATTAATTGTTCCTCATGTATTAAAAAATGTTGAATTTCCTGATACAACGACGTATTTTTCTAATGAAACGTTAACTGCTCCGATTATTATGGCTCCAGTTGCTGCTCATGGCTTAGCACACGAGCAAGGAGAAAAAGCTTCGGCAAAAGGGGTCGCTGATTTTGGAACGATTTATACTGCGAGTTCTTATGCTTCTTGTACACTTGAGGAAATTAGAAAAGCGGGAGGGCAAGAGGCACCGCAGTGGTTTCAATTTTATATGAGTAAAGATGATGGAATTAATTTAGATATTTTAGAAATGGCGAAACGAAATGGTGCAAAAGCAGTCGTTTTAACTGCTGATGCAACGGTTGGAAGAAATCGTGAAGCGGATCGCAGAAATGGGTTTACTTTTCCATTGCCTATGCCGATTGTTCAAGCATATCAACCTGGAGTAGGGCAAACAATGGATGCTGTTTATCGATCCTCAAAACAAAAATTAAGTCCAAAAGATATTGAATTTATCACCACTCATTCTGAATTGCCAGTTTATGTTAAGGGAGTACAATCACAAGAAGATGTTTATCGTTCTCTTGATGCAGGTGCACAAGGGATTTGGGTTTCTAATCATGGAGGTAGACAGCTAGATGGTGGACCTGCTTCTTTTGATTCATTGCAATATGTAGCAGAAGCAGTAGATAAACGAGTACCTATTGTATTTGACAGTGGC
Organism: Enterococcus ratti; assembly: GCF_001886195.1. GTDB lineage: Bacteria > Bacillota > Bacilli > Lactobacillales > Enterococcaceae > Enterococcus_B > Enterococcus_B ratti. The sequence goes on along the minus strand of NZ_JXLB01000005.1, from coordinate 51,287 downwards.
GTTAGACGAGGACAACATGTGTTTAAGGCAATTGCATCAGGAGCCGACTTGGTAGCAATTGGAAGGCCGGCAATTTATGGACTTTCTTTAGGAGGAAGTACAGGAATCAAGCAAGTATTTGATTTTTTTAAAAATGAACTTGAGATGGTCATGCAGTTAGCTGGTACTCCAACTGTTGAAGAAATCAAAAAAACGGTATTAAGAGAAAATCAATTTATTTGTTAAATAAAAAGAGATTTTTATGAAAGAAAACTAAACAAAAAAACGAACGATCATACTTATTAGATAAACATTTTTACAGAAAACATGGACTACTGCTTATTATGGTCAATAAAAGGTTAGAAAGAATCGAGGTTATTTAATGCTCGATTCTTTTTTTGTTGAGCGAATCATTCTGCTAAAAATTTATCAAATGATAAACTGATAGTATCACATAATAAATGTTAAAAGGAGGAGTTAGATGTTTTTAGCATTAAATGAAATCCTACATTCGAAGTTACGATATGCACTAGTTGCTGGAGTGATGTTTTTAATTGCTTATTTGGTCTTTTTTTTAACGGGATTGGCATATGGTTTAGCGCAAGACAATCGTACAGCAGTAGATAAATGGTCGGCAGATTATATTGTTTTATCAAAAGATTCCAATACTAATCTAAATATGTCAATGATGACGAAAAAGATTGCGCAAGAAGTAAAAGGAGAAGAGATAGCTTATTTAGCACAAACGCCCGGAGTTATAACAAGTAAAGAAAATAAAGTAACTGATAAAATAAATGTTAGTTTTTTCGGCATTGATCCTAACCAATTTATTATGCCGAATCTTGTGGAAGGCAAGGTGTTTTCTGAAAAGAATGAAGCTATTAGCGATATCAGTTTAAAAGAAGAATATGGATTAAAAATTGGCGATACAGTGAAACTTTCAGGTAGCGATCAAACATTTAAATTAACAGGGTTTACAGAAAACGCGAAATTTAATGTATCTCCTGTTTTATATACTACACTTGACGCTTATCAAGAAATACGATTTGAAAAAGTAGATACTAGTGAAAATGCCCGGCTCAACGCTGTTGTTGTTCGAGGAAATCCACATCACTTACCTAGAGAGCTTGAAAAAATTAGTATTTCTACATTTATCAATGAATTACCTGGCTACAGTGCGCAAGTCTTGACCTTTGGGTTTATGATTGGTTTTTTAATTGTGATTGCAGCGATTGTGATTGGCATTTTCATTTATGTATTGACGATGCAAAAAATTAATATTTTTGGTGTGCTAAAAGCACAAGGAATAACTGGTGGTTTTATAGCCCGTTCAGTAGTAGCACAAACAATGCTACTTTCAGTCGTTGGTGTTGGACTTGGGTTAGCAGGAACAGTGATTACTTCTTGGCTTTTGCCGGATACGGTTCCTTTTCAAAGTAATTGGCTGTTTTTCGGAATAATTAGTCTATTGATGTTAATCGTAGCGGTTTTAGGTGCGTTGTTTTCTGTTCGAACAATTATAAAAATTGATCCACTAAAGGCGATGGGATAGGAGATGAATGAATGAAAGCAATTGAATTTAAAGAAGTAGAAAAACATTTTAAAGATGGGGACCAAATGATTCATGCGTTAAAAAAAACGAATGTCTGTGTCAATCAAGGAGAATTTGTTGCAATCATTGGTCCTTCTGGTTCAGGAAAGAGTACTTTTTTAACAATTGCTGGTGGCTTACAGACGCCAAGTAAAGGATACGTCTTAATTAATGGACAGGAATTTAGTAAGTTACCAGAAAGTAAACGAGTGAATAAACGTTTTAGAGAAATTGGTTTTATTTTGCAAGCATCTAATTTAGTACCTTTTTTGTCTGTTAAAAAGCAGTTGATATTAGTTGATAAAGTGACTCATAAAAAAAATTACCAAAAAGAGGCCAAAAAATTATTTGAGCAATTAGGCGTGGCTAAGCTAGTTAATAAATATCCAGAAGAACTATCAGGGGGTGAAAGACAGCGAGTAGCAATTGCTCGAGCATTGTATAATGACCCTTCTATTATTTTAGCAGACGAGCCAACAGCCAGTTTAGACTCAGAAAAAGGAAAAGAATTTGTTGCTATTTTAGCAAAAGAAGCCAAAGAAAAAAATAAGGCCATTATTATGGTTACCCATGATACACGCTTAATTAACAAGTGTGACAAAGTATTTACAATGGAAGACGGTATGTTGCAAGAAAAAACAGATTAGGCAAGAAGATGTGCAATGGTTCATTGGATAATAAAGACATGCAGCAAAAAATTTTAAGAGAATTCCCACCTTTGTTTAGGGTGTTATGAGATTTGAAATTAAATCTTTTAGCAAAAGTAGGAGATCATTTATTTTGGTTGTGGAAAAAATTATCGAGATTCACTCGAAATGCTTTTTGCAAAAAAACAGTTATTAAGTAAAGAGAAAAAATGGCAACCGATTTATTTTCTTGCTAACACAAAACGGAACAGTTAGAAGAACTCCATTTACTACTGTTTATTTGATCGACCTTTGTTTAAATAGTTATTGTATAAAGAAATTGGATAAGATCAACGGTTATACAAGCTTAGTTTTTTTAACCACTAGTAAAATTTTAAAACAGCCTTACTTGTTTTTAAAGATTTACTATGTTTAAAGCGCTAAAGTTAGTATACCGTTTTTTTATAGAAAAATGAAATGATGAAAGTGCAGATTAAGTTTGTAAGTTCAAGCAAATGAAAAAATAATTTATCAAAGCGATTGTGGAAAAATGTTTTTAGCTTTTTTAAGATATTATTTAAAGAAATAAATAGCTGTGTTGATAAAAGAGGCGTTCTTTTTTAATAGGGGTTTAATAGGAATTTAAAATATAAAAGTTAATTTACTATACAAAATATTTAGTGAATTAAATGATTTGATATGATAATAGTGACTCAAGTTGAGAAAGGGTTATCATTAAGTTTTAAAAAGGAGGTTGGAGATATAAAAATAACTTTTTTTCATGTTGTGACTAGGAGTTAGTAAAATATATCTTTAAAAAGTGGAGGAGATTAAAAAATGGGAAAGTTTAGAAAAGTTGGATTGGCAACAATGTTATTTTCATCAGTATTCTCACTATCAACACCTTTGTTAAATAAGCAAACCAGTGTTCATGCACAAGAATCACAAGAAATTACACAAAAAGTTCCTTATCGTAATGTTATGTATTATGGTGATTGGTCAATTTGGGGTGGAGAGGGTAATTTTTTTCCTAAAGATATTGCAGCAGATCAGTTGACGCATTTAAATTATGCTTTTTTAGATTTTAATAGTAATGGTGATTTACAATTTACAGATAGTGATGCTGCGACTGAAGTTTCAGCTGGAGTAGAAGAAGTCGGTTGGAACAATGCTCGCTCCGGTTTGTTGAATGCGCTTCAAAACCTACGTGCGGAAAATAAAAATTTAAAGATCGGTGTTTCACTAGGTGGTTGGTCCAAATCAGGTGATTTTTCTGAAGTAGCCGCTAATCCTACAAAACGAAAAAGATTGGTTGAAAACATTACAAAGTTCTTGAAATATACCAATATGGATTTTGTTGATATTGATTGGGAATATCCGGCAGATGTTCGTCAGCCAGATTCTGTTGATAATAAAAATGATGAAGGGACGCCGAACGCAAAACCGGTAGATAAAGAAAATTACATCCTTCTTTTAAATGAAATTAGAGCAGCTATTGACAAACAAGGAGAAGAATTAGGAAAAACTTATGAATTATCTGTGGCGCTACCTGCATCACAAGAAAAATTAAATAAAGGAATCGATGTCAAACGTTTATTTGAGGTTGTTGATTTTGCCAACGTCATGACTTATGACATGAACGGTGCTTGGAGTAAAACGAGTGGTCATCAGACCGCACTTTATGGAAATCCTGATGATCCAAATTATGACAGTGGCTTATCAGTTGATCAAACGGTTCGTTTTTTACAAGCAAAAGGCGCAGCATCAGAAAAAATCGTAATTGGTGCCGCCTTTTATACTCGTGGATGGAATGAAGTAGAAAGGGAGAAAATGCGAATTTACCCGGGCTGTTTCAGACCGCGAAAAAAAATAATGTAGACGCAGATGGCAGCCTTTCATATGGTGCAGCGAACAAAAATGATGTAAAAATTGGCGATGGTGGTCGTGTAGGAGGGGTTTGGCCGTATCGTAACATCGGTGATTTGCTGGGTAAAGATTCAGGGCTAAAAGAATATTGGGATGATACTGCTAAAGCACCGTATCTATATAGTGAAGTAACAGGTCAATTATTTACGTATGACAATGTAAAATCAATTAGTTACAAAACACAGTACGTCAAAGAAAATGAATTAGGTGGTGTTATTTCTTGGATGCAGTCACAAGATAAAGAAACAACAAGTACAAAAAGAGACGAATTAACAAAAGCAATTAAGACGGGGCTCTTTGGGACTGCAAAACTTTCAGAAAATAAAATCGTTACAACTGATTTAAATATAGAGGCAAACATTTCAACTTATTCTGAATATGGTAAAAATGGTTATGAATTAACTATAAAAAATAATGAGAAACTAAATGAAACGTCAGCTGTTTTATCTGCGGTTGAATCTGCTAGTAAGACGGTTAAATTACCGAAGTACACTTTAGCTATGAACACAAATGAAGAACTCATTAAAGGTGATTATACAGCAGGGGTTGTCTCTACTTCAAATGGAATTGTCACCGTTGATTTAGGTGGGATTTATGATGCAAAAGAATTGAAACCAGGTGAAACGTATACCTTTAGATTGCAATCCAATGCAACAAATGTCTCAGTGGATAACATCCATTCGATTTGTATGGCACAAAGAATTCTTACCAGTGGGCCAGAAATTATTCAACAAACGATTTATGGAAGTGGATTACCGATACCAGACCCTACGCCGGATCCAACACCAGATCCAGATGAAAAAAAAGCACCTTCAGTACCTCGTGGGTTGGTAGTTAAAAACGTAACACAAAACACTGTTGCACTTAGCTGGATAGCCAATGATTCAAAAGAAAAAGTAACAAGTTATGAAATTTATCGAAATGGTGTCCTTGTAGGAACTTCGGATACACCTTCTTATGAAGATACCGGTCTAACTTCTGATACGACTTATTCTTATCAAGTGACAGCAGTTAATACCTTTGGAACTTCTGAAAAAAGTCAACAAGTAATAGCAGAGACTTCAAAAGAAGATTCACAAGAAAATGCTTGGGCAGCAGGAACGTATTACCAACCAGGTGATATTGTAACTTATAAAGGAAATCGCTATCGTTGCCTGCAGGCTCATCCGGCAACGAGTTTTTGGACACCAGAAGTCGCTTCTTTATGGGAAAAAATTAGCTAAATGATCTAAAAAAAATCTTTTATTGAAACTGTTTTTGAAAAGTCTTTATCATTAATTACTTGTATAAAATAATGCAAATGTGATAGAAGGCTTCAATGTTGAGAAATAAACCGGATAATCCAAAATGATTTTTATTTTTGGAATTATTCGGTTTATTTTTTGTATAAGCTGTTTTTAAATGTTTGTTTTTAGTTGCGGATTTAATTTTTTTACTAAAATTTCAGTTTCAACTACTAGTAAACGTTGGTAGTCAGTGAGTGGAAAATTTATCTTTTAGTAGAAATTATCGGTGAAGTAGTTGTTGTGCCTTCTTTGTGTTTGAAAAATGCAGTTTTGCATAATTAGCAAGTAAAGTAAGTCCCCCCTTTCGTAAAATTACTGCTGCAATTTGATCTGATTTCTTGCCAGCTCCAGAAGGTAGTGAAAGACCGATTTCTGAAGCGGATTTTTCTAATTCTTCTAAAAAGCTTGCACGACTAATAATGGAGGCGGCAGCTACAGCCATATGATGTTGTTCTCCTTTGGTTACAAAATAAATTTTTTCTTGTACTTGATGTTTTTCAAATTGGACGTATTTTTTAAAATTTGCTTCGGGTGTAAATTGATCAATCAAAATGACTTCCGGTTTAACGGGGGCTATTTTTTTTAACAATAGCTGGATGGCTTGATTGTGTAGAGCTACTTTCATGCGAACAGCATTGTATTTTGGTTGAATCTCGTTATATTTTTTAGGTGTGAGTACTAAAAGCTGATAAGGAATTAGTGTTTTTAATTGTTTCGCTAACTGAATGATTTGTGGATCGTTTAATTCTTTGGAATCGCGAACGCCTAGTTGTTTAAGCTGTTTGATGATTGTTTTGTCTACATAAGCGGCACAAACTGTTAAAGGACCAAAATAACTGCCATTTCCAACTTCGTCGCTTCCTAAGACGGATAAAGACTTGAGATTGTTAGGCAAAGCTGAAGGAAACTGCTTAATAGAAGTTGATGATGTTTCCTCCCAGAGACTTGCTTCTTTTTTCGCATTTGTTCCTTGAAACATTACTTTTCCAGATGTGTATGCAGTAATTGTTGTGCCGTTTTTTTTGGCTGTAAAAATTGTATAAGGAACTTTTTTAGGTAAGAGAAAATTTTGGTAGCTTCGTTTCATTTTTTCAATTTGTGTTGTTGTTGCATGTATAATGACGTTACTCATAAATACCTCCTATTTTTAATAAAGGAAAAAATGTATTTTTCCTATGTAATTGAATGCTTCAAAAAAGGCTTGTAATCAAGTAAAAGATGAGCCATAGCATTTTTTTTAAGTTTATCATATAATGATAAAGTAATTATAAGAAATTTGTGTACGGCTGTTAAATCATTAACTTCGTGGTACACTAGGTAATATTTTATCAAATAGGGGGAAATGATTCGAATGGCGTATGAAAAAACACGCTATAAAGCAGTGATTGCCGGTCAAACTTACACGATTATTGGACGTGAGACAAAGCACCATATGGATATTGTGACAAATTTAATTAATGAACAGTTAATCGAGTTGAAAGAATTGTCACCACAAATTGATAATGAACAAGCAGCGATATTAATTGCGGTTAATGCGCTTTCGGATCAATTAAAAAAACAAGAACGAAATTTGGAACTTGAAGAAGAAGTAACAAGTTTGAAAAAAAAGATGATTAAATTTGTAGAAATGCAAAATCGTATCAAAAGAATTGAAGTAATTGAAGAGGAAGCACGAGAAGTATTAAAAGAAACGGGGCAGGAAGATCGAGAAATCAAAAATCACGTAGAAGCACAACAAATTTTAAATGAAAAAAGAAAAGGTCAAATCAAGCAACAACCATCAAATTAAAGAAAGGGACAGGAAGAAGGTATGTTAACTCTTTTGATTGTATTTATCTTGCTGATGGCATTTTTTTCAGGAGCAAGACGAGGTTTTTTGATGCAGGTCGTTTACACAGTCGGTTATATTTTATCGTTTTTTGCCGCACAGTTTTTTTATAAAGATTTAGCTAAACATCTAGAATTGTATATTCCTTATCCAGCTGTAACGTCGCATTCTCGTATGGTCTTTTTTAATCAAGCATTTTCTTTTAAACTAGATGAAGCTTTTTATGCGGGAGTGGCTTTTTTATTAATATTATTTATAGGTGGCTTAATTACTCGGTTTATAGGAATTTTTGTTCATAGTTTAACCTATATTCCTATACTGAGACAAGTAGATTGGCTGGCTGGTGGCTTGTTATCTGTTGTTATTGCATATATTACAATTTTTTTATTGTTAAGTTTAGTGACGTTTGTACCAATTGACAGCGTGCAAAAACAATTTAGTGGAAATAGTGTTGCTCGGTTTATTGTGGAAAAAACGCCTTTTTTGACAGATAAAATTTATAAATTATGGATAACTAATGTAATTTAATGACAATGACCGAATGGAAATGAGGAAAAAATGGTGAAAAAAGAAAAAGAAGTTGTAACAGGATTGCAAAGACATATCAGTCGATGCGAAATGTGACAACTTTTTTTAGTGAAAGTTAAGGTGATAAAGTGAATAATCGAATCCTTGAAACATTAGAATTTGAAAAAGTGAAACAGCTGGTTCGCCAGTTTATAGTTACTGCACAGGGCAAAGAAGAACTTGCTAACTTAATGCCGACTAGTCAAAAAGACGAATTAACAAATTGGCTGGAAGAAACCGAAGATGGCTTAAAAGTCCAACGTATGCGAGGTGGAATTCCAATTCCCAAGCTGGAAAATATTCGTCCCCATATGAAAAGAATTGAGATTGGCGCAGACTTGAATGGACTTGAATTGGCACAAGTTTCTCGTATCTTGTCTACTACGAGTGAATTAAAACGATTTATAAATGATTTGGCAGATAGCGAAATTAAATTTTCGCGGCTAGACTTTTGGGAAAAACAGTTGGTTACAGTACCGGAATTAAATCGTCGTTTAAAAGAAGCAATTGAAGAGGATGGTCGAGTAACTGATGATGCTTCTTCTGATTTGCGTATCATCCGTCAAAACATCCGTAAAAGTGAACAAACTGTTAGAGAACAACTAGATGAAATGATTCGCGGAAAAAATGCGAAATATTTAAGTGATGCAATTGTTACTATGCGAAATGATCGGTACGTTATTCCAGTCAAACAAGAATATCGAGGAGTATTTGGCGGAGTTGTCCATGATCAGAGTGCTTCAGGACAAACATTATTTGTAGAACCAAAACAAATGGTTGAGTTGAACAACCGCTTAAGGCAATATCAGATTGCCGAACGCAATGAAATTCAACGTATTTTAAGTGAATTATCTGCAGAACTTGTGCCGCATCGTCAGGAAATTCTTCACAATGCTTATGTAATCGGAAAAATGGATGTGATGAATGCTAAAGCGCGCTTTGGCAAAGAGTTAAGGGCAAATGTGCCAATGATTAGTGAAGAAAATCATGTTTTTTTGAAACAAGCTAGACATCCTTTGATTGCTCAGGAAAAAGTCGTAGCGAATGATATCAGTATTGGTGAAGATTACCAAGCTATTGTGATTACTGGTCCAAATACAGGAGGAAAGACGATTACTTTAAAAACGTTGGGTTTATTACAAGTGATGGGGCAAGCGGGATTACCTATTCCTGCAGAAGAAAAAAGCCAAATCGGTATTTTTGAAGAAATTTTTGCAGATATTGGCGACGAACAATCCATTGAACAAAGTTTGTCTACTTTTTCGTCTCATATGACGAATATTGTAGAGATTCTAGCAAAAGTGAATGAAAAAAGTTTGGTGTTATTCGATGAGCTTGGAGCAGGAACAGATCCACAAGAAGGAGCTGCTTTAGCTATTGCGATTTTGGATGATTTAGAGAAAAAGTCGGCTTATGTAATGGCTACGACGCACTATCCGGAGTTAAAATTATACGGATATAACCGTATAAATACAATTAATGCTAGCATGGAATTTAATGTGGATACGCTAAGCCCAACTTATCGCTTGTTAATTGGGGTGCCGGGAAGAAGCAATGCGTTTGAAATTTCAAGCCGATTAGGGTTGAATCAAGAAGTGATTCATGAAGCAAAACAGTTGATGAATGATGAAAGTCAGGATTTAAATGAAATGATTGCTGATTTAGAAAGCCGTCGCAAAATGGCTGAAACAGAGTATTTAGAAATGCGTCATTATATGGATGAAGCGCAAAAACTATATGGAAATTTGAAAGAAGCCTACAGCTATTTCTTTGAAGAACGTGAAAAAGAAATGGAAAAAGCAAAGAAAAAAGCAAACGAATTAGTTTCAAAAGCAGAAGAAGAAGCGGAAAAAATTATTGCAGGTATTCGAAAAATGCAACAACAAGTAGGCCAAGGAAATGTAAAGGAACATCAACTGATTAATGCAAAAACACAATTGACAAACTTGTATCAAGAAGAACAGCTAAAGAAAAATAAAGTGTTGAAAAAAGCAAAAAAACAAAAGACCTTTAAACCAGGAGACGAAGTGCTAGTGATGACTTACGGACAGCGTGGGACGTTGTTACGTAAAAACGGCAATCAATGGCAAGTAGAAATTGGAATTTTAAAAATGAATGTTTCTGAAAATGAATTAACGTCAGTTGCTCCACAAAAAGAATCAAATCAAAGAATTGTCCATACTATACGTTCAGAATCATCCAGCCACGTAGCGAATCAATTGGATCTTCGTGGAAAACGTTACGAAGAAGCCTTAAGCGAGGTCGATCAATATTTAGACGCAGCCATTCTTGCTGGCTATCCTCAAGTAACGATCATTCATGGTAAAGGAACGGGGGCTTTACGTCAAGGAATTACGGAGTATTTAAAAAATCATCGCAGTGTGAAAAGTTTTGAGTTTGCGCCAGCAAATCAAGGAGGAAATGGTGCAACGATTGTTAAATTTAAATAAAGCTTACTAAATGTAAGCAATATTTTCGTTTCTTACCAAAAAAGATGTTATAATGTGGTCAGATTAAAAAATGGAGGGCTTTGATATGTCACAAGTAGTTACAGATACGACATTTAATGAAGAAACAGATAAGGGATTAGTATTAATTGACTTTTGGGCTACATGGTGTGGGCCTTGCCGGATGCAAGCACCTATTTTAGATCAATTGTCAGAAGAATACGATGAAGATGAATGTAAAATTGTCAAAATGGACGTAGATGAAAATCCGAAAACACCTCAGCAGTTTGGGATTATGAGTATTCCAACTTTATTGTTGAAAAAAGACGGTCAAGTAGTGGAAAAAGTTGTTGGCGTGCACTCCAAAGAACAATTGCGTCAAATGATTGATCAACATTTATAAATTAAAGCACTTAACTGAAGAAGTCAATGTATTCAGTCAGGAGAAATAAGCCGGAATTTACGGAAATTGTTTATCAATTTTTTGTGAATTTTGGCTTTTTTCACAGAGAATGCTTTGAAATTAGTGTATATTTTAAACGAATAAAATAAAAGATGCTGCAATTTTTATTTGTTTTTCTTTAATCAAACTGTAAACGAATGTGGAAAGAAGTCTATTTTCTTTCTTTTTAGCGAACATGTTATAATTAATTCAATGAAATTTGAAAGGAATTTTCGATGAACGAACGTATCAAAAATAAATTAGCTTTACTTCCTGATCAACCCGGCTGTTACTTAATGAAAGATAAAAACGGAACAATCATTTATGTTGGGAAAGCAAAGATTCTTAAAAACAGAGTGCGTTCTTACTTTACGGGGAGTCACAACACAAAAACGGAACGATTAGTGAGTGAGATCGAAGATTTTGAATATATCGTCACAGAGTCCAATATTGAAGCTTTATTGTTAGAAATTAACTTGATTAAGAAAAATGATCCTAAATATAATATCATGTTAAAAGATGATAAAACATACCCTTTTTTGAAAATTACGAATGAAAAGTATCCGCGGCTGATTATTACACGCAAGGTATTAAAAGATAAAGCTTTTTATTTTGGACCTTATCCAGATGTGGGGGCGGCAAATGAAACAAAAAAAATACTTGACCGCCTTTTTCCATTGCGTAAGTGTAAGCCTAGTCAAACAAAAGAACCCTGTTTGTACTATCATTTAGGTCAATGCTTATGTCCTTATTATTTTGATGTTGATCCTGAAGAGTATGCAAAAATTGTTAATGAAGTAAAAAATTTTTTAAACGGCGGCTATGAAAAAATTGAATCTGAAATTCATAAGAAGATGGTTCGAGCTGCCGACAATATGGAATTTGAAAAAGCAGCAGAATATCGAGATCAAATACGAGCAATTGAAACAATTATGACACGACAAAAAATGACGAATACTGATTTGATTGACCGTGATGTTTTTGGTTACGCAGTTGATAAGGGATGGATGTGTGTTCAAGTGTTTTTTGTTCGACAGGGGAAATTGATCGAACGAGATGTCTCCATGTTTCCCTTTTATAATGAAGCAACGGAAGATTTTTTAACCTATATTGGTCAATTTTATCAAGAAAATGAACATTTTATTCCCAAAGAAGTTTTGATTCCTGATACAATTGACCGGCCAAGCGTGGAAGCTTTGCTGTCTACAAAAGTTTTGCAGCCAAAACGTGGCGAAAAGAAAAAGTTGGTTGAACTTGCGAATAAAAATGCAGATGTGGCTTTGAATGAACGTTTTGATTTAATTGCAAGAAAACAAGAACGAACGATTGGTGCCGTAGAACGATTAGGAAATGCGATGAATATTCCGACACCTGTACGAATCGAATCTTTTGATAATTCTAACATCATGGGAACAAATCCAGTTGCAGCTATGGTTGTTTTTATTGATGGCAAGCCAGCAAAAAAAGAATACCGCAAATACAAAATTAAAACCGTCAAAGGACCGGATGATTATGCGTCAATGCGTGAAGTCATTTATCGAAGATATTCACGTGTTGTTCGAGAAGGATTGCCTTTGCCTGATTTGATCTTGATTGATGGTGGAAAAGGGCAAGTAGATGTTGTTAAAGATGTTTTAGAAAATCAATTGGGAATTGACATCCCCGTAGCTGGAATGGCAAAAAACGAGAAGCATAAAACAAATGAATTGCTTTTTGGCAATGTGCTTTGTGTTGTTCCTTTAGAGCGAAACTCGCCCGAATTTTTTCTTCTTCAACGAGTACAAGATGAGGTTCACCGCTTTGCTATTACCTTTCATAGACAGCTCAGAAGTAAGAGTAGTTTTGCTTCTCGTCTTGATGAAATTGAAGGATTGGGTCCAAAACGAAAAAAATTACTCTTAAAAGAATTTAAGTCATTGAAAAATATTCAGGCAGCGACGGTTGAAGAACTTCAACAAATCGGGTTACCTAAAAAAGTAGCGAAAAATGTGGTGGAACGACTACATGAAAACTAAAGTAGGCGCTTTACAAACCATGTAAAGTGTCCTATGATCTTTTGTAGATAAAGTGTGGAAAAATCCTGTCTTTTGTTGAGACAGGATAAAAATATTTTATACTAAGAAAAAGAAAAGGAGGAAAAAGATGTTAGAAGTAAAGGATTTGGTTAAAACTTTTGGAAATTATACCGCAGTTGATCACGTGTCATTTCAAATACCAAATGGAAAGATCATGGGGCTGATTGGACAAAACGGGGCGGGGAAAACGACTACTTTTCGATTGATTTTGGATTTTTTGACCCAAGATCAAGGGGAAGTTCTATGGAATGGACAGCCATTAGGTGAAAAAGACTATGATATTATTGGCTATTTGCCTGAAGAACGTGGATTATATCCAAAAGTGTCCATTCAAGATCAATTGTTGTATTTTGCTGAATTGAGAGGAAAATCTAAAAAAGAAATTGAGCCGAAAATTGATTTTTGGATGGAAAAATTTCAAGTAAAAGGAAAGAAGTCTGATAAAGTGAAATCCTTATCAAAAGGGAATCAACAAAAAGTACAGTTGATTGCTACATTGATTCATGAACCCAAATTAATTATTTTAGATGAACCGTTTAGCGGATTAGATCCAGTAAATGCAGAATTGTTAAAAGATGGCATTATTGAATTGAAAGAACATGGCTCATGCGTTATTTTTTCAAGTCACAACATGGATAACGTAGAAAAGATTTGTGACCATTTAATTATGTTGAGAAATGGGCAAATGGTGTTAGATGGAAAAGTACATGAAATTAGAGAATCTTTTGGACGTACTAAACTATTTTTAGAATCTGAATTAACGCCGCAAGAAGTAGCAGCTATTGAAGGTGTTGAAAACGTAGTGACTCAAGAAGATAAAACACTAGAAATTACGTTGGAAGACCCAGAGATAGGTAAAGAAATTTTTGCGCGAGCGACGCAGTTTGGTTATATTCCAATGTTTAACCAGCAGCCGCCTACTTTAGAAGAAATATTTAAGATGAAAGCAGGCGAGTTCAATGCGTAAATTTTGGATAATTACCAAAGACGTTTATCTAAAAAATATTAAATCGCTTTCCTTTGTGGTCATGATTTTAGTTCCTTTTATCATGATGGGAATTATTTATGTTGCTGGTAATTTTGCTCAACAAAATAGTGAAATTAATAAAGTCGGCATACTTTCAGAAAATAAACAAGTAGCTAAACAATTAAAACAATTAAAAAATGATGATTTGAAATTTGAACTTCTTACTTCTCAGGAGCAAGCACAAAAAGATTTAGCGGATGAAAAAATTGATGCTTACATGGTTGTGACTACTGAAAATGATGAGCTAAAAGGAGTTTTATATAGTGAAAAATCATTAGGCCAAAGTACCCAATTGCGTATACAGCAACAATTGACTAGCACGCAGTCGATGTTTCGAGCAAGTCATTTAGGAATTTCATCAAAAGAAGTAGCAAGTCTGAGTCAACCAGCAAGTTTATCAAGACAAAAAGTAAGCTTTGACAGTGAAAATAAGATGACGGTCGGTGAAGATAATTCGAGCGTGCAATATGGTATTAGTTATGCTGTAACGATTGTTTTGTTCATTATTATTTTGACTTATTCACAAATTATCGCCCAAGAAATTGCGTCTGAAAAAGGAACGCGTATCATGGAAGTTATTTTATCAAGTACTACTGCCCAAAAACACTTTTATGGAAAATTGGCAGGAGTTTTGTTAGTTGCGTTAACGCAAATCATTTTATACGGAGTTATTCTCGGTGTAGGATTTAATCAATTTAAAGAAATGCCTATTGTAAAAAATATGCTAAATGGCTTTTCTTTAGACAAAATTTTTGGTCCTTTTTTATGGTATTCCCTGTTATTCATGCTTTTTGGTATTTTAATTTATGCTATTCTAGCTGCATTATGTGGTTCACTAGTCAACAAGGCAGAAGATACAGCAAAAGCAATTTTACCTGTGACTTATTTATCCTTAGGCGGATACATGTTGGGATTAATTTTGGGTGCATCAGATCCTAATAACATTGTAATACGTGTGACGTCTTACATTCCTTTTCTTTCTTCATATGTTATGCCAGTACGTTTGGCCAATGAAACAGTCGGGATGGGCGAAGCAGTCATTTCTTTGATTTTACTAATCGTTGTGACATTTGCTTTGATGTTTCTTTCTGCAAATATGTACAAATCCAATGTCCTTGTTTACAGTGAAGGAGGTTTATGGAGTTCATTAAAACAATCCATTTCGATTATGAAAAATGAGCGTAAAAAATTATAAGTGAGTCGTCATTAATGAAAGAGCGTAGGTCAAAAGTAAAGAATATTTTTACTCCATGCTCTAAACGTAGATAAATGACGGAAGCAGAAGCAATTCTTTTGAAAATAAGCTGAAATTCACAAAATTTGAAAAATAATTTTCGTGAATTTCAGCTTATTTCTTGGAGTTAAACATTTCTTTTCCAGCCTCTCGGTATATGGACCAATTTTATAAAATAATGTATTTTTTCGATTTTAAGTTGTAAAAAAACTTTTATTATTTATAATCTCGAGTATACCAATATGGAGGTGTTAAATTGGATCCATATTTAGAGTTATTATCAGAGAAATTTCCTACGACAGAAAAGGGTGATGACAGAAATTATTAATTTAGAAGCAATTTTACAGCTTCCCAAAGGACCGGAATTGTTTCTAAGCGATATTCATGGAGAGTTTCCTGCCTTTGATCATATTCTACGAATTGGTTCAGGAAATTTAAAAGAAAAAATAAAAGAGCTTTTTAAAAGTCGTTTGAGTGAAGCAGAGATAAAGTAATTGACTATTTTTGTTGCTTATCCGGAATATGCACAAACGACGAACTGATATCAAGAACAAGCTAAGTCACAATTGATTCATCAATTGATTGAATTGCTTCGATTTACTTCTGTAAAGTATACTCGTTCCAAATTACGTAAAGGGTTACCAAAAGAATACAGTTATATTATTGAGGAACTTTTATATATTGATGATCGTGTAGGTGGCAAAAAAGAATATGTGAAAAAAATCATTAAGCAACTGTTGCTGCCAGGAGAGGAACAAAAATTTTTAAAAAAGCTGGCTGAAACGATTCAAAAAACAGTAATTGAACATTTACATATTGTTGGAGATATCTTTGATCGAAGCTCACAGCGGCAAAGGTGATGGATCGTTTGGTGACATTTCCTTCATTAGATATCCAATGGGGAAATCACGATCTTTTATGGCTAGGTGCTTATTATGGTTCCAAGGTTTGTTTACTTACTTTATTACGAATTGCTGCACGTTACAATTATTTGTTTGAACTAGAAAAAGAATATGGATTAAACTTACGTCTGTTAGCTTCTTTTGCTCAAAAAATCTATTATAAAAATTCCATATTCACACCTCAAAATAAGGAAGGACTAACAAGTAAAGAACAAGAGGAAATGGAAAAAATTCATCAAGCAGTAACGATGATTCAGTTCAAGCTTGAATCACAGTTAATTCAAAGACGACCAGAATTTCACCTCTCTTCTCGTGATTTGCTTGCAAAAATTGACTATCAACAGAAAAAAATTAAATTAAAAGGAAACATTTATATGCTGGAAGGAATTTGTTTTCAAACCATTGATCCCTTAAAACCTAATGAATTAACTGTCGAAGAAGAACAAGTTATTGACAGCTTGATGTACTCTTTTCAATATTCATTAAGAATAAAAAAACATATGGAATTTTTATTAGCAAATGGTTCGATGTATTTAACGAATTGTCAATATGAATCGTTTCATGGTTGTGTACCAGTTGATGAAAATGGTGAATTTTTGTCCTTTTCGTTAGGTGATAAAAGTTATTCAGGTAAAGAATTGATGGCATTTTTTGAAAAACAGCTTCGAACGAGTGTCAAAGATTTATTCTTGTAGGAAGATTTGGCAACGGATTTGATTTGGTATGCTTGGATTGTTCCTGTTTCACCTTTATTTGGAAAAAATAAGATAACCACGTTTGAACGTTATTTTTTGTCTGAACAAGTGTTGCATGTTGAAAAAAGTAATCCATATTATCGATTAAAAAATGAAGAATGGTTCAGTAAAAAAGTTCTTAAAGCATTTGGTGTAGAAGAAAAAGGTTTAGTTGTTATCAATGGACATACACCGGTGAAGGTAAAGAAAGGAGAATCACCAATCAAAGCAATGGAACTGTTTTTGTTATTGATGGTGGCTTATCCAAAACTTATCAGCAAACAACTGGAATTGTGGGCTATTCTTTATTATATAATTCTTTTGGGTTTCAAATTGTTACGCATTACCCGTTTTTAGGAATTGAGCAGCAGTTTAAACAACAAAGCGATCAGGCAGAAGTAAAAAAAGTGATTAACCGACAGCTGCCGAGAAATTTAAATCGCGATACAGCTAAAGGAATAAAATTACAACAACAAATTCGACAGTTGAAACAATGGTTAGCTTATTATCGTCATCAATAAAATAACATAAATTTTAACAGGAAAAAAGAAAAAAATAAGGTAGCTGTCGACAAATATTGTCGAAACAAAAATTAAAGGAGAATAGGCTAAAAGGATTAACCAAATGAATGAAATGTTAGAGTCTATTAAGAATATTCATTTTTTATTCTTGTAATTAAAATATCCAATATCTGTTATTTAAATAATGAGCTTGTTCTTTCAGTACTTAATTATTTAGTAGGACAGACTTGCTTAGTATGCCGTATACGTAGTTATTTTCTAAATTTATGATAGCGCTTAACAATCTAATATGAATGAATGTAAGTCTTTTCTAAAGAACAAGTATTGATAAGTAGATAGCTAGATAAATATCAAAAAGCAGTTTGTTTGATCGATTGTTTTTCTGTAATTCTATTAAGCAACATTCTAATTTGTTTTTTTATTTTAGAATATTCATTCAGATAAAAATAAAAAAATCTTTTAACCTATTTTTTATCATATATAATATGAAGAAATTTTATTTTTCTTGAATACTATGTTAAAAAAAACAAATTTTCGAAAGCAAAATGCGAATTTTTCTTGTATTTTTTTTCTATTTTGATACAATAGTTACAAATAGCAAATAAAAAATGGTTGGGCTTATGCTTCAAGGATTGCGTTCTTCAAGGGGTGAGAAGAACACTTTTGAAAGGCCTAATTCAGTTTAGTAAAAGGGTACATTCTTTCAATGAAACGAGAGCGTGTACTCTTTTTTAATCGAAAGGGGGGAATGGTGATGACAGAAATGGCACGGATTTTAACAAAAATAAAAGAAACAGAAGAAAGTAATCATCAAAAAAAAGAAAAAATAAAGGAAGAACTTTCACAATATGAAAAATTAAAAAATGATGAAATAGTGTTATTAAATAAAGCCTATCAAGAGCGATTAGTGAAACTAATTAAAGAAAAAAGAAAAACAGAAGAGGAGATAACCGTTGAAGAACAACAAAAGCTTGAACTAATTTTGGATCAATTTCGTCAAAAAGTTTTTGAAATCGAAAAAACATATTTAAAACAGCAAGAAACAGAAGAATTGAATAAAAAAAAGATAACAAATGAGATTATTGAAAGGATGAAAGAAAAAAATGGCTGTCACTAAAATGGAAAAAGTGACCCTTCTATCAGATAAAAAGAATCAAGAACGCCTTTTACAAGCGGTTCAAGGAATTCATGCGGTGGAAATTCGTGATCTGTTTCAAGAACTTGAAAACAATCAATGGGTAGATACATATTTTCCTGAAAGATTGATCGTTGATAACAAAAAAGAAGTTTCTGCTTTGTCTCATCAATTAGCAGATATACGTACAGCAGTTCAATTTATTGAACATCATGGGGAAAAAACGCAGAAAAAAAAGCATTTGAAACGATTTGAGCTTTCGTTGCAAGAGCTAGAGCAGACGTATGATGAAGAAGATTTTTCAAAAAAAATTAATGAAGTCTTACGGTTAAAAAAGCAGTGGGAAAAACTAACAGAACAACGTCAAATGGTAGAAAATGAAGAGATATGGTTGAATAATTGGCAAAATCTGACTGTCTCTCCAGCAGCATTTTGTAGTCAAACGACAACTTTAGTTATTGGTACGGTTAATTCAAAGAACGCGGAATTGTTCAAAAAAGAAATAGCAAAAATAAAAGGAGCTTACCTAGAAGAAATCAACGCTTCACCAACAACCGTTTATTTTGCGTATGTCGTTTTACAGTCGGAGTATTCGCGTGTGGAAGAAATTGCTAACCGGTATGGATTTGTAAAGGAAGATTATTCATATGAGAATATACCTCGCCAACAACTAAATATTACTAAGCAACGGTTACAAGAGATAAATAAACAACAAAAACAGTTGTCTGCGTCTATTGGTACTTGTAGTGGTTATATCAAAGAGCTTGAATGGACAGAAGAAATTTTTCTTGCACGGATGGAGCGTGAAGCAGTTAAAGACCATTTAATTCACACGCCTTATTTGATTTTTATTCAAGGCTGGGTGGGGAGTGAGGAAAAACAAGAATTAATTCAAAGTTTACAAAGCGTTCGGTTGTCCGAAGAAGTTTATTTAAATTTTGAAAAACCGACAGAAAAAGAAATCGTAGAAGAAGTGCCAACAAAATTAAAAAATCATCCAATTGTGGCTCCTTTTGAGATGTTAACGGAAATGTATAGTTTGCCAAAATATCAAGAAGTTGATCCAACGCCTTGGATGACCCCTTTTTATCTTGTATTTTTTGGAATGATGGTGGCTGATATTGGTTATGGTTTACTCATGTTTTTAGGAGCTTTTATGCTTCAAAAGTTTATCATAATGCCAAGAGAAATCCAGCGTTTTATTAAATTTTTTGAAATTTTAGCAATTCCTTCTATTATTTGGGGATTTATTTACAGTTCATTTTTTGGATTGGCATTGCCTAAAACAGTTTTTGGCGTTCATTTGCCTTTTCCACTGTTGTCTACTACAGATGATGTAAATACGATATTGATTTTATCCGTTATTTTTGGTTTGATTCAAATTTTAGTTGGCTTATTTATTGCTGCAAAAGAACAACTCAAACGAAAAGCTTATATTGAAGCAGTCAGTGATGGATTTGCTTGGCAAGGGATATTACTTGGCATTCTTTTTATTTTACTGGGAATGATGATCATAAAAAATAATGCTTTTGTGTACCTAGGAAGTGCTTTGGCAATTATTTCAGCGTTGTGCATCTTAGTTATCCCGATTTTTCAGTCTTCGTCTAAAGTAAAAGGGCTAGCAAAAGGGGCTTATCAGCTATATGGATTAACGGGATACATCGGTGATTTAGTGAGTTATACACGATTAATGGCACTAGGTATTTCTGGCGGAAGCATTGGTGCAGCATTTAATATGCTGGTTGCTTTCATGCCATTTGCGGCTCGCTTTAGTCTAGGAATCCTGTTGATTATCGCGCTTCATGCGTTAAATATGTTTTTAACACTTTTAAGTGCCTATGTGCATGGTGCGAGGCTGCAATATGTTGAATTTTTTGGAAAATTTTACACTGGAGGAGGACGTACCTTCAAGCCGTTAAAAACAGTGGAAAAATACGTCAATATCAACCATAAGAGAAAATAGAACAAAAAATTGGAGGAATTTGGAACGATGATGGAGTATTTGATTAATGAAAATGGTGGAATGGTATTTGCAGTATTAGCGATGGCAGTCGCAACGATTTTTTCGGGAGTTGGTTCTGCCAAGGGGGTAGGAATGACTGGTGAAGCAGCAGCAGCTTTGACAACCAGTCAGCCTGAAAAATTTGGTCAGGCTTTAATTTTGCAATTACTTCCGGGAACGCAAGGACTGTATGGATTTGTTATTGCATTCTTGATTTTTATTAATCTAGGTAATGATATGTCAGTTGTTCAAGGATTAAATTTCTTAGGGGCTTCTTTACCAATTGCGTTTACTGGGTTGTTTTCAGGAATGGCACAAGGAAAAGTAGCTGCTGCTGGTATTCAAATTTTAGCAAAAAAACCTGAGCATGCAACGAAAGGAATCATTTATGCTGCGATGGTTGAAACATATGCCATTTTAGGGTTTGTTATTTCTTTCTTACTAGTCTTAAATGCTTAATAAGGAGGAACGACGGTGAATGCGATTGAAAAAATCATCACTCAAATAAATGAAGAAGCGCAACAAGAAAGAAAGCGTTTTGAAGAAACGAAGCGTAAGGAAATTGATCAGCAATTTGAAGAAAAACGGTTGCAAATGGAAGAGAACTTTCAAAAAGAAAAAGTCAAACAATTGGCAGAAGTCGAAAAAAAATATCGACAGTTACGAAGCAAACAAAAAATGCAAGTAAAGCAGCAAATATTAACTGAAAAACAAGCGATTTTGCAACGGTTATTCACGGAAGCTGTGACGCAATTAGAAAATAAGCCAAAAGAGGAACAATTGGAATTAATGAAAAAAATGCTACAGACTTTGACAATAAACGGAAAAGCTTCCTTGATTCTAGGAGAAAAAACAGCTGCATACTTCACACCTTCTTTAATGGAAGAATGGCAAAAGGGACTTCCTTTTGAATTAGTGCTTGAAGAACATTTTGAAAAAGACCAAGCGGGTTTTATTATTGAGAGCCATGGAATCCAATATAATTTTTTATTTAGTCATTTGATCAAAGAACTTCAAGAGACGATGAGTGCTGAAATTGCTAGAAAATTATTTGACTAGGAGGGACCGTTAGATGAAGTATCATGAATTGAATCCCTTGATTCGTGAAAGAGAACTAGAATTGTTGTCAAAAGACACATTTGAGCAAATGCTACAAGCAGACTCGGTTAATTCATTTGGGGAGCTTTTGAAATCTACCTGTTATCAATCATATATTTACGAAGGATTTGAAAAAGATTTTGAAAAAAATATTTCAAAAGAAAGAAGTAATTTATTTGAATGGTTAAAAGAATGTTCTCCAGAGCCAGATATTGTTTGGCTTTATACGATGCGTTATACATTTCATAATTTGAAAGTGTTGACAAAAGCAGAAATGACGGGTCAAAACTTAGACCAGTTTTATATTAATGATGGTTTTTATCCATTAGATGTGTTAAAAGACGCGATTCACACTCAAGCTTCTTCTCAACTACCAGAAAATATTATGTGTTGCATCCAAGAAGTCCATGCGTACTGTGAAGAATCTGCTATTTTACAAGGGATTGACGTTATCTACGATCGCTGTTTTTTAACTGAGCAACGGCGATTAGGTGAACAACTTGGTTATCCTGAACTATTAGAAGAAATTATTGCTTTTATTGATCTGACTAATGTTACCACTACTGCAAGAGGCATTTTGCAAGGACGATCCCTTGGGTTCATGTCTACTGTTATTTCAAGCTCAGGGAGTATTCCTAAAGAATTATTATTGTCCTTTGTTCGTGGAACAATGGAAACTTATACGCAATTTTTGCTTACTACTGTCTATAGTGATTTATTAAAACAAGTGATTCATGAGGGGATGATTGATTTAGTGAGTTTGGAAAAATTAAAAGATGACTATTTAAGCTCATTTTATCAAGCGGCTCAAACGCAAGCTTTTGGTCCATTGCCGCTATTAGCTTTTTTAAATGCCAAGGAAGTGGAAAGTAAAAATTTACGGCTGTTGGTGATTGGAAAGCGAAATAAATTTTCCATTGAGCAATTAAAAGAAAGGATGAGACAGGTCTATGACGCATAAAATTGGAGTAGTAGGTGATAAAGATTCTGTCTCGCCATTTAGGCTATTCGGCTTTGATGTTCAATATAAAACAGCAAGAGATGAACTAAGAAAGACGATTGATGAAATGGCAAAGAAAGAGTATGGCGTGATTTACATCACTGAACCATGTGCCAACCAGATTCCTGAAACTATTGCGCGTTATAAAAATCAATTAATTCCTACAATTATTTTGATTCCTAGTCATCAAGGAACACTTGGAATTGGTTTAAAAGAGATACAAAAAAGTGTAGAAAAAGCAGTTGGACAAAATATTTTATAATAGGAAAAGGAGATAGTCGTTTGCAAGTCGGAAAAATCATAAAGGTCTCTGGACCTCTCGTTACGGCAGAAAATATGTCAGATGCAAGTATTCAAGACATGTGTTTAGTGGGAGACTTAGGAGTGATTGGTGAAATTATTGAGATGCGTAAAGATGTGGCATCCATTCAAGTATACGAGGAAACTTCAGGAATCGGGCCTGGAGAACCAGTTCGCTCAACTGGAGAAGCTTTATCTGTTGAATTAGGACCAGGCATTATTTCACAAATGTTTGACGGTATTCAAAGACCGTTGGATACATTCATGGAAGTGACTAAGAGCAACTTTTTAGGCAGAGGTATTCAATTACCTGCATTAGACCATGAGAAAAAATGGTGGTTTGAGCCATTAATAGAAGAAGGTACATATGTCACTGCTGGAGACATCATTGGCTATGTGGATGAAACAAAGATTATTAAACACAAGATTATGGTTCCTTATGGCGTTGAAGGAAAAATACAAAAAATTACATCCGGTTCTTTTTCAATTGACGAGACGATTTGTGTCATTGAGACGCAACATGATCAAAAAGAATTGACGATGTTGCAAAAGTGGCCGGTACGAAAAGGTCGACCCATCAAAGAAAAATTAAATCCTGATATACCGATGATGACCGGTCAACGAGTGATTGATACATTCTTTCCTGTAACAAAAGGAGGAGCCGCAGCAGTTCCGGGACCTTTTGGTGCCGGTAAAACAGTCGTACAGCACCAAATTGCGAAGTGGTCAGACGTGGATATAGTTGTTTACGTCGGTTGTGGTGAACGCGGAAATGAAATGACCGATGTGGTAAATGAATTTCCTGAATTGATTGATCCAAACACTGGGGAGTCTTTAATGGAACGTACGGTTTTAATTGCCAATACTTCCAATATGCCTGTAGCTGCTCGTGAAGCTTCCATTTATACGGGCATTACGATCGCTGAGTATTTCCGTGATATGGGCTATGATGTGGCGATTATGGCTGACTCGACTTCACGATGGGCAGAAGCGCTTCGTGAAATGAGTGGACGATTAGAAGAAATGCCAGGAGATGAAGGATACCCGGCTTATTTGGGTTCACGTTTGGCAGAATATTATGAACGATCGGGTCGAGTCATTGCTTTAGGTTCAGATAATCGTCAAGGAAGTATTACAGCAATTAGTGCGGTTTCACCATCTGGCGGTGATATTTCAGAACCAGTGACGCAAAATACACTACGTGTTGTGAAAGTTTTTTGGGGACTGGATTCTATCCTAGCTCAAAAAAGGCATTTTCCGTCAATTAATTGGCTGCAAAGTTATTCTTTATATTCAACAGAAGTCGGAAAATATATGGATCAAGTTTTACAACAAAATTGGTCGGACATGGTGACTGAAGGGATGCGAATTTTACAAGAAGAAGAGCAGCTTAATGAAATTGTTCGCCTTGTAGGAATTGATTCTCTTTCTGACAATGACCGCTTGACCCTTGAAGTAGCCAAATCAATTCGTGAAGATTATTTACAGCAAAACGCTTTTGATGAAGTAGATACTTTTACTTCAAGAGAAAAACAATTGAATATGTTAAAAATTATTTTGACTTTTGGAAAAGAAGCACGAAAGGCCTTAGCTTTAGGCGCTTATTTTAATGAAATTATGGAAGGTACGGTTTCTGTAAGGGAACGAATTAGCCGCAGCAAGTATATTTCAGAAGATGAACTAAGCAAAATAATTAAAATCAATCAAGAAATAAAAGAGGCTATCCAATCCATTGTTTCCGAAGGAGGGATGTCCCATGATTAAAGAATATCGGACAATCGAAGAGGTGGTCGGACCTTTAATGGCAGTAGAAAAAGTTTCTGGTGTAAAATATGAGGAATTGATTGAAGTCCGTATGCAAAATGGTGAAATCCGTCGCGGTCAAGTTTTGGAAGTTCAAGAAGATAAAGCGATGGTACAAATTTTTGAAGGAACGAGTGGAATCAATCTTAAAAATTCTTCTGTTCGTTTTTTGGGTCATCCATTGCAATTAGGTGTTTCAGAAGACATGATTGGTCGAGTATTTGATGGTTTAGGAAGACCAAAAGACAATGGCCCAGAAATCTTGCCAGAAAAATATTTAGATATCAACGGAGAGGTCATCAATCCTATTGCGAGAGATTATCCAGATGAATTTATTCAAACAGGAATTTCTGCGATTGACCATTTAAATACGTTGGTTCGTGGTCAAAAGCTACCTGTTTTTTCTGGCTCGGGTTTACCGCATAAAGAATTAGCCGCTCAAATAGCCCGACAAGCAACGGTACTTGATGCGTCTGAAGATTTTGCTGTGGTTTTTGCAGCGATTGGTATCACTTTTGAAGAAGCTGAATTTTTTATGGAAGATTTTAGACAAACGGGAGCGATTGATCGTTCAGTCATGTTTATGAATTTAGCTAATGATCCAGCGATCGAACGGATTGCTACGCCAAGAATGGCGCTTACTGCAGCGGAGTATTTGGCTTACGAAAAAGGCATGCACGTATTAGTGATTATGACGGACATGACGAATTATGCAGAAGCTCTTAGAGAAATTTCGGCGGCGCGACGTGAAGTTCCCGGACGGCGTGGGTATCCCGGTTATTTGTATACCAATTTAGCGACTTTGTTTGAACGAGCTGGTCGCATCCGAGGGTTAAAAGGGTCAGTGACACAAATTCCTATTCTAACTATGCCAGAAGATGATAAAACTCATCCAATTCCTGACTTGACGGGTTATATTACAGAAGGGCAGATTATTTTAACGAGAGAGCTATATAAAAGTGGGATTCAACCGCCGATTGACGTTTTACCTTCTTTGTCTCGCTTGAAAGACAAAGGAACAGGAGCGGGAAAAACAAGAGAAGATCATGCAGCTACCATGAATCAATTGTTTGCAGCTTATGCCCAAGGAAAACAAGCAAAAGAATTAGCAGTGGTGTTAGGTGAATCTGCTTTGTCTGAAGTTGATAAGATTTATGCGAAATTTGCCGAACGTTTTGAAAATGAATATGTTAACCAAGGCTTTGATACAAATCGGACGATTATTGAAACCCTTGATTTAGGATGGGAATTGTTAGCGATGTTGCCAAGAACGGAATTAAAACGGATTAAAGATGAGATGCTGGATCAGTACCTGTCAGAAGGGAAGTGAATTTCTTTGTGCGATTAAATGTGAATCCTACACGAATGGAGCTAACTCGGTTAAAAAAACAGTTGACAACAGCTGCAAGAGGGCATAAACTTTTAAAAGACAAGCAAGATGAGTTAATGCGCCAATTTATTTTGTTAATTCGAAAAAACAATGAATTGCGTCAAACAGTAGAAAAAGAAATACAACAAGCAATGAATGATTTTGTAAGGGCTAAGTCCGTGATTGAAGAGTCATTTATTGATGAATTGTTTGCTTTGCCGGCAGAAGATGTGACGCTCACAGTTGTAGAGAAAAATGTTATGAGCGTCAAAGTTCCGATTATGAGTTTTCATTATGAAGGGCGCGAGAAGCCGTTAGAATATGGGTATTTGCATTCTAACGCTGAGCTAGACCGATCAATTGATCGATTTACGCAATTGTTGCCAATGCTTTTGAAATTATCGGAAGTAGAAAAAACTTGTCAATTGATGGCAGAAGAAATTGAGAAGACAAGAAGAAGGGTCAATGCCTTAGAATACATGACGATTCCGCAGTTGGAAGAGACGATTTATTATATTAAAATGAAGTTAGAAGAAAACGAACGGGCAGAAGTGACGCGACTAATTAAAGTGAAAAATATGGGAGCGACTCAATGAATCTGAAAACATTTGTTGTTTCAACTGAATGTATTTTAAGTAGCGAAATCAGCGTAAGAAGAAAAACTTGTCTTTTTTCTTCTTACGCTTGTTTTCTTGAAATAATGCTATTGCTATTTTGAAACATGTAATATAAAGGAAGGACTGCTATGAAAAAA
Source organism: Enterococcus ratti (assembly GCF_001886195.1). Classification (GTDB taxonomy): domain Bacteria; phylum Bacillota; class Bacilli; order Lactobacillales; family Enterococcaceae; genus Enterococcus_B; species Enterococcus_B ratti. The sequence continues at coordinate 24,641 of NZ_JXLB01000005.1, read as the reverse complement.
AACGTAAGAAAACGATTATCACCAGTTCAGTTACTTTCTGCTGGTTTTTTTTGCTTAATTTTTTTAGGAGGCGGCTTACTGACATTACCTTTTTTTAGTCGAAGTGGTGAAAGTACGTCTTTTATTGATGCACTATTTACAGCTACATCGGCAGTTTGCGTCACGGGTTTAACCACATTGAATACGGCCGAGCATTGGAACAGTGCCGGTCAGTTTTTGCTCATGCTTTTGATTGAAATTGGCGGGTTGGGTTTTATGATGGTGCCGATTATTTTTTTCGCCATCGCCAAGAAAAAAGTTAGCTTTAGTATGCGCATCGTATTAAAAGAAGCCTTAAATCTTGAAAAAATGTCCGGCGTGATGAACTTAATGATCTACATCTTAAAATTTGCCGTCATCATTCAATTACTTGGAGCATTGGCATTAAGTGTTGTTTTTGTGCCTAAATTTGGTTTAGGAAAAGGAATCTGGTTTAGTATTTTTCATGCAGTTTCTAGTTTTTGCAATGCGGGTTTTGATTTATTGGGAGATAGTTTGTTAAATTATCAAACAAATGTTTATTTGCTGTTGGTGATTTCAGTACTGGTCATTGCAGGCGGCTTAGGTTTTATTGTGTGGCGCGATGTTTTAAGCTATCCTCGTGTAAGGAAAATCACTTTGCATTCAAAGATTGCCTTATCTGTCACGGGTATTTTATTGATAGGTGGTTGTATTTTGTTTTACTTTACGGAAAGAAACGGAATGACTTTAGTAAAAGGAACATTTGTTGAAAAACTAGTGAATACTTTTTTCATGAGTGTTACCCCACGAACTGCAGGGTATTGTTCTGTTGATTATTTACAAATGAGTCATGCTGGATTAATATTGACCATGTTTTTAATGTATATTGGCGGAACGTCTGGTTCAACTGCAGGCGGCTTAAAGACAACGACATTAGGAACATTAGTTATACAGATGTACGCAATGTTTAAAGGAAAAACACGAGCCGAGGTATTTGGCCGAACGATTCGTCAAACTGCTGTTTTACGCGCATTGACTCTTTTCTTTGTTACTTTATCGCTATGTGTAGCAGCCATTATGGTTTTGTCAGTGACGGAAACTATCCCTAAAAATTCAGGAATTGAATATATTGCTTTTGAGGTCTTTTCTGCTTTTGGGACGGTAGGATTGACGATGGGGCTCACGCCTGATTTGACTTTCATCGGAAAAATAGTCATTATTTCTTTGATGTATATTGGTCGAGTAGGAATTATGACCGTTGTCTTTTCATTATTAGTGAAGGGAAATAAAAAAGAAGCGAATTATAAACTTCCAGAAGAAAGCATCATGATCGGATAAAAACAACCCAAGGAATGAGACAAATGTACTGACTTCCTTGGGTTATTTTTGTAGTTACCGGCTAATTGCGACTTTTGTTTCTTTTGCACTTAAATTTAAAAGTAACAAATGCAGGAAAAAGAATACCCTATGCGATTAGCGACGAATGACTTCAATTTTGTAGCCGTCAGGATCAACTATAAAATAATAAGAAGGAGCAGTTCCAGGTAGCCCTTTTAAATCTGTGACGTTAAAACCTGCAGCTTGATGCTTTTCATGAAGTGCTTCTAAATCATCTGAAGCAATGGCAATGTGACCGTATCCGTTACCTAAATCATAGGATTCATGTTTGTAGTTATAGGTTAATTCTAGTTCGTAGTCGTCTTCTGGTAAAGTTAAATAAACCAGTGTAAATTTATTTTCTGGAAAATCACGTCGGCGGCTTTCTTCAAAACCAAATGCTTGTTGATAAAATGTTAAAGAAGCCTCAAGGTCTTTCACGCGAACGCAAGTATGAGCCATTTTCATAAATCAGATACATCCTTTCTCTTCTTTTTTTTATCATAACAAAAAAAGAAAAAAAAATAGAAGGGTTGTGCTTGTTTATGAGAAAACTCTCATGTAAAATGAAAGGAAATAAATTTAAGGTGGACAAAAAACATGGTTAAACCAGTTTTCGGAGAAAAAATACCAATGGTTAAATATACGTCGCGCTATGCATCCTATGTTATCGTAGTAAAAAACGATACGTTAGCATTAATTGAAGCACCAAACGAAGCTTTCTTTTTGCCAGGAGGCGAGATTGAACCAACTGAATCAAAAAAAGAAGCACTTAGTCGTGAGTTACTGGAAGAAATGGGGATTGTGGCAACTATCGACTATTATTTAGGAGAAGCGGATGAATATTTTTATTCCACTTATCGACAAACTTATTATTACAATCCCGGTTATTTTTACGTTGCTAAAAATTGGAAGAAAGTAGCGGAACCGACTGAAAAAATAAATAAGATTTGGTGGGTAGCACCGGAAGAAGCGATCCAAAAATTAAAACGTGGTAGCCATCGTTGGGCGATTGAAAAATGGTTAGCACAAAAAAACAACGAACACTGACAACGAACACTGACTATGAAGGAAACTTCAAAAGAGGCAACTTATGAATAATTGAATCAAAGAAAAGATGTTTTAAATTCACTAAACTAGATTTTTATAATAGTTTACTTACTTGAGATGCAGGAAAAATACATGCATCTTTTTTTATTAGACAAGATAAATATTAATTTTTCATTTAACAATCAAAAAAGGGCTTATTGAAATCTAATTAATAAAAAACTAGTTATTTTATTTTTTGATATAAACAGTTATTTTTTTGTATAAAAAATGATAGCGCTTTTATAAAATACCTTTAGATAAATAAAGGAGTGAAAGTCTTGAAAAAAAAGTAAAAAAAATAGTACACGGGTTATTGATTTTTTTAATGGTATCAGGAACGAGTACACCTTTAGTAGTGAGTGGGGAACAGCTAGTACATTCAAAAGAAAGTAAAGAAAATTCCTCTTCTACAAATTTTGAAATTTCAACTGAAGGCACGAATGACGCAACAAACAATGTTTCAACCTCATCAACAGAGTCTATTAATTCTTCGCAGACAGCAGAACAAGAAGAGGCAACGACAGATCAAACGCAAGATAGTATGGAGAATAATGAGTCTGAGACGGATCAAACGCAAGATAATGCGGAAAACAATGAGTCTGAGACGAATCAAACGCAAGAAACTACTGAACAAGATGAACCACCCACTGTAGATGACTCACCAGAAGTAACGAAACAAGCGCAAGATGACGAGGAAGCAGAAATTAATGCGATTGGAAAAGGAGAAAACTTCAATGGTAAATTATATCTAAATTATTTTGGAAAAAAAGTTAAAAATGTTTTTGCGACTTCAGCAATTCCAGCTGTAGGTCTGATGATGCTTGTGATTAATCAGATAATGGAAAAAAATGTAAAAGAACGTTTTGACGTAGGAGTCGACACTATTCAAAACTTAATCACGACATATATTCTTTACGATATTGCATTTGCAAAAGATAGTTCACTCATGTCTTTAGCAAACAGCCAAAATGATGGCACTACACCAGCAGAAAATACAGGATTTTATCCAAATACTCAGCAAATCAAAGGAACTGCTTTAAACAATCAAGATGGTAAGATGATGGACTTATATGCCTACTATGTAAACCAGAACTCTGATAAAACAGTTATTATTCATGGCGGTTTTCGCGGGAATTGGAATAACGGGATCGTAATGGATGAATACAATGACTTTTATCAAGCTGGTTATAATATGATATTTGTTGAGTCTAGAGCCACAGGAACAAGTGGTGGAGATTTTGTAACATATGGTCAATATGAATCAGATGATGTATTGTATTGGATCAATCGTGAGATCAGCGAGAGACCTCAACAAAAGATATTACTTTATGGCGGTTCGATGGGTGCTGCAACGATGATGTCCGTGTTAGCTAAAAATATTCCTACAAATGTAAAAGGAATTATTGAAAATTGTGGTTTTAAATCCATTGATGAACAATTACGCTTTACGTATAGTTCAACAGTCGCTCCGCTATTGTCACAATTATTGAATATTTTGAATATTGTAGCAGATAAAGAACATGAAGATCTGTATTTAGGATTGTTGAAAGAATACTATTTTGATCGTGAAATGAATTTAAATACGACAGGAAATCTTCCTGTAAAAGGAATGATGAATGCGACTATTCCCAAATTGATTATTCATGGTAGCATAGATTCAGTAGTGACAGTTTCTAATGCACAAGAATTATTTGAATTGTCGAGTGGTTACAAAGACTTACTAATCGTCGAAGGTGCTGATCACGGCGAGGCCCAAAAAGTAGATCCACAGGCTTATCAACAACACATCGCAGCGTTTATGGATATGGTGTTTAATCGTTCAGTTATTGTTAAATATGTAGATGAAAATAATCAAAATTTGCTTAATGATCAAGAGGCACTGCAACTTCAAGGAGCGTATGGGGATCGTTACAAAACGGAACAAAAGAAATTTGCGGGGTATGAATTTGTAAAAATAGAAGGTGAACAGCAAGGGATTTTCAATGAAGTAACGCCTACGGTCATTTATCATTACAAAAAAATAATGGAAGAACCTATAGCCGATAATACGAATGAAAATAATATAAATAATGTTAATAATGTAAATAATAATGTAACCAATAAAGACCATTCAAATCAAGCCACAAACAACTCTTCAGCATCTTCTAAGGGTTCAAAAAAGGAAAAGACAAATCAAAAGAAAAAAGCATTTCCTTTAACTGGTGATCAACAAGGAATAAAAATTTCACTAGCAGGTAGCGCATTCTTACTCATTTCATTAGTGGGTTGGTTGTATCAAAGAAGAAGAGGCGGGAAGATGCTAAAATGAAATGGCTAAAAAGAGTAATGATAGGGCTTCCTTTAACGATTTTACTACTTATTGGAATCATCTGGGGGATGAATCAATTGACTCCTAAACCAGTTAGTTTACTAGTAAAAAGGCAATTTGATACCAGTGGAAATGAGCAAGTTTATCCTAGACCTAGCGATTTTAGTGATAAAATAGAAAAGATCAAAGTAATTGAAAATGACAAATATCCCTCCGCTTATAACCAAAATGCCATAGATATCTATTTACCAAAAACACAAGAATCACCATTACCTATTTTGTTTTGGATTCATGGGGGAGCCTACGTCGCAGGAGACAAACGTGATTGTCAAGATTATTTAAAATTATTATGCGCAGATACGCAACAAATAGTCATAAATATAAACTATGAACTTGCTCCTGAAGTAAAACATCCGACACCACTCAAACAATTAAATGAAGTTGTTCGTTGGATGAAAGAAAAATATGGACCATCCGTTGATTGGATGAAAGTATCTCTTGGTGGGGACTCGGCTGGAGCACAAATTGCTAGCGAATATATCATAGCTAGTCAAAATAGCCAAATTCAACAAGCAATTCAAGTTGAGCCTAGTTTAAAAAATGATCAGATAATAAAATTCATTTCCTTATCAGGTTTATTGGATCCAGCAAACTTTACACAAGTTAGTGATAATATTTCCAGTTTTCTCTATGCAAAATGTGGTTGGGCATATTTTGACAATAAAAAGTTTGAACAATCAGAAGAAGTAAAACAATTAGCGCTTACAAAAAACACAAATAATTGGACTCAAAAAGTATTCTTAACGGATGGGAACACCAATACTTTTACAAAGCAAATGAATCAGGTAGAAAAGGCATTGGAACAAAAAGGTATAAAAGTAACTAAAGTAAGTTATGATCAAAAAATAGCAGTGTTAAATCATGAATATCAATTTGATTTTAGCAATAAGCAAGCACAAAACACCTACCAACAATTAGTTACTTTCATGAAGGAATAAGAAAATATCCTTTGTTGTTTTGGTCTTTGATAGCATACTAGGATTTGCTATAACCTTGGTTAGTTACTTTTTTAAAAAGTAACATTTAATTGATCCGAAAGAGGAACCTCTCTTTTTAAAGATAGGCTCCTTTTTCGTTTATTTTTTGCGGTATTTATCTATAGTACATATTTTTTTATCGCTTCTGCTACGCCATGTTCGTCGTTTGTTGCAGTAATGACATTTGCTGCTTTTTTTATTAAAGGTATGGCATTTCCCATTGCTACACCTATTCCAGCGTATTCAATCATCGAGAGATCATTTTCATTATCTCCAATAGCCATGATTTCTTCTTGGTGAATGTCAAGGTGTCGTGCCAAGTTAGCGACAGCCGCCCCTTTACTAGCTTCTTTGTTTAATATTTCAAAATAATAAGGCGCACTTTTGACTGTTGTATACTTTTTACGGAAGGATTGTGGTAAGCGAGCGATAGCAGCATCTAAAATTTCTGGTTCGTCAATCATCATCATTTTGACTAAATGGATGTCTGAAGTCATCTCTTCAGGTGTACGATATTTCAAGGGCATTTTAACTAAACTTGCTTCATGAATTGTATAAGCGCTGATGTCACGATTGGATGTATAAATGGCTTGATCATCAATCGAATGTAAATGACTGCCAACACGACGAGCCATGACTTCAATTTCTAAATAGTCTTCATGTGCTAATCCATGACGGGCAATAATTTTTCCCGATTTTGTTTGTTGGACTAAAGCGCCGTTGTAAGTGATGACGAAATCATTTTCCTGATATAAATCTAGTTCATTTAATTGTTCTTGCACGCCCGGTAATGGTCGCCCGGTACATAAAATAATGGCGACATTTTTAGCTACCGCTTGGGCAATTGCTTCTTTGACTTGTGCTGTAATTTCTCTTTTTTCATTTAATAAGGTACCATCAATGTCGATGGCGACTAGCTTAATAGACATAATTTCCTCCAGTTGATGTTTAGTTTGCTCCTTCACTAAGTGAACCATTGCGTATATGACTTGCAAATTCTTGGTACGTTTCGTCAAATAGATCATAGTGACTTCGTAAAGATGGGTCAATCATTTCTTTTGGAAAGAAAAATCGTTCATCGCCTTGTTCTTGCCCAGCAAGTGCCGCAACAAGTTGACTCACTTCTGACAATTCTACCAAAGATCCATCATTTCGCAAGAGTTCAATCTGCGTACGATGACGTCCTTCTTCCGGACGATAAAAATCATAAGGAAGATCATAACTAGAATTGATGGCCGTATAATACACAGGATTATACCCAACTTTTTCGACAAGAGCCATCATTTCTTTGATCAATAAGGAAGAGGGATCACCAGAAAAAGTGGCAGATTTTAGTGGTTTTCGATTTAAAAAACGTTTGGTTAAATCATTTAAAATCGGATCAGTAAATTCCGTCCATTGAGTAAAATAGGTTCCTAGAACGCCATCATCTAGTTTTAAATAATTTTCAAGTGTAAAGTTTCCTTCAAGAAATGGCAACAGTAACTGAGAATGCGCATCAAAAATAGCTGATTCTTCTTGATATAATTCATGTGCACGATGCAATAAATGTTCTAAAATAACTTCCATTCCGCGAGAAACTGGATGAAAATAGACTTGGACGTACATTTGATAACGACTAACAATATAGTCTTCTACTGCGTGCATGCCGTTCATAGAAAAAGCAATCCCACCTTCGTATGGACGAATAACTCGCAAAATACGTGTTAAATCAAATGTGCCGTATTCTGTACCAGTGAAGTAGGCGTCTCGCAATAAATAGTCCATTCGATCTGCATCAATCTGGCTGGAAATCATTTGGACGACCTGTGGATTAGGGTATGTTTTTTTGATTACGCTAGCTACTTTTTCTGGAAATCCTTCTTCTACGCGATTAAGGATTTGGTAAACTTCTGTTTCAGGAGAAGTAATAATAGCTACGGTAATTTCTTCATGATTCGTATGAAAAATATGCTCGAATGTATGAGAATAGGGACCGTGACCAATGTCGTGAAGCAATGCTGCACATAAAGTGACTAAGCGTTCTTGGTCATTCCAACCGTTAAATCCAATTTTTTCTTGAGAAAAGTTGCGGGAAAAGATATCACAGATTCGCCTAGAAATTTCATAGACGCCCAACGAATGGGAAAATCGACTGTGTTCTGCACCATGAAAAGTAAAAGAAGCAGTACCTAGTTGTTTGATGCGACGAAGGCGTTGCACTTCTTTGGAATTAATTAAATCTAAAATTACTTGATGCTGAACATGAACATAATTATGAACAGGATCGCGGAAGACTTTTTCTATAGGTAACAATTGATATTTATAAGGTACAGTCATGATTAAACTCCTTTATCCTATTTCGCTGGTTCATCTTTTGGATTTGAGCAGACCATTGTTCAGTAGAAACGTGCGTTTTTTTCCAAGCAAAAGAATCCAGTGAATAATTATCTCCGAGAAGTTGAGTTAAAGCATTTTTAAATTTTTGTTTGACTTCTTCTACTGTTAAGGAGACGTGAAGCAATTCTTCTAAGGTAGCCATGCTATCTGGAATCACTACAGGATAGCCATCTGTGTCAAATGTTTCTTGCAGTGCTGCTTGGTAAAATGCGCGCATTACTTTTCCTCTTGCATGTTGATTTCCATTTACACTGACGTACATCATAACAGAGATTCCTTTTTTTATTCGTCGTTGAGCAATCCCAGCAAATTTCTTGCCATTTATACTAAGGTCATAAGTACCGGGACAATAAGAATGGCTAATTTCAAAAGCTTTGATTGCTGTATTTGAAAGTGCCGCTTGAGTTAATGCTAGCATTTTTTGATAAGCTGCATCAATAGAAAAAGGTTCAAAGTCTTTTTGTGGAAAAATAAGGGATATATTTAAGATTCCTTTATCTGAAATAATTCCTAATCCTCCAGAATTTCTAATGATTGGCTGGTAGCCTAATTTTTTTAACTCCGTTATACCTTCTTCAAAGTAAGGGACCCGAGTATCTTTCATACCAAGAATGGCATTTCGATCATATTGCCAAAAATGTAAAAAAATTTGATTGTTTTTTTTGGAATACTCAGTTAATATATCCGTCAGAGCAAAAGGAGTAAAATCATTTGGCTGGTATAATTCTTGATCTAAGATGATCGTTGGATTCATCGCATTTGCTCCTTTACATAAAATCAGTTTATCGTTCTTTTCAACCAATTTTATTATACTCTAAAAAAAGAAAAAGTTGCGAAAAAAATCAATCTTCTTTTAGACGAGTTAATTGACAAATAAATGAAAACTAGGAACAATGTAGCTATAAAAAGTAAAGGAGAATGTAAAATGGAACAATCGCAAGGAACACCCATTTCAATTAAATTACGTACAAAAGTCCAACAAAATGGAGAGTATCAAGACTTTTTCTTTGACTTAAAAGGACAGATGGTTAAAATTGGGGACACTTTATACATACGATACCAAGAAATCCAAGAAAATACAGAAGAAAAAATTCCTGTGACGATCAAATTGATGCCAGATGGTCATGTTCAACTAATCCGTTCTGGGGAAATGAGAATGCGCCTTAAATTCGGGTATCGTGAGCGCTTAGAAACGACCTATCGAACACCTTATGGAATGTTTCAAATTGCAACATTTACGAAAGCATTGCATGTGAGTTTGAAAGATCGCCCGACGGCCGGAAAAGTGATCATTGAGTATGAGCTTTTTATGGGGCTTGAAAAATTAGGAGAATATTACTTAACTTTGGATTTTACTGCTTAAATTACAAAGAAACGTTTGATTTTTTACGCGTGATTTTGTATGATAAAGAGTAGACTGTGAAAGGACGTGTCCTGATTGGAAATTAGTGTATTTGAAGGTGCAAACAAAAGCGAATTATCAATGATTGAAGTAGCTCATGCAATCTTAGAACAACGTGGCGACGTGATGGATTTTTCTGATCTAGCAAATCAAATTCAAACTTACCTTGGAAAATCAGACAGTGAAATTCGTGATTCACTCGCGCAATTTTATACCGATTTAAATATTGATGGTAGCTTTATTTCATTAGGCGACAATCGTTGGGGCTTGCGTTCATGGTATGCGATTGATTCAATTGATGAGGAAGTAAACCATGGGATTGACGAAGAAGATGAAGAGACTCCTCGTCGCCGCAAACGTAAAAAAGTTAATGCCTTTATCAATGATGATGAAGATGCAATTGATTATAATGATGACGATCCGGAAGATACTGATTTGTCTGAAGAAGATGAAGAAGATCTTTTCGATGATGATGACGAAGAAGATGAAGAAATCGCAGCTTATAACTCTGACTTGCAAGAAATAGGCGCAGATGATGCAAGCGATGATGAAGAAGAGTTGCCAGAAAACATTGAAGAGGATTTAAGTATCATAGACGATGATGAGGAAGACTACGAAGACGAAACATTTACGGAAGAATAAGTCTTCCTATTTGAGACTGCAACCCTCCTAAAAAGGAGAGTTGCAGTTTTTTTAAAGTCACTTGGATATGAATTTCAAATTTTGAATGAGGCGTGTATCGGGTTTATCAAAGGATTGTTAAAAAATTTTTTCTTTGATTATAGTCAATATTAACTGCTATTTTTTTGCAAACAATAAAGAAAGTTTTCCATCTTCTTTTTAATAAAAAAATTATAAATAACTATATTTATATTTAATATAACAAAATACTAAAAAAAAAAATTATCTTGAACACTTTGATATATAAGTTTTTTGTATATTATTCGTTTGTTGACAAGTGTTTTTCATATGGTTATAATAACATCGATAGCTTTATACTAAAAGGAGAAATAAAATGAAAAAGATAATAATGACCACTTTGTTAATTTCTGGAATGGCCGTTTTATTAGTTGTTCCTATGGCTAATGCTGCACAATCTTCTTTTTATTCGGGCGGACAAGAAAATGTAGATGGCTATACTACAGTCGTTGAAACACAAGACAGAAAAGATGAGATTTCACCAAGGTATGACTCAAGCGCAGTAGGTGGCGGTTGGTGGCGCAGAGGAAAGAGTGGAAATCGTAATATTTCAGAGTATCAACACTATACAAAAAAGGGACATGCTTCGTGTGAAAACGGAAACGGGACGTTTAATGATGGGGGATGGAAAGATCCTAATCAATGGAGTAAATCAAGTGTTGGATGGACTCTCATGGGCGGAAATAAAGCATATTACAACTATCGTTAATTAGAGCATAAAAATAACAGTATGAAGCTATCCATTTAAGTAAGGATCAAAGGAGTCGCTATGAAAAAGTATGTTTATATAGGGATTATAGTACAGTTACTACTGACCATTTTTATTTTTCTTTCAGTTATTAATCAGTTGGAATTAAATAAATTACTTTATAAAGATAAAACAAAAATTACTCTTCTCGTTGAATCTGATGCAGTGGTTAAAGAACCGAAAAAACAAGCTGATTATCTTATTAAAGCAGCAAAAAATAATCAAATTGGGTTATTTAAATATATATTTTCTAGTGATACTAACTTAAAAATATATACAAACCAAGCAATGAAAAATGGTTTTACTGTTTTAGGAAATCCTAACAGAAGTAACGCAGAGGCTTTAAAGTCTAGAAAAGATTTCATTTGGACAAATTCAAAAATAAACTTAGAGTTAAAAAAATTTGCAGCTATTCCTGAAACAGGAATTTCAGGTGTTTATTATATCCAAGGAAATACTCAAAAGAGTATTCGTACTTTTCTTAAAGACATTCATAAATTAGGAACCATAAAAACGGATTTCACAAATAATTATGATTTAAATGTTCGTAAATCACTTTTTGATCAAGATCGTTACTTATTATTCCTAGTATGGTTTTTATTATTTGTAGTTAATTTAGCAATATTGATCCAATTTTTTATTAAGCAAAATAAGAAAATTACTCTGTTAAGACTATTTGGTTGGAGTACTCAGAATATTTTAAAGTCTTTTATGTCTCCGATAATGCGTCTTTTTTTGTTTACCTTATTGATTGCTAGCTTGAGCGTAATTACATACTTTTTTTTAATTTATAAAGGAATTCCTTTTATCATTTCTTTTGCTTTTTTATTGTTGTTGACGGCTCTTTTATTCATTATAATCTATTCTTTTAGTATCTACTTATTGATTAAACTTATTTATCGGTCGAATCATGCGAAACACTTAAAAGGGAAAAATTATAGCAATTGGGGAATTGCCTTTAATCTATTTTGTAAATTAGTTGTTGCAACAACAATTATTGTTTTAGGTACTTTTTTATTAAACGAACGGTATGCTTTGATTCAATATCAACATCAAAATGCTTATTGGGAGAATACAAAAAATGTCTATGCTGTACAAGTAAGGTTCATTACAAATGATCTAGAGGAATATCGTCCTTACGAGAAAAATTTGAAAAACTTTTTTACTGAGGCGACAGATAAAAAAGGCTTATTTTTAATAGATGCGTCCAATTATGAAAAATTATCAAATGGAAAACCTCTTTATGAAATGAATACTAAAAGTGATGTTGAACAGTTGATTTCTCCAGCAGGAAAGTCAATCGTTATCAATAAAAATTACTTTATTCATAATCCTATTGTTGATGTTCAAGGAAAATCTCCTATGGATAAACTAATCGATTCACCAGATTGCTTAAATCTTTTAGTTCCCAGCTCTTTAAAAAAATTTGAAAAAGAAATTACTTTGCGATATCTTGAACACTTTGCTTTTTTGAAACAACCTATAGGAGAAACTATAAAAATAAAGAAAGCTAAGATAAATATTATCTATGTGAAAAATCATCAAAACTATTTTACGTATAATCCCAATATCGATAAAAAAGATTTTACGATCATTGATCCAATTTCTATAGTTGATACGGGAAATTTAGATGCTAGTTTTTACGCAGCTTGGCTAACGAATTCTTGTTTTGTTCAATCGATAAAAGAAGATGGATTTAATTATTTGTTGCCCGTGATCATTCAAACAAATGTTTTGCCAAGTATACAAAATACCGTTTCAATATACAATTTTCGAGCAGAAGAATTACATTCGAAAAGACGATTTATTTATATGATAAGTCTTCTATTAATTTGTTTAACCGTCGTTCAAATTTATAATGTTTTTTCGTCCTATCAATTGATTGTAGAAAAATATAAATATAGCTTACACATTAAGAGAATTTTTGGTTATTCTTTTCTCCAGCTTTTTTCTCCAATTATTATGCCAAATATCTTATTAGATGGCATTCTTGTAACAGTATTATTCATTATCTATAAAAAACAATCAATTCTTTTAGCAATTACGTGCTGGAGTATTTTAGAAATACTTACCACTTTGTTCACGATGTATTATTTAAGTACTTCTATTCACAAAACCACAATAGAAAAAAAAGGAGAGTAGAAATGATAGAGGTAAGAAACGTAAGTATTTCCTATGGTAAAAATGAAATTTTTAGTCAATTATCCTTAACGATTGAAGATGGTGATTTTTTATGTATTTATGGGGAAAGTGGAAGTGGAAAAACGACTTTATTAAATCTCTTAGGATTATTAGAAAAACCTGATAGGGGAAAAATCATTTTTGAGGGAATTGAAAATCCTAAGTCTAAAGAAGTTCATTTACTGCAAAAGACGAAGATTGGTTATATTTTTCAAAATTTTGGTTTAATTAATGATGAAAGTGTTGCAAGTAATTTGCTTATTGCATTGGAAACAAAAAAGATGAATAAGAAGGAAAAAAAGAGATGCATGTTAAATAGTTTATCTGAAGTAGGATTAGTTGATATTTTGGAAAAAAAAGTTTATGAACTAAGTGGTGGAGAACAGCAGCGTGTTGCTTTAGCAAGATTAATTTTAAAAAAACCAACTTATATTTTTGCAGATGAGCCTACAGGAAACCTTGATGAAAAAAATGCTGAATTGGTTTTTAGTATTTTAAGAAAATTGAATGTTAAACATCAAGTGACAATTGTTTTTGTTACACATGATAAAAAATTGATAAACTTTACAAAAAATACATTAAATTTAGCCACTATAAATAGATAAGCTTGTCATTCGTAACAAGAAATAAATGAATGACAAGGACTGCTAGTTGCTTTAAATAGCTGGAGAACATTAAAAAGTTTTCTCTCTTATTTTTGACTGGTTTTGACTGGCAAAAGTCTTCATAAAAGATGTCATGACGATAAGAAATAAAAATCAGGATATTTTAGTTTACAAGTCAATCCTATGATGAATAGAATTGACTTTTTTCATTTAACTAAAATGTAATGTATGTGAAATGAAAAGGTTGAGAAGAAACATAAAAAAGTTGTATAAATGTTGTGTTGGTGTCAAAGGATAAGAGAAAAATCATTGGCGATTAACTTTAAATAGAGCATAGATAAATAAAAAACTAGTGCTTTCACAAAGGACTAGTCTTTATTCTCTAAAATTTTAAGCAAAAAAGGCTCAAATATGCTAAACTAACGATGAACGCGTCCTGAGGGAATCGAACCCCCGTCTTAAGAACCGGAATCTTACGTGATATCCACTACACTAAGGACGCAAACACTGAAATAATTGTAACGAAACTTAAAAAAAATTACAAGGGGAATGGGCAAAAAAATGAAATTTCAACAAAATTTTTCACAAAAACAACAGCAAGCACAAAAATTAGCCATGACACAACATCTGCAACAGTCCATTCAAATTTTACAATATAATAGTGAAGAGTTGCTGGCATTTGTTGAAAGTCAAGCACTAGAAAATCCCTTGGTAGAAGTTGTAGAACCTGAGTGGCAATCGGATGTCCAAAAGACCAAGACATCAAATGAAAATGAAGAAACAAATTACTTAAATCAAATTCCAGATACCAGTCATTCATTATTTGAATCCTTGATCAAGCAGATTCACTTGAACTATCGGGATACTTTTTTGCGTAAATTAGTTCTTTATTTAGTGGAATATATCGATTTAAATGGATTTTTAACGATTGACTTGAAACAAGCACAAGAAAATACACAAGCGACTTCGATTGAGATTTTAGATGCTTTAACATTGATTCAACAACTAGAACCGGCTGGTGTTGGCGCAAGAAGCTTACAAGAATGTTTATTGTTGCAAATAGAAAGAGATGATTTTGCGCCAGAGCTAGCCTACATTATTTTAGAAGAGTGCTTTGATTGGCTAGTTGAACGCAAATGGAAAGAAATTGCTCAACATTTTTCCATTGAATTAAGTGAGGTTCAAAGAGTATTTGATTACGTCCAGACGTTGAGTCCTAGTCCCGGCCGCATTTTTGAACGCAGTAATGAAGCCTATATTGTTCCAGATGTAAAGGTGATTGTCGATCGTGAAAGAAACGTTCGTGTCATATCCAAACGAAGAAATCAGCCTGATGTTCGTTTTCAAGAAAACTATTTTAATCAGATGCAAAAAAAAGCCGATAAAGAAACACAAGCATACTTAAAAGAACGAAAACAAGAATTTGATTGGTTGAAAAAAACTATTTTACAACGAGGAGACACGATTTTACGTGTTACACAAGTCGTTGTTTCCCATCAGCAAGCTTTTTTTACAAATAAAGACAGACCGATCAAACCCTTAACTTTAAAAGAAGTCGCAAAAGAAATTGGTGTACACGAATCAACAGTTAGTCGAGCAGTCAATGGGAAATATTTAGAAACGGATTTTGGTGTTTTTGAACTTAAAAAATTCTTTACCTCTAGGATTCAGAAAAATGGAGCAGAAGCAGCAGAATTATCGGCAGATATGGCACAAAAGAACATACAGATATTGGTAGAGCAAGAAGATAAAAGTAAACCTCTTTCAGATCAAAAAATAGTGGAATTATTAAAAAAAGATGAAATAATTATTTCTAGAAGAACCGTTGCAAAGTATCGAGACTTGCTTGGAATTCCAAGTTCCTCGAAAAGAAAACGCTATGATAAATAAGTTAAAATGGCACTGGGAAAAATGAGAAGTTTTTTCCAGTCTTTTTTATTGAAAAAAATGAGTAAACCTGTTAGACTAACACACGTAAGGTTGAAATTTTCCTTTTCATTTGTTTTGTAGATGTGGAAAAATTATTTTTCTTTTTTTTATCGTATATGGGTCGTTTTGAGTCTACATTGGACAAATATTGTCCAACTAAGGAGATCGCTATGCTAGATGAATTAAAAATGATTGAAACTGTTGCACCAGATATTATTAATGTTTTACAGAAACGCTATAAAATTTTACGTAATATTTATTGGATGCAGCCAATCGGTCGACGTTGTTTGTCAGAAAGCATGGGGATCACAGAACGCGTATTACGAACAGAAACAAATTTATTGAAGCAGTTAGAGTTAATCAATACTTCTAAAAGTGGCATGACTTTGACCCCAAAAGGCAAAGAGGCTTATCAGAATCTGGAAAGTCTTATGGATCAGTTTTTAGGAAGACGTCAGACGGAAAAAAAACTGGCTGATTATTTTGGGAATCAACGTTGTATCGTAGTGTCAGGAAATAGTGAGGAACAGTCTAAAGTAGCGGATGCTTTCGGTGAAGCATTGACTGAAGCATTGGATTTACTACTTCCAGAAGGTAATAATATTATTGCTGTAATGGGGGGGACGACAATGGCTGTTGTTGCTGAACAGTTGACGAATT
Source organism: Enterococcus ratti (assembly GCF_001886195.1). Lineage (GTDB taxonomy): Bacteria > Bacillota > Bacilli > Lactobacillales > Enterococcaceae > Enterococcus_B > Enterococcus_B ratti. The sequence goes on along the minus strand of NZ_JXLB01000005.1, from coordinate 8,227 downwards.
TGGAAAACAAGCAGCGACATAATTTGTTTGTACCTGCTCGCGGAGGAATTGGTGAAGCAGTGACTGTTCAAGCAAATTCTATTAGTGCTAGAATGGCTGCAAAAGCAAATGGAAAACATCGTGCATTGTATGTTCCAGAGCAATTGAGTTTAGCTACGTACAATTCTTTACTTAATGAGCCGTCGATTCAAGAGGTTTTAAACTTGATTAGTCAGGCGAATTGTGTTATTCATAGTATTGGACGTGCACTTCACATGGCGGCACGAAGAAAAATGACTGAAGAAGAATTAGTCATGTTGAAACAGGCGAATGCAGTAGCAGAATCTTTTGGTTATTTCTTTAATGAAAATGGAGAAGTCGTTTATAAAGTTCCTCGAATTGGCATAGAATTAAAAGGCTTAGCAAATATTCCTATTATTCTTGCAATTGCTGGAGGGAAGGTCAAAGCAAAAGCTATTCGCGCTTATATGAAGAATGCACCAAAACAAACGTGGCTAATTACTGATGAAGCCGCAGCAAAAGAGATTTTAAAAGGGGTATCCCTTTAAAATAAATATTTTTTTGATTTTCAATAAGGAGGAAATCTTAAATGACAGTTAAAGTAGGTATTAATGGTTTTGGACGTATCGGACGCCTAGCATTCCGCCGTATCCAAGACGTAGATGGAATTGAAGTAGTAGCAATCAACGACTTAACAGATGCTAAAATGTTAGCACACTTGTTAAAATATGACACAACACAAGGACGTTTCAACGGAACAGTTGAAGTTCACGAAGGTTCGTTCAACGTGAATGGCAAAGAAGTGAAAGTTTTAGCTAACCGTAATCCTGAAGAATTGCCTTGGGGTGAATTAGGTGTAGATATCGTTTTAGAATGTACTGGTTTCTTCACTTCAAAATCAGCTGCTGAAAAACATTTAACGGCTGGTGCAAAACGTGTAGTTATTTCAGCTCCTGGCGGAAATGACGTGCCAACAATCGTTTATAACACAAACCATGAAACGCTAACTGGTAAAGAAACAGTTATTTCAGGTGCATCATGTACAACAAACTGTCTAGCACCTATGGCTAAAACATTGAACGACAAATTTGGTGTTGTGGAAGGCTTAATGACGACTATCCACGCTTACACAGGTGATCAAATGACATTAGACGGACCACATCCTAAAGGTGACTTCCGTCGTGCGCGTGCTGCTGCTGCAAACATTGTTCCTAACTCAACAGGTGCTGCTAAAGCAATCGGTTTAGTTATTCCTGAATTAAACGGTAAATTAGATGGAGCGGCTCAACGTGTTCCTGTACCAACAGGCTCATTAACTGAATTAGTTACAGTTCTTGAAAAAGAAGTAACTGTTGATGAAGTCAACGCAGCAATGAAAGAAGCATCAAATGAATCTTATGGATACAACACAGATGATATTGTGTCTTCTGATATTGTTGGTATGACTTATGGTTCATTATTTGATGCTACACAAACTAAAGTAATGACTGTTGGCGACAAACAATTGGTAAAAACTGTTGCTTGGTATGACAACGAAATGTCTTACACTGCACAATTAGTACGTACTTTAGAATACTTCGCTAACTTATAAGATAGACAAACGTACAAATGTAATTTCTAACTTTGTAAACTTAAAAGCGGGGAAGCAATCGCGCTTCTTTCCGCTTTTTTTGATAATAAGTTTCTTTAGGAGGCAATAAAATGGCTAAGAAAACAGTGAAAGATATTGATTTAAAAGATAAAAAAGTTCTTGTCCGTGTTGACTTTAACGTTCCTTTAAAAGATGGAGTGATTACTGATGATACACGTATCAAAGCGGCATTACCAACGATTAACTATGTGATTGAACAAGGCGGAAAAGCCATTCTTTTTTCTCATCTAGGACGTGTAAAAACAGAAGAGGATAAAGCCGGTAAATCTTTAGCACCTGTGGCAAAACGCTTAGGTGAATTGCTAGGCAAAGAAGTTACTTTTGTTCCTGAAACTCGTGGTGTTGCATTAGAAGAAGCTATCAACAATATGAAAGATGGTGATGTGGTTGTCTTTGAGAACACTCGTTTTGAAGATGTTGACGGCAAAAAAGAAAGTAAAAATGACGCAGGCTTAGGAAAATACTGGGCTTCATTGGGAGATGTATTTGTAAATGACGCATTTGGTACAGCTCATCGCGCACATGCTTCTAATGTAGGGATTGCTTCCACGGGGATTCCAACAGTGGCAGGATTTTTAATGGAAAAAGAAATCAAATTTATCGGTGAAGCAGTGGAAGAACCAAAACGTCCGATGATCGCAATTTTAGGTGGTGCTAAAGTTTCTGATAAAATCGGTGTCATTGAAAACTTAATTCCTAAAGCTGACAAAATCTTGATTGGCGGCGGAATGACTTATACATTCTACGAAGCAAAAGGCATCAAGATCGGTAAGTCTTTAGTAGAAACTGATAAAGTTGAATTAGCAAAAGAACTGATCGAAAAAGCTGGTGAAAAATTAGTATTGCCAATTGATAATGTTTGCGCAACAGAGTTTTCAAATGATGTTGAAACACAAGTGGTGGAAGGAGATATTCCTGACAACTTGATGGCATTAGACATTGGTCCTGCATCAGTGAAATTGTTTGCCGATACATTGCAAGGAGCAAAAACTGTTGTATGGAATGGTCCGATGGGTGTCTTTGAAATGAGTAACTTTGCTAAAGGAACGATTGGCGTTTGTGAAGCAATTGCTAACCTTGAGGGAGCAACAACCATCATTGGTGGTGGTGACTCGGCAGCAGCAGCCGAACAACTAGGCTTTGCAGATAAATTCACTCACATTTCAACAGGCGGTGGTGCAAGCTTAGAATTACTAGAAGGAAAAGAATTACCGGGATTAGCCGCAATTAATGACAAATAATTGATACATTGCAACGAGTAAGCGCAGAAGTTTCTATACTCAGAGTTAATGATCAATGGATAAATAAAACGGATAGAAAGAAGAACATTAGTGTTCCTCTTTCATTGTGAATAAGGAGTGCATATTATGCGTAAACCAATTATCGCTGGTAACTGGAAAATGAATAAAACGGCTTCTGAAGCTAAAGAATTTGCAGAGGCTGTGAAAAATAGAATTCCTTCAATGAATAAAGTAGATTCTGTTATTGGTTCACCTGCTTTATTCTTACAAGAATTATTGGTTTCATCCGAAGGAACAGAATTAAAAATTGCCGCACAAAATTGCTATTGGGAAAATTCAGGTGCATTCACTGGAGAGACTTCACCAGCTGCTTTAGCAGATTTAGGTGTGAATTATGTGATTATTGGACATTCAGAACGTCGTGAATACTTCCATGAAACAGATGAAGAAATCAATAAAAAAGCCAAAGCTATTTTTGCAAATGGCATGATCCCAATTCTTTGTTGTGGAGAATCTTTAGAAACATACGAAGCAGGAAAAACTGCCGAATGGATTGAAGGACAGATCACTGCAGGGTTGCAAGGATTAACAGAAGGTCAAGTAAGCAACATGGTTATTGCTTACGAACCAATTTGGGCGATTGGTACGGGTAAATCAGCTGATGCACAAATTGCCGATGAAATCTGTGGCGTGGTTCGTCAAACGGTTGAAAAACTATATGGCAAAGAAGTTTCTGATGCGGTACGTATTCAATATGGTGGTTCTGTAAAACCAGAAAATATAGCGGAATATATGGCGAAAGAAAATGTTGATGGAGCATTAGTTGGTGGCGCAAGCTTGCAAGCTGATTCATTCTTGGCATTACTAGATGCTGTAAAATAATTCGTGAAAATTTACGAAAAATCTAAGAAATGTTTGCACTAATGCAAAAAATTAACTAAAATCGTATATGAGGGAAATCCCTTAGGAAAAAACATACTCAAAGGAGAGACAAGACATGTCAATTATTACTGATGTTTACGCTCGCGAGATTCTAGACTCACGTGGCAATCCAACAATCGAAGTAGAAGTATATACAGAAAGCGGAGCTTTTGGCCGCGGAATGGTTCCTTCAGGTGCTTCAACTGGTGAATATGAAGCAGTTGAATTACGTGACGGTGACAAAGCTCGCTATGGCGGTAAAGGTGTAACTAAAGCTGTTGACAATGTAAACAACATTATTGCCGAAGCAATTATTGGCTATGATGTACGTGATCAAATGGCTATTGATAAGGCGATGATTGCTTTAGACGGAACTCCTAATAAAGGTAAATTAGGTGCGAACGCTATTTTAGGTGTATCTATTGCTGTGGCTCGTGCGGCTGCTGACTACCTAGAAGTACCGTTATACCACTACCTAGGCGGATTTAACACAAAAGTATTACCAACTCCAATGATGAACATCATCAACGGTGGATCACACGCAGACAACTCGATCGACTTCCAAGAGTTCATGATCATGCCTGTTGGCGCTCCAACATTTAAAGAGGCTCTACGTATGGGTGCGGAAGTATTCCACGCATTAGCTTCAATTTTAAAAGCTCGCGGATTAGCTACTTCTGTTGGTGACGAAGGTGGTTTTGCTCCTAACCTTGGATCAAATGAAGAAGGTTTTGAAGTGATCATCGAAGCAATCGAAAAAGCTGGCTATGTGCCTGGTAAAGATGTCGTTCTTGCAATGGATGCAGCTTCTTCAGAATTTTATGATAAAGAAAAAGGTGTTTACGTATTAGCTGATTCAGGCGAAGGCGAAAAAACAACTGATGAAATGATCAAATTCTACGAAGAATTAGTTTCTAAATATCCAATTATCTCAATCGAAGATGGTTTAGACGAAAACGACTGGGATGGGTTCAAGAAATTAACGGATGTATTAGGCGACAAGGTTCAATTGGTGGGTGACGATTTGTTTGTAACAAACACTCAAAAATTAGCTGAAGGGATTGAAAAAGGAATTGCTAACTCAATCCTTATCAAAGTGAACCAAATTGGTACGTTAACAGAAACATTTGAAGCGATTGAAATGGCGAAAGAAGCTGGTTACACAGCAGTTGTTTCACACCGTTCTGGAGAAACGGAAGATTCAACTATTTCTGATATTGCTGTTGCAACAAATGCTGGTCAAATCAAGACTGGTTCATTAAGCCGTACTGACCGTATTGCAAAATACAACCAATTACTACGTATCGAAGACCAATTGGGTGAAGTTGCTGAATATAAAGGTTTGAAATCTTTCTATAATTTAAAAAATAAATAGTTTAGAGACTGTAAAAGTAGGGCTATCAATTCATCAAAAATGGTAAATGTGGTGAAAAAATATTTTGCTCGTCTGTTTCTAAAAAATGTAAAGAATGCTTCTTTGATGTTAATTAATAACATCAAAGGGGCATTTTTTTATGCAATAAAAATTATTTAGGGAAGAATGCTTTTATCTTTTTGCTATTTTATCAGTTTTACAAAAATTTTATTTCTTGTTAAGATGTTATCAAGAAATAAAGAAAACAGATGATGAGGAAAATGGATGAAAGTTAAAATTTTTAAAGGATTAAAATGGTTAGGTATTTTAATGATTAGTATCATTTTATTAATCGTGCTAGCATTTCAGGTTTCACCAAGACCGGGGGCTTATGTCATTGGACATCTGTTTAGTGACACAGTAACCATTACAGATAATAAAAATTATTTTAAAGCTAAGAAAGCAACAAATATAATAGCAGATGTTGGATATCCATCTAAATATAAGAAGAATAATTACGATATCTATTATCCAAAAAAGAGTGAGCAAGCTGTCCCCGTAGTTATTTGGGTTCATGGCGGAGGGTATGTAAGCGGGGATAAAATTGGCGTGCAAGAATTTGCAACAAAATTATCTGCGGATGCACAGGTAGCGGTAGTAGCAATGAATTATGAACCAGCTCCAAGCTCTCAATATCCGGATCAAGTGATTCAAGTTAATGAACTTGTTCAACAGTTGAAAAAAGACAAACGAAACTCATTGGATTTATCAACGATTATCTTTGGTGGAGATAGTGCCGGAGCTCAGATTGCTTTACAATATGTGACTATTCAAACCAATAAAAGTTATGCAAAAGCGATGAACATGAAACGACTCTTACAGAAAGAAAACATTAAAGGGGCGATTTCTTATTGTGGTCCAGTTGATTTGCAACAAGTGGCAAATCAGCAGACTGATAATCGATTGATGCGATTTTTTGTCAAAACGGTAGCTTGGTCTTTATTAGGACAAAAAGATTGGAAAAATGACGCACGTTTATTTCAGGCAAGTTTAGTCGACCATGTCACTAAAGACTTTCCACCAACATATATTACAGACGGAAATGTATATTCTTTTCAAGAACAAGGAATTGCCTTAGAAAGTAAGTTAAAAAAACTGAATGTACCAGTAGAAGGATTATTTTTTAAAAGTAGCAAAAAAGAAATCAATCATGAATACCAATTTGATTATGCCTTGCCAGAATCAAAAAAATGTTATGAACAAACTTTATCGTTTATTAAAGAAGCGATGAAAAATCATTCACAGATGAAAAGATGATTGATTCGTAAAAACTGGAAAGGTAATAGAAAAATTGTTGTGATTAAAAAGGATGTGGCGTATGATGAGATAAAAAAGGATCGGAGTAATAATGTCATGAAAAAAGAAGAAAAAATTGCTATTTTACAGGATATTGTTCGAATTAAATCAGTGAATGACAACGAAGGAGAAGTAGCTGTATATTTAAAGAATTTATTAGAAAGCTATGGAATTGAAGGAAAACTTATTTCTTATGCGAATGGGCGAGATAATTTAGTTGCTAGCTATAAAAAGGGAAATGAGGGAAAAGTATTAGGTTTATCCGGTCATATGGATGTAGTAGCAGCAGGGGATGAAAGTATGTGGTCTTGTAAACCTTTTTCAGCAGAAATAAAAGGAAATCGTTTGTATGGACGCGGCACTACAGACATGAAAAGTGGATTGGCGGCGATGGTTATTGCCATGATCGAATTAAAAGAAGCGGAAAAAAAATTTAATGGAACAATTAAATTATTAGCTACTGTAGGAGAAGAAATCGGTGAACTTGGTAGTGAACAGTTAACAAGAAAAGGCTATGCGAATGATTTAGACGGGCTAATTATTGGTGAACCCACCAACTATAACTTAATGTATACTCATATGGGTTCAATCAATTATACAGTGGTTTCAAAAGGAAAAGAAGCACATAGTTCGATGCCGCAAGAGGGATACAATGCGATCAATCATTTAAATGAATTTATTACAAAGGCGAATATGCGAATGACACAAATTGCTGAAACGTACAAAAATCCTATTTTAGGAAAAACAATTCATAATGTTACAGTAATTAGTGGTGGCAATCAGGTGAATAGTATTCCTAGTCAAGCAAAGCTTCAAGGAAATATTCGTTCAATTCCAGAATTTCCTAATGATCAGGTTATTGCTTTATTACAAAAATTGATTGATGAGTTAAATGAAGAGACGGAATACCGTTTAGAATTAACGATCGATTACAATAAAATTCCTGTGAAAGCAAATCCAGCATCTTCTTTAATCGACTGCATTCAAGAACAATTTAAGCGTCCTCTGCCTTTAGTAGGAGCAGCGGGAACAACAGATGCAGCTGAATTTGTAAAAGCAGCAAATGAATTTGATTTTATTGTATTCGGACCGGGTGTTGCTACGCTTCCTCATCAAATAGACGAGTATGTAGAAATTGATAATTATTTAGATATGATAGAAAAATATCAAGCGATTATTTTGTCTTATCTAGCCTAAAAGGTAGGCGCAAATGGAGATATTTTATTTTTAGTATAAACGGCACTTAAAACATGCTAAGATTAGAGGGTAAAGTCATCGACAGATGACTTTACCCTCTATTTTCCGTTTTTAGGTTTATAGTTAGGAAGTGAAAGGAAGATCGACCATGGCCTCATGGATCTTGAGTTCCTACAAAAAAACGGTCTCCTTCACTGTCATTTTAAAAACTGGTTTAAGTATGTTGGGGCTTTAAGCTCGTGTTTAGGAAATTAGGGACGAAATGAAACAGTGAAGAACCTTTCAGACAAAAAGAAAGAAGATGAAAAGAATGGCTTATGTACTTGTGTTAGATGTTTCTATGGGAAAAGTTACAAAGTGCTTGGATGATCTTTGCCTTTTTGAGGGAGAGATTCTTCATACAAAATCAGGGTTTAGCACTTTACTGCAAGAAATTTTGGCTTTGCCTGAAACGCCAAGTATTGTGTTTGAGTCAACTGGCGTTTATTCAAAAGTAATCGAAACGTT